>JAZQYH010000067.1:0-101440 GCA_045633415.1 Oscillospiraceae bacterium | reverse complement strand
CCAACGACACGGGGATTTTCAGTCCCCTGCTCTACCGACTGAGCTACAGAGGCACACAATTGGCGACCCGAATGGGGCTCGAACCCACGACCTCTAGCGTGACAGGCTAGCGTTCTAACCAACTGAACTACCGGGCCAAATATGTGGTGGGAACAACAGGGCTCGAACCTGTGACCCTCTGCTTGTAAGGCAGATGCTCTCCCAGCTGAGCTATGCTCCCACATAATCTCTTTCGAGATTGCTGGAGCGGGTTACGAGGCTCGAACTCGCTACCTCCACCTTGGCAAGGTGGCGCTCTACCAGATGAGCTAAACCCGCTTATTCTGTCGCCGAGACTTTGGTGGGAACAACAGGGCTCGAACCTGTGACCCTCTGCTTGTAAGGCAGATGCTCTCCCAGCTGAGCTATGCTCCCATAACTCTCGGCAACGTTAATTATTATAGCACTAATTTCCAAAAAGTCAACACTTTTTTTTGAAAATTTTCAACTTTTTTCAACTACGAAATAAATAAAGTAATTTTAAAATTAACTATTTATTATTCAGCTCTTTAATCATTTTATCTAAATCTTTTTTAGTAAAATGATATTTTGCATCACAGTACTGGCAACCCATTTCAATCTGTTCTTCTTCATCACGCAACATTTCAAGGTCTTTGATACCAATGCTGATAAGTGCTTTTTCTACCCTGTCTCTGTTGCAATCACAGTGGTACTGTACTTCACTTTCATCGAGAATATTTGGGTTGAATCCATCAAGAATTGTATCAACTACATCGTAAACTGTTTTGTCACTTTCAAAGAAAGAAGTAATACTTTTTACATTTTTAATGTTGTTTTCCAACATTGTAATTTCTTCTTCTGTAGCACCTGGAAGCAACTGCAGCAGATAGCCGCCAGCTCTTTTGATTGTAAGGTCTGGGTTTACAAGAACACCAAGAGCACAAACAGTAGGAATCTGTTCGGAATATGCGTAGTATGCTGTAATATCTTCTGCAATTTCACCACTTTCAAGTGGAATGCTGCCAACATAAGGTTCTTTAAGACCGATATCTTTAACAACATAAAGATATCCATCTTTACCTACAGCACCGCCAACATCCAGTTTTCCATCAGCACGCAGAGGCAGTTCAACCACGTTGTTTTCTACATAACCTTTACAGTTACCTCTGCCATCACAACCTACTGTAAGCAGGCCAATAGGACCATCTGCTTTGATTCGCAGTGTGATGGAATCGTCAACATGTTTTAAATTTGCAGCCATAAGCTGTGAAGCTGTAAGAAATCTGCCAAATGCAGCACTTACAACAGCTGATGTCTGATGGATTTCTTCCATTTTTTTTACAATATCAGTGGATTCAATAACTGTGATTACCACACCACCCATATCAGATATAGCTCTAATTATTTTAGCCATTTTTCTGCTCCTTTTTTACCATAAACATATATCTCTGTGTGTCATCTTTGACTTCACCAAAGGTTTCGCCATCAATCAGCTTTTTAACTTCCAGTCCTGCTTTTTTAAGCATGTCCAGAACCTGCTGAAGTGGATAGTAATATTCAAAAAATTCTTCTGAATACTGCTGATTTGCATGTTTATCATTTATTTTAATTGAAATTTTTGTTCTGTTTTCATCAGCATAAAGTGTGTTCTGCCAGAAACAATCTGCTTCATCATCAATAAAGTCAAATTTTTCATTCTTGAGAACATTGATATGTTTGTACGCAGTGTTCATATCAAAGATAAATACGCCATCTGGCTCCATAAACAGTGACACTTTATAAAATAATTTCTGTATAGATTCAGCACCTTCAAGATGATTTACTGTGTCAAATGTACAGGTAAATAAATCAACTGTACCAAACATATCCAGCTGTGTAATATCCTGTTTTAAAATCTGCACATTGTAAGCTTCAATTTCGTCTCTTTTATCAAAAAGAACATCCAGCATTTCATCTGAATTATCAACAGCAATTACATCAAAACCAGCATCGTTGAATCTGAATGCCAGTTCACCTGTGCCACAACCTAGGTCACATACTATGCCTTTTGTAACACCGCCCTCTTTTGCAAGAGAAACAATTTTATTGAACAAAGCATCATAATCAGCATTATAATTGAAATAATCATAAAAATAACTGAATTCTTTATATGACATAATTATTCTCCAAGAAAGCTTTCGATTGTGCTGTTAAGTGTTTCTATACCGATATTTTTCAGTGTGCTTGTAAGGATAATTTCAGAATATGAAAAACCTTCACAATACTGTTTAAACTGTTCTACAGCCGCGTTCTGCTGTGTTTTGTTAAGCTTATCACCTTTTGTAAGTGCAATTACAAAAGGAATGTTATGGTGAGTAAGATAGTCCAGCATTGTATAGTCGTCTGCAGATGGTTCGCGACGGCTGTCAATAAGCTGAACAACAAGGTTGATACCACGTCCTGTTTCAAAGTAAGAGTTGATAAGCTTGTCCCATCTTGCTCTTTCTTTGTCACTTACTTTAGCAAAACCATAACCAGGAAGGTCTACGATATAGAAATCATTTACTGTGTAAAAATTGATTGTACCTGTTTTACCAGGTTCACCAGAAACTCTGGCAAGATTTTTTCTGTTACAAATTTTATTGATGAGGCTGGATTTGCCCACATTACTGCGTCCGGAAAATACAACTTCCGCTTTTACAGAAGCCGGAAGCTGTTTATTTGTACCGTAAGCAGCAGAAAATTCTGCTTTTTTAATTATCATTTGTTCACCTAATTAAGATTTACACTAATAGCCTGGTCAATAGTTTTTACAGGCACAAATTTAATTTTTTCTTTAACTTTTACATCTACATCCTGAAGGTTTGGCTGGTTATCATAAGGAATAATAACTGTTTTGATACCTTCACGGTATGCAGCCATTGCCTTTTCTTTAAGACCACCAATTGGCAGAACTCTGCCCTGAAGTGTAACTTCACCAGTCATGGCTACATCACCTTTTACACTGCGTTTTGTCAGCACAGACAACAATGCTGTTGTAAGTGTGATACCCGCAGATGGGCCGTCTTTGGGTACAGCCCCTTCCGGTGCATGGATATGTATATCAATTTTTGAAAAATCTGTTGTAATGTTATATTTTTCTGCGTTTGCCTTAATATAGCTGAGGGCAATTTTGCAGGATTCCTTCATTACATCACCAAGACTGCCTGTAAGTTCAAGTCTGCCTGCACCATTTGGAATTACTGTAACTTCGATTGGCAGCATTTCCCCGCCTACACTGGTCCATGCAAGGCCATTTGCAACACCAACAGTATCTGTAAGGTCAAGGTTGTTTGGTTTGAATTTTTCAGCACCAAGCATCTCAATAACCTTGTTTTTGTTGAGGGTTACTTTTTCAGCTTTGTTGGAAGCTATAATTTTAGCACACTTTCTTAAAAGGTCAACTATAGTTCTTTCCAGATTTCTTACACCAGCTTCTTTTGTGTAACAGTCAATTATTTCATAAATAGCTGTATCATTGAATTTAACATATGATTTCATTCCATTTTTTTCAAGCTGTTTAGGAATAAGATGTTTCTTGGCAATATTGAATTTTTCTTCTCTAGTATAGCTGGAAAGTTCGATAATATCCATTCTATCCAGTAGTGGGCCAGGAATAGATGCCATATTGTTTGCAGTAGCGATAAAGAAAACATTGCTTAAGTCAATTGGCATATCGATATAATGGTCATTAAAAGAATGGTTCTGTTCACTGTCAAGAACTTCCAGCAGTGCTGCAGCTGGGTCACCACGGAAATCACCGGCAAGTTTATCTATTTCATCCAAAAGAATTACAGGATTATTAGATTTTGCACTAATCATTGAGTTGGCGATTTTACCAGGCATTGCACCTACATAAGTTCTTCTGTGACCACGGATTTCGCTTTCATCCCTTACACCCCCTAAAGAAACTCTTACAAAGTTTCTGCCAAGGCATTCAGCAATTGAGGAAGCAATACTTGTTTTACCTACACCAGGAGGGCCAACAAGACAGATTATCTGACCACGAACATCTTCTTTCAGCTGTCTTACAGAGAGAATTTCCAGCACTTTTTCCTTAACTTTTTCCATGCCATAATGGCCTTTGTTAAGAATCTGTTCTGCTTTTATAACATTCATCTGTTCTTTTGTAGAAAGATTCCATGGCAGAGCAAGACATGTATCAAGATATGTTCTGATTACAGCAGCTTCCTGTGAAGAGCCCATCATTTTACCCAATCGATTCACTTCTTTAAGAAGTTTATCTGCTTTTTCCTGTGGCAAACCAAGTTCAGCAATTTTCTGACGGTATTCATCAGTTTCTTTTACTGTGTCTTCACCTTCATCCAATTCTTCAGAAATAGTTTTGATTTGCTGGCGCAGATAATATTCTTTCTGGCTCTTTTCCATTTCAGCATGAACTTTTGATTTGATTTCTGCCTCGATTTTAAGAACTTCATATTCATTGTTCAAGAATTTAAGAACATAATTCATTCTTTTTTCAAGAGAATTTTCTGTGAGAATTGACATTTTATCTTCAATTCTGAACATGATGTTTGCCGCAATATAATCACAAAGTTTGTTGGCTTCATCAGTGAGGAAAACAGTGGAAACAATCTCTTTTGAAAGTTTAGGGCTAACTGTAAGATAGCGTTCAAACATTTCTTTTATAGAGCGCATAAGTGCTTCTGCATTATTTTCCCTGCCTGAACGTATTTTATTTACAGGATTCTGCTTTACAATAGCAGAGATAAAGTCTGCTTTCTGTTCTACATCAACAGTTTTAGCACGATATTTAGCATCTACCATAATTTTGATGATTCCATCCTGAAGCTTTAAAACCTGTTTGATTTCAGCTACTACGCCAACATCATATATATCAGCCTGACCTGGATCTTCAATATCCATATCAACCTGTGGAACAAGATAAATCATTCTGTCAAGTGACATAGCTTCATTTACAGCATTGATTGATTTTTCTCTTCCTACATCAAAATGTACTATACTGCCTGGAAAAATTACAAGGCCACGTAAAGCAATAGCTGGCAGATGAAGATATTCACCAATTTTATCAGTCTTTACTTTTACTTTAACAGACATAAATTACCTCCTATATTTATTTAATTACACTTGAATAAATATTATAACAGATTTTGTTACTTTTTTCAACCTATCATAATAATATAAAAAGAGACACCAAAAGGTGTCTCTTAATTATTTAGATAGTGATACTTTTGTTAGAGTATCTTTTGCCTGGTGCACCGTATTCGTATTTGCAGATACCTGTTTCTACTGCATTTGCATCAAGAATTACTTTAGCAACAGTTTCATCATCTGGCACTTTAAACATTGCATCCATAAGACATTCTTCAAAGATAGAACGCAGTGCACGAGCACCACTCTTTCTTTTGATAGCCTTTTCAGCAATCATATCCAATGCATCATCTGTGATTTCCAGTTCAACATTATCAAGACCAAATAAAGCCTGATACTGTTTGATTAAAGAGTTTTTAGGCTCTTTTAATACACGAACAAGGGCATCTTTATCCAATGCAGAAAGCACTGAAATAACTGGTAAACGACCAATTATTTCTGGAATCAGGCCAAATTTCACAAGGTCATCTGGCTCTACTCTTTTAAGTACTTTTGAAATTTCTTCCTCTTTCTTGGTTTTAACTGTACCGCCAAAACCAAGAGTGCCTGCTTCAGATGTACGCTTTGCAATATGTTTCTCAATACCATCGAAAGCACCGCCACAGATAAACAGAATATTCTTTGTATCGATAGGAATAAATTCCTGATGAGGATGTTTTCTGCCGCCCTGTGGTGGAACACTAGCAACAGTGCCTTCAAGAATTTTCAGCAAAGCCTGCTGTACACCTTCGCCGCCTACATCACGAGTAGTAGATGGGTTTTCGCTTTTACGTGTAATCTTATCGATTTCATCCACGTAAATGATACCTATCTGTGCTTTTTCAATATTATAGTCAGCCGCCTGAATCAGACGGAGCAGAATATTTTCCACGTCTTCACCTACGTAGCCAGCTTCTGTCAATGTAGTAGCGTCTGCAATTGCAAATGGTACATTGAGCATTTTAGCCAATGTCTGTGCAAGAAGTGTTTTACCTGTACCGGATGGTCCTAAAAGCAGAATGTTACTTTTCTGAATTTCAACATCATCTATTTTGTTTCCACTGAGAATTCTTTTGTAATGGTTATATACCGCTACACTGAGAGCAATCTTTGCTTCATCCTGACCAATAACATATTTATCAAGTCCCTGTTTAATCTGCAGTGGTGAAAGAATGTTGATTTCATCACCCGATTTAGATCTTTTACCAGGTTTTGCAGGCTGTTTTGGTTCCATAAGACCTTCATCTTCAAGAAGGTCACAACACAGAGAAATACATTCGTTACAGATGTTTACACCCGGACCTATTATGATACGCTCCACTTCGTTTGAAGTTTTACCACAAAAGCTACATGTAATAACTTTATCTTTGTTAGCCATATTTCTCCGTTATCTGTGTTCAATTACTTTATCAATCAAGCCGTAAGCACATGCTTCATCAGCTGAAAGGAAATTGTCACGGTCTGTGTCGGCTGTAACCTTTTCAACTGTCTGGCCTGTTCTTTCAGCAAGAATTGTATTGAGTTTTTCTCTCATTTTAATTATTCTGTCGGCATGAATTTTAATATCTGAAGCCTGACCCTGCATACCACCAAGTGGCTGGTGAATCATAATTTCGCTGTTTGGCAGTGCATAACGTTTGCCTTTTGCACCTGCGGCCAGCAGAAATGCACCCATAGATGCAGCCATACCGATACAGATTGTGGATACATCACATTTGATGTAATTCATTGTATCGTATATAGCCATACCTGCTGTAATTGAACCACCTGGGCTGTTGATATAAAGACTGATGTCTTTATCTGGGTCCTGACCTTCAAGATAAAGCAACTGTGCAACAACAAGGCTTGCTGTTGCATCATTTACTTCGTCAGACAACATAATAATTCTATCGTTCAGCAAACGGGAGAAAATATCGTAAGATCTTTCCCCTCTGCTAGTCTGTTCTACTACTACTGGTACTAATGCCATAAAATAACCTCCAATTTGTTTCAATAGTTAGTTTAGGCTTTAACAGTAAAAATTATGCATTAACGATTTCTGCGTTTGCTTTGATGAAGTCGATAGCTTTCTGTACAGAAAGGTCATGTTTAACTTCTTCTACAGGAATCATTTTTCTCAGTTCTGTAATTGGGAAGTTATATGCTGTTGCAGCTTTCATCAGTTCCTGTTCATATTCTTCGTCAGAAGCTGTGATGTTTTCTGCTTTAACAACTGCTTCAAGAGCAAGGCGGATTTTTACCTGTTCTTCAGCCTGTTCTCTGAATGTTTTTCTGAAGCTTTCCATATCCATCTGTGTGTACTGGAGGTACAGTTCGATAGAAAGACCCTGCTGGGACAGTCTGTTAGCAAAATCGTTTACCATGTCGTCAACTCTTGTTTCGTACATAGCTTCTGGGATGTTTGCTTCCATACCTTCAACAACCTGTGCAACCAGTTTGTTTTCTACATCCAGTTCAGCAGCTCTGTCAGCTTCACCCTGTTTGATTTCAACAATGTTAGCTTTCAGTTCTTCCAGTGTGTCAAATTCGCTTACATCTTTAGCAAATTCATCATCGATAACTGGAAGTTCTTTAACTTTAAGTTCGTTCAGTTTTGTTTTGAAAACTGCTGGTTTGCCAGCCAGATCTTCAGCGTGGTATTCTGTTGGGAATGTTACTTCTACATCAAATTCATCGCCGATGTTGTGGCCAACAATCTGTTCTTCAAAACCTGGGATAAACTGACCTGAACCAAGGAGGAGGTCAAAGCTTTCGCCTTTGCCGCCTTCGAATGCAACGCCATCAGCGAAACCTTCAAAGTCGATGTTAGCTGTGTCATCAAGCTGTGCAGCTCTGTCTGTTATAGTAACAAGTCTTGCGTTTCTTTCCTGGAGGTTGTACAGTTCAGATTCTACCAGTTCTTCAGATACTGGGATTGTTGTTTTTTCAGCTTTGAGTCCTTTGTACTGACCAAGTTTAACTTCTGGGTAAGTTGTCAGTGTAGCTTTAACTGTAAAGCCTTCTTCTCTGGAACATGTTGGGATGTCCAGTTCTGGTCTTGCAACAACTACGAGACCTGCTTCTTTAACTGCATCTTCGTAAGCCTGTGGAAGGATTTCGTCGATAGCATCGTTGAAGAAGATTTCCTGACCAAACATTTTTTCTACAACATTTCTTGGTGCTTTACCTTTTCTGAAACCAGGAACTGTGATTTCTTTGTTTGCTTTTCTGAAAGCAGTTGTAAGTGCTTTTTCAAATTCTTCTGCAGGAACTCTGAATTCAAGTTCAACAGTATTTTCAGCAACTTTTTCGTTTCTGATAATTTCCATATTTCTAAAACTCCTTAAATTGTTTTTATTAAAAATTATGGCACCATAGCGCTAAAACGCACTATGACTAAATAATTATATCACACAAAAACAGATTAATCAATTATATATGGACAAAAATCAATCGCATCTGCAGAAATTAATTTGTATTTTGTTCCTTCATAAATACCATTAAATGCATAATTAATTGTTTTGCCATGAAGATGTCCGTAAAAACATCTTTTTATATTGTACTCTTTAAGTGTGTTAATTATATGATTGGCGCGCTGTTCCTGATATACTGTAGGATAATGAAGAAATACAATTTTCTCCTTATCACTTTTCATATAATCAAGAGACGCTTTTAATCGACCAGCCTCACGAAGAATAACTTTTTCGTCTTGCCGCTGGCCATTTTCAAATATCCAGCCACGAGTACCGCAGATTATTTTATCCTCTACCTCATAACTGTTATTGTGCAGAAATTTAATAGTATCAAAATTATTTTTCTCTACAAACTCCTGCAATTTCTTTGCTGTCTGCCACCAGTAATCATGGTTGCCTTTCGATATAATCTTTTGTCCCGGTAATGAATTGATAAACTGAAAATCTGGCAACACCTCATCAATTGTAAGTCCCCAGGATATATCCCCCGGTATTATAACTGTGTCAGTTTCTTTAACCAGTTTGCGCCAGTTTTTCTCTATTCTTTGCCAGTGGTTTTCCCAGCCCTGAAAAATATCCATCGGCTTTTCCACACCAAATGACAGATGCAAATCTCCTATTACGAAAATTGACAAATTTACCTCCAGAATAAAGTAAAATAATTTGTAACGACTTATTATAACACATTATTTACTAAAAAGCAAAGCCGGGAGAAATCTCCCGGCTATTATTTATTTCAATTAATTACAGTGTAATTTTAAGAAATGTTTTCTTACCTTTTTTAACGATAAATGTGCCTTCAAATGCAGCTTTATCCCATGCAGCATCGATGCCTTCAACTTTTTCGTCATTTACAAGAATACCGCCCTGCATTACAAGACGTCTTGCTTCAGATTTGGATGGAGCAAGTTTGGAAGCAACCAGCAGGTCAAGAACTGCGATTTTGCCATCTGTGAAGTTTTCATCAGAAAGTGCAAATGCAGGCATATTTTCACTGTTTGCAGCGCCAGAGAACAGTTCACGGCTTGTTTTAAGAGCAAGGTCTGCATCTTCTTTGGAGTGAATCATTTCTGTCAGGATATAAGCAAGTCTTTCTTTAGCTTCGTTGAATGCAGCACCGCCTTTTTCTACGTAAGCATCGATTTCTTCCAGAGGAATAAGTGTCAGCATACGCATACAGTTAGCAACGTCAGCATCGTTGATATTTCTCCAGTACTGGAAAAATTCGTATGGTGTAGTTTTTGTTGGGTCAAGCCATACAGCGCCTTTAACTGTTTTACCCATTTTTACACCGTCAGCTGTTGTAAGCAGGTTAAATGTTACACCATAAGCATCTTTACCATCTTTTTTACGGATAAGTTCTGTACCAGCAAGGATGTTGGACCACTGGTCAGAACCACCAAACTGTGCAATACAGTTATGGTCATTGAACAGACGGTAGAAGTCGTAACCCTGCATCAGCATGTAGTTGAATTCAGTAAATGTAAGACCGATATCTGCTCTTTCCATTCTTACTTTGAAAGCGTCAGCAGACAGCATTTTGTTAACAGAGAAATGCCAGCCTACTTCACGCAGGAAGTTTACATAGTTCAGTTCCATCAGCCAGTCAGCATTGTTCAGCATAAGAGCTTTGCCGTCAGAGAAATCCAGCAGTTTTTTCATTGTAACTTTGAATTTTTCGCCGTTAGCATCGATTTCTTCTCTTGGCATAATACGACGCATATCAGCTTTACCTGATGGGTCACCAATCATACATGTGCCACCACCGATAAGAGCGATTGGTCTGTGACCGTACATCTGCATGTATCTCATAACAAGCAGCTGCAGGAAGTGACCTACATGAAGGCTGTCTGCAGTTGGGTCAAAACCAATATAAAATGTTATTTTTTCTTTGTCCATTAAATCGCGAACGATTTCTGGGTTTGTAACGCCTGCGATAAGACCTCTTTCAACCAGCAAGTCATAAGCGTTATCTGGTAATTTCATTCCGTTAAATTCCATTATTCTATCCTCCTGAAAATCTTTATTGGGCCTGCGGAGCAAATGGAAATAAAAAAACGCCGCCTGCCGTTATGGCAGAGGGCGTTAATATATAACACGGTACCACCTCTGTTTACGGAATATCTCGCGATAAACCGTCTCACAAAGTACAAAGACTTTATATTCTGTAACGGGAACTACCGTCAGCGCCTACTGTTATTTCGGGCTGCCGCTCAAAAGGGTATTCACTGAAAACTCAAAGTCGTGCTTTCACCAACCGCACTCTCTCTATACCGCACTTTTCCAGTTACTTGTCTTTGTCATAGCGTTTATCTGTATGTATCAAATGATATCATTTTGATAAATTATTGTCAACTGTTTTTTGCCAGTGTAATCATTTCCCTTGCATTAAGAATTGAAGTTTCAGAAATATTGTCACCAGAAATAATGCGCGCGATTTCCCTTTCCTTTTCTGTTTCTGAAAGCAGGGTTACAGATGTAAATGTAGCCTGGTCTCTGGCTGTTTTCTGGATAAACAGATGGTTGTCTGAAAATGCGGCAATCTGTGCAGAATGTGTAACACAAAGTACCTGTTTCCCCTTTGATGTATGTTTTAACAGCTTGCCAATCTTCATAGCAGCTGAACCAGACACACCAGTATCAATTTCATCAAAGATCAGTGTATGTGTAGTTTCTTTTTCAGCCAGAACACTCTTAATGGCAAGCATAATTCTTGAAAGTTCACCACCAGATGCAATTTTTGCCATAGGTTTGGCAGATTCACCCCTATTGGTAGTAATAAGAAACTCAATATTATCCTGACCATCTGATGCAAAATTCTTTCTTTCACACGAAAGGAAAAGTTTTACATCTGGCATATTGAGAAATACCAGAGATCCCTCAATTTCATTTGCCAGTTTTTCAAAAACATCTTTTCTGTTTTGTGTAAGTCTGTCTGCAGAAATAGACAGTTTATCAAGTATAATCTGTCTTTCTTCATATAATTCATCCAGTTTTTCCTGTGCAAACTCGATTTTTTCAAGTTCAGACTTACTTTCTTCATAAAAATGAAGAACATCTTCAACATCCGGACCATATTTTCTTTTCATTCTGTAATAAATGTCCAGACGTTCTTCAATTTCATCTATATCTGAAATATCTATATCGAAGTCATCAATAAAGTTTTTAAGTTCAAAACCTGCATCTTGTACAATAGCTGCGGCTTCGTTTAATCTTTCGCTGATGGATGAAAGATTTTCAGCAAATTCACTTACTCTTTCTGCCTCCATAGCTGCTTCCTGCAAAGCAGAAAGACCACCCATGGATTCATCATCACCAAAAAGATAATTGCAAGCAGATGAAACAGCAGAAACTATATGTTCTGCGTTTTTAATAAGCTGCTTATCATTGAGAAGCTGTTGTTCTTCTTCAACCGAAAGCCGCGCATCTTCGATTTCCTGTACCTGAAATGACAAGAGGTCCAGTGTGTTCCGCTTGTCTTTATCAATGGATTCCAACTCTTTTATCTGTCTGTCCAGTGCCACATATTCTTTATAAAACTGACTGTATGCCGCCTTTATAGCAGAATCTGTGCCAAATGAATCCAGTATACCTATATGCTTTGATGGAGTAAGCAGGCTCTGGCTATCATGCTGACCATGAATATTTATAGCATCACTGAACAGCTGTTTTAATACAGAAACAGGACAAGGAACAGAATTTATCCTTGCTGTACTCTTCCCTTCAGCTGTTATCTGACGAGAAACAATACATTCATCCCTTAAATCGATGTCCATTTCCAATGCTTTGTCAATTATATCCTGTTCCAGATTTTCAAACACAGCAACAATAGATGCCTTTTCAGCACCTGTTCTTACTATATTTTTAGAAATTCTTTCACCCATTATAGCATTTATAGAATCTATGATAATAGATTTACCAGCACCAGTTTCACCAGTGAGACATGTAAAGCCTTCCCTGAAATCTATGCGTGCTTTTTCTATAACCGCCACATTTTCTATTATAAGTTCACAAAGCATATATTCACCGATTATTTAATATAATGTCTGAGTTTGTCGCAAAGGTTGTGGGCAAGTTCTTCATTTCTTACTACAATGAAAATAGTATTTTCACCTGCAAGAGTACCTACTACACCATCCCAGTGAAGGTTATCAAACACTTCGCAAGCCGCCTGTGCCATAGCTGTATGACATTTAATAACAATAATATTCTGTGCATAATCTACAGATTTGATTGACTCAGAGAAAATATAGTCAAAGCGAGTAAAGGTAGCCTTTGTATCTTCAACAATAGTATTCTGTGCATATTTGTATTCACCGTTTGAAGATACAATTTTAACCAGGTTTAACTCTTTGATATCTCTGGATACAGTTGCCTGTGTTACCTTAAAACCTTCTTTTTTCAGGTAGTCAAGGAGAACTTCCTGCCTGTCAATATTGAATTCGTTGATAAGGGAAAGTATTTTCTTATGTCTGGCTTTTTTCATTGTTGACTCCTTTTACTTTTTATCTTGATTTTAATTTACTGTCTACTTTTTCAAACTGACCAAAGTTACTTAAAGTATATATTGAAACATACTTGTCGGACATCTGGACAGTTATTTCGTCTTCTTTGGAAATTTCCTGATGGTCAGCACCATCAAAAGCTATATAAGCTTTGTTGTTGCTTCTGTCACTGGCAGTGATTGTTATCATTTTATCTGCACTTACAACCATAGATGTCCTGTACAGACTGTGCGGTGCAACCGGGCTGATAATCATAGCCTGTAAATCACTGTCTACAATAGGTCCACCTACTGAAAGTGAATATGCGGTTGAACCTGTTGACGTTGAGGCAATAACACCATCACCAGAAAATTTTAATATAGGGTTACCATTGCTTTTTAATAACAGTTCAACTGTATTGCTGTAAACATATTTTGAAACAACAACATCATTCAAACAATATTTCCATGGACCATCATTTACCTTTGCCTGTATGAAATGATGTTTTTTTATTGTAAATGTTTTCTCATCAGTAATATCTTTTAACAATTTAAGTTGATTACCTTCTATTGCTGTCAGAAAACCGAGATGCCCTGTATTTATACCTAAAACAGGTTTGTTGAAATCTGATGCAATTCCACCTACATTAAGTAATGTTCCGTCGCCACCTACAGTTATTATTACATCACACCATCTGATGCCTTCCACAGCAGAAACAGCACATCTGTCAGATGCAACTATTTCTCCCAGTTCATCATCACAACAAAGCATATATTCATGGGATGCTTCATCCAAGAGTTTCAATACATTTTTAACTACTGGAATACTGTTTTCTTTCGAAAGGTTAATTTTAAGGAAAAATTTCAATTTATTCACCTAAATGCTGTTTTGCCTGCATTACAATATCATCAATTACTTCCTGTGTAACAGTTGGTTTTTCACTGTCTTTGGAAATGAGTATAAGAAATTCGATATTGCCTTCCGGTCCTTTTATCGGTGAGAAAGTAAGGTTATGTACATAGAAACCAAATTCGTTAGCATAACTGATTACATTTTCAATTACTTCTTTATGTACTTCACTATCTCGTACAACGCCTTTTTTACCTACTTTTTCTTTTCCTGCTTCAAACTGAGGTTTAACAAGACATGCGCCAATTACATCTTCAGTTGAAATAGCATATGCCACAGGGAAAATATGTTTAAGAGAGATAAAAGATACGTCTACGCTGAAGAAATTGATTTTTTCATCCAGCATTTCTACAGTAACATTACGGATATTGGTTTTCTCCATATTTTTCACACGTTCATCACTGCGAAGTTTCCATGCAAGCTGACCGTATCCTACGTCAACTGCATATACTTTCTGTGCGCCATTCTGGAGCATGCAGTCTGTGAAACCGCCTGTAGATGCACCAATATCCATACAGATTTTATCTGTCAAATCCAGCCCATATTCGTTGATAGCTTTTTCAAGTTTAAGACCACCACGGCTAACGTATTTAAGGTCTTTACCACGTACTTCAACGATATCTGTTTCTTTTATCATTGTGCCAGCTTTATCAGCTTTCTGATTATTTACAAACACAATGCCTGACATAATGAGAGCCTGGGCTCTCCGTCTTGAAGGAGCATAGCCTTCTTCAAAAATATATTGATCAAGTCTGATTTTCATTATTCACCTTTTATATCATTGATAATACTTTCGCTGTCAAGTTTACATAACTTCCACAGCTGAGGAACTGTTGCCTGTTTGATAACATAATTTTCAACACAATGACTGCGATATTTTTCACAGAAACCTGATTCAACAAGCATAAGGCCGAATCTGCCTGCCACACCGCCATTTGCTACATGTTCTTCATAGAAATGAACGTTTTTATATTTTTTCGCAAGCTCTACAGCTTCTGCAGGAACAGGATTTACCACATTAAGTTTAAGAATATCAGCATATATTCCCTGTTCTTTAAGAATTTGCTGTGCCTTGAGACACTCTGTAAAATGTCTGCCATAGCAAACAATAAGATTATCTGTTTCATTTTCTGAAATTACATCAAATTCTTTGCCTGTACATTTGTATTCTTTTGTGTTTTCATCCTGCCCACCACGTGGATAACGGATTACTTTTGGACCATTTACATTGTATATAAGATATTTCTGCCAGTAAATCAGTTCTTCGTAGTTTGATGGACATACAACAGGTGTATTTACATAATTTGCAAAAATGCCTATATCGTGTATACCTTGATGTGTTTCACCATCACCAGGTACAAGACCAGAACGGTCTATACCAAACATTACATTAAGATTAAGTAACATAACGTCGTGGATATACTGGTCCATTGCACGCTGCATAAATGTAGAATACAAACAAACTACAGGTTGTAAACCGGATTTTGCCAAAGCAGCAGCAAATGTAACTGCATGTTCTTCTGCCATACCAACATCGAAAAATCTTTGTTTATGTTCACGATAGAAGAACTGGAGACCTGTACCGTATTTCATAGCCGCAGTAATAGCACAAAGTTTATCGTTTTTGTTTGCTATATCAGACAGGTTTTTACCGAAAACAGTAGAGTAAGAATCTTTAGGTGCGGCATCAGGGTCTGGAAGGTTGTCCAAATCAAATGCACTTACACCATGGAACTCACCAGGGTTCTGTTCTGCTGGGGCATATCCTTTGCCTTTAGTTGTCAACGCATGTATAAACACAGGTCCGTTTACACGTTTTGCCGCCTCAAGTGTAGAACACACACTGAAAACATCATTACCGTCAGCAATCTGGTGATAAGTAAAGCCAAGGTCTTCAAAGAAAGTACCTGAATTGTAAAGGTTTCTTCTGATAAAAGACTTGGAAGCAACCATTGCATTGATAACACCTTTACCAACAACAGGTATCTTTTCAAGTGTTTTGTATACCCCTTCTTTCATATTAAGGTATCCGCCACTTGTTCTGAGATTGGAAAGATAGCTTGGTACTGAACCCACATTTTTGGAAATGGACATTTTATTATCATTCAGTATGATAATAAGGTTGTCCAGTTTACTGTCAATATTATTCAGACCTTCGTATGCCATACCACCTGTAAAGGCACCATCACCAATAACAGCAATAACATAACCAGGTTCTTTTTTAATTTTCTTTGCCTGAGCAAGGCCTATAGCCAGAGAAATGGATGTACTGCCGTGGCCTGCGATAAATGCATCATCTTCTGATTCTGATGGAGCTGGAAAACCTGATAAACCATCAAGTTTTCTTAAACCATCAAACTTATCTCTTCTGCCTGTAAAAAGTTTATGAGTATAGCACTGATGTCCTACGTCAAAAACAAACTCATCCACAGGAGTAGTAAAACAATAATGCATCGCTGTCATAATTTCTACAGTACCAAGATTAGCAGACAAATGACCACCTGTTTTTGATACTTTATCTATCAGAAATTCTCTGACTTCTGCACAAAGCTGTTCCAGTTTATCATAAGATAACCGTGAAACATCAGCACTGCAATTTATAGTGTTTAATATTGGATAATCCATTTTTAAAATCCTTTAAAGAAAGTTGCAAATAAAATGCCAAGAATAGTGCCGCCTAAAACTTCAATAGGTGTATGACCCAAAAGTTCTTTAAGTTGACTGACAACTATAGTATCCTGACCAAAATTTTTGAAAAGAGCATCTGTAAGCTGGTTAATTACTTTAGCCTGTTCGCCAGCAGCTCTTCTGACACCCATAGCATCGTAGATAACCACACATGCAAATGCGAAAGCAATAGCAAACTCTGGTGATGAACATCCACATTGTCTGCCTGTAGCAATGGCAAGTGCACTTACACAGGCAGAATGTGCGCTTGGCATACCGCCTGCTCCCACCATTCTTTCAAGATTAATTTCTTTTGTTAAAATAAAATTTAATATCGTCTTTATCAACTGTGCTGAAAACCAGGATAAACCAGCAGCCATAAAGATATAGTTGTTTTTAATTTCATTTAATACATTCAGCATAGTTAAAATTCCTTATTTTTTTCTGTTAAGGAGATAAGATGTATATTCAATAAGTTCAGCAGATTCATCACCAAAGTTATTTTTTAAAGCATTATTAGCCTGATATGTCAAATCTGCCGCAATTTTCTTTGATTGTTCAAGACCATACAAAGTAATAAAGGTGGATTTATTGTTTTCACTGTCACTGCCAACAGGTTTACCAAGCTGTTCAACATCACCTTCAACGTCCAGAATATCATCAACAATCTGGAAAACAAGCCCTACATTGTCAAAAAACAGTGCCAAAGCTTCTTTTTGCCCTGTTGAAAGCTGACATCCAATACTGCCAAGCTGTCCGCAAAGTGAAATCATTCTACCTGTTTTATGTCTGTGAATTCTGTTAAGAATTTCTTTATTTGCAGGTTTATCTTCATATTCCAGGTCAAGCTCCTGTCCGTAAATCATTCCTTTCGGCCCCATTGCATTTGTAATAGCTTTCATAGCAAATATTTTATCAGTGTCAGAAATATTTGCATCATTTACAATAGTTTCCAAGCCTAAACCGATAAGAGCATCACCTGCAAGCAGTGCAGTATCTTCACCAAATGCCTTGTGGCAGGATGGTTTGCCTCTTCTCAAATCGTCATTATCCATACATGGCAGGTCATCGTGTATAAGAGAATAACAGTGCACCATTTCTACAGCAGAGGCAAGACGAAGATATTTTCTCCAGTCATTGCCACACATTTCTGCAGTAAGAAACAGTAAAACAGCTCTTATTCTTTTGCCTGCATTCAAAAGAGAATATTTAGCAGCTTTTGCCACTGATGATTCTGCATAAAAAAACTCATCACAACAAGCAGCCAATTCTTTTTCGATTGCATCAATATATATTGCGGTGTTCACTACTCCACCTCCATAACATTACCATCTATATCTTTGATTTTTAATTGCGCCTGGTCAAGTTTTGTGTTGCAAAACTTTAACAACTTAACACCTTCGGCATATAATTTTAAAGATTCATCCAATGTAACATTGTTTTCAGACAGAATTTCTGATATTTCTTCCAGTCTGGACATTGCACTTTCAAAAGTATGTTTCATAAAATTTATGCCTTTCTCTGTTTAACTTTTGTAATTTCACAGTCGATTTCCTGTGCAAAAGTCAGTATTTTAGCGGTTTCGCCCACTGTAAAGTTATAATCCTTTACGATATGTTCATCCTTATAAATCAGTCCATAACCTTTTTTTAAGGTATTGATAGGACTTAGATTTTCTAAAATGCGGGTTTTTGTATTTATTTCAGTTGAAAGATTCAAAATCTTTCTGTTAATTTTTTCTTTAAGTTTATTTTGAATAAGCTCCAGCTTTTCGCAGTCATATTTTACTTTTGTTCTGAACTTTGAAAAGCCTTCAGATTTTTCGATAATTGACAGTTTTTTCTCATACAGTTCAATACTGTGGTTCATTGTTCTTGTAATATTTCTTTCCATTGCAGACAGATGCATTTTCAATGAATTTATATCTGGCAGAGCTATTTCTACTGCCTGAGTAGGTGTAGCAGCCCTGACATCACAAACAAAATCCAATATGGAAAAATCTATTTCATGACCTATTGCACTGATTGTGGGCTTTTTGCACGCAAAAGCAGCCCTTGCTATATTTTCGCTGTTAAATACCCACAGGTCTTCTTTACTGCCGCCACCACGGGTAATGATGATAATATCTATATCGTCAATAGCATCAAGCTTTTTAATAGCATCTATAATGGTATGTTCTGCTTCACTTCCCTGAACTAAACACGGAGACAACACTATCTCTGCACATGGGAATCTTCTCTGGGCTGTACTGATAACATCATGTAAAGCCGCGCCTTTAGGTGAAGTAACAACACCTATTTTAAAAGGTATTTCTGGTAACTGTTTCTTGTTTTCCGGTCTGAAGAGACCTTCTTTTTCCAGTTTGTTTTTAAGTCTTTCAAATGCAAGCTGATATGAGCCAGCCCCACTTAAAAACATGTTTGTAACATATATCTGATATGCTCCATCTCTTTCATATAATGTAACTTTGCCTCTTACGATTACTTTCATACCGTTTTCAGGAACAAAATTAACATTTCTGGTGTAGCTTTGGAACATTACGGCTTTTAAAGACGATTTCTCATCCTTTAAAGTAAAATAACAATGGCCAGATGGATATTTTTTATAGTTGGACAATTCCCCTTCCACTGCAATATCAGCCAATGCCAGATTACTTTCCAATATTGATTTTACATACAGATTCAAGGAAGTAACAGTTAAAATATCAGCCATTTTTCACCTTCCTATAAGCATTTACTGCAACTCCTATTGCATTATCGCTTGAAAACTGCGGAGCTACAAACATTGCATCAGGTATTTTTTTAGTTACAATTTCTTTAATTACTACTGAACTCATAACTCCGCCAGCAAATACTATCGGTAAATCGCCATATTCTTCCCTGACATTTGCAATCATTTTAAGTAATGTCTGTGCAATAAAGGTAAGGCAGTATTTGCAGATATATTCGTTTGGATATCCAGCTTTAATCAGTTTATCGCACTGATTTTCAAGGCCAGATAAATTACAATCATAACCTTTTACACTGATTTTTACCTTTATATCTTCATCACACTGTATAGCTAAATCAGACACATACTGTCCTGCTGGAAACGGAAAACCAAGCTTTACACCCAATCTGTCAACTGCCTGTCCTGCAAACAGGTCCAGAGATGAACCAAGATTTTTGATAACTTTTCCATTTTCTGCCAGCATTATGTCTGTTGTGCCGCCAGAAACATGAAGCATCAGTAATTGTTTATCGTAAAGTTCTTCTTTATTTAAATAATATAATGCACTTGTCAGATGACCTGTCTGATGAGATGTTTCAACTACAGGAACACCAAGGCTTCCTCCTATTGAATGGGCACTCATTTTACCGGCAAGAAAACAAGGCATGTAGGAATTTTCTTCGTCTTTTGGTCTAGTAGAAACGCCAACAGCACCAATATCTACTCCTTTAAAAGAAGAAAAGATATTGGTGAGGTTTTTAATGTGTTCAAACAAAGCCTGTTGCTGACGCAGACCTATTTTCCCCTCTTCAACAGGTAAAAATCTCTTTTCAGAGAAAATCACCTGATGATTGTCATTGTCAACCAAAGCAACAGATGTAGCATAGTTACTGGTATCAATTCCAAGGGTAATCATTAGTTATTTTCACGCAGTTCCTTTGAAACAGCGCCAAGAACGCCGTTAACAAACTGATAGTCGTTTTCTCCTGCAAATTTTTTACAGATTTCTACAGCTTCGTTGATGATAACGCTGTCCATTTCTACATGTGAATACATCATTTCAGCTACTGAAAGTCTGAGGATTGCACCACATACTTTAGAAATACGGCTTGTAGACCATTTTTTCAGTTTGGACTGAATCATGTCGTTTACTTCATCTGCATGATCATAATAAGTTTTTATAAGATTAAGCGCAAAGTCATCCAGCATATAATCTTCGTATTCAGGCAGTTCCTGAGTTACTGCCAGAACATCTTCCAGATCATTTGCGCTGAAGCTGGCTTCAAATACTGCAATAAATGCATTTTCTCTTGATTTATGTCTTGTCATATTTTTCTTTCCCTTTTTATCCTGATATAGGATTTATTCCTGTGCTAATGCTTCCACGCCTGTAACAACTATATTAACTTTTGATACTGTAATATCTGTCATATTCTGTACATTAGCCTTTACAGCCTGCTGGATATCTTTACATACTGCAGGAAGTTTAACGCCATATTTTACTACAACATGAACTGTAATATCAGCAACACCATCAAACATATTTACTTCCACAGCTTTTGGCAGGTTTGTTTTTGCAAGAAAACCTTTTACGCCAGATGAGCCAACAGAAACATTGCTGACACCTTCAACTTCCATAGCTGCAATCTTTGCAACTTTTTCAATAACTGCTACAGAAATTTTAAGACCGCCTACTTGTTTTACTGTATTTTTAAATTCCATAAATTGTTGCCTCCTATATTTTTAAAACAAATGATTTTTGAATAATTTGCAATATTGTGAATATATTTTGCAATTTTTGCATTTGTTTATCTAATATTATACCACTAATGCATAAATATAACAACACTAATTTACTTCAACTACAACAATATTTTGTGAAGAAATTGTGGTTTTTGACAGAACAACATCTCTTATCTTTGATACATCAGCTTTTGTAAGCTCTTTATTTACAGGCCGAACAGCAATACTTATCTTGTCATCTGCTATGCTTGCAACACAATCTTTAAAGCCTTTTGCTTTTACTAAATTTTCAATATCTGTTTCTGTAGTCATGTTCTGTATTATCCGTGACAGCTTTGTGGTAGCCCGTGTTTTTTCTTCATCAGACAATTTAGCTACTTTCAATGTTTTTTGCAGATTATCAAGTGCTTCGTCTCTGGTTTTTTGCCTGGATAATCTTGCCTGTTCAAAATATTTATCGGTATCAGATTTGGTTGTGGCCACAAGTTGTGCATCACCATAATTTTGATTTTCATAGTCATCGCTTGTCATAAGCATATCGCCTTCGTCTGTGTTTAACTCTGCATTGATGTATTGTGACACTTCATCTGTAAGTATATATGTATCTGCATTTCCTTTCGAATACTGCCAGTTAAGATATACAGCTATCACCATTGCAAAACTTAACACAATTAATGAAGCCTTTCGTTGCTTATTAATATTTTTCATAATGACCTCCATTATTTCATTTTTATAACACAAACCCTGTTTGAAGTTATATTCAATGCAACACAAACAGCATTTGTAATATCACTTACTACAGAAACATCATCAGCGCCACTGCATACCACAACAACACCCTGTACTACAGGCTCCAGCACCTTTTCAATCAGTGCCTGTTTCTGATTATTTTCTTCAACCATTACAATTTCATTTTCATAAGAATTTCTGGTAGACTGCTGGTTTTCACCATTGTTCAAGGATATATCTTCATCGTCTACCTTTTTCTCCTGCCGTACATATACGGTTTCTCTGCCAGATTCCAATGTTATCATAACTTCCACATTGCCTGCACCATTAACAGAAGATAATATCCGTTTAACCTGTTTTTCCATCTCCAGTTTATAGCTATTATAATATTCAGCTGTGTTTACAGTGCTTTTCTCTGTTTCCGGCATTAATTCTCCTACCGACAACAAAAATATACCTAAAAAACCCAATAACAAAATATATGGTGTAGATGACGAACCTACAGCCTTTTTTAATTTTTCATAAACAATATTCATCTTAATCCTCGAATATAACTTTTCCTTCATTTTTTAATATATTTTCTATGTAATGATAGTTATCTACAGAAACACCGGCTATTTTTATATATTCAACATATACTTTATCTATTTCTTTATTTATATGCACATCTATATCAGAATAATCTATATCTTTTGAATCTAGCTGTGCATATATTTTTTCTTCTATAATTGCTGCAGCATTTTCCAACACATAACTTTCTGCATTGTATTCTTCTATAGGTATATTTAATTCAGATATATTAAAGTCAAATTTATTTAATGGCGTAAAAACATTGGTAATAAGGAATAGCGCAAATGTCAGTCTTATTGCTTTTTGTGTGTAATTAAAATTCACTATATTGCACAACAGTCCTAAAATATATGCTGTTGTACACAAACTGCCAACAATTTTAAATACAATTTCCATTTATACTCCATTGGTAACAGCTATCATTATAGTAATGGAAAAGATAAACATAACCATATATACTGTAATAACAGATAAAACCAGTTCTATTATTTCAATAAAGCCTTTAATACATTTTGAAATAGATTGTACATCCAGTAACTCTGTAAGTATGTACAATGCTGATGTGTATAGCCAATACACAACCAGAGAAATAATCGACGGTATAAACACCATAACCACCCCGGAAAGCCCTATCACACCTGCATAACCTTTGATACTTTCCATACTGGCATATACTCCCGCAATAGCATCCTGTAGAGAAGAACCAACAATAGGAATGGCCGCCCCAGCTACAAATTTGCCTGTTTTAACTGCCAGTGTATCTCTGCCTTGGCTTATCGTTGTTTGCAAAGTCAGTAAAAAACATATCAGTGATACAGATATCTTCATAAAGTTTTTTACGGCTTTTATATACATTTCCCCAACAGCCTTAAGCTGAATAAACGGAGAAAGAGCATCAGAAATAATAACTGACAGATAAAATTTCAACGAAGGAATCACATAATTCAAACAGATATTTGATATTGTTATCATTGAAGTTAGAAAAAAACCTGTAAAGACTGTAGATGTAAAAAACTCACCGCTTGCCATAATTATTCCTGAATATACAGGTATAAATGATATCATGAAATTTTTTACTGTAGATAAATTCTCTGATACAAAAACCAGTATATCTTTAACTGGATTCAATAAAGATATAAAAACGGTAAGCACAGCAACACTGTCTGCAATTCCAGAAGATATTTTTTCTTCAAAAATTATTTTTGAAATAGCATACATAACAGTAACCGCTGCTATTCTGGATGATATAAGCAAAGGCTCTTTATAAGTTAACTGTATTTTTTCATATACATATTCAATTACAGATTCCAGATTACCGTCAAATAACAATGAGTTGTCTATATTATGTTCTTCTTTTATCTGGTCTATTTGTTCCATATAGTCAGTAACTGCACTGGCTTTAAGTGGGAATAAAGCAATAAGTATTACAAGTATTATTAAAATTCTTTTCATTTTAAAATCTGCCCTACCAATTCCAGCACCTGCAAATATATAGGCATAGCCAATACTATAATAGCCAGTTTGCCTGTTAAAACCATAAGATTTGCAAGAGATTTGTTACCGTTATCAACAGCTATATCAGCTACAAACTGAGTAATCAGACTAATACCCAAAGATTTGAAAACAACAGACAAATCTCCATTAATGTATTTGTCAAAGAGACCTTTTATATCACTGACAATTGGTGTAATAGTACTTATTACAATCCAGATAACCACCAATACTGCCGTAATATTTATTGTGGATGTTATTGATTTTTCAAAAACAGGCAGACAGTTCACTGTTATTACAGAAACCAGAATTATAATAGATATTTTTATAAAGTCCATATTTAAAGGTCAAACAAGTATTTTATAGTTATAAACAGTTCTTTTATCTGGTTAATCACCATGGTCAGCACTACAATAAGACCTGTTAACGTGGTAAGCATCGCCTGGTCTTCTCTGCCGGACCTTACTAAAACTTGATTCAGTACAGCCACTATAATACCTATAGCTGCTATTTTAAATATAAGATCTACATCCATTTTTGAACTCCTATATAATTACTATTGTTACAACCAATGCAAATGCAACAGAAAACAAAACGTTTGCTTTTCTGTTTTTCTGGTAGAAATCTCTGTATTCTTCTGCCGATTTTATAAATATGTTTTTATAAATTTCCAGATATTCAAGCTCTGCCTTTTTTCCCCTTTTGCCAATGTTATTAATAAATAAGGCAGTTTCTTTTTTCCGTTTTTCTTTTATTAAAAATTTGTACTTATATTCTGTACCACTTATGTAAAAGTAAAAATCTGAATAGTCTGTTTGTGAATATATAGTATTATATGTCTTTCCCAATAGACAGCCAGCTTTCATAAATTCTATCAATGTGATTGTCTCTGTTAAAAAAATATATGTACAGTAACTTGTAATTATATCCCTGTTAAAAAACAAAATTGTGGAAATTAAAATCAGCACAAAACCTATAACTTTAATCATTTATTACTTCTTTTATTTCAAATTTATTATTTATATTTTCAAGCAAAATAAATTTATCGAATATTCCAGAATCCAACAGTAGCTTGATGTTTGTCTTAAAAAGCAAATCATTATAATTATCACAATGTACTGAACAGATAAATCTAACACCTGTGTACAGATATTCCAGCATCTTTTCCGCTTCTGCTTTACTACCTATTTCATCACAAATCAAAACCTGTGGGTTCAACACTCTTACAGCCTGCATTATTGCCTGCGGCTTCGGAATATTTATAATAAAATCACCTTTCAGACTGCTGTGATATATTTCGTTACGTTCATCACACACAGCGTAATTGGTACCATTGAGTAAATAACATATATTCCTTAAAAAGTTTGTTTTACCGCTGTGGGGTTTACCGCATATAAGCAAACCTTTATTAAAGTCTATATATCTTTTATCTATATTAATCTTATGAAAAACAGACAGCCTTATATTCAAGGAATACACTTCATTAAGTACCCTGTTGCCATCAGTATCAATGGAATATCTGCCAGCAATACCAACTCTGTGTCCACCAGCCAGAGTAATAAAACCTTCTGCTATCTGCTCCTCGTATGCTGAAATAGTGTTATCACATAAAGATAAAAACAAATCATATATTTCTTTTTCGGTTGTAAATGTGCCTTCCAGCAAATAATTTATACCAGCTGATACAATAACTGTTTCACTATTTTTTCTTACTCGTATTTCTGTAACATTATTGTTTTTAACACAAAAATCTTTGACTGCATACGGCAGTTTATTCAATATAATTTCTAAATCCTTGTCCATAAAATCACCTTGATAATAATTATGTAGGGGCAATTATTTTAAGAACTAAAATATAAAAAGCCAGACAGTTATATACTGTCTGGCTTTAAAAATAATTAAGTTTAAATATTATTTAAGAATATTTTCTTCACGCAATCTTCTTTCAATATAAGGTGTCAGGTGCAAATAGTCACGGAAAGCAGCATAGCTTTCATATTCTTTCTGATTAAAACCACCATTTCTTATAGCACGGATTGCAAGATTTTTAGGTGTATGCTCTGTATCAATAAATTCCATTACAGAAACATCAAAGCCAATTGCTTTCAGAATTTGTGCACGCAGGCTATCTGTAGCAAGAGCTGAAAATCTTTCTTTCAATATGCCAAACTGCAGCATCGGCTGAAGATTTTCATTTTCAATCTGTTTGAAAAATTCGTGCTGACAGCATGGTACTGCGATAATAATTTTTGCATTGAAACGCAGACTCTGTACAATACCTTCGTCAGTTGCATTATCACAGGCGTGGAGCATAATAACCATATCAACATCATGTGTTCTGTCATAGTCTTTGATATCACCCTTCTGAAATTCAAGTGTTGTATATCCAAGGTCTTTTGCAACTTTATTGCAGTAGTCAATTACATCTTCTTTAAGGTCCAGACCCGTAATATCCGCCTGTCTGCCAAGAATTTTTACAACATAGTAATACAGTGCAAATGTAAGATATGCCTTACCACAGCCAAAGTCAACTATTTTGAGCGGTCTGTCTGTTGGCAGTACATCCAAAGATGTTTTAAGCAGTTCCAGATATTTATTAATCTGACGGAATTTGTTGTATTTAGCTTTTACAACTTTGCCTTCCTTTGTCATAACACCCAGATAAATAAGGAAGTCTATATATTCGCCTTCGTTAAGGATATACTCTTTCTTTTTATTATGAGCTTTAATAGACACTTTCTTTGTTGGCGCAGTTGTTTTAGCTTTTACTTTTCCGTTAAAACAGTTTATATGCACATCATTTTCTCTGCCGTAAACCATACACTGTGTAAAATAGTTTTCCAGGAGAAATGCTATTTCAGCTACAAATTCACCAGCTGAAACATTTTTATGTTTTACCTGTGCTTTTACTGTGTATTCAAACTGATATTTAACATCATTTCCAGCTGTAAATGGACGTACTGTAACTTTTGAAAACTCACAATCAGCACCTTTTTTCAGTCCACTGATTACAGCAAGAGCTATATCCTGCTCGAAATATTTTAAAATCTTTTCTTTAATCATATTATTCTTCTACAAAAATTGGAATAAATTCCTGTTTATTTACATCAACCAAACCCATATCAGAGAATTTAACTGTTGGGATAACAGGAAGTGCAAGAGTAACAATTCTGAGCATTGGGTTTGGCAGACTGAGACCAGCATTTTTAAGAGCAATCTTCATGTTCTGAACTTCAGCTGAAAGGTCTTCATTGGCTTTATTGCTCATAAGACCACCAACGTTGAGAACAACGTTTGCAATTACTTTGCCATTTTCAGCCAGAGCCTGACCGCCACCTGTCTTTTTAAGACATTCAAATACTGCAAATGCATCTTCCGGTTTTTTGTAAACGATTGTAAGGTTATGGCTGTCGTGGGATACTGTAGAACCCCATGCAGCATCTATTTTACCAAAGTTTTTAACAACACCTTTTGTAAATGTACCTTTGCCGTAACGGTTGATAATAATAGCATAATGCAGGCTTTCATCACCTGAAATATCAACAACACCATCAACAACTGGCAGTTCAATCTGTGTGCAAACAGATGTAGAACCGTTGTAATCGATGTATTCCATCATATTAATCTTGGCTTTGTCACCTTTTTCATATCTGAGCCCAAAATCATCAACTGTAAAGTCAGGTGCATTTACACTGTTTTCTTCTTCAATATCAAATTTAAGTGTAGGAATATCAGCAAGAAGAACACCATCTTTAGCCACAAGTTTACCATCTGTGAATACATGGCTTGGTTTAAGTTCATCCAGTGAATCCATAAGCAACATATCTGCCACATAACCTGGGGCAATTGCACCGTAGTTTTCAAGATGTACAGCCTGTGCCGCATTGAGTGTAGCAGATTTGATAGCTGTAACAGGGTCAAAACCACATTTGAGTGCATCACGGAGAACATCGTTCATATGACCGCTGGCAATGATCTCATCAACTTCCCTGTCGTCTGTACAGAATGTAAGTCTATCGTAGAATTTAATACCTTCCATACCTTTTACAATAGCAGAAACATTTTTAGCTATTGAAGATGAACGTGCATCAACATACATACCACTGCGCATTTTTGGTTTAACTTCCCAGTCGTTTCTTGTTTCGTGACAAGTTGTTGGACCACCAATTCTGTAAGAAGACAGCTGTCTGCCTTTAAGACCTGGTGCATGACCCTGAATATATCTGCCATCTTCTTCAAAAACTTTAAGGATATCCATCATTCTGTCATCTGCATTGTAAACACCGATAAAGTCCATTACTTCTGCAAGGCCGATAACGTTTGAAAGGTCAAGCATTTTTCTGATTTCATCAGCCATGAATACTGCACCGGCATTTTCAAGACCTGGAACAGCTGGAACACAGGAAGGAATATCAATGTACATTTTCATTGGAAGACCTTCTGTCTGTGCGTTCATATATTCTACAGCTCTGATGCCATAAACGTTTGCAATTTCGTGTGGGTCTGTAATAACCATAGTTGTACCATGAGGAATTACAGCTTTTGCAAAATTACGAGGAATCATCATAGAGCTTTCGATATGTACGTGTGCATCAATAAGACCAGGAGTAAGGAATTTACCTTCTGCATCCAGAACTTCTTTTGCATTAACAGTTTCAAAATCTTCTGTTTCAACATGTGCCACAAAACCATCATGAATATATACATTTGCTTTATAAATTTCACCTGTAAAAGTGTTTACAAGATTAGCATTTACAATAGCAAGGTCTGCTGGCTGTTTACCAAGAGCTACCATCATAAGACCTTTTTTGTCCTTTGGGAAGTATTTCATATACCATTTCTCCTTATAAAAATCGTTATAAGTAAACTTAAAATCATAGAGAAAAAATCCCTATGATTTTAAGACTATAAATTTACATTTTTTCGATTGCAGCAACAACCATATCTTTCAGCATAGCTGGGTTGCCTTTACCTTTACTTTCTTTCATGCACTGACCAACAAGGAAACCAACAACGTTTGTTTTACCATTTTTAAAGTCAACAACAGCTTTTTCATTGTTTGCAAGAACTTTTTCAACGATGGCGTTGAGAGCACCTGTATCAGAAACCTGTGCAAGACCTTTTTCCTTAACGATTTCGTTAGGGTCTTTGTCTGCATCAAGAATAACTTCCAGAACTGTTTTACCTGCAGCATTGGAAATAGTTTTCTTTTCAATAAGACTAATCATTTCTGCAAGGTTTGCAGGTGTGAGAGCCAGATCAGTAATTTCACATTTTCTTTCGTTGAGAACTTTGTAAATATCACCTAGAATCCAGTTGGAAACAGATTTTGCTTCACATTTGCCTGTAGCAACAGTTGCATCAAAGAATGCAGCTGTGTTTTTATTGATAGCAAGAAGTTCACTGTCTGCTCGGGACAGTTTGAATTCTTCCATATATCTCATTGTTTTAGCTACTGGAAGCTCTGGAATAGATGCTTTGATTTCAGCAATTTTTTCATCAGACACAACAAAAGTAAGCAGGTCTGGGTCTGGGAAGTAACGGTAATCCTGTGCATCTTCTTTTGAACGCAGCAGTACGTTTACACCTTTAACATCGTCCCATCTTCTTGTTTCCTGCAGAATTTCGCCGCCTTCTTCAAGAATTTTAATTTGTCTTTCAGCTTCGTAGTTAATTGCACGGTGTGCAGCGGAGAAGCTGTTTACATTTTTCATTTCAACACGTGTGCCAAATTCTGTAGAGCCAGCAGGTCTTACAGAAACGTTTACGTCACAACGAACTGAACCTTCCTGCATTTTAGCATCAGAGATGCCAAGGTACAGAAGAGTTGTGTGAATTGTATCAAGGTATGCTTTTGCTTCATCAGCAGAACGGATGTCTGGTTCGGATACGATTTCGATAAGTGGAACACCACAACGATTGTAGTCTGCCAGAGAGCCGCCCAGAGAATCATCATGAATCAGTTTACCGGCATCTTCTTCGATATGAATTCTTGTAACGCCTATTCTTTTTACTTTGTCGCCTACAAGAACATCAAGGTACCCATTTTCACACAGTGGAATATCAAACTGTGAAATCTGGTAAGATTTTGGAAGGTCAGGATAGAAATAGTTTTTTCTGTCCTGTTTTGTTGTACCATTGATAGTACAGTTCATAGCATGACCCATTTTGATTGCATATTCAACAACCTGTTCGTTCAAAACAGGCAGTGTGCCTGGCAGGCCCATACAAACAGGACATACGTTTGTATTTACTTCTGCACCGAATTCATTTTTACAGCCACAGAAGATTTTTGTTTCAGTGGAAAGCTCTGCATGAACTTCAAGACCCACAACAATTTCATAATTGCTATTCATAACTTAAAACTCCTTTACTGCAAAGCCGCCAACTGTATTTTCGTAGCATTTTGCGATTGTCAATAATGTAGATTCGCTGAATTTAGGACCAAGAATCTGGAAACCGATAGGCATGTTGTTATTGTCAAAGCCACATGGAACGTTGATACCTGGCAGACCAGCGATATTCAGTGTAACTGTACAGATGTCACCTGCCCACATTGCAACAGGGTCATCGCTCTTTTCGCCGATTTTGAATGCTGTTGTTGGGCTGAGTGGTGTGATGATTGCATCACAAAGTTTCAGAGCATCATCAAATTCTTTTTTGATTACTTTCTGAAGCATTTTAGCTTTTTTGTAATATGCATCATAGAAACCGCTGGACAATACATATGCACCAAGAAGGATTCTTCTCTGAACTTCTTCACCGAAACCTTCACTTCTGGAAGAAACATACAGATTTTCAAGGCTGCTTCTGTCAGAGCCTGTGAAACCATATTTTACACCGTCAAAGCGGCCGAGGTTAGAAGATGCTTCTGCACAAGCAATGATGTAGTAAGCAGACAGAGCGTAGTCTGTAGATGGCAGGGATACATCAACAATTTCAGCACCCTGTGCTTTCAGTGTTTCTACTGCAGCATAGATTTTTTCTTTAACTTCTGCAGAGATACCTTCACCAAAATATTCTTTTGGCAGACCAAGTTTCATGCCTTTTACGCTGTCACCATATGATGTGTATGTGTAGTCTTTGCTTGTAGCATCCATTTTGTCTCTGCCACAGATAGCTTTAAACAGCATAGCTGTGTCATCTACAGTTCTTGCCATAGGACCAATCTGGTCAAGGGAAGAACCATAAGCGATAAGACCATAACGGGAAACTGCACCATATGTTGGTTTCATACCAACAATACCTGTAAGGCAAGCTGGCTGACGGATAGAACCACCTGTGTCAGAACCCAGAGCAAGTGGTACCTGGCTTGCGGCAACTGTAGCAGCAGAACCAGATGAAGAACCACCTGGTACTCTTGTAATATCCCAAGGGTTTCTTGCTACCTGAAATGCAGAGTTTTCACCAGAAGAACCCATAGCAAATTCGTCCATTGTTGTTTTACCAATGATAACTGCTCCATCAGCAATAAGTTTGTCCACAACTGTTGCATTGTATGGTGGCACAAAGTTGCCCAGCATTTTTGAGCCTGCTGTTGTACGCAGACCTTTTGTACACATATTGTCTTTTACTGCAACTGGAATACCAGCAAGTTCTGCAACTGCTTCGCCTTTAGCTCTTTTATCATCCGCTTCCTGAGCCTGTTTCAGAGCCTGTTCAAAGTTATAAGTAGTAAAAGCCTGAATATCTTTATCTGTTTTTTCAATTCTGTCAATTACAGATTTTGTGATTTCAACAGATGTTACTTCTTTTTTATCAAGAAGGTCTTTCATCTGGGTAGCTGTTAAGCTATATAATTTATCCATTTTAATTCTCCTTCTCAATTAGTCAACAACTTTTGGAATGAGGATACAGCCAGCAGCTGTATATGGTGCATTCCGAAGCATTTCATCACGTGGGAATGATGGCTGAACTTCGTCTTTTCTCAGTTCCATTGTATCGGTTGGGTCAACCAGTGCACCGTCTGTGTCCAGTTCTGGCAGATTTTCAACCATGTGAATAATATCTTCCATTTTTTTACCGAATTCTTCAATTTTATCTTCCGGAATGGAAAGTTTTGCAAGTTTTGCAAGACGCAGGATATCAATTTCCATTTTAGTCTCCCCTATCTTTTAATCATATTTAAAAATTCTTCTTCGGTGATAACAGGAATACCCAGCTGGTTTGCTTTATCCAGCTTGCTGCCTGCCTTTTCACCGGCCAAGACATAGCTTGTTTTTTTAGACACTGATGATGCAGCTTTACCACCATTATCAGTGATTAATTTTTCAGCGCCATCTCTGGAAAGTGTAGGCAATGTACCGGTAACTACTATTGTTTTACCTTTCAATACATCACTTTCCACTGTAGAGATAAACTTTGTATTTACCCCTTTTTCTTCAAGACGTCTGATTATTTCATGAACATTTTTGTTAGCAAAATAGTTCACAACACTCTGTGCACCAATTTCACCAAAACCATCAATCTTTATTATATCCTCAACAGAAGCATTAATCAAGTTTTCCATGGTTTTAAACTCTTCGCACAGTAATCTTGCCGCTTTTTCACCGATATTTCTGATACCGAAAGCAAATACAAGTTTGTCCATATTATTGGACTTACTGTTTTCGATGGCATTTATAAGATTGTTGGCAGATTTTTCTTTAAAACCATCAAGCAATAATGCATCTTCTTTTGTAAGATAATATATATCTGCAATATCTTTTATAAGCTCTTTTTCAGCAAGCTGCATTACAACAGCCTGACCCAAGCCTTCTATATTCATTGCATTTCTGGATGCAAAATGAATCAGATTCCTTACGAGCTGCTCTGGGCAATCAGGGTTGTTACATCTGAGTGCAGACTCATCTGTCTTTTCTACCGCACAGCCACATGACGGACATATCAGTGGTATAGCAAAAATACCATCAGTATTTTTCTTTGCCAGACGGACAACTTCCGGAATAATATCACCAGCTTTACGAACAACTATTGTGTCGCCGATATTAATCTGTTTTTCATTGATAAAGTCCTGATTGTGTAAAACAGCACGTGAAACACTTGTACCAGCAAGCTGTACTGTATCAAAAACAGCGGTTGGAGTAAGTACACCTGTTCTGCCTACTGATATTTCGATATCTTTAAGTATAGTTTCTTTTTCTTCAGGTGGATATTTGTATGCCACAGCCCAACGTGGATATTTGTTTGTACTGCCCATCACATTGCGCTGGCTGATGTTGTCCACCTTAATAACAGCACCGTCAATATCAAATGCAAACTGTCCACGCATTTCACCAATTGTTTCAACTTCTCTGATAACATCTTCAATATTATCAAAACGAGTATATCTAGGTGAAACTTTAAATCCGTATTTTTTAAGTAAATCGAGTGACTCTTTATGACTCTCAATTACAATTTCATCACTGATCTGCTGAATGTTGAATATAAAAATATCCAGTTTTCTTTCTTTTGTGATTTTACTGTCTTTCTGTCTCACAGAGCCTGAAGCAGCATTTCGTGGGTTTTTAAAAGGTGTTTTCCCCTCATTTTCCTGTTTTGCCACAAGTTCAAAGAACACTTCTTTTGGCATATATACTTCACCACGGACTTCGAGAAATGCAGGGGCATTTTTGATAGTCTTTGGTATTGATTTAATTGTTGCAAGGTTTGCAGTAACATCTTCCCCAACAATACCATCCCCTCGGGTTGAACCACGTGTAAACACACCATTTACATATTCAAGGCTCATGGAAAGTCCATCGATTTTGGTTTCAACAACATACTGTGGATTGTCCACTGCTTCCCTTACCCTACGGTCAAAATCGTAAAGTTCATCATAAGAGAATGCATCCAGCAGACTTTCCATCTTTACTGCATGAGTAACTTTTTCAAAAGTGGATGAAGCAAAACCTTGCACCTGCTGTGTAGGAGAATCCTCTGTAACAAGCTGTGGGTACTTACTTTCAATCTCTTTAATTCTGTTCATCAGCATATCATATTCATAGTCACTGATTTCAGTTCTGTTCTCATTGTAATAGAGATTTGAGTGATATGTCACCTGACTTTTAAGGTTATCAAGTTCTTGTCTGATTATATTAATATCCATTTAACTTACCTCTATAATTTCAACAATTTATTATAGCAAAAACACATAGATTTTACAATATTATTAGCCTAAATAATGGAGATTATCAGAAATATTTTCAGGAACTTTACCAACAATTATTGTCTGTGCCACACACACTCTTGTTGTAAAATTTACATCTATGGAATAATTTGGAATAAGTGCTGATGCAGACATTTTTAAAACTATATAAATTCGGTGGCATACCTGATTTATTCCAGTGGTTTCAAACTCACTTTCTATATCAGTTTCCACATATGCCGCAGGTGTTACAACAAAATGTAGTCTTGGTCCTTTGTTATTGAGTATATCAAGATTTGTAAAACTGCCTATAGGAATATAAATATCAGTCTGGTCCATCATCTCCACTTTGCTGATAACTGTTGAAGTTATCTGTGATTTAAGCCTGTTGACCTCCAAAACATTATATGCCAACAAGCTAATTTCTCCGTTTTCATTACGTTGTATTGTTATCAAATCACCATAAGACAGTGGAGACTGCTCCATCTGCTCAACTATTGCTTGATTTGCCGCCTGTGTCACAAGACTTTGCACTTTGTATTTAGCTAGAGTCACCACCTGCGGTCTTATTCGGCTATCCATAAAAATAAACAGAGCCGTAAATATCAATAACAGATAAAACAATCTATTTTTGTAAAAACTAAAATTAAAACTATTTCTTTTTTGCATATTATCACCTGCTACACATTATATTCTGGCAGGATAATTTTGTTGAATAAAAAAAACAACCGGCATAAAGCCGGTTGTAAAATAAAATTAAATAGAAATAACTTTTGCAACACCTATCATAAGTGGGTCCAGCTGTTTTTTCATGCTGAGTGCTTCTTCGATATCGTAGTCTACTATAGAGTCGCTTTTAAGTGCTACCACACGGTTGTAAACACCAGCCTGAAGCAGTTCGATTGCGTGTACGCCCATCTGTGCCGCAACAACTCTGTCACGCATGCTTGGTGAACCACCACGCTGTACATGACCAAGAACAGTACCTCTTGTATCAAGGCCTGTTTTCTTTTGAATTTCTTCTGCAATTTTCAGCGCTTTACCAGCACCTTCTGCAACAATGATAAGGAAGTTTTTCTTGCCTTCTGCCTGTGTTTCTTTGATTCTTGCTATAACATCCTTGTCGATGTCCCATGGCTGTTCTGGAACAAGAACACACAGTGCGCCTGTTGCAATACCTGTGTTAACAGCAATATAACCTGCATGTCTGCCCATAACTTCAACAACTGAACATCTTTCGTGGCTCTGTGTTGTATCACGGAGTTTGTCAATCATATCCATTGCTGTGTTCAACGCAGTGTCAAAGCCGATTGTGTATTCACTGCATGCAATATCGTTATCGATAGTACCAGGAATACCGATAGTTTTGATACCGTGTTTGGTAATAGCCTGACAACCACGGAAAGAGCCGTCACCACCGATTACAACCAGCGCATCGATGCCATGTTTTTTACATGTTTCTACAGCTTTCAGCTGACCTTCAAGTGTAGTAAATTCATCTGAACGAGCTGTGTACAGCATTGTACCGCCACGATGGATAATTTCAGAAACACTACGCAGGTTCATATCAAAAATATCATCATTGATAAGACCATTGTAGCCATGTCTTATACCTTTCACATTGAAACCATTAAAAATTGCCGCACGAACAACAGCACGGATTGCTGGGTTCATACCCGGTGCGTCACCACCACTGGTAAGAACACCAATAGTCTTAATATTTGCCATATATATCACCTCTTATTTTCTTAAAACAACGTTACTTTCCCCAACAACGTACTTCAGCTCATCAAGAGCGTTTATACTTTCCCTCATCCACAGTCTCTGTGGAGCTTTTATATATTGTTTTTTATCCTGTACATAAAAATATACAGGTAACATACCATTGTATTTTGCCAGCACGCCACATGCCTGTCTGAACTGTGGTGTGTTCTGTCCGTCAACTTTAATATACAGACCATATTTTGAATCCTTTTTAGCATTAAGGATATGACCTGCTTCTTCAGAATCAATTTTATAGACAGAATCAGCAATCAATGTAGCTTCTTCATCTTTCAATGATACTGTACCATTTACTATAAGAACAGTGTTTTCACTTATTATTTCCTGAATTTCCTTGAATATATTAGGAAAAACAATCATATCCATCGAACCAGACAAGTCTTCGATAGTTACAAAACCCATAACTTCATTTTTTTTAGTAGTATAGGTTTTATATTTTGAAACAATAGCCACAACTGTTTGCTTTGTATTATCGTATACTTCATTACCCTCATTAGTCAATTGAGAAATGTTGCAGGTTGATATATTTTTCACATATTCAATATTCTTTTCGAGAGGATGTCCTGAAAGATAAATACCAGCAAGCTGTTTTTCATAATTAAGTTTTTCAGTATCGTTATAATCTGCTTCAATTGGAATATGCTGGTCATCATTGAAAGTCTGGGCTGTGTCTTCAACAAAACCCGGAACACTGAATAAATCCAGCTGACCTTTGATTGTATTTTTATTTTCATTGTTTATACTATTCAAAATATAATCAATGTTTACAAACAGTCTTCTTCTGTTTATACCAAACTGGTCAAATGCACCTACTTTTATAAGACTTTCAAGTGCACGGCGGTTAAAGCCTTTGTCCATCATTCTTCTGCAGAAATCAAAAACACTATGGAACTCGCCCTTAAGCTGTCTTTCAGCTGTCATGGCATCAACAAATGTTTTGCCCACATTTTTAATGGCCGCCATACCATAGCGGAGATTATCCCCTTCTACCACAAAACCTGAATACCCTTTGTTTATATTCGGTGGCAGAATTCTGATATTGCGCTGTTTACATTCCTGTGTATATTCAAGGATTTTAGCAGTATTTTCAAATATACTTGTAAGCATTGCCGCCCAGAATTCTTTAGGGTAATGAGCCTTCAGATAGGCTGTCTGGTAAGCTACATATGCATAAGCAGCCGCATGTGGCTTGTTGAAAGCATATGACGCAAAGCTGGACATTTCATCAAATATTTCTGTGGCAATTTCTTCACTTACACCATTTTCAGCACAACCTGTTATAAAGTGTGAGCGTTCAGCCGCCATAACATCTGCTTTTTTCTTACCCATAGCACGACGAACAAGGTCTGCCTGACCATAGCTGTAACCAGCGAGAGTACGGCAAATCTGCATTACCTGTTCCTGATAAACAATACAACCATTTGTAACTTTAAGAATATTTTCCAGTAACGGATGTTTGTATTTAATCAGCTCTGGGTGATGTCTGTTCTGAATAAATGTAGGAATAGAGTCCATTGGACCAGGACGATAAAGAGAGATAACAGCAATCAAATCTTCTATATCCACAGGTTTAAGACCTGTAAGAACACTTTTCATACCGCCACTTTCAAACTGAAATACACCTACCGTATCCCCTTCTTCCAAAAGTTTGAATGTCTTTTCATCATTCAGCGGAATATTGTCTGCACGGAAATCAGGATTGATTTTCTGTATCATTTTCTCGCACTGATCAATTACAGTAAGCGTACGCAGACCAAGAAAGTCCATTTTAAGCAAGCCCAGTTCTTCAATGGTTGTCATTGGAAACTGTGTTACCATCTGTCCATCATTGCTTTGCAAAGGAATATATTCTACCACAGGTTTATCAGTAATTACAACCCCTGCGGCATGTGTCGAAGCATTACGCGGCATACCTTCAACCTTCATAGCAAGGTCAAGGAGTTCTCTTGTCTGCTCTTCAGCGTCATAAAGAGCTTTCAGCTCTGGTGACATTTTCAGCGCTTTTTCTATGCTAATATGTGCCGCTGGGTTGTTAGGAATCAGTTTTGCGATTTTATCCACAACACTATAAGGCATATCAAGAACACGTCCGATATCTCGCACTGCACCACGGGCTGCAAGAGTACCAAAGGTAATAATCTGACAAACATGGTCAGAACCATATTTTTCTGTTACATAATCTATAACAAGCTGTCTTTTTTCATAGCAAAAGTCAATATCAAAGTCAGGCATTGATATACGTTCTGGGTTAAGAAAACGTTCAAAAATCAGATTATACTTAAGTGGGTCAATGTTTGTAATACCCATACAATATGCACAAAGGCTGGCAGCACCACTGCCTCGGCCAGGGCCTACAGGGATATCATGACTACGAGCATAGTTAATGAAATCATAAACAATAAGGTAATAGTCTACAAAGCCCATTCGGCTGATTATGCCAATTTCATAATCAAGACGTTCTATCATTTCTTCTGTAATCAAAGGGTATCTTTTTGCAAGGCCTTCCCTGCACAATTTTTCAAAGAAAACCTGATTAGGACTACCGTCCGGAGAAGTAAATATTGGAAGTTTGGTTTTGCCAAACTCATAGTCAAAATTACATTTTTCAGCAATTTTTACTGTATTTTCACAAGCCTGTGGAATGTATGAAAACAGTTCATACATTTCATCAGCACTTTTTACATAAAACTCATCAGTTTCAAACTCTAAAGTGTCTGGGTCGGACAAGCGTTTGTTTGTCTGTACACAGATAAGTGCATACTGCATTTTAGAGTCTTCTTTGCTGATATAGTGGCAGTCGTTTGTTGCTACCAGCTGGATATCCAGCTTTTTGGCAAGCTGTAAAAGCATAGGAAGAACAGTTGCCTGGTCTTCTATACCATGGTCCTGAATTTCAATATAGAAATCATCACCAAAAATGTCTTTATAAAATCTGGCAGTTTCTTCCGCTCTGTCCATATCGCCTGCAAGCAGAGCGCGAGGAATTTCGCCAGCAAGACAAGCAGAAAGGCACACTAAACCTTCGTGATATTGGCTGAGCAATTCACGATCTACACGTGGTTTATTATAAAAGCCTTCAGAAGAACCCTTAGTAACAAGTTTTGTCAGGTTCTGATAGCCAATCTCATTTTTTACCAGCAGAACAAGATGATAATAAGTATCAAGCTTATGCACTTTGTCTTTTCTGCCTCGGCTGGAAACATAAACTTCACAACCAATAATTGGCTTTATTCCTTCTTTTTTAGCTTTTTTATAGAAATCTACACAACCATACATAACGCCGTGGTCTGTAATGGCCACAGCGCTTTGTCCGATTTCTTTTAAATGTTTCATAAGTCTGTCTATACGGCAAGCGCCATCCAGCAGACTATACTCGGTGTGCAAATGAAGATGCACAAAATCTTTATTCATATTATTCCTCTATCTGTGCAACAGCGCACAGTTTTTGTAATCTTCTGTTAACTGATGATTTTGTCATCGGTTCAGAACATAATTTCCCCAGAGCATCAAGTGACAACTCAGGATTTTCCAGTTTAAGCTGTGCCAGTTCCTGAATATCTTCAGGCATATCGTATAAAAGTTCAGTTTCGATAAGTTTCTGAATTGCTTTTATATATTTCTGGCCAGCTTTTACTGTTTTTGCTATATTGGCAGCGTCACAGTTTGTAAGGCGGTTCTGATGATTTCTGATATCCTTCAGCATTTTATCGCCCATCAATTCAAGACAGGAGCCCTGTGCGCCTACTGTAACAAGAAATTCTTCAATAGTTTCACTGTTTTTGGTATAAACAGCATATGAAGCTTTTCTCTGTGTAAGTTTAAAATCAAAACCAGCAAATTTAAATGTATTCAGCAGATTTCTTGCCAGTTTTTCATCTTTATATGTAAACTCAAGATGATATTCTTTTTCCGGATTAACAAGAATGCCATCGGATACAAACACACCTGTAAGAAAATGTACAATACATTTATCACATGGCTGGTGTTCAGACATATTTTTATATAAGATTTCCACAGATTCCGGCTCTGTGATATAAATTTTTGTAACCTGTCTTTTACCTTCCTGCTCTTTATCAACAACATAGGAAGATATATCATATTTGCTTATAAGCTTTTTTACTACCTTTGCAGATTTGATTATATCTGGTTTGTGGACAAGCATATCGTCTTCGGCAGATATATTATCTCTGTAAAAATAGCCTTTCAAAAAACTTATATTACAGCAATCATTTTTTGAAAACTTAAAATTGTCCAGCGCCTCATTACGGCTTGCTTTTGAAAAAGTGGATTCCATTTCTTACCTTTCTTTATCAGACAATAATCATTTCTTTTTCCAGTACAACACCTTTTTCTTCAAGAACAATCTGTGTCACTTTATCAGCCAGTGCAACGATATCGTTGCATGTAGCACCACCGATATTCACAATAAATCCTGCGTGTTTTTCACTTACCTGTGCGCCGCCTACTGTAAGGCCTTTAAGACCACATTCATCAATAAGTGCAGCCGCAAAGTATCCCACTGGACGCTTGAAAGAACTGCCTGCGCTTGGTTTATCCAAAGGCTGTTTATCCTTTCTGCGTTGCATGATATCTTCCATAAATTCCAGCATTTGTGCAGAATCTTTTTCTGATAATTCAAATGTAGCAGAAACGATAAACCATTTGTTTTTCATAAAAACAGAATGTCTGTATGCAAATTCACATTCTTCTTTCGATAAAGTATGGATTTCGCCAGACTGGTCTATATAATCAACTGAAACTATACACTGTGATATTTCACCACCATAAGCACCTGCGTTCATAAAAACGCCGCCACCTACGTTGCCTGGTATACCATAGCAACATTCCAGACCTGAAAGACCTTTTTCCTGTGCTCTTTTGGAAAGAGATGTCATTAAAACACCTGCACCAGCCGTAAGTATATTTCCATCGAATACAACTGAATTGAGATTTGAAGTTTTAACAATAACACCATCAAAACCTTTATCATTGAATATTACATTGGAACCATTACCCAAGTAATAATTGTTTATTTTATTGTCATTTAAAAATTTTATCAAAGCTGATGCCTTTTCCACTGTATCAGGCAAAGCTATGCACATCGCATTACCGCCAACTTTGAAACTTGTATGTTTCTGCATACTATCATCATAAAAGGCGGTAATGTTATTTTCTGTCAAAAAACTTTTAATCATTATTTACCCCAACCATTGCAGCACCAATGATACCAGCATCGTTTCTGAATTTAGCAATAACGATTTTTACACGTTCTGGTGCATTTCTGGCAAAATCTTCTCTATCGATATGTGGTTTAAGCAAGTCAAGCAGTTTCTGCTGCTGATTGGAAACACCACCACCCAGACAAACAACTTCTGGCTGGAAAATGTTAATAAGGTTTACAAGGCCACATGCCAGGTATTCGATGTATGTATCAACAACTTCTTTTGCTACTTTATCGCCCATTTCCATTGCATCAAATGCAGTTTTAGCATTTACTCTGCTGATGTCTGGACATACTCTCCACAGTGCGCTTTCAGGATGTTTTTCCATAGCTGCCCGTGTATCTCTTGCCAGAGCACTTGCTGCAGCATATCTTTCAAAACAGCCTTTACGGCCACAGTTACACTGTCTGCCATCTTTTTCTATTACAATATGACCTACTTCAAGACCTGCAAAGTTGGAACCAGCATAAATTTCACCATTAAGGAATGCACCGCCGCCTACACCTGTGCCAAGTGTAACAATAAGTGCATTTTTGCAATCTTTTGCATTACCAGCCATTACTTCAGCAATAATAGCAGCATTTGCATCATTTTCTACATATACTGGAATTTTAAAAAGATTTTCAAGATTTTCTTTAATTTTCCAGTTTTCATAGCCAAAGTTTACATTCTGCCAAACAATACCACGTTTGCCGTCAACAGAACCAGGTGTACCAATACCGATACTGATAATATCTTTATGCAAATCATAACCATTTTCTTCACAAAGAGATTTGCAAAGGTCAAAAATATCACTTTCAAGTTTTTCTTCTGGTTTTGGAAGGTTTGTTTTTACACTTTTTTTACAGAATATCTGACCGTTTTTATCTACTATACCAGCAGCAATGTTTGTGCCACCTAAATCTATACCAATGTAATACTTGCTCATTATAGTTACCTCCGAAATTATTCTTCAATACCAAGCTGTTTAAGAAGTTCTTTAGCTGCAAAGTAACCCATCTTCTTCTGACGGTTTACAACAGCAGCTGTTTCAATAACAATAGAAATGTTACGACCTGGGCGAACTGGGATAACAGATTTTACAACACTTACACCGAGAATGTCTGTATATTCATCTGTAAGACCTGTTGTGCTGTAGCTTTTATCCTGTTTCCAGTTTTCAAGCTCGATAACCATGTCAATTTCCTGACGCTGTTTAACAGCAGAGGCACCATATGTTCTGGCGATATTGATAATACCAACACCACGTAATTCGATAAAGTTCTGGATATTTTCAGGAGACTGACCTACCAGCTGACTGTTGGAAAGACGTCTGATTTCAACAGCATCGTCGGCAATAAGACGATGACCACGTTTTACAAGTTCAATAGCAGTTTCAGATTTACCAACACCACTGTCACCAACAATAAGGATACCTTCCCCAAAAACTTCCATGAGAACACCATGACGTGTTACACGCTGTGCCAACTCTGTATTAAGATAGCTGATAGCATGTGCCATAAATGCTGAAGTTTCTTCGCTTGTTCTGAGCAATGGAATATTATGTCTTTTTGCTGCTTCTACAATTTCAGAAGAAATAAGCATATTTCTTGTAACAATTACAGCTGGAACCTGTCTTTCAAACAGATTGTTGATTCTCTCCATTTTTACATCCTGTTCAAGGCTTTTCAGATAACTGAATTCCATCATACCAAGAATCTGGATTCTGCTTGGTTCAAAAAATTCACTGAACCCAGAAATAAGCAAACCAGGACGGTTTACTTCTGTACTGGTGATTTTGATTTTATCTATATCATCAGGAACAGACAATATTTCAAGGTTAAGACGTTTGATAAATTTTTCTAGTGTTACAAAAAATTTCATATTGATGTACTCCGCTTTTATAAAAAGTTATAATTATTTAATATTATATATTATTATCTCATCGATTTCAACAAAAAGCACAAAGTTTAATCTAAACAATCAACTGCATATTCTGATATGCAGTTGATTACATCAATATATCATAACATTTATATCAATTTTATTGTTTAATATTGTCTTTTGGCTTAAAAACCAGTATAAATTACACTCTTTTACGGTTACAGTGTCGTTATAAAGTGTTGAAACAATATTTTTAATTTCATTTCTTAATAAATCTTTAAACAAATCTTCCTGCAATATGCTGTTTGCCACACCATTATAGTTCTTTAATCTGGCAGAAATATTTACAGTAGTTTTGTTTGTTGTATCTGTAAAACATGTGCAATTTTCCAGTTCTGCAACCATATGTCCGTTCCTGAACTGTATAGTAAAACTATGGTTGTTTGATGTAAGCACATTTAGAATTTTCCATTGATTTTCAGGCAGATACTTTACTATTTTATTCTGGGATAAAAGAATGCCGCCTGAATATGCGCCGTTTTCATCATATATACTCATGGTTCCACTGACTTTACCGCCATTGATTGAAAAGTTGTATAGTTTAGTCATGATAATATCCTGTGTATTTTCAGGTATGCCATCACTCAGACAACATATAATATTTGTGTCCACAGGTATTCTAAGGCTATTGATTGTATAAAAAACTTTTCCTGTTTCATTATCCAGTATTACAGGAGAAATATATATGTTTTCACACAGTCTGAAATTCAATTTATGTTTTTTTACAGAATCTACAGACATTTTTTCAATATCTTCCCCCTTATTCTGTATAAAAAAATAATTTTCTTGGTCAGAAGAAAAATCATAATACTCAAACATAACGACATATTCATTTTCTGTCTTGTTAAATAAAATATTTTTTACATATTTTTCTTCAGAATTATCGGTACTACAGGCTGACATAAACAAAAAAGAAAATATTACACAAACTAATTTAAATTTTTTCATTTTTCTTCCCCATTAAAATCATCATTACTGCAACCAGTTCAGCAAAAAATAAAACATACGGCTTGATGATGTTGTTGAATATAAAAAATACAGGTAAGAGAAATAAAAATCCATATTCTTTAAGTTTATAATTACAGCTGATTTCTCTATTTAATCTCTGAAAACTTAACAAAATTATAATGACTGAAGCAAAAAAAGAGAAAATTATAAAAAAAGTGAATAATGCATCATAGTTTCTGATTAAATTTGTACCAGAAAGCTGAAAAAGGCACTGTAAAGGTGATATACTGTACATATAATTCCCATTAAAACATGAATATGCTAATAGAACTATTGTAAGAAGAGTTAAATATGATAAAATCACTGTAATTATTTTACCTGATTTATATTTAATACATGAATTTTTGCTTAAAATTATAATGGGTACACAGTAATCAAACATTGTTATACTATTTATTTTCATATTTCCCAGTATATCACCATGGTTATATATATTATACCGACTAATTTTAGGTACATTTAACATCAGTACAATGGTAGGAATAAACAATGTAATAATGAATAATGGCATAGCATATCTTTTTAAATCTATATTTGAATGTGCAACAAAAATAAATATAATTATCCCTGTGATTATCAGTATTTCAAAGCCGCTTTTACTACTGTGATAAATTTTCATATATCTATAAATTTTATATATCTGTCTAGAAAGCGTAAAAACAAGATAGAGCTTTAAAATTAATACTGCGTACTTTTCAAGAGAATTAAATGAACCAAGCAATATATATATAAGATTAATGATAAGGCTTACAAATAATATTTTTAACCAGCCATATATGTTTATCGCTTTGTCTGGTATATAGACCGCAAAGGAAAAGAAGATATAACAGAACATCAATAAATACAGACTTGTTTGTTTGCTTTTCATTATATCTCCCCTTCTTTATTATTTCTCCAGCTATTTTTTAACACCCTATCATTCTGTGAATTAAAATTGGTTGTAAAATTACCTTGGTCCATAAGGAAAATATTGAACAATAAAAACATAAATGAAAAACATAATCCCGATACACCAAATATGCCCGACATAACAATAAAAATCAGCCTCAAAACAATGATAGATTCATAAAACGATGGAATTATAAATGCAGCTATCGTACTTAACGCACAGACTATCAGCAATGCATTGCCAATAAGCCCAGCGTTTACTGCTGCATCCCCGATTATCAGTGCTGATACAATGGAAACACTGCTTCCTATAGGTGTAGGCAGTCTTAACCCTGCTTCTTTGATTATTTCCAGTAAAACAGTTATCATTACCGCCTCCAGAAATAACGGCAAAGGTGTAGCATTTTGTGATGAATATATAAGGAACAACAGCTTGTTTGCAAGTGTCTGAGGTGCAAATGATGTAAAAGCAATATAAAACCCCGGCAATGCAACAGCCAATATAAAGGATATATACCTTATTATCCTTATAAATGACGTAAAATATGGTCTTTGTGTATAGTCATCATTTGTCAAAAAGTTTTCTGTAAAGGAATAAGGGTACAATATAGCAAAAGGAGTACCATCGACAATGATCCCCACTTTGCCTTCACATATTTTAGCGCAAAAAGTGTCTGGTCTTTCTGTATATCCTATAGATTGAAATACTGACCCTTTGGTCCTGTCTATAAATGGTGATATATATCCAGATTCAAATATCATTGGCAGTTCAATATTTTTAATTCTTTCAATTACATTTTCTGCCAAATGTAGATTACAATAATCACTGTGATAATAAACTGTAATCTCTGTTTTTGTTTTACTGCCAGTCTGCATTGTAGTGACAACAAGGTTTTCACTGCGTATTCTGCGCCTTATCATTCCCATGTTTTTTCTGCCTACATCTGTGAAGCTTTCCTTTGAACCCTTTAAGTTTCCCTCGTTTGTAGGTTTATCAACACCTCTGGACGGGTATCCCTGAACAGGCATTACTAAAGCTTTGTCTACACCATCTATCAATAACAACGCAAAACCAGCTGTAAGAAAAAACATGGATTGAGTAAAGTTATCTACACTGGATGGGTTGAAAGGTATAGTTGTCTCATTTTTAATATATGAGTATATTTCCTTGCTTGATTTATTGTCATTCAAACCGTTCAGTGGTCTTAAAAAAACTTCCCAAAGTTTTAATGAATCCACCAGGTCTTCGCACATTACAACAGCACAGTTCTGACTGAAAATTTTTACAGGTTTGAAAAAATAATCTGCAGAATTATCAAAATAATTATCAAATACAGCTTTATTCTTTTCCATAGAATCAAACAATAAATCATTCATCACAATCACCTCAAATTATTTTAGCCACAAATGTTTATTTTTACTCACAGGCTCAATAATTGATACGAGGTGATTTTTATGATTTCGATTATTTTGCGCACAACTATTATGTTTTTCCTTGTAATGTTTTCTTTAAGGATGATGGGCAAAAAAAATCTGGGTGAATTTCAACCCAGTGATTTTGTTTCTACCATGCTTATATCAAACCTTACATCTATTATAATTGAAGCGCCCGAACTGCCTATTCTATATTCTATTGTACCTATTTTACTAATTGTCTGCTTTGAAATATTCACATCAATTATTGCTAAAAGCAACGATAAAATGGCTCATATTTTACAGGGTAATCCCAAAGTTCTTATTCATAATGGTATAATCAACCAGACTGTTATGGAAGATTTAAGGTTTACTGTAAATGATATTTTGGAAGTTATGCGCTCAAAAGATGTGTTTTATCTGGAAGAGGTAAATCTGGCAATAGTGGAAACCACAGGTGCTGTCAGCATATATACAGACCCTGATGCAACCACAAATATTAAAAAGGCACGCATTCCCCCATTTGATATTATTGTAGATGGCATGGAAAGATATTATAACCTTGATTATATTGGTATCACCGAATCAAAAATAGATAAAATAATCGAAAGAGAAAATGTGACCAAAGAAAATATTTTACTGTTACTTGTGGACAGTAACGGCAGATATAACTGCACGTTAAAGGAGGTTAAATGAAAACTTTCTACTATTCATTAATTATTTTCATAACTATTCTGATTGGCAGTGTTCTTTCAGACATATATGTGAAAAAACAGATGCTTTTTTATAAATCATATATTACAGGTATAGAAACTGTTGATAACTCAACAAGTGAAACCAGAATAGAAATAACAAAAGATAAATTTTCAAAACAAAAAAATATGCTCCGGTTGTTTATAAACAAGGAGCATATTAATGATATAGAAAAAAATATTTTATTAATGGAATACTACTGTAAAAATGATGAAATAGAAAAAAACAATGAAACTGTGATAGAAACTATTCATATGATTGAACAAGTAGATGAAAATATTATTTTTTGATTAAACATTTTTCTTTTTAAGTAATTCACTCAATTCTTCAAAGAATGTGTTTACATCGCTGAACTGTCTGTAAACAGATGCAAAGCGAACATAAGCAACTTCATCCAGTTTTTTCAACTCTTCCATTACCATTTCACCCAATTCAACTGAAGAAATTTCATTTTTAAGACTGTTTACAATTTTGTATTCAATTCTATCTACAGCTTTTTCCAAATCCTGAATAGAAACCTGACGCTTTTCACAGGATTTAATCATACCATTAAGCAGTTTATCTCTGTTAAAAGCTTGAATTGAACCATCTTTTTTCAACACCATAATCGGTGTTGTTTCAACAACTTCAAATGTAGTAAATCTTTTACCACAGCTGATACATTCTCTGCGTCTGCGGATTCTTTCTCCGTCTTCAGTTGGTCTGGAGTCTACAACTTTACTGTCAAAGCCTCCACAAAAAGGACATTTCATATATTTAACCTCTTTATTTTATTGCTGTTTTAATTTTACTAGATATTATTTAAAAAATCCAGTGCATTTTTTACTTTGTAATCAGGAAGAATATTTTCGCTATAAACTTCAATCAAGGCAGTATCTACCTTATATTTGACAGAAAGATGTTCAAACAAAGCTATGAAATCTATATCACCCTGCCCTGGTAAAAGACTGTTGGATTTACCGTCATAATCACTGAGGTGAATATGGCTTATTCTATCCCCCATCAAATCAATGATATCATATATATTCTGCTGTGCTCTGATTGCCTGTTTTAAATCAAAAACAAATTTAATATCTTTTTCGGCATATCTGATTAATTCTTTCAGATTTTCGATATATCCACATTTGAATTTAACCACATTTTCCTGTGAAATAAATACGCCGTATTCTCTGGCTTTCTTAGATAGCAAATTAAGATTTTCGGCATATTTTTCCATAGGCATATAATCAGCAGAACTATGACAGCCATGAATTACCACATATTTTGCACCTAAAATATTACAGGCTTTAAAATATTTTTCGTAATATTTAACAGAGTCCCGTAATTTATAATCACTTTTAGCCCAAAACATAAAAGTTTCTATTGCAGATGTAAAGGGATGTACAGAAATTATTTCTATCCCATTATCATCTGCAACTTTTTTTAATTGTGTTACATAGCTTTCATCAAGTTCACTGTCTGTATTGAAAAATATCTCAGCTACTTTCGCTCCTGTTTCTGCTACAGATTTTAAAGCATCGATTGTATACCGTGGGAAATAACACCCAGTAGAAACACCTATTCTCAAATCAACACCTCTAATCCATAAACAGTGAAACCTGGTTTGTTCGTGGCATATTACCAAGAGCCCCTACCTCATACAAAGTATCTATGACAGATGAAGAAGCGCCTGATGCTTTCTGGAAATCTTCAACTGATAAAAACTGTGTATTTTCTTTACATGCATTTTCCAGCTGCATAGCCGCAGTTTCGCCTACACCCTTCAGAGACATGTATGGCAGACGGATTTTACCATCTACAACTGCATATTTTTTAGCCTGACTTTCTCCCAGTCTTATAGGTAAAAATTCATATCCACGGGCAAGCATTTCACAAACCATCTGCAAAGATGTACGCAATTCTTCATCCTTTGCAGTTTTTTCTATCTTCAGTCTTGCTGTAACATCTTTAAGCTTTTTAGTAGCAATAGCTCTGCCACCTACTGCAGCTTCATAGTCGATAGCTTCACCACGTACTGTAAAGTATGTAGCATAAAACTCTACAGGGTAATACAGTTTAAACCACATAAGGCGTATAGCCGCCATAAGATAAGCAACAGCATGAGCTTTTGGGAACATGTACTTGATTTTTTTACAACTTTCAATATACCAATCTTCAACACCGTGACTGCGAAGCATATCTTCAGTTTCAGCATTGAACTCTTTTGCAGCTTTACCTTTACGGGTAATCTCCATTATCTTAAAAGCTTTTGATTTATCTACACCCTTTTTGATAAGTGTAAGCATAATATCGTCACGGGTACCGATAACTTCGGAAATTGTACATGTTTTGCTTTTAATAAGGTCCTGTGCATTACCAATCCAAACGTCTGTACCATGAGAAAGACCTGAAATCTGAATAAGGTCAGCAAAAGACTGTGGCTGAGCCTCTATAAGCATCTGGCGAACAAAGTCTGTACCAAGTTCAGGAATACCAAATGTGGCAGTAAGACTTTGTATATCATCAGGAGATACGCCTATAGGCTCTGTGCTGGTAAGCATTTTATAAACATTTTTATCATTCATTGGTACATCTGCCATTTTGATACCCGTAAGGTCTTCAAGATGTTTATACATTGTAGGCACATCATGGCCCAGAATATCAAGTTTAAGCAGTGTATCATGAAGATATTTAAATTCAAAGTGTGTTGTAATAACACCTTTTTCTTTTGAGTCAGCAGGATGCTGTACAGGGCAGAAATCATAAACTTCATAGTCAGATGGAACAACAACCATGCCGCCCGGATGCTGACCAGTAGTTTTTTTAACACCAGAACAGCCAAGTGTAAGTCTGTTTTCTTCTGCTTTATTTTTAGTGAGTCCACGTTCATCAAGATATTTTTTTACATAGCCATAAGCTGTTTTATCCTGAAGCGCAGAAACTGTACCTGCTTTGAACACATATTCGTGACCAAACAGGTCTTCTGTATATCTGTGGGCATTTGCCTGATATTCACCAGAGAAGTTAAGGTCGATATCAGGCTCTTTATCGCCGTTAAAACCAAGGAATGTTTCAAACGGAATATCATTGCCATCACCATACATTTTTTCACCACATACCGGGCAATATTTATCTTCAAGGTCAAAACCTGTAAGTACTTCTGCAGGTACATTAAAGTCAGAGTATCTGCATTTTTTACAAAGCCAATGTGGTGGCAATGGGTTTACTTCTGATATACCAGCAAAGAAAGCCAGTGAAGATGAACCTACAGAACCACGGGAGCCAACAAGATAACCGTTTTCTTCACTGTTCTGTACCAGCTTTTTAGCAATTACATAAAGAACGGCATAACCGTGGGCAATAACACTGTTAAGCTCTTTTTCTACACGTTCAACTATAAGCTGTGGTGGATTTTCACCATATAGAGTATGCAGTTTATTGTAAGTTGCCTGTCGGAGCTCTTCTTCAGCACCATCAATGCTTGGTGGAAATGTTCCTTTAGGAATAGCGCGAATTCCCGGTTCAATCATATCAGCTATAAGGTTTGTATTTTTTACAACTACTTCATAAGCCTTTTCTTCACCAAGGTATTCAAACTCTTTCAACATTTCATCAGTGGTACGGAAATAAAGTGGTGCCTGTTGGTCAGCATCGGAAAAGCCCATACCAGCCATAAGAATAGCACGGTACTGTGCATCATCCATTGAAAGGAAATGAACGTCACCTGTTGCCACAACAGGTTTGTTAAGTTCTTCGCCCAACTGAACAATTATCTTATTATGTTCTTCAAGTATGGCGTTAGACTCTACCTTGCCATCTCTAACCATAAATTCGTTGTTGCCAAGTGGCTGAATTTCAAGAAAATCATAAAATTCGGCTATTTTTACCAGTTCATCATGGCTTTTACCGTCAATTATCGCTCTGTAAAGCTCACCTGCTTCACAGGCTGAACCGATAATAAGACCTTCTCTGTATTTGATAATTTCACTTTTTGGCATTCTTGGAGTTTTAAAGAAATAGTTAAGATGCCGGTATGAAATCAATCTATATAGGTTTTTTACACCAATCTGGCTTTTGGCAAGAAGAATAATATGATTACTTCTTCTTGGTAATTTATCCGTACTACTAAGGTCTGAATTTATCTTGTCGATTTCGTAAATATCCTGCTTTTCAAGGTCTTCTATCAAACCATAAAATATTTTTGACAGCATTATAGCATCATCAGTAGCTCTGTGGTGATTAAAATTCCCCAGTTTATAATGTTCTGCCAGTGTGTCAAGTTTATGATTTTTTAAATCCTGCAAAAGATTTCTTGCAAGTGGAAGTGTATCCAAAAACTGATATTTAAAATCTGTACCAACCTTTTCCGCATTTACTTTCAAAAAGTTTACATCAAAGCCTGCCGCATTGTGTGCAACAAGGATACCATCACCAATAAATCTTTTAAAGCTTTCAATTGCTTCCAGTTGTGATGGTGCACCTTTAACCATATCGTCAGTAATACCTGTCAATTCAACGATATTTGCTGGGATAGGTTTACCTGGGTCAGCATAAGTATGGAATTCTTCCAGCACTTCCCCATCTTTCCAGCGGATTGCACCAATTTCTGTAATAGTTTCTGTTTTTGGATTAAGACCTGTACTTTCTATATCAAAAATAACAAACTCTGTACCCCTTAATTTTCCACTATATTCACCTTGGTACACATTAACTATGTTATCTACCAGATAGCCTTCACAGCCGTATATAACCTTAAAATCAGGGTCATCTTTTTGTATTTTATCACATTCCAGCATTGCCTGTGGAAAGCCCTGTGCTACACCATGGTCTGTAATTGCAACAGCACGATGACCAAGTTTATATGCATAGCGAACAGCCTCATCTGGTGCAATAAGTGCGTCCATTGAGGAGAGTTTTGTATGCAGATGAAGTTCTACACGCTTTTCTTCTGCATTATCTTTTTTAGCTTTAACATCAAACGTAATAATGTCATAAGGCATGATTACATAGTCACGTTCATATTTATCCAGCTGACAATCGCCACGTACAAGGAAATATGTACCTGGTTTGATGCCATCCCATTTATCAAAATTCTTTTCATTTGCATCCAAAAGAATTTTAACATTTATGGAGTTTGTTCCATCTGTTATGGAGTAAATATATATTTTTCTGAAGTTACCCTGCTGTGCAGTTGCAAATACTTTGCCCCACACCATAACTTTACCATTCTGTATAAGGGCATCATCAATAGACATAAGATTTTTAGGGGCTGTATACTTGCCCATAAAAACCTTAACAGAGCTGTCTTTTATATCAAGACCGTCTATATGGAAATCTGTATATTGTGCCTTTTTCTCCACCATTTTTACAATAGGCGGCAGAATTATTGCAGGTTCGTTTTCTTCTTCCCACTGTGTTTTTACCAGTTTTACAGGAATCAGTGTACCTGTAAGACTGTTAATATATTCTGAAAGGCTGTTTTCAAACTCGCATCCATGCAAAAAACCATAACCTTTATCCATGGTTATATACATTACATTATTTTCAAAAGTAACCTCTGATTTACTGAAAAAGTTCAAAGGAATATTTGAAACATCATCACAAAAATGCTGAATCAATGTTTTAAGATGCTTTGTAGAAAATGTGCCAAAATCAAATTTATTTACAATGGAAATAGAATATTCAGGAAATTTATCAGCAATAAATGCAGCAAAATTTTCTACTGCATTATAAGGCACAAGCCGTGATGATGAAATCACGGCTGAAATATGAGAATTTTTTCTGTGTACATCTATCTTATCAAGATATACACCCACAAAATCATTTATATAATCAGGATTATTGTAATCACTGAAAACTGAAAGTATTAAATTACTCACTTTTTTCCTCTAAAAAATTGTAAATATCTTTTACAAATTCATCAATAAAGTCGCCTTTAAGAACTTTTACCTTTTCGCCTTTTTTGAAAAGCACAGCATTATCAACACCACAAGCAATGCCGATATCTGCTTCTCTTGCTTCGCCAGGGCCATTTACTGCACAGCCCATAACAGCGACTTTTATATCTTTATTAATGCCTTTTAATCTCTCTTCTACCTGTGTTGCGATAGCAGCAACATCCAGATTAGTTCTGCCACAAGTTGGACAGGAAATAATTTCAGGACCAGGTACTTTAATACCAGAGGCTCTGAGAATATCGAAACCAGCTGGAATTTCTTTCAGTGGTGAATCTGTAAGTGAAACACGAAGTGTGTCACCGATACCATCCATCAGCAATGCGCCAATACCCATACCAGATTTAATAAGACCCATTCTGTATGTACCAGCCTCTGTAACACCAAGGTGAAGTGGGTAATCACACATTGTATCCAGCTGTCTGTATGCCTGAACCATTGTAGGTACATTAGAAGATTTGATAGAAACAATAATATCGTTAAAATCAAATTTTTCCAGCAGTTTTATATGATACATAGCACTTTCACACAGTGCGTCTGGTGTTGGAGCACCGTGTTTGGCAAGAATATGTTTTTCAAGGCTACCTGCATTAACACCTATTCTGATAGGAACATTATGAGACTGACAGGCTTTTACAACCTGTTTAACTCTGTCATCATCACCGATATTGCCCGGATTGATACGAACTTTATCTATACCGGCTTCAACAGCAGCAATAGCAATACGATAGTCAAAATGAATATCTGCAACAAGTGGAATTTTTACTTCTTTTTTAATTGCTTCAATAAGGCGTACATCTTCCATTGATGGTACAGATACACGTACTATCTGGCAACCTTCTTTTTCAAGAGCCACTGCCTGCCGTACATTACCAGCTACATCGTTTGATTTTACGTTAAGCATACTCTGAACGAGAATAGGATTGTTACCACCCAGATAAACATTACCAACTTTTACTTGTCTTTTTTCATGTCTCATACTTTCACCTCTTACATAAATAAGCGTGTTACGTCACTGAATGTCACAAATGCCATAAATCCAAGAAGGATTAGCATACCAGCGCCATTTACCCACATTTCATATTTCTGGTCAATTGGTTTACCACGTACAAGTTCTATAAGCAGGAAAACCAATCTGCCACCATCAAGAGCTGGGAATGGCAAAAGATTGAAAACACCCAGATTTATTGTTATCATAGCAAGAATAATCAGAACTGACTCCAGACCATAGCTTACAGCCTCGCTGATAGTAGACACAATACCTACTGGACCAGACATCTGATTTATAGCCACATTACCGGTTACAAGGTCTACCAGACTTAAAAATACTGTTCTGGCAAGGCTGATTGTCCAGTTGAATGCTTCTTTGGCTATATTTGGAATTGTTTTATCTATAGGATAAACTGTGAAGTCAATAACCAGCTGTTTGATACCTGTTTCTTCGTCCATGTAAGTATCAAATGTAACATTATCAAGCTGAACTTTCTCACCATTTCTGATAACAGTAAAGTCTGCCACCCCATCCTGAGTTCTTGCAAATTCATATATAATATCATTGGCGATATAGCATTTTCTGCCATTGATTGCAATTATTTCATCATCAATCATCAGACCTGTCTGCTGGGTTTTTGCACCTTCGTAGAATGTACTTACCTTACGGCTGGTGATAGCTGACTGTGTGCTTGTAAGATAGAATAAAACTATAAAGCCTAAAATCATATTCATTACTGCGCCAGCTACTACAACACCTATTCTGCTTTGTACTGGTACAGAATTAAATGAACCTTCAGCATCGCTTTCTTCATCTTCACCTTCCATTGCAACAAAACCACCTATAGGTAATGCACGGATGGAGTATTCTGTGTCCCCAACTGTTTTGCCATACAGCTGTGGACCCATACCGATACTGAACTCATTTACTTTTATTCCACTGGCTTTCGCCATGATAAAATGACCAAATTCATGAACCATTATTACCACGCCAAAAACCAGCATAGAAACAATTATACTCATTAAATACTAAAAACCTTCTATTATTTTAATAACTGCCGGTCAACAAAAGCTCTCGCTTTTCTGTCAGTTTCAAAAACTTCCTGCAGTGTATAGTCATCTGAAAAATCAAATTCAGACAATACAGCATATACAATTCTTCCTATATCTGCAAATTCAATCTTGTCTTCAAGGAACAACTGTACTGCCCTTTCATTTGCACCATTTACAGCGCATGGATACAAGCCACCTTTATCAATCGCTTCAATAGCAGCTTTAAGACACAGGAATGTATCTGGGTCTGCAGGAGCAAATGTAAGGTCTTTCATAGCAAAGAAATCCAGTTCAGCCGCTGGGCATTCAAATCTGTCTGGATATGTAATAGCATACTGTATAGGCAATCTCATATCAGGTACGCCCAACTGTGCAATTACACTATTATCAATATATTGTACTGCAGAGTGAATTATACTCTGTCTGTGAACAACAATCTGAACATCACTTGGTTTTAAATCAAACAGCCATACTGCTTCAATCAGCTCAAGACCTTTATTCATAAGAGAAGCAGAATCTATTGTGATTTTAGAGCCCATTGACCAGTTTGGATGTTTAAGAGCCTGTGCTTTTGTTACTGTTTCCAGTTGTTCTTTTGTATAGCCAAAGAAAGGGCCACCTGATGCTGTAAGAATAATTTTTTTCAGTTTCTTTGCACTGTATGGGTCCTGAAGGCATTGGAAAATAGCAGAATGTTCACTGTCTACAGGTAACAGTTTCACATCTTTGCGTTTAACTGCATCCATAACAAGTTTACCACCTGTTACAAGGCTTTCTTTATTTGCCAGTGCTACATCTTTGCCGCTTTCAATAGCAGCCAGTGTAGCCTCAAGACCTGCAATACCTACAACAGCATTGAGAACCACTGTATCTACAACTTCCAGTTGGGCAAGCTGAACCAGGCCCTGTTTGCCACAGAGCAGTTTTACCCCCAGTTCTTCTGCCCTTTCTTTAAAATTATTGGCAGCTGTTTCATCAGTTAAGCAAACATATTCAGGCTTAAACTCAATAATCTGCTGTTCAATAGTTTCAATGCTTCTGTTAGCTGAAATTGCAACTACATTTATATCATGTTTACGGCACACATCAAGTGTCTGTGTACCAATAGAACCAGTAGAACCAAGAACAATAATATTTTTATACATTGAAAATACCTCCCCGTGATACAACAATCACAGAAACCATACTTACAAGTGGAGAAACCAGCAATACGCTGTCAAAACGGTCTAGAATACCGCCATGGCCTGGCATAATTTTGCCGTAGTCTTTTATACCAACCTGTCTTTTGATTGCAGAAGCAAACAGGTCGCCAAAAATACTGAGAACACTGCCAAACAAAGCAAGAACTGCAAGGAATATAAATGGTCTGGCTGTAAACACTGTTTTAACACCTGTACCTTCAAGAAGTGGTTTAACCCAGCCATAAAGCACAAGGAAAACCCATGTTACAACAACAGAACCTATTACACCACCTACTGCACCCTCTTTTGTTTTCTTAGGGCTGAGTGTAGGTGCCAGTTTGTTTTTACCAAAGAAATAACCTGCAAAATATGCAAAGACGTCAGCACCCCAGGAAATTGTACAGCATACTACAAACATAAATGTGGAATCCCAGCCAAACTGTTCATATGGCATATTTGTTTTCATATTTAGGATAGAATAATATCCTATCAAAACATAAAAGCTGAACAGAATGCTTGCTGAAAATGTTTTATAATCAATTTTATGGAATTCAAAAACCATAATAAACGCATATGATGTCATGAAAAAGCACAATAAAATCATAGGGTTAATTCTTGGGAAATATGGGTCCATTATAAAGTATGCACCTATTATAAGAAGGACACCATAAATAATATTTGAATTTTTTTCTTTAAATGTGCTGTGAATTTCGGATAAAGAAATTCCATATACAATCAATGCGATTATATTAAATGTAATTGAATGAAATCCGGTTAATATTACCAATAATAGAGCTATACCAACCAATGAACTAATAATTCGAGTTTTCATAATTAACTCCTCTTATACTCCGCCAAATCTTCTGTTTCTTCTGTTAAACTCAATGATGGCTTCGTCTAAATCTTTTCTAGTAAAATCAGGCCACAGAACATCCATATACACAAACTCTGAATAAGCAATCTGCCAGAGAAGGAAGTTTGATATACGTTTTTCACCACTTGGTCTGAGAATAAAGTCAGGATCTGGCTGACCTTTTGTGTAAAGATTATTGCTGATAAGTTCTTCATTGATATCATCAACATCAATTTCGCCATTTTTAACCATCTGTGCAATATTTTTTGTGGCATGCACAATTTCATTTCTTGCACCATAGTTCAGTGCAATATTTAAAGTCATGCCTGTTCTGTCTTTAGTCTTTTCTTCAATGTCAAGCATAAGTTCCAGTAATTCACCACTGAAAGCGGATTTATCACCAAGGAAAACAACTTTATTGTTTTCTTTTTCATAGTCAAATGCTTTAACAAGATATTCTTTAAGTAAAGACATAATTCCGTTTACTTCTTCTACAGGTCTTTTCCAGTTTTCAGTAGAAAAAGCATAGAAAGTAACAGATTCAAGACCCAGTTCATTACAGTATCTTGTAATATCCTGAAATACTTCAGCACCTTTTTTATGGCCCATATTTCTTGGTAGCAGTCTTTTCTTTGCCCATCTGCCATTGCCATCCATTATAATACCAATATGTTTTGGAATTATGATATTGTTATCCATTTTTATCCTCTTTTCTCACTATGAAAAAATAAAGGGCATATTATACCATATGCCCTTTGATAAATAGACCTCGTAAATAAATTACAGTTCCATAACTTCTTTAGTTTTCTTGGCTGCAACATCATCAATTTCTTTGATGAATTTGTCTGTAATTTTCTGCATTTTTTCTTCCAGTTTTTTCTGGTCGTCTTCTGTAATTTCGTTAGCTTTTTTAGCTGCTTTGAATTTATCCATAGCATCACGTCTAACATTTCTTACTGCAACTTTTGCTTCTTCTGCCATTTTGGAAACATCTTTAGCAAGAGCTTTACGACGTTCTTCTGTTGGAGCTGGGAAAACAAGGCGAATGCTTACACCATCATCAATTGGGTTAATACCTACATCTGATGTCTGGATAGCTTTAACGATTGCTTTCAGCAGGCTTCTGTCCCATGGCTGAATAGAAAGTGTTCTTGCTTCTGTTACAGAAACTGAAGCAACCTGATTAATAGGTGTAGCAACACCATAGTAGTCAACTGTAACTTTGTCCAAAACGCCTGGGTTAGCTCTGCCTGCACGAACAGATGCATATTCACTTTCAAGATGCTTGATAGCACTGATCATTTTATCTTCAAATTTCTTTGTCATAATATATAATCTCCTTTATTCCTGTACTAATGTACCGATTGTTTCACCTTTGATTGCTTTTACAATATTACCATCTGCCATATCAAATACCAGAATTGGCAGTTTGTTGTCACGGCACATTGTAGCAGCTGTCATATCCATAACATTCAGCTGGTCTGTAAGAACCTGTGTGAATGTAAGTGTATCGTATTTAACAGCATCTGGGTATTTTTTAGGGTCTTTATCATAAACACCATCAACCATAGTTGCCTTGAAGATAATGTCAGCATTGATTTCTGCTGCTCTCAGGGCTGCTGCTGTATCTGTAGAGAAGAATGGGTTACCTGTACCACAGGCGAAAATAACAACTCTGCCTTTTTCAAGATGTCTTGTAGCACGGTTTCTGATGTAAGGTTCTGCAACCTGCTGCATCTGCAGAGCAGCCTGAACTCTAACTTCAACACCAAGATTTTCCAAAGCATCTGCAACTGAAAGAGCATTCATAACTGTTGCCAACATACCAATCTGGTCTGCTCTTGTTCTTTCCATATCACCAGAAGAACGACCACGCCAGAAGTTACCGCCACCTACTACGATAGCAATTTCTGCACCAAGTTCATAAGCATCTTTGATGTTTTTACAGATTTCAAGAACTGTTGGGTAATCAAGACCAAAACCTTTGTCACCAGCCAGTGCTTCGCCGCTTAATTTAATTAAAACTCTTTTATACTTGATAGACATATTGTATACCCCGTTTAATTACACATTATTTTATCCTATTTTACTATATTTCGTGTGTAAAGTAAAGATTTATTATAATATTTGGTGCTAATTTAATATATATATCTTCCCTGTTTATCTTAATAAAATTATTTTGTATATAAAATAATTTATGTTTGTTTTTCACAAAATTTAGCAGTATAATGAATTTATAAAGATAACATTACGGATGAGGTATGCCATGAAGAAAAGTTATAAAATCGGTATAGTGAAGTACACTGACCATGCATCTCTTAATCGCATTGAAGCAGGCGCTAAAAACTGCCTGAAGGAACTGGCTGAAAAATATAACATCGAAATCGATTATGAAAACCATGTTTACGACGGCCGTGCTGATATGGAACTGATGAAAAAAATAGGCAAAGAGCTGGCTGATGCAAAGGTAGATTTGGTTATCAGTATAGCTACACCACCTACTGTTGCAATGAAAGATATTCTGGCTGAAAACAAAATCAATATGTTGTTCCGTGCAGTATCCGACCCAATCAGTGCAGGTGTAATAGATTCATTTGAACGCCCAGGTCTTTACATAACAGGCACTTCAGACTCTCTTGATGGAGCCAGACTTTCAAAAGCTATGCTTGCTGCTGTTCCACAGGCAAAAAAAGTAGGCTTGTTATACAATACTGCAGAAATATCATCAAAACTGCCAATAGCTGAAGCTAAAGAATACCTTACAAGTATTGGTATTGAATGGATAGAAGCCAACCCTTCTTCCAAAGAAGATGTTCTTTCTGCTGTACAGTGGCTTATTGAGCAAAAAGTGGAAGCTGTGCTTACTCCTACTGACAATACAGTAATGAGTGCTGAAATAGAAATCTCCCCTGTATTCACAGCTGCGGGTATTCCTCAGTTTACAGGTTCCCATGCCTTTACAATAAATGGTGCATTTATGGGTATGGGTAGCTTATACAAAGATGGTGATGCAGAGTTTATGCAACTGGCAGAAGAGTTGCTTATAAAAGAAAAAAGCCCGATTGATATACCTGTTATCAGAAGTGCACATACTTTTGCTGCTATCAATAATCAGGTATGTCAACAATTATCCTATGACAAAAATACACTTATAGAAAACTATTCTAAAATCAATATGAACACTATGTTCCTTGATTCACAAAAGGAATTTGATGAAGACAGTGACCTTTAAAAGATTTAAAAGGAAATTACTATGGAAATAAAAATTTTAGGTACTCAGTCACCATACAATACAGATTATCATAATTGTCCTGGTTTTCTTGTTACTGACGGAGAAAACAAGATACTTCTGGACTGTGGCAGTGGTAGCCACAGAATGTTGAAATACCCAAATGACCTCAATAACCTTACAGTTATTATCACTCACCTGCATCGTGACCATTATAACGACCTTTTCAATATTCAGTATGCATCCGTGGTTTTCCACGGACAAAAGAGAGTGGAAAAACCCGTTATGGTTTATATGCCACAGACTCCACAGGTTATTTTCAATGATATTTCCGCTGAATCAAATGCTTATTGCACATACGAGCATATTGATGAGTACTCTGTAATCAATATAGGAAATCTGAAAATAGAATTCTGTCCAGTAATTCACCCAATGGAAACATATGCTGTAAAAATCACAGATGGAAAGTCCACTTTTGTGTATACATCTGATACCTCTTACGCCTCAAAAGATGCACTTGTCAGCTTTGCAAACAATGCAGACATACTGTTATCCGAAGCCAGCCTGCTTGTATCTGATGGCTTTGCCGAAATAAACAGCCATCTAACTGCAAAACAAGCCGCAACAATAGCCAAGGATGCTGATGTAAAAAAACTGATTATCACACATTTCTGGCCAGAAAAAAGTCCGCAACAATTTGTAGATGAAGCAAAAGAAGTATTTGATAACACTTTCGCCGCTGAAGAAGGCGATATTTACAAATTATAATTAAATAAACAAAAAAATCCCTTACAGCATAAATGCTGTAAGGGATTTTTCAACATAGGTTTTAAATTATTTAGACATTGCTGCAACTTCTGCTGCGAAGTCATCAACTTTCTTTTCGATACCTTCACCTTTTTCAAAACGTGTGAATGCAACGATTTTGATGTCGCCGCCCAGTTCTTTAGCTGTAGCGTTTGTGTAAGCAGTGATTGTCTGCTTATCATCTTTAACAAATGCCTGTTCTACAAGACAGTTTTCTTTGTAGTATTTAGCAATTCTACCTGCAACCATTTTTTCTGCGATAGCTGCTGGTTTACCTTCGTTGATAGCCTGCTGTGTCAGGATTTCTTTTTCTTTTTCCAGAACTTCTGCAGGAACTTCTTCTTTATTCAGGTAAGATGGATTTGCTGCTGCAATCTGCATAGCAACGTCTTTACCGTAAGCTTCGAATTCAGCTTTTGCGAATACTTCGTCAGCAACTTCGAAGTTTACCAGAACGCCGTGTGTACCACCTGCATGGATGTAAGCTACACATGGACCTTCGTATCTTACGAAACGACGGATTTTCAGGTTTTCACCGATAACCAGGATTTTTTCCTGAAGTGCTGCTTCAACTGTGTCGCCGTTTGGCATAGCTTTTGTCAGCAGTTCTTCAACTGTTGCTGGGTTTTCTTTAGCAACAACTGCTGCAACGTCTGCTACGAATTCACGGAACATTTCGTTTTTAGCAACAAAGTCTGTTTCGGAGTTAACTTCTACAACTACACCGATTTTGTTTTCTTTATCAACTGTTGCGAAAACCATACCGTCAGCAGCGATTCTGCCTGCTTTTTTAGTTGCAGCTGCGAGACCTTTTTCTCTCAGATATTCGATAGCTTTTTCGAAATCGCCATCTGTTTCTGTAAGAGCTTTTTTGCAATCCATCATGCCGCAACCTGTGCGTTCACGAAGATCTTTAACATCTTTAGCTGTAAATGCCATAATTTTGTTCCTCCAACTATTTAAATTTCCTGTATTTTATTTAGAATTTAAATTATTCTGCTACTTCTTCTGCTACTTCTTCAGCAACATTCTGTTCGCCCTGACGACCTTCGATAACAGCGTCAGCCATTGCACCTGCAATCAGTTTAACAGCTCTGATAGCGTCGTCGTTGCCAGGAATTACATAGTCAATTTCGTCTGGATCACAGTTTGTGTCAACGATAGCAACAACTGGGATACCCAGATTTTTTGCTTCTGCTACTGCGATTTTTTCTTTTCTTGTATCAACAATGAACATAGCTTTTGGAAGTCTGCCCATGTTTTTGATACCGCCCATGAATTTTTCGAGTTTTTCGATTTCAAGTTCAAGTTTGATAACTTCTTTTTTAGGCAGAAGATCGAATGTACCATCTTCTTTCATTTTGTTCAGCTGTTCAAGACGTGCAATTCTTTTCTGAATTGTTTTGTAGTTTGTCAGCATACCGCCAAGCCATCTTGCGTTAACGAAATGCATACCACATCTTTCTGCTTCTTCTCTGATTGCTTCCTGAGCCTGTTTCTTTGTGCCTACGAACAGGATTTCGCCACCTTCAGCAGAAATATCTCTGATGAAATCGTATGCAGCGTCCAGCATTTTTACTGTTTTCTGCAGGTCGATGATGTAGATACCGTTTCTTTCTGTGAAGATGTATTTAGCCATTTTAGGGTTCCATCTTCTTGTCTGGTGGCCGAAGTGTACGCCGGCTTCAAGCAATTGTTTCATTGATACTGATGACATAATATTTTACCTCCGTTTGGTTGTGTCCTCCGCTGCATTTTGCGAATTTTTATGGGATATATCTTTATACACCACCCATAAGGAATACAGCGTGCGTATTTGCGCCTAGATATTTTATCATACAGAATGCACAATGTCAATATCCTATATTCTCTTTTTTGCCTAAATTTCTTGAAAAATTTCAATCGTAATCTATATTTACCCTTCCGTTTTTATCCCCTGCAATTATATCCGTAGAATTTATCAAAATAACATCTTTACCTACCGTCATAACATCACTCCATGCTATTCTGATATCCTTTCCCCTGCCTAAAAGACCAAATAATTTTGGACGGCCAAATACTACTAGATTTTCTACTTTTGCACTCTTTTCGTTGAACTCTATGTCATCAGCCCTGCCAATATTTTGTCCTGTTGAAATGCTTATAATATCCTTTTCACATAAAACAGAAAGAGACACCATAAAAATCACCTCCATATATTACTATATGAAGGTGACAAATTATTTGTTCTTTATTTTATTCCAAGTTGCTTTTTAACAGCACACAATACATTTTTCTCTATTCGTGATACCTGTGCTTGACTTATACCTATTATATCTGCAACCTGTGTTTGGGTTTTGCCTTGTAAAAATCGCAGATTCAGGATATATTTTTCTCTTTTTTGTAAATCATGCAGTAAATCTTTTATCAAAGTTTTTGAGATAAACATCTCTTCAAAATCATTTACTGATATCTGGTCTGCCAGACACAAACTGTCAGACTCATCTGAGTACACTGGCTCGTACAATGATACTGACGGAATCATAGATTCCAGCGCATTCATAAGGATATACTGTGATACATTCAGATGCTGTGCAGTTTCTTCCATTGTAGGTTCCCTGCCATATTGCCTGGTGAACCGCTCTTTGAAAGACAGCGCTTTACAGGCTATATCCTTTGTATTTCGGCTGACTTTAATGGCGTTGTTATCTCGTATATATCGCTTTATTTCCCCCAGTATCATCACTACCCCATAGGTCGAAAACTGCACATTTAAATAAGGGTCGAAATTATCAAGCGCCTTTATGAGTCCAATACATCCAACCTGAAACAAATCATCAGGGTCAGAGTTTTTGATATTTATTTTTTGTATAATGCTTAACACCAATTTTAAATTGGACATAACAAGAATATCTTTTGCCCGTTTGTCCCCCTGTTTCATTTTGAATATAAGATGTTCTCTCTCTTTTTCAGTTAAAACAGGCAGTGTTGCAGTGTTAATTCCAGTTATCTCCACTTTTTTATAATACAGAATATCACTTCCTTACAGATAAATTAAATATAGTATCTGTAAAAAGTAATATTTAATGTATGTAAAATGCTGTTAGCCAATTCTTTCTATTTCTTTTTTAAGCTTTTTAAGTATTTTCTTTTCCAGTCTGGAAATATATGACTGTGAAATACCTATTATATCTGCCACTTCTTTCTGGGTTCGCTCTTCTGCACCACCAAGACCAAACCTCATTATCATTATTTCTTTTTCTCTTTTGGATAACGTTTCCAAAGATTTCCATACTGCAGTCCTGTCACTTTCTTCCTCTATATTTTTGCTTACTTCATATTCATCGGTGTACAGAACATCTATAAGATTCAGCTCATTGCCGTCCGAGTCAGTTGAAAGTGCTTCGTCCATACTTATATCTATATTTTTATTGGACCGTTTTCGCAGATACATAAGTATTTCGTTTTCTACACATCTGCTGGCATAAGTAGCAAATTTAATATTTTTTGAAGGGATAAAGCTTTTTACCGCTTTTATAAGCCCCATTGTACCGATGGATATTAAATCATCAATAGGCACACCAGTGTTTTCAAACTTTTTTGCAATATATACCACCAGCCTTAAATTATGAACTATCAGCATATTGGCGCAGTTTTCATCATTGTTTTCAAGCCCTGCAAATACTTCTGCTTCCTGCTGTTTTGTCAGTGGTGGCGGTAATGTCTGGGGGCCGTTTATGTACAAAACTTTGCAAAATGTACAAACCAGATTCTGAATTCGTTTTTTCAATAACTTAATCATTGTTCACACCTGCTTTACTGTATATATCGTTTCCGAAGATAACATCAAAATCTTCGGATATTTTATTTTTTGTAACAGCGACCAACACATTTTCCATTGTTTTTTTATTTTTAAGCGACGAAACAGTAATTTTTTCTGCTGTTATTCCGGGTAGCATACCACTCCCGTTTAAATCCGAGTAAAAGACTGGTACTATTCTTTTTTCGTTATAGCTTTCTGTTGAATAAAAAAGATTTATAGCATATTTCATCTCATCTAATAACAGATTTTCTATGAAAGTATAGTTACATAATAAAACAGGCTTAAATGTTACAATATCCTTTACAGAAAAGCCTGTGTCAAAAAAAGCACTGCCTTTCACAGTTTTACCCATATATAATATTTCTATATCATATATATATTCTCGTCTGGAGGATTCAAGTATATCTTCAAGAAAATAGACAACCCGATATACTATAACAATACAAGCTACCAGATTCAGAGGATTTATGTTCATATAAAAGTTCATATTTTTGGTAAATACTTTATTGCTGTTCTGAAAAAGCATGGTCAATAACCCCGTAAAACAAAAACTTTCCACAATCATATATGATAATGACTTTATAAACATCAGTTTTTGTTTTGTTCCAAAAGCAATAATTGCAGTTACAAGTACTGAACAAATTTTCAATATAACAGAAATAAAAAACGGAATATCTAAAAATATAACAATTGAAAATAACGCACCAACAAATGAAGCAGCAACAATTCGGTATGTAGTTACATTTGCTTTACTGTAAATTACAGTAGTTTTAAGCAAAAAATAGTTAATTATAATGTTTGTTACCAATAATATGTCCAGATAAATTGTAAGTTTCAAAAAATCACCTGTGGATATTTTACTACTTGCAGGGTGTAATAATTGTCGTATTATGAAATAAAAAAGGGACAGCCTTTCGGCTATCCCTTAAATATAAACTTGTAAAATTAAGCTTCAGCTTCTTTCTTTCTGTCAACACGACCCTGAACATAAGCTTTGCCTCTCCAACCACCGGAAAGGAAGCGGATTGCGTTAAGGGTAAGAGCAACACCCCAACCTGTAACCATACCGGCCCAGATTGAAATTTCGCCAAGCTGAATAACGTGAACCATAAAGTATGTGATAGGAACACGAACAAGCACCAGACAAAGTGAAGCAACCATAGAGAATTTTGTATCACCAACGCCGCGGTGGAACTGGTTAAGAGCCTGGAACATACCAAACATCCAAACCATACGAGCCATAAAGGAAAGACCCATTGTAGCAAGACCAAGAACTGTTGCGTCGTTAGCAAGACCGAATGCTTTGATAAGTGCAGGAGCAATAATTGGAAGAATGAAGAACATTGCTGTGGCATAAATCAGCTGCATAAACATTGTAGCTTTGATACCATCTTTTGCTCTCTGTTCTTCACCGGCACCGATATTCTGACCAGCAAACATTGAAAGAGCCATAGCAAACTGCATCTGTGGCATTGTAGCAAAGCTCTGGATTCTGTTTGATACACCATAAGCAGCTGTCATGTTTGGACCGAAGAAGTTGATTTGTGTCTGAACAAACAGCATACCCAGAGAAACAACTGACTGCTGGATAGAAGCTGGCAGACCGTAGCTGATAATAGGTTTGAGCAGTTCTTTTTCAAATTTCCATTCATCTTTAGTAAGTTTGAAAATCTGAACTTTTTTACCAACATAAAGATGACAAAGGAAGCCAGACAGAGCCTGCGAAAGCAGTGTAGCCCATGCAACACCAGCAACACCCATACCAAAGTTAGCAACAAATACAATGTCAAGAACAATGTTTGTCAAGGCAGCAACAATAAGGAAGTAAAGTGGTGTCTTACTGTCACCAATAGCACGCAATACAGAAGCATACATATTGTATACAAACTGGAATGGCATACCCATAAACATAATTCGCAGGTATGTAATAGAGTTAGGAAGGATAGAAGCATCTGTACCAAGAAGCACAAGAACAGGTTTAGTAATAATTGAACCGATAATTGCCATAGCAAAAGCAACCATAGTAACAAAGATAAAACCTGTAGCAAAAACACGTTTCATTCTTTCATAATCGCGTGCGCCGTAAACCTGTGAAATAACAACAGACATACCTGATGTAAAGCCCATTGCAATAGAAACCAGAAGGAACTGGAGAGCTGTAGAAGCTGAAACAGCTGCAATAGCGTGTGCACCTTCATAGTTACCTACGATAATAGTGTCAACTGTACTGTACAGTTGCTGGAAAATGTTGCCAATAAGCATTGGCATGGCAAACAAGAAAATAGTTTTCATTGGACTGCCGGTAGTAAAATCTCTTGCCAAAATAGCACATCCTTTCAAATTTAAATATCATTAAATAATTTTGCCAACAAACAAAATACTCAATGCCCAGGCAATGAGTATTTGTTTTTTGTTAGATTTCTAATATATTTATTATAAATTAATCGTAACAATAAAGTCAATAGAATTATACACTGTTTTTGTATAAATAACTCCATAGCTCGAACTATTTAAGTTCAACAACTGTTACACCGCTTTCACCTTCACCATAGGTGCCAAGGCGGAAATATTTAACATGTGGGTGTTTACGCAGATACTGATGTATGCCAGAACGCAGTGCGCCTGTTCCCTTACCATGGATAATATAAAGAACATTGAGTTTTTTCATTACACCATTGTCAAGGAATCTGTCTACTTCCAGAATAGCATCTTCCACAGTCATACCCAGCAGATTGATTTCTGTATTTGAGTCACGTGTATTTTCACTGCGAACCACTTTTGTCTGCACATTTCTGTACTGTTTCTGTGGCTGTTTTGGTTTTGAAACATCTGCATAAAGGTCGCTGATGTGAACTTTTGTTTTAATAATACCTGCCACAACATCAACCATACCGCTGGAATTAGCTGGCCCCTGTACAACCGCTGCCTTGTTAAGGGAAGCGATAATAACTTTATCGCCTTTTTTAACACTTTCAAGTTTTGGATGGTCAACCACAGCTTCTTCTTTTTCTGGTGTCATGGAAATAAGTTTCTGTGACTGGTTGCGTGCAATATCTCTGGCTTTCTGGAGACGCTGCTGTGCTGAAACATTTTCCTGCTTCTGCAGTATTTTAAGTTCGTCCGCCAGTTTATATGCTTCATCCTGCACTTTCTGTGCATTCTGTCTGGCTTTCCGTGTTAACAGGTCAGCTTCCTGCTGTGCCTGTTTGATGATTTTTTCGCTTTTTTCTTCTGCCTGTTTCATTTTAATAGCAGAATAGTCTTTCAGCTGTTCAATTTCTTCCTGACTGGCTTTAAGCTGTTTTTTCATTTCTTCCAGCTGACCAAAAACTTTGTTAAGGTTCTTTTCTTCGCTGGAAAGATGACTTTTTGCATTTTCGATTATTTCATCACTGATGCCAAGTCGTTTGGAAATGTAAAATGCATTTGACTTACCTGGGACACCAAGAATAATTCTGTATGTCGGGCGCAGTGTTTCTGTGTCAAATTCACAACTGGCATTCTGTACACCTGGTGCTTCCAGAGCATAAATCTTCAGCTCACCATAGTGGGTTGTAGCCATTACTCTGGCGCCCTGTTTTCTTAACTGCTCAATAATACTCAACGCAAGGGCCGCACCTTCTGCAGGGTCTGTACCTGCACCAAGTTCGTCCATAAGTACCAGGGATTTATCATCAGCCTGTTTTAAAATTTTGGCTATGTTTGTCATATGACCAGAGAATGTTGAAAGACTCTGCTGAATAGACTGTTCATCCCCGATATCCACAAGAATATCATCAAAAACACAAACAGAACTTTTTTCATGGGCTGGAATAAGGAGACCTGATGCCGCCATTGCACACAGCAGACCTGCTGTTTTAAGAGATACTGTTTTACCACCTGTGTTAGGACCTGTGATAATCATTGTATCATAGTCAAAACCCAATGAAATATCTGTTGGAACAACCTTTGATTTTTCAATCAGCGGATGACGGGCTTTGATAAGGTTAAAGCACAGCTCATCATTTACCTTTGGCATAATTGCATCCATACGGATTGCGAGTTTTGCCCTTGCAACATATTTATCAATATCAAGCAGTTTTTTATAGCTATCTATAAAGAAACCTGCATTGTTTGCAACAGACTGGGAAAGTTTCATCAATATTTTATTGATTTCTTCCTGTTCCTGATTGTACAACTGCATAATTTTGGCATTGAGGTCAGCAATAATAGCTGGCTCTACAAAGAAAGTGGAGCCGGATGCTGATACGTCGTGTACCACGCCAGGAATGTCGTTTTTATGTTCTGCCTTTACAGGAACAACAAACTTGTTCTGTCTGATTGTTACCACAGCTTCCTGCAGGAATTTCTGGTAAGTTGAACTGCGGATAATATGGTCCAGTTTATCACGGACAGAACCTTCTGTCTGTTTTATTTTTCTTCTCACATCATAGAGACCATCACTGGCATTGTCCGCTACCTGATTGTCAGAAATAATTGCATCAGTAATAGCTTTTTCAAGATGTGGATTTTCAGTAATTGAAGAAACCTGCCAGTCGAGAATACTATCGTTTCTTTCATACTGGAAATACCATTTTTTAATTCTTTCAAAGTTACGGTACATTCTGGCAACTGTAAGCAGTTCTGCACAGGAAAGCATTGCACCTTTCTGGCTGTGTACCACAGCTTCATATGCACCCCGTGCACTGTCAAGACGAGGGTCTGAATATTTGTAAATATATGCTGTCAGAACGTCTGCTTTAAGCAATTCTTCCCTTACAAATTCTTTGTCCTGTGAAGGCAGGAGTTCCATTGCAGCCTTTTTATTGTCAGCAAATACACACAGTTCGCTGAGCATGGCCTGAATATGATTGAATTCTATGGCCTTTAAACTTTTTGCTTTCATTTATTTCTCCTCTATGTGTACACTTTTAAAAAATTCCAAAGTTTTATAATCGTATTTAGTATGTTCAAGTATATATCTTTCACATATCCGACGCAACTGATGCAGTGCAATACCTGTAATGTTAAAGGTAAACATTTTATCAAGGTCGGCATAAGCAAGATATCTTAAAGCCATGATACATGGCATTTCTGCGATGAAATACCCCACATCGTATGGCTTCCAACAGCTTGTACACACTATTTCGCCGTTTTCTGTGTCGAAATAAAATACATCTTTTTCAAATTCTGCACATTTTTTGCACCCCAGCAGATTAGGACGAAAACCTGTATCACACATCAAGCGCATTTCAAATGCGGCTTTGCACAGTGCAACCGACCATCTGCCTGTTGTGAGTACATGCAGCATATTTAAAAACAAACGCAGAATCTCGTTGTTCATATCGTCTGGCACATTCACTTCACACACAAGCTCGGACATATACATTGCAAGTGCAAGATATTCCACATTACTGCTTAACCGATGAAATACATGTTTAACAGAGGCTTCATCTATCTGATAAAGGTCTGATGAGCGGGACTCAAAAAGTATAAATTCACTGTATGTAAACAAACCTGTAGCGCTATGAAATTTATTTTTCAATCTCATAGCGCCTTTAACATAAATATTGATTACACCTAATTCGGCTGAAAGAACAGTGATAATCTTGTCATTTTCTTTGGTCTTTAACTCTTTTATCACTATTCCCGTAGCTTTTATATTCTGATTTGCCATTGTCTTTATCTTTTTCCAAAATACTGTTTCTGTAATTCAGATAATCCTGCACACTGCCTGTCCGAACAAATTTCTGCCAGTAGTCTGTATTCATATAAACATCTCCTTTAGGGATAGTTTATGCTGATACAAACAGATTATCATTGGAAAATAAAACCTTATTCTTCTGTGAAACCGAAGTCGTTAAGGATATAGTTTGAATCACGCCAGTCTTCTTTTACTTTTACCCAGCACTGCATATTAACTTTTGCAGAGAGGAATTCTTCAATATCTGCTCTGGCCTGTGAGCCAATCTTTTTCAGCATTGTACCCTGCTTACCGATAATCATACCTTTGTGGCTCTTTCTTTCACAGTAGATTACAACACTGATATCTATAAGGTTTTTATCTGTTCTTTCTTTAAAGGATTCCACTTCAACATTTGTACCGTGTGGAATTTCATCTCTCATATTAAGAAGAAGTTTTTCACGCACTATTTCAGCTACAATTACTTTTTCTGGCATGTTTGTAACTGCATCGTCGTCAAAGTAATGTGGGCCTTCCATAGCATAGTTATCAATTTTTTCCATCAGTTCATCTACGCCTGTATTTTCACGTGCAGAAATAACCATTACATCATCAAAAACACCCAGTTCTTTGATTTTTGCACACTGTTCAACTGCATCTTCTTCTTTTTTGATAGTATCTTTTTTGTTAAGTACAGCAATAGCAGGAATTCTTGCTTTTTTGATATTTTCAATCAGAGCAAGCTCTGCTTCATTGAATTCATTATATGGTTCAAACAGCATTACAGCAAGGTCCACATCAGCAATAGCTTTTGTACTTGTTTTTACCATTCTTTCACCCAGTTTTGTTTTAGGTGTATGAATACCCGGAGTATCCATGAATACAAACTGTGTAACACCTTTTGTAAGTATACCAGTAATGCTTGTACGGGTTGTCTGTGGTTTCTGTGTAACGATGGCAATTTTTTCACCCAGAACAAGATTCATAAGTGAAGATTTGCCTACATTTGGTTTGCCAACAAGGGCGATAAAAATTGATTTAGAGTTCATTTATTTTTCCTTTTTCTTAAATAAATCCATAACTATAAACAGATATGACACTGCCACAAATAAAACTGCAAACAGCGTATGTGTTATATCTGATGTATAAAATGCGATAATTTGTTTTATTACAGCGATATCAAAAAGCATGATGGCGGCTACTGCCACAGCACCTGTGGCAGCAATAAAAACTGCACCAGCCGCTGTATCCTTGGCATCGCCTGCAGGCATCCAATGCTCTGCATCAGGCTTGTGCACTGCTCTTTCAATGGCTGTATTCATAAGTTCAAAAGCAGGAATTATAAAGGTAATCAGCACGATGAGGGCTGTTTCACCTTTTGTAAAATTGTAAAAAGGTATAACAGACCATATAAAAAGCATTGCTACAATATCTATACGCATATTGCGCTCTTCTTTTACACCCAAAGATATACCTTTTAAAGCATATCCCATACTTTTTATAAATTTAGTAATCATATTATTTTTCTGTCCGTGAAATGCCGATTCTTGGCAGGCCCATTTTTTCAAGAACCTGTTCTTCTTTCATTCTCATAATTCTTTCTTCTTCACCGCCATTTTCATGGTCATAGCCAAGAAGATGATGCATTGAATGAACTGTAAGGAAAGCCACTTCCCTTGCTGTTGAATGACCATACATTTCAGCCTGCTGAAGTGCTTTTTCAAGTGAGATTACAATATCACCCAGCATAATAGCGCCTGTTTCAGGGTTTTCGTCATAAGCACCACCATCGCCAAGTGGGAAAGACAGCACGTCTGTTTCTACAGGCTTGTTTCTGAACTGACCGTTGAGAAGTGCAATTTCTTCATTGCTTACAAGAGTAACTGAAATTTCACAGTCAAACAGCATTCCTTCATTTACCAGAACAGCATTACAGCTTCTTCTGATAAGGCGACGCATTGCAGGTGTAAACTCTACTTTGTTCTGTTCATTAGTAATCCACACTTTATTTGGCATAATATTTTTTACCTGTCCTTCTGTCATTAAAACTTGGTTTTTCAAATTTTGGTTTTTCGCTGGCGGCTTTTTCATAAGCTTTTACAATATCCTGTACCAACTTATGACGTACAACGTCTTTTTCACTTAAACGAACTATTGCAATATCATCTATATTTTTAAGAATCTGCATAGCATCCTTAAGGCCTGATTTCTTTTCCCGTGGCAAGTCTATCTGTGTAATGTCACCTGTAACAACCACTTTGGAACCCATACCCATACGTGTAAGGAACATTTTCATCTGTTCTTTTGTGGTGTTCTGTGCCTCGTCCAGAATAATAAAGCTGTCATCAAGTGTACGGCCACGCATATATGCAAGAGGTGCAACCTCGATTACACCTTTTTCAACCAGTTTCTGGAAAGCTTCTGCCCCCATCATATCAAACAGACCATCATAAAGTGGTCTCAGATATGGGTCAACCTTGCTCTGTAAATCACCAGGAAGGAAGCCCAGTCTTTCCCCTGCTTCAACCGCTGGTCGTGTAAGGATGATTCTCGAAACTGTGCCAGCTTTAAAAGCTTTTACTGCCATTGCAACTGCAAGGTATGTTTTACCTGTACCAGCAGGACCTACACCAAAAGTGATTGAATTTTTTTCAATAGCTTTCAGATATTCTTTCTGACCAAGAGTTTTTGCTCTGATTGGTTTGCCTCTTGATGTAAGCAAAACAAGCTCACCTGTAAGTTCTCTGGCTTTGCTGCCGTTATTTTCAAAAGCAAGAGAAACACAGTATCTTACAGCCTGTTCATCAAGGTCTGTTCCACGTTTATATAAATCTTCCATTGCAGTTAGTGCACTGATAGTATTGTTTACACTTTCATCATCGCCGGTTACTTTGAATGTGGTACCACGACAGATAATTGCACTGTTCAGTGTCTTTTCCATATGGTTAATGTTGTTATTGAAAGGACCGCATATAGCCAGGGCTATATCGTTGTTCAGAACTTCAAAAAGTTTTTCCGCCAAAATGTCACCTCGTATTTTTATTAATAATTAAGTATAACATATAATCAAAAATAAGTAAATAAAATGCTATGTTATCTCATAGTATCCGTTTATATGACAATATACCAGAAGTCCTGTTTCTGTGATTTCATATTCATATTGTCTGTTTATTTCCTGTTTCAGTTTATCATCAGCTGATATTATATGTTCCAGTTGCAGCTGTGCTGTTTTTCTTGCTGTAAGGCTATCTGTTTTCAGATTTATATTTTCCATTTCATAGTGATATATCCTTTTTATTGACGCAGGCAAATGGAATCCCATAACTGTCAGATATTCAAGTTCTGTTTTTTCCAGACTGTTTTCATAATAATTTGTACTATTTCCTTTTGGTGTTATCTCTTTCCCGAGAAAATAAACTATACTTTCAGTATAGCTTTTCCCTGTCAGTATCTGAATATTCTTTTTAAAAGGAATTTCTATACTGTAGCTTTTATCACATATTGCTTCGATATATGCTCTGGTTTCGCTAGTGTACTGGTTTCCATGTCGGTCTGCAAATAATGAGGATACTATCAAATCCCCCTCTGTTACACTCTGCCCCAATTCTACAGCAGCGTAGCCATCATAAACCCTTATATCTGATACAATACCAGATAACTGCGCATAAATATTTTCATTTTTAAGACCTGACAGATAATCTTCCCTTGGTATAATTTCATTTATTTCACAGTCAATAACACCTTTGTAGAAATTTAATGAAATATACCTTATTTTATCATTTACTGCCAATATAGCGCTTTCAGCATTGTTCAGCTTTTCTTCTGAATATATTACACCGGGGTAAATGTCCTGATTGAACAGCCCGCTTATAATTTCATTTTTAAGTGTACTGTCTACAGTATTTATATTGATGTCCCATATAACCAGAGAAAACAAATACATCATAGCTAAAAATATTAATCCACCTAGAAAAATCCCTTTTCTTTCAAGCAGATTATTTATTTTAAACCATATACCTTTTTTTGAAATGATTTTTATTTTTGTCTGGAATCTTTTTCTTAATCTGCATATTTTTCTGTAGTCTCTGGCATAGCAGACAGCTACCACTCCCAGTTCTTCTGCCTGAACATTAAAAACAGGAATGTCATTCTCGCAAATAAAGTTTAAAAAATCATTATAAAATCCAGAATAAATACGAATTTTTATCTTTGGTATCATTTATATACCTCAAAAAGTTCTATTTTTACTATTTTTCCAGATACCGTCAACCCCTCTTTGGCAAAGGAAAGTACAGATAAGTTATCTCCATATATGTAAATCTGTTTTTTTCCAGAAATAAAAGACAACTCTTTTTCGTTATAGTTCAGCATTTTTGCAAAGCTTTCTATTGCAAGAACACCGTTTACATCCAACAAAAGTAATGTTGGCGTAGCACCGCCACTTTTTGAAAACATATCTTTGATGGCGTGTAAAATTTCAGCCAATATATTTATTTTCATTAACTCACCTAAAATTCATTTTTACATCATATATATTTGTTTAAGAGGTGCTGTTATGATAACTAAAAGATACATAAAACCAATTTTATTTTTGCTGACTGTTGTGTTTGTTGTTTCCAATCCATACATAATTATCCAAGGCGTAAAGAACAGCCTGTTAATCTGTTATGAAAATATTATACCGTCTTTATTTGTCGTTATGGTTCTGGCTGACTATGCAAACCAGCATGATATTCTGAATTTTTTAGGTTTGCCGTTGAGATGGTATTCAAAACTGATGAAAGTAGACAGTAAAGATTACAGCAGTTATCTTGTACTGTCTATGATAGGCGGTTTTGCGATAGGTGCAAAGTTTCTGAATGAAATGAAGAAAAACGGATACAGCCAGAATGCTCTATCCGTTTTAGGTGTTTCAATGATAAACAACTCACTTGGTTTCTGTGTATTTGCTGTTGGTGCCGGTTTACTAAATAATTACTTTATCGGTTTATTTTTGTATATCTCAACCATGCTTGCAAGTATCATTTCAGCATTTTTACTTTCTTTCACATTTAAATATAACATTGTTTCAGCAAACTTTTCTAACGATAAAAAGCCGTCATCTATAGCAAAATCTATAAATAATTCAGTAAACAGCATTTTATCTGTATGCGGATTTGTAGTAATCTTCTCAACTTTATGTGAAGCAATTTTACTTTACATTAATAAATATGATATTTTATCTGTAATTTTTGCGATTTTTACCGAAATAACCTATGGTTGTATTAAAATTTCAGAATTTTATGGTTTAAATTCCTACTTTTTCTGTATTGCACTTAGTTTTTTACCGATTTGCACATTGTGTCAAGTATATTACTTTACAGATAATTTATCTTTAATCAAGACTTTACTCTTAAGCAGAATCATACATACACCAATAAGTCTCCTAATTTTCTCTGTCTTAATCAATCTTTTTCCCATTGCCTTCCACACAATGTCTGTCGATAGTGTTATTTTCAAAACATATTCTTACAGCGGTGAACTTTCGTTTACACTTTTTATTATCTGTCTGTTGTTAATTAAAATACTTGATAAAAACAAACTGTTTACTAACAGATAGTAATACTGTATAATTGTAGTGAGGTGAGCTAAAATGGGATTATTCAAAAGTAAAAACAAATTATTTGGCAACAATATTCAACCTGCCTGTGAATACTGCCTTAACGGCACACGTTCAAGAGATAACGCTATGATTCTTTGCAATAAAAAAGGTGTTGTATCGCCTTTTTATTCATGCAATAAATATGTGTATATGCCTACCAAAAGAATTCCAAAAAGAAGACCTGAACTGCCAGAGTTTAGTGCTGAGGATTTCAAATTATAATTATGGTATTTTCTGCCCTGCTTTTGCAGGGCTTTTTATTTGTAACCATTGATATATCCGATAAATAATTATCAGATTAATCTGTTTATTTTATTTTCCAAGATTTTACTGTACATAATTTTATTTATTTTTGTTGATTGCTGTAGATAAATATTAATAAATTTTAAAATAATATGGATTTTTGTTGATTTTTAGCATCAAATACATTATTATATAGTGGAGAGAATTTGGAGGAGTTAAAATGAACAATCCATATAAACAATCATATAAACAAGAAATCATAGATAATGTCAGTCTTGCTATATTCAGCAGCGGTTTACAGAGTTGCCCTCCTAAACATTTGTGGGGACCTGGTGTACGTGACCATTACCTGATTCACTTTGTAATTTCCGGTAAGGGCCAGTATACCTGCAACGGCAAGACATATAACATAAAAGCTGGTGAAATGTTTTTAATTAAACCTTCACAGGTAGTTCATTATGTTGCTGACACAAATGAACCATGGGAATATTACTGGGTTGGTTTTAACGGCACATACGCCCAGAAAGCAGTGGCAAATCTGCCTTTTAAAGACAATATGCCTGTATATGCGCCAAAAGATTTTGAAGCTTGTAAAGAATATCTTTACCAGATTTATGCAAACAGCGGCAATAGCATGAGCAATTCTGCAGCTATGCTGGGATATTTTTACCTTTTTATTGCCAAACTTATTGAAGAAAGCAGTCTTACTTCTTCTGTTGCATCCGCAACACAGTCAAACTATGTAGTTGAAGCAATTAAATATATTCAGTTCAACTACTCTACTGATATCAGCGTAGATGATATTGCAAATGCTGTAGGTATCAGCCGCAGCCATCTGTACAGAGTATTTATATCAAACCTGAATCAGTCCCCTATTGACTATCTTACAGAGTACCGTATAAACGAAGCCTGCGAATTGCTAAAAAACAGTAATCTTTCCATTTCACAGATAGCTGTTTCTGTTGGTTTCTTTGACCAGTTCTATTTCTCACGTGTATTCAAAAAAATCAAAAAAATTCCACCTAGCAAATATGTTCATAACATTGCTAACCAAGGAGACGAATGAAACGTTTAGTATCTTTTTTATTGATTTTTATAATTTTACTGTCTTTTTGTGGCTGCAATAATGAAAACAAGGAAGAAATAATCAGTTATAACCTGAACATTATTTCCCCTTCTTTTCAGAAAATACACAGTCATTATGCGCCATCAGCTTCTGACAGTGATAAATATGTTATCGCCAGCGCCCTGTCTTATCCTGTATACCTGACAGATGAGAGAATGCCTGTTTTGAAAAGTGTTACAATATGTGATGACAGCATTTCCGGTGAAACAGCACAGGAAATAATCAATATCTGTAAACAGCACAATGTACCTGTGTTCTTTCTTATGAATGATATTCCACAGGAAATAATCGAAAGCTACGACAAAGCTTTCTGTGTAAGTGCTGACTACACATATATCGGTGAAATCTTTGCAGAAAAAATCAATCTTCTTTGGGAAGATACTATCATTGATAAAGACGGAAACCGTATTTTCTCTTTCTCTGTTATAAAACCAGAAACATTAAACGGTGTTCAGCAGTCTTTTTATGACAGTCTTCTGAAAAATATCGAGCTGCTGGGTATTCCATTGGAGCAATTGGAAGAAATATACCTTTCCAAAGGCGATGTTTTAAACTACTGTAATGACAACAAAAAGAAAAATGAAGCATTTATTGTGCTGGAAAGCAATTACCTGCCTGTTTTCCCTGAACAGTACACTCCACACAAAAATGGAAATGAAATTTTGGGTATAGAGTTCGGTGTTGAAAACGAATATGTGAACTACCCATATATGTTACTGTGCTTCATTGACTATACACAGTATTTTGATGCTAAAGATGCTATTATGAATAACATCGAAGCAAAAGTTTACCCTTTCAAAAATCTTGAATATAGCATAATCGATAAGAACATTTATATTCAACCTGTAATTTAAGGAAAAATATGTTAAAGAAAAACGATATTCTAACAACTGAAATAATAGATTACTCCAGCGACGGCAATGGTGTGGCAAGATATGAAAATATGGTTATTTTCGTACCTTTTACAGCTGTGGGTGATGTATGTGAAATAAAAATACTCAAAGTTCTGTCTGGCTACAGCTTTGGCAAATGTGAAAAAATCATTACTCCATCCCCAGACAGAATCCAGCCTTTGTGCCCTATCAGCAGAACCTGTGGTGGCTGTGATTTCCAGCATATCAGTTATGAAGCTGAAAAAAGAGCAAAACACAGCTTTGTAAAATCAGTATTTGAAAGAATTGCAAAAATGGACTGTGAAGTACGCCCTACTATGTCCTGTGATGAGCATGCAAGATACAGAAACAAAGCACAGTTCCCTGTTTCTGTAGATGAAAACGGCAAAGCAATAACGGGTTTTTATGCTTCCCGCAGTCATAGAGTAGTACCATGCGAAGATTGTCTGTTACAGCCTGTGGAACTGAATGAAATTGCACAGCGGACTGTGAAGCTTTTAAATCAGCTTAAAATCAAAGGCTACAACGAAGAGAAACGCAGTGGTACTGTTCGCCATATCTACCTGCGCAAAGCATGGGTTACAGGCGAAATTATGCTGTGTCTTGTATGTACAACAGCTGATTTCAAAAACAAGGACATGCTGTGTAATCTTCTGAAAGATAAATTCCCTGCTATTTCCACTATTGTTATCAATGTAAACAGCAAAAACACAAATGTTATTTTAGGTGAAAAGAACTACACTGTTTTTGGCAAAGGTAAAATAACTGATATCCTTTGTGGTGTAGAAATTGAAATCAGCCCACATTCTTTCTATCAGGTTAACCACGCCGGTGCACAGCAGCTGTACAGCATTGCAAAAGAGTCTCTTGAACTGACAGATAATGATATTCTTCTTGATATGTATTGCGGTGCAGGCTCTATAGGCTTATCTATGGCTGATAAAATCAAACAGCTTGTAGGTGTTGAAATTGTACCACAGGCTGTTGAAAATGCCAAAGTAAATGCCAAAAAACATGGCTTTGAAAATGCAAGATTTATCTGTGCCGATGCAAAAGATGCGGCAAAAATGCTGTTGGAAGAAAACTTCCTGCCTACTGCAGTGGTAGTAGACCCACCACGAAAAGGCTGTGACGAAGACACTCTCAACGCCATTATTTCAATGAATGTGCCTAAAATCTCTATGATAAGCTGTAACCATGCCACAGCCGCCCGCGACTGCAAATACCTTGCAGAACACGGCTACAAAGTAGAATTTGTACAGCCTTATGATATGTTCCCTCGCACAAAACACGTAGAGTGTGTTATTTTACTGACAAAATAATATGTAAAACACCGATGGAATCATCGGTGTTTTTTTAGTATAAAACAAAAGAGATATGCAACCAGAAGGTGCATATCTCTTATTTTTTTATAATCTACCATAGAGTTTCATTTTATTATAGAGTTTTTCTGCGAGTTCTTTTGTGAAAACTCCAGGTAAAGCACGCCAGCGCCAGTTTTTACCAACTGATGATGGTGTGTTCATTCTTGCTTCACTGCCAAGACCAAGAATATCCTGCGCCTGAACAATTGTCATATCTGAAGCTGTTATCCACAGTGAACGCATAAGACCCCAGTTATAACCTTCTTCTTCTGTGAGGTTAAGATATTCTTTTGCGATTTTTATATCTTTTTCATATGCAGTGTTCATCCAGCCAACAGCAGTATCATTATCGTGTGTGCCAATATATGCAACACTGTTAGGTATGTATTTATATGGCAGATATTCAACACTGTTGTCATCTCTTGTGTCAAAACCAAATTCCAGTACTTTCATACCTGGGAAACCACTGTCTGAAAGCAACTGTTTAACGCTGTCTGTAAGATAACCTAAATCTTCAGCAATAATAGGCTGTCTGCCTATTTTTTCTTCAATAGCTTTGAATAACTTCATACCCGGACCCTGTTTCCAGTAGCCGTTTTTAGCTGTTGTATCGCCATATGGGATAGCATAATATGAATCGAATCCACGGAAATGGTCTATGCGAAGTATATCGTATACACTGCACAGATATTTAATACGCTGTATCCACCAGCTGTATCCTTCTTTTTCCATGTAATCCCAGTCATACAGTGGATTACCCCACAGCTGACCATCTGCTGAAAAACCATCCGGTGGACAACCTGCAACCTCAACAGGATATCTGTTTTCATCCAGCTGGAAAAGCTGTGGCTGTGACCACGCATCCACACCATCAAGTGAAACATAAATTGGCAGGTCGCCTATAAAGCTGATACCTTTGGAATTTACATATTCTCTCAACTGTTTCCACTGTTTGAAGAAAAGGTACTGTAAAACTTTCCAGAAAGAAATATCCTGTGCGTAATCAAGCTTTGCTTGGGCTATAGCGGCCTCTTCCCTGTTTCTTAAGCTGTTTTCCCAGTTATGCCATGAAGCACCGCCAAAGGCGTTTTTAAGGGTCATAAACAGAGCGTAATCATCCAGCCAGAAGCTGTTTTCATTACAGAAACTTTCATAGTCTTCAGGCAAGTTTTCCAAAAATCTGTTTACTGCCAGTCTGAGAACAGGATAACGTTTATTATACAGCACGCCATAGTTTACATCATCCTCTGCAGATTCCCAGTCAATATTTTCATATTCTTCAGCTAACAGCAGCCCATCATTTTTAAGTTCATCAAGGTCGATGAAATATGGGTTACCTGCATTTGTGGAAAAAGACTGATATGGTGAATCGCCGTATCCTGTTGGACATACAGGCAAAATCTGCCAGTATTTCTGACCGGCAGCAGCCAGAAAATCTGCAAATTCTCTGGCTGGTTTACCCATACTGCCAATGCCATGTGGTGATGGAAGTGAAGAAATATGCATCAAAATGCCGTTACTTCTCATAATATATTCCTTTTTTAATTAGTGACAGATAATATATTCTGTTTCTTTATCAAAGATGTGCATATTGTTTACATCAAAAGCAAATTTTACTGTATCGCCTGTTCTTGCATCTGTAGCTGGGTTAACGATAGCTGTAAATTTGTTTTCGCCAACATAGAAGTACAGGATTACATCTGAACCAAGCAGTTCGTACATATCTACACCAGCTGTAACAGTTGATTTTTCAACTTTTGCTTTGTCTGCACAATCATCATATTCATAAACATCTTCAGGTCTGATACCAAAGATAACTTCTTTGCCTATATAACCTTTGTCTTTGAGAACTGCAGATTTTTCTTCATTCAGTTTAACTTCATAGCCAGAAAATTCCAGATACATACCATCTTCTTTTTCTACTACTGTTGCATTAGAGAAGTTCATTGTAGGTGAACCGATAAAGCCTGCAACAAATTTATTAACTGGTTTTGTGTAAAGATTTCTTGGTGTGTCAACCTGCTGTATAACACCTTTATCCATTACAACGATTCTTGTACCAAGAGTCATAGCTTCTGTCTGGTCATGTGTAACATAAACAAAAGTTGTTTCCAGTTTTTTATGCAGATGAGCCAGCTGGCTACGCATTTCTGTTCTCAGTTTTGCATCAAGGTTGGACAGTGGTTCGTCCAGCAGAAATACTGCAGGTTTTCTGACCATAGCACGACCAAGTGCAACACGCTGACGCTGACCGCCGGAAAGAGCCTTTGGTTTTCTGTCAAGATAATCTGTAAGGCCCAGAATTTCTGCAGCTTCCTTAACTTTAGCGTCAATAACTTCTTTTGGTTCTTTGGACAGTTTAAGTGCAAAAGCCATGTTGTCATAAACTGTCATATGTGGGTAAAGAGCATAGCTCTGGAAAACCATTGCGATATCTCTTTCTTTTGGTGGTACAGTGTTAACCAGTCTGTCGCCAATCCACAGTTCGCCTTCTGTAATGTCTTCCAGACCTGCGATCATACGCAGTGTTGTGGATTTACCACAGCCAGAAGCACCAACAAGAACGATAAACTCTTTATCAGCTACTTCAAGGTCGAAACCTTTAACAACCTGCACCCCATTATCATATGTTTTCTTAACATTTTTAAATGTTATGCTTGCCATTTTTAAAATTTCCTCCAAATCAGAGTTGTTTTGTACTTTCACCGGTAATAAGCCGGAATGGTATTAATTCGTGTACTGCATCACCTTTTCCCTCTATTTTTTCAAGAAGGATTTCGATACTTCTTTTTGCTATCTGTTCCCTGTTCTGTCTGATGGTAGTAAGTTTTGTAACAAGATATTCTGTCAGTTCAATACCATCAAAGCCAACTATAGAAACATCATCAGGAATTTTTAATCCTCTGTCCTTTATGGCTCTCATAGCGCCTATTGCCATAACATCAGACATTGTAAACACTGCTGACATTTCAGGCATTCTGTCAAGAAGATTACACATTGCTTTGTAACCTCTTTCCATTACAAACATTGATGGTTCGTATTGTGTTTCTTCATTGAAAATAATATTGTTTTCTGTGAATGCTTTTTTGCAGCCTTCCAGACGGTTGGCGGCAGCCGGACCATCAAGATACCCACCCAGGATACCAATATTTGTATGTCCAAGAGATATGAGATAATTTACTGCGGCTCTGGCAGCTTCAGTGTCGTCTGTGCTGACACTGGACAGATTAGGATAGTTTAACTCTTTAGCAGAGTTTGTTACCAGTACACATGGTATATCTATATTTGAAAACTGTTGCCGGAAAACATGGTAGTTACTTCCCAAAAACAGAATACCCATAGGTTTTCTGTCTCTGTTGACCTGTATGGCCTGCTCAACTTCGTTTTCAGTTTCATTTAAATAATAAATCAGACATTCATAGCCTTTATCTTCAATATAATTCTGCAACTGGCCCATCATTGATGCAAAAAGCATATTGTTGGAACCTTTTACAATAACTGCTATTGAGCTGACTGTCTGGAGTTTTAAATGTTTTGCGTTGCTATTCAAACGGAAATTGTATTTTTCCACAACCTCCATTATCTTTTTACGTGCGGTTTCAGATACATCTGGTCGATTGTTCAAAACTCGGGAGACAGTTCCCACTGCGTAACCAGACTCTCTGGCTATATCTTTAATGGTTATTCCCATTAACCTTTAACAGCGCCAGCAGCAACACCTTTGATAATATGCTTCTGACCCAGCAAATAGATGATTACGATAGGAATGATTGTCAACATGATACATGCCATCATTGGACCCATCTCTACTCGGCCGTAACTGCCACGGAAGTACTGAATAAGCATAGGAATGGTTTTGAACTTTTTAATGTCGAGAACCAGTGTAGGCAGCAGATAGTCGTTCCATACCCACATTGCTTCAAGAATACCTACAGAAACCATTGTAGGTTTCAGCATTGGCATAACAATAAGGAAATAAGTCTGCAGTGGATTACAGCCATCAATCATTGAAGCTTCTTCAACTTCCAGAGGAATTGATTTCATAAAGCCAGCAAACATAAATGTAGCAAGACCTGCACCAAAGCCCAGATAGATAATCCAGATGTTCCACGGTTTGTTAAGTTTCAGCTGGTCAGCTGTCTGTGACAGTGTAAACATAACCATCTGGAATGGTACTACCATTGAGAATGCAAACAGCATATACAGACCATTTGATACAAAGCCTTTTACTCGTGTGATATACCATGAACACATTGAACAGAACAGCAGGATTGCCAGTACTGAAGAAACAGTAATCAAAAAGCTGTAGCCCAGTGACTGTAAAAAGCCTTTGGAGCTTATGGCGTTGATGTAGTTTTCCATACCTGCGAAAGTTTCTGCAGTTGGAAGCTGAAATGCGCCGTTTGTAGTAATAGCACGTTCCTGTTTAAGTGAGTTGAACAGAATCATAGCTATTGGATACATATAAAGTACAGATGCAACTGCAAGGAAACATGACCAAACGGTATCTATAGTACTTTTTTTCTTTTTCATTACCGCTGTACCTCCTTGGAACGAGTTGCCCTGAGCTGTGCAAAGGAAATAACAACAACCAGAATACAGAACAGAACAGCTTTAGCCTGGCCGTAGCCTTTCCACTGCATACCTGCACGTGAGTAGAATGTCTGGTAAATATTAAGAGCCAGCATTTCTGTCAAGTGCGAAGGGTCACCTGCTGTAAGAGCAAGGTTCTGGTCGAAAAGTTTGAAAGAGTTAGTAAGTGTAAGGAATACACATACTGTGATGGAAGACATAATCATTGGAAGTTTAACTTTCCAGAATGTCTGCCATGCATTTGCGCCGTCAATAGCGGCTGCTTCGAGAAGGTCGTCTGGTACATTCTGTAAACCAGCGATATAAATAATCATCATATAACCTATCTGCTGCCATGCAGTAAGGATTATAAGACCCCAATAACCAGCCTGTGAGTTAAGTGCCAGCAGTGGCTGACCAACAATAGACAGTACACAGTTGATAAGAATCTGCCAGATATACCCCAGCACGATACCACCAATAAGGTTTGGCATAAAGAATACTGTACGGAAAATATTTGTACCTTTGAGATTGCGTGTAAGCAATAATGCCAGACCCAGAGCAATAACATTGATTACTACAATGGATACAACTGCGTATGAAACAGTAAATTTAAATGAAGAAATAAACTGTTCGTCTGCAAGTATAGCTGTGTAGTTTGAAAGCCCCACAAATTTTGCATTCTTAACAGTAGTGAACTGACAGAATGATAAGTATAAACCTTCAATAAAAGGAATTATAAACCCTATTGTAAAAGCAAGCAGCGTAGGCAGAACGAAAATAGGACCATATTTTTTAAGTGCCTTTTCCATAAAACGCTCCTTTATACAACACACAGGGACAGCAATTTCTTGCTGTCCCTGTTTTTTCAATCATTAAATAGTAGTATTTAATTTTATTGATTAGCCGTTAGCAAGTTTGTATTCAGCTGCCCAACCGTCAACGAAGTTTTTAACAACCACGTTCCAGTTGTCATCTGTCTGGTCTGCAGCATAAGCTGTCAGAGCCTGACCAACCATGTTTTTCCATTCTTCAGATGGCATTGTTGGGAAGTTCCAGCCTACTGAAGTTTTGCCTGCTGCGATCATAGCATCAGCTTCTTTAACAAATTTGTTGTCTGCTGGCAGAGCTTTTGCAAATGGAATTACAAAGCCCATTTCTTTACACAAGCCGTTGAGACCTGTATCAGATGTTACACACCAGTTAAGGAAGTCAACTGTAGCTGTGATATCAGCTTCGGAAGCCTGGTTGTTTACACACCAGTAGTTTTCAGAACCTGTACACAGACCCTGATTAGCTTCGTCGCCAACACCGATGTAAAGAGGAATCATTGTCAGATCGTCGATGATAGCTGCCAGATCGCCAGCTGCCCATGTACCGTTCTGATAGAATACTGCTTTACCTTCGATCATTTCTGTAACTGCGTCGTTACCTGTTTTTGCAGAAAGTTCTGCTGGATCGCATGTTGCGTAGTTGATGTAGAGATTCCAGATGTCTCTGTAGTTGTCAAGGTATGTACCTTTTACAGAACCAGCTGTGATGCCTTCTGTCTGATATTCAAATGTCAGAGGAAGGTTTGCAAGGTGAGTTTTGAATCTCCAGTCAGATGAACCGTCCATACCTGCAGATGAGAATGCTGCAAAGCCCAGTTCGTCTTTTCTAGCCTGAATGTCTTCACAAACTTTTTTCAGGTCAGCGAAAGATTTGATATCTTCTACTGTGTAACCTGCTTTTTCAAGCAGTTTTGTATTAGCGATGATGCCGTATGTTTCGATAACATAAGCAAGACCGTAAACTTTGCCATCTTCAATCAGAGCGAAGTCATCGCTGAGGAGCTGGCCGTAAACTTCAGAACCTGATAAGTCATAGCAGTAATCTTTCCAGTTAGCAAGACCTACAGGGCCGTTAACCTGGAACAGAGTTGGAGCTTCAGATTTGCCCATTTCTGCCATAAGTGTTGTTTCATATTCACCAGAAGCTGCTGTAACAACTGTTACAGGAACGCCTGTTTCATCAGTGTAAGCTTTAGCAAGAGCCTGCCACTGTGCATCCTGTTCTGGTTTAAAGTTGAGGTAGTAAACAGATGGTGTATCTGCTTCTGCTTCACCGCCGCCGCATGCTGTGAACACTGTCAGACAGCAAGCCAGAGCAAGGATAAGAGCTATAAGTTTTTTCATAGTTTTTCCTCCTGTTGGAATTACGTTTTACATTTCGGAAACGTTTCCAGTTTCCTTTTCATTAATAATGGTACATTTCTTTTTTATTTTTTTCAAGCAGTTTTTTTGTTTTTAATACAAAATAGTTTATTTGAACTAAATATATAGATTTTTTTGTGCAAAATTACTTTTAAGGTAAAACTAGCCATAGATTTTTGGGGAAAATTACCGATTTACTTGCAAAACATTTATTTTTTATTTATTATAATTTGTATATCATTATTTTAAATAGAGGTACAAATGGATAAACGTCCTGATAATAAATTCCAGATAACAAAAGGCAGTAAAAGTTTAAGACTGCGTGAAATACTTATGGATTCTGATGGTTTGTTGACTATCGTAAAACTTAATTTTCTGTTTTTGATTACTATAGCCCCTGTAATTCCCTTTATAACTGTTTTCACAGCAGGACCATCAATCACTGCCTTGTTGTACTGCAGTAACCATGTTGTAAAAACAGGTAACCTTCAACAGATTGGCAAAACATATTTCGATATCTTCAGAAGCAGTTTTAAAAGAACTGTAAAAATCGGTTTTGCAGTGACTGTATTAAACTATTTGTTTATAGCAGGTCTTGCAATATACATTACAATGGCATCAGAAAATTATATTTTTATTCCTTTTGCATCTGCATCCCTTATAGGTATAATTATTCTGTGGTCAATTTCAATTCACCTGTTCCCTGCTTTCAGCGAAAACAGCGAGGACAAAACTATAAAAGAACGAATAGCTGATGCCGCTTCGCTTGCGGTAATCAATATTAAATCCACACTTATTGCAGTGGTTGTATCACTTGCTGTAATCGGCACTGTAATTCTGATGTTGCCAAAAACATTGCCTCTGGTATTTTTCGTTATGTTCTCTGTACCAGCCCTTGCTGCTGGTTTTGCCCATACCGACCCTGAATTTATAAGTGATATAATCTAAAAAAACAATAAACCGGCATATGAAGGATATGCCGGTTTTATTTATAATGTCATTAAAAAAGGGATATGCAGATGCATATCCCTTTTTTATTAAAGTTTCTGTGCTGCTGTGTTATGGAGATAATCTTTGAATTTTTTACCATCAAATTTAGTAACAACTGTTACATTATGTGGTTCTGTGCTGTCAAAGTTGTAAACAATCTGACCATAGCCTGGTTCAGATTTGGATTCACAGCGAGCTGTACATGTTCTCTGTTCAAGAACTACACCTTCACAAAGAGCAGCTGCAACAGCTGTTGGGTCTGGCTGGCTGATAATGTCTTTGTCGTAGAAGTCGATGTTGAACTGGAGAAGTTTCTGGTTTGCATTAACGATAAAGTCGCCAAATTCTGTGCCGTAGCTGAGAAGTCTTTCTCTGTCTTCTCTTGTTACTTCAGCAACACCGTAGCAAGCATCCAGTGGAACAAATGTTACTGGAATACCACTCTGCAGTACAATGTCACAGCTTTCTGCGTCTACCCAGATGTTATATTCAGCATTTGGTGTAACTGGGTTTGGCATTCTGTACTGACCGCCCATTGTCCAGATACGTTTAACACGTTTCATAGCTTCAAGGTTAAGCATAACTGCCATAGCAATATTTGTCATAGGTCCCAGTGTGATGATTTCCAGATCATCATATTTCAGTGCCAGCTCGATGATTTTATCAACAGCATGGCCTGGTGTGAAAGGCAGTGTTGTTTTGGACAGGCCAACATCAGAAAGACCATCTTTACCGTGGGCATTTTCACCTGTCATAGGTGCACGCCACAGAGGCTTTGTCATACCTGTGTAAACTGGTGGCTGGTCCCGTTTTGCAATTTCAACTGCTACACGACCATTTACATTAGCTGTTTCGTGGTCCAGAACACCTGCACAGATAGTGATAGCTTCTACCACACAGCCTGGGTCACGGAGAGCAAGTATACAAGCAACCAGGTCGTCGCTGGCTGCGTCTGTGTCTATAATAAATTTTCTCATAGTTACCTCCCGATTATTTCACTGCAGTAATAACTGTGTGTCTTTTGCCTGTAGCTCTGAAACCATTGATTGGGTTCTGACCTGCAAGGTCGATGATTGTCTGACCGCGTGTAAAGCCGATGCCTGTGTCCATTGTAAGGAATGCATCCCATGTTTCACATTCTGCACCAAGAACTACATCCAGTGCTGTCATAGGCAGATTTTCTGTGATATGTGCTGGGATAAGTGTAAGGTCGATACCTGAACGGAACACTGTTTCAGCAGCTTCTACGTCTGCAAGAATGTTGTGCTGTGATGTAGGTGTTGTTGTCTGGTAGCCCAGTAATGCACCGCCAGCAATGTAAATTCTTTTTACTTTTTTCATTGCTTCTTCATTTTTAAGTATTGCAAGAGCAACGTTTGAAAGTGTACCAAGACAAAGAATTTCAAGTTCTTCTACAGATTCTGCACTGTCAATAAGGTAGTTAACAGCGTGTTTTTCTTCAAATGCATATTCTGTTGATGTAGCTGGGCAGGTTTTACCTGCTATGTAATCTTTTAAAAGCAGTGGGCGCTGTGCACCTTTGAATACTGGCAGGTCTTTTACCTGTTTTACAACATTGATGTTAAGGTTACACAAGTCGTCATAGTTTTCTACGTCTGGTGATACTGTAACACCCAAAACATTTAATTCTTTGCTTTCAAGAGCTTTAACAAGAGCATCCTGACCCAAAGAAGCGATATCTACAATAATGTTTTTCATTATAGCCTCCCTGATAATTGATTTTAAATGGATATACCTATTATAATATTACCATTTGTTTATGTAAAAAAGCAAGGAAAGACAAAGTCCTTCCCTGCTGAAAATTTATTCTGTTTTATGTGCAATATGTTAGTTCATCCACATATATAACGGAATACCAGAAAGCTGTGAAGATGAAATTTCTGAAAGCACTTCCATATCGCTGGATGGCATTACATCTTCCACCTTATATAAAAGATAGTCCAGCAGTGTTGCATTGGATGCAAAATATTTTTTGTAACCTTCCACACCTGTTTTTTCTTCCATATATGCCAGAGCTTCTTCCCAGCCCTCAACTTTGTCCACCAGTCCGTTTTCATACGCCTGTTCAGCTGAATACACACGGCCATCAGCCAGTTTACGAACTGTTTCTATATCCATATTTCTGCCTTTGGCAACAATGTCTGTAAATACTGCGTAGCTTTCGTCAACAAGGCTCTGATAAATAGCTCTCTGCTCATCTGTAAGTGTACCTGCTGATGAACCCATGCCTTTGTTTTCACCTGTTGAAATTACAACTTCTTCAAGACCAAATTTTTCATACAGGCCTTTCATATTTGTGTATGAAATGATTACACCGATTGAACCTGTCCAGCAGTTTCTGTTGGCTGAAATATAATCAGCGGCACAAGAAATATAATATGCGCCAGAAGCAGCTGTCTGTTCAAAATAAGCGTGGATAGGACGGCCTGTTACCTCTTTATACTCCATAAGTTTAAGGTAAAACTCATCAGAATGATAAACTGTACCGCCACCACTGTTCACTTTAAGAAGAATTCCATGGTTTGTTTCATCTTCCATAAGGCTGTCTACATAGTCCATAAGGTTTGAATGATTGTAGCTGGAGGAATCAACTGGTGAAGAAGGTGCCGCCTGAATAGTGCCCGAAATTGTGATAATTGCAAAACTTTCTTCAGGTAAAGTTTCTTCCACAACTATACCCCCGTTGATAAATGCTGACATACAGCTGGAAAACATAAAAACACAAATCAGTGTGACAAAACCGAAAATGATTAATCCGTTACGTTTTTTACTTTTGTCCATTTTTCTCTCCAAAATTTGATTTATATATTTATTATATACAATTACAAAATAAATTCAATGGATGATGTGTGAAAAATAAAGCACCGGGGTTACCCCCGGCACAATATTTAATTCAAAGAGACATTCTGAATTTATTTATAATGTAACTTCTGCTGTAACAACACCAGCTTTATCACCTTTAACTGTTACTGAAAGCTGTGTACCTTCTTTAGCCGCAACTACCCATTCCACAACTTTTGTAAATGGAGCATGTTTTGGAGTATTGATGCTGTCGTGACCGTAGAATGATTTCACACCAGAGAAGCCTTCGAGATGACCCAGACTACCAACTTTTTCACCCATAACAACTGCACAGTCACCGCCAAGTTCGATAAACATTGGTTTATCAACTTTAAGACGTTTTGCTTCATTTGTTACGAATGTTGGCAGGTAACCAACGTTGGAAACTTTAGCTACAACTTTGTAAACACCTTCGCCTACTTTTTCACTTGTAACAGCGTCAAATTTAACTTTTGGACATGTCATAGCCATACGCAGACAGAAGTTTGTATTCTTTTCAACTTCCTGTTCCAGATAGCCTGGAGGGCAGTTTTGCCATGTATATTTGAAATCAAGACCGCCAATTTCTACTTTACCCAGCTGTGGATGGTCAAATTCTGTCCATTCCTTGATTGGTTTACCAGAAGCAAGCACTGGAACATTTTCGTCAACCCATTTGTAAACAAGAATCATTGCTTCTGCATTTTCTTTGTCTGTTTTTGGAGTTGTACGTGGGTAAACATTAGGTACTCCAGCACGAAGTTCCAGGTCCCAAAGTTCAGCTGTGTATGTAGGAACACCCTGTGTTGAATACATCCAGTCATCAAATGCACCTGAAGAATAGTTTACAGTATCTGTAAGGAATGCGTCAAAAATATTGAAACAACCATAGCCTGTTTCTTCTGTAGCCATAGCACCGATTTCTCTGAACATTCTCATGTCACGAGGGTCAGCATTCTTTTCTGGCATTGTTCCTGGTGGATAAATGTAGCAACCACCAGATGTATGATAAGTAACAGCTGAGCAGATATTTGGATGAGCAATAACAAAATCTGCAACTGCTTTGTTTTCTGGGTTTGAAAGTGGGTATTTACCAGCACCTGGCTGACGGTTTTCTGGGAACCAGCCAAGTGGATAGTTTCTGTTGAAGTCGAGACCCCATTTGCCTTCTGCTGGCCAGATATTAACGCCATCATAACCTTCAATGTAACCTTCTGGATAAACATTGTAATATTTACCGCCAAAATCAGCTGGTGCACGTTTAACCATAACACGTGGGTCAACTGAAGATTCTTTCCATACACCGTTAGGGCTTTCAATTCTCATCATACGGATAACGCCGTCGCCATCCATATCTTTTATATGCAGACCTTTGTCCAGTTTTTCAAATGGATATGGTCTGTTTACACTACGCAGTTTTTCGCTGGTTGTGAGGTATGTTTCTGCACCGTCTGGAGTAATTCTTGGAATTACATATACAGCATTTTCATCCAGCAGGGCTGTGATTTTTTCATCCACACCATATTTTGTAACCAGTGTGTAGATAAGATGTACAGCTGCCATAGAGCCTGTAACTTCGCCTGCATGATGGTTGCCGTCAACATAGTAAGCTGGTTTATCCAGCACATCACCAGTTGCATAGTTTGTAATTTCACATGCCCATACTTCTCTGTTTTCCAATGTTGTACAGATGGAAGAAACCTTGATAAGTCCTGGGTATTCATTTGACAGCTCGTTAAGAAGTCCTGTCAGCTCTTCATATACATAATAATGGTCAAAAATATATTCTTTCATATTAAGTATATCTCCTCTCTAATATTACTGTATCAGTATACACCCAAATATTCAAAAATACAATACTTTTATTTATATTTTTTCATAGTTTTTGTATAAATTTAAACATCATTGTATTAATAAAAAAGACGCCCAATACAAAAAGGGCGTCTTTTTATTTAAAGTTGTGTTTTTACTTTGTCCGTCAAAAGCAAAATAATCTCTGATACCGTCGGTTGCCATACAGCACGCCTACCCAGTGCATTATTTAACTTTTGTGGTGCAGTTTCCCACACTCGGCTGATTACTGTGGATATATTACGTTCTACAGAAACAGGACTGATTTCATACTGCTGTGCCAGTGTTTTATACACAGCATCTACCATATTGTTTTCTGCCTGTTGATTTGCAAGCAGGATGTCCACTGCACTGTTTAACAGCCAGTAACCTTTATAATTGGATGTTATACCAGCATTATGTAAAATAAGTTCTGTTTCCAACATAATATTTCCTTTTGTTTATTTCAAATATTCTTCCAACAGTTTATAGGTATTTACCAGACCATCAACATGGCTGCGTTCGTAGCCGTGAGATGCATATACACCTGGACCGATAAGACCGTGGCGGATATCGTAACCAGCTTTAAGGCTTACGTCAACGTCAGAGCCATAGAATGGATAAATATCAATAGCATAGTCCGCTCCAGCTTTTTTAGCAGCATTTACAAGGTCGTTTACAACATCATAGTTGTATGGACCAGAAGAGTCTTTGGCACAGATAGATACCTGTGTTTCTTTACAGTTAAGACCATTACCTACACAACCCATATCAACACTAATCATATCTACAACATCAGCTGGAACACCTGCAGCTGCACCATGACCTACTTCTTCATAAACAGTAAAGTTAATATATACTTTTCTGTTGAATGTGATATCACCATCTTTAAGTGCTTTTGCCAGTGTCAGCAGAACTGCTGCTGAAGCTTTGTCATCAAGGAAACGGCTTTTGATAAAGCCACTTTCTGTAATTGTGAAACGTGGGTTAACAGCAACAAAGTCACCTGTTTCGATACCCAGTTTTTTAGTATCATCTTTAGAGTAAACCTTTTCATCAAGAAGAACTTCCAGTGTGGAGTCAAAGCTTCTTACAGCTGTTGCCACCTCTCTGTTTACATGTGATGATGCATTTTCAAGCTGGAATGTACCTTCGTATTTTTTGCCTTCTCTTGTGATAACTGTAACTGTTTCTGTTTCAACGTTTGGAGCCTGAAGACCACCAAGAGGTGTAACGATAAGAGCACCGCTACCTTTGATAGTTTTTACCATTGCCCCCAATGTATCAACATGTGCAGCCAGCATAAGAGCATTTTCGCCTTCGTTCAGCTGGCAGATTACGCCACCTTTGTTAAGTGTGTATGGAGCATAACCCATGGAAGTAAGTTCGTTTACAAGGTATTCGCTTACTTCTTTTGTGTAGCCTGTTGGGCTAGGAATAGACAGAAGTTTTTCTGTCTGTAAAAGCATATATTCTTTAAGATTCTGTTTCATAACATTCTCCTGTTGTGTGTTTTCCATAATTATACTATTTATGGAAATGTATGTAAAGGAATAAATAAATTTAAAACGGGATGCAAATACACCCCGTTTTGTTTTTATTAATAGTTATTTGCAAATTCAACTTTTACATCTCTGTTAAACAATGTATTAAGTGCTTCTTTGGAGTCTGCATTGTTGTACAGAACATCATAAACCAGTTTGGATATAGGCATTTCCACATTGTATTCCTGTGAAAGCTTCATAAGTGCCTTTACTGTAGCAGCGCCTTCTGCAAGCTTGGAATATGGCTGTTTTGTAATAAATTTTTCACCGAACATTCTGTTCTGGCTGTGTGGTGAGAAAAGTGTAGCTTCATAGTCACCAAGATGTGCCAGACCATATGCAGACAGTTCATTGCCACCCATTGCATTGATAAGGCGGGAAACTTCTCTGGCACCTCGAGCCATCAAAGCACCTTTAAGACTGGAAAGTTTTGCACCATCCAGCATACCTGCTGCAATACCGATAACATTTTTAGCCGCTGCACCGATTTCTGTACCGATAATATCATCACCAAGATACAGTCGGATAAGGTCGCTTGAGAATTTGGTTACAACATCGTTGATAACCATTTTATCCTCACTGTCTACAACCATACAGTTAGGAATACCAGCCATAAAGTCCTGTACATGTCCAGGGCCTACCCATACACATATATTTACATACTGACGGATAGTGTTTTTTACAATCTGGCTAAGTCTTTCACCTGTTTCACTTTCAATACCCTTCATACAAAGTATAAAAGTTTTACCGTGAACATTGTACTGGTTTATTCTTTCGCAAAAGCTACGCAGATGCTGTGCACTGATAGATATTACAATATAGTCAGAATGATTGATAGCCTTTTCCAAATCCGGCTCAAGTATAAGGTTGTCTGGAAGTTCAAGATAAGAGTTTTTTCTATTATCGATTAATTCCTGAAAATCCGGGCTTCCTTCAAGACCCCACAGCATTACGTTGTTTTTTCTGCTGTGATATACCGCAAGGAATGTGCCCCATCTGCCAGAGCCTAAAACTGTAACGTTCATATATATTCTCCTGTTTATATTTTTATGTAGTGTTCTATCCGTTGTTTTCTGGAACTGTTTCTGGTGTTTGTTCAGGAATTACCTCTGGAGTAGCTTCAGGTGTTGCCTCTGGGGTTGCTTCCGGAGTTGCTTCTGGAGTTGCTTCTGGAGTTGCTTCAGGTGTTGCCTCCGGAGTAGCTTCTGGAGTTGTTTCTGGGCTAGCTTCCGGAGTTTCAGTTGGAGTTACTTCTGGACTTGGCTGTGCTGTTGGTGAAGGTGATACTGTTTCAGCAGAAGAGCTGCCAGCTACGGACGAACTTTGATTATTGGATGACACAGCATTACTGCTGGAAGATTGTGCCAGACTGGAAGAAACCATGCTGGATGATGATACTGAACTTGAAGAATGCACTTTGCTTGATGACTGGATATTGCTTGAGGAAATCACCAGACTTGATGATGGTATCAGACTGGAAGATTGTGCCAGGCTGGATGAAACCATGCTGGAAGAAATCGCTGAAGAAGCATCTGCTGTGTATGGAGCATTTCTTCTTGTTGGGATAGATCCTCTGGCTGGTCTTTCATCTTTTTCAACATGTTTATGTGTATCTACATATTCAAGCAGTGCTTTATATCCTTCTGATGAAAGATGTACACCATCTTTAGCCACATATTCAGGCTTCATAAATCCATTGGCAGGGTCTTTGAACATTTCTGCAGTGTTAAGGAATTTAAGTCCTCTTTCTCTGCACATTTCAGCAAGGGCAAGGTTAAATTCATCAATATCCTGCATTGTGATGCTTGGATAGCTTCTCTCTTTACCTACTGGGAGAACTGATGCAACTATGATATCTGCATATGGATATGCTTTCTGAATAGCATTAAGTGCTGTGTTATAGTACTTGATAAAATCTTCTGTTTCTGTACCGCCAGCATTATTTGTACCGAAGTTGATGATGATTCTGCGTGGTTTCAGCATACCAATAGCTGTAGGTATTGTTACAGGTTCATCATAGCCTACAAACCACATACATTTGTTGCTTGTAACCTGCTGGATAGGCATACCTGTCAAACCAAGTACATACTGCAGTGAAAGATGATTGTATACTGCAAGACCTTCTGTGTTTGAGTCGCCTACAAATACAGTTTCTCTGAAATAGTTTCTGTCTTCAGTATCATTTTCAGGAATAACAACATCATCATACTCTTTGATGAGTTTTAAATATTCATCTTCGTACTTTTTATCTGCATCCGGGTCGTATGAGCCGGACATATCTATAGACATATCCAGTGACTGGCTGGAAGATGTAGGATTTTTTCCTCTGCCAGTAAGAGCAACTGATGCCGCAATAATAATAAGCAACACAAGTACAACTATTGCGCCCAGCTGAATTTTTGTTTTTTTATCAAGTTTTGAAAGACGTTTTTTATACACACGGATATAGTCACTTACTGTGTGTTTTTTATTGGATTTTGCCATTTTTCACCTATTATAAAACATTTATTAACTCGCCTATATTCTCAATAAGGGCGATATTTTTGTAAGAGCTGAGCTCTTCTTTACTGCCAAAGCCGTACAGCACGCCTACTGCGTCCATACCAAACTCTGCGGCACCTTCAAGGTCAAACATTCTGTCTCCAACCATAAGAACCTGTTTGGGCTCAAAGCCTGTCTGTCCAAGAACATATTTGATAACATCCTCTTTTTTGCTGATGGAGCCATCCATTGTAGCGCCACCTACAAAATCAAAATATTTCTTTATGTTAAAATGTTCCAGTATTTTATCTACAAAATTTTCCGGTTTACTGCTTGCAGTACACAACACATAGCCCATTTCTTTAAGCTGCTGAAGTGTTTCAACTACACCAGGATAGATTTCATTTTCATACAGACCTATCGGTGAAAAACGTTCACGATATTTTGCCACTGCTTCGTGGGCTGTAGCCTCATCACAGCCAAGAAGTTCCATAAAGCTGTCCAGCAGTGGTGGGCCGATATATTTAACAAGATTTGCCCTCTCAGTTTTTACACCATAATGCTCTGCGGCATACCGTATGCAGTTTGTGATACCCAATTCAGGGTTTGTCAGTGTTCCGTCAAGGTCAAAAAATATTGCTCTATACTTCATACCAATCCCCTTTCTTTATTTTACCAGTATACCATTTTATGAATAAACTAACAAGACTATTTTACTATTATGTATAAACAGTAACATAATTTCACAATTTGCATATTATACTTTAAGCGACTGCAAATAAATTTTCCGGAGGATATATTATGACAGCAGACAATGCTACATGTATGAAAGATTTTCTTGGCAACAACAAAGGGCAGTTTGGTATTATCGAAAATATTCCTGACAGTGAATATCTTAATATTACCGCTAAAAATGTAAAGTTTATGGCGGCAAAACAAATCCGCACAAGTATCCCACTGCCAAGTGTAAACGGAATACTGAACAACTGCAGAGGAATAATCAATTATCCCGGTGTGATAGATACATCATATGCCAGTTTCAGAGTGACAAGCGCCCATGAAGAACTGGTATACTGTGAAACAGATAAGCCTGGCGTAAGAATAAGAATCAATGGACAGATTGTTGTAAGAAGTGTACCAGGTGACGAAAGATGCCGGCCTACATATATCGCTATTCCTGTAGAGGTTGTAGACGATGTACTGTATAACTTTTACTCTACAGAAAACGGAAGATGTGTTGCCAATCTCAAAGATGAACTGGCATACATTGATGGCAGTTGTATGATAGTACAGTTAAGCTGCAGTATTTACAAAGACACATCATCTTCCTGCCCAAGATATATGGCAAGAATCAGAGGCAACATAGTTGATAAACTGTGGAAACGAGAAAGCATCTGGGTAGAAGGCATCAAGCCATATCCTTCAACCGCTCTTACACTCTGTGAAACATTTGAAAATGCCTGCGACGTAGCTGTAGACGACGGTTGTGATGATTAAATTTATATAAAAAATGGAAGGGTTATTCCCTTCCATTTACGTTTAAAAGATTGATTATACAATCAAGTTTTTCACTTATACCAGCCAATAAGGAAGAAATATCATTCTGATTATTCCCCCATTCGTTGGTTTTATTAAACACAAAACCATAACTGTCTGTTTTATCTTCAGTTAGATTTGGCAGGTCTTTTTCATCCATATTGATAATAAACGGCTGTTTGTTCAAAATACCACCCTTTACTACCTATATTCAATACTACTGTAAATATTCCCTGATTGCTTTTTCCACTTCCTGAACTTCTTCCAGCAATGCTGTTGCAGACAGGCGCAAAGCACCATGACCCAAGATAATAATCTGTTCCAGACCATCAGATGTGGCTACTCGTACTCTGTATTTTCTGCCTATTTCGTGAGTTACCTTTTCTATATACATATCCGCTGTTTCAGCTTCTCTTGTATATACAATAGTAATGTTATGATATTTGGAAATTTCACCTACGTTGCCTTTTACCTTGTAGGCATCAAAAACCAGAATTATCTCACACTTTTTAAACCCCTGATAATTACACAGTATGTTTGCCAGTTTATGTCTGGCATCTTCTATATCGTATTCTGCAATTTTTTTCAGCTGTTCCCAAGCGAAAATAATATTGTATCCGTCTACCAGAAGATATTCTTTCTCATAAGGTATAGCGTTTGGCTTTCTTTCCTTGCTTTCATCTTTTGGTGTAGATTTTAATGCAAGGTATTTGTCTGTCTTTATTTTACCATAGGTAGATTCAAATATTTTCAGCAGTTCTTTATCATCTTCAAGACTGGTGTAATACTGCTCTACCCGACGGGATGATATTCTTGCAGGTCTTTCCTGCACTGTAGCTTTTTTCTCTTTCAGGAATGGTTCAAGATGCATTTTATTTTTAACTTCATTCCATTTAACCACAAATCCAGCCCCATGAGTGCAGAAAACACTGTCCGGAGTATTTTCAAGGTCTGCTTCCGGGTCATAGCCGTATTTTTCTATCACTTCTGCTGCATTGTGGCATGGGAAGTAGCCTTTGAATTTAAGTGAAATACGCCCTTTGCCTCGGGTAAAGTTAATAAGTGTCGCATTATATGAATTTATCTCTGAAACAGGTGCAGAGCCTGTCAGCGTGCTGTTTTCACCATCCTGACCAGGTGTATCAAAACTGCCGCTCATTTTCTGGATGTCTGTCATTACCCTGCCGATATTTTCATTTGGCACTGTAATTTCAAAGTCATACCATGGCTCTAAAAGCTGGCTTTCAGCCTGCATAAGACCATTTCTAACTGCTCTGTATGTTGACTGGCGGAAATCCCCGCCTTCTGTGTGTTTTAAGTGAGCTCGGCCGTTTACAAGAGTAATTTTCATATCAGTAATCGGTGAACCTGTAAGAACACCCACATGTGTTTTTTCATACAGATGAGTGATAATAAGGCGTTGCCAGTTTCTGTCCAGTTTGTCTTCACTGCACAGAGTGTCAAACACAAGACCAGACCCAGTTTTTCCTGGTTCGAGAAGAAGATGTACCTCAGCATAATGTCTCAATGGTTCATAATGTCCCACACCTTCAACTGTGTTTTTAATAGTTTCTTTGTAAACAACACTGCCTGCGTCAAAAGAAATATCTATCCCAAAACGCTGCTGGCAAAGTGTCTTGATAATTTCCAGCTGAATTTCACCCATTAAACTGAGGTGTATTTCTTTAGAGTGTTCATTCCACACAACCTTAAGTTGTGGCTCTTCTTCCTCTAGCTGACGCAGTTTTGCCAGAACAGTAGGTGCATCATATTTTTCACTGAACAATACCTTATAGGAAAAAATAGCCTGTAAAACAGATTCTGTGCTGTTCTGCTGTGCACCAAGACCTTGGCCAGGATATGTGTGATTAAGTCCTGTTACTGCACATACAGAACCTGCTGATATTTCCTGTTCTGTTTTAAATTTTTCACCAGTATACAGTCGGATACTGTTTATTTTTTCAGTATGGCTTTCGTTGTTGCGGTCTATCTGTGGCACAGATGCTTTAACTTTGAGAGTTCCGCCTGTGATTTTCATAAATGTCAGGCGTTCTTTGCCTTCGTAAGAAACTTTATATACCTTTGCACCGAATTTATCTGGGTATGAAATTTCTGGTGTGTATTTTTCCACACCAGCAATAAGTTCCTGCAAACCTTCCATCCTTAAAGCAGAACCGAAAAAGCATGGGAATATTTTTCTTTCAAAAACAAGGCTGCCTATATCGCTGTTATCAATCTTCCCTGTTTCAAAGAGTTTTTCCATCAGTGTTTCATCAAAAACAGAGACTTCTTCATAAACACTGTCTTTTTCAAGCTGAAAGTCTATACAGCCACTGCCAAAATGTTTTTTCAACTGTGCTATTACAACTGATTTGTCAGCACCAGCCAAATCCATTTTGTTAACAAATATAAAAGTCGGGATATTATAGTTTTTAAGCAGATTCCAGAGAGTCACTGTATGATTCTGCACACCATCCAGCGCTGAAATAATCAGCACAGCACAGTCCAATACCTGTAAAGTTCTTTCAGCTTCAGCGCCAAAATCAACGTGTCCCGGGGTATCAAGTAGACACAACTGCATATCGTTATAATTCAAAACAGCCTGTTTAGAAAAAACTGTGATACCACGGCTTTTTTCTATTTCGTTTGTATCAAGTGATGTGTTGCCATGGTCTACTCTGCCAGCTTTTTTTATACTGCCTGTCAGGTATAAAAGACCTTCTGACAAGGTAGTTTTGCCACTGTCAACATGGGCAAGCACACCCATTACAATTTTTTTCATATATCTTCCATTCCATATTTTAATATTATTTAATTATAACTTATATACTCTTTTTTGGCAAATAAATACGCCCTCAAAAGAGAGCGCATTTTACTATTTCTGTATAAACACTATGTTGTTGTCAGTGCTGTGCTGCGGAGAATAAACATAATTCAGGCGGTTGAAATTCTTGATATCCTCTGGATTTTCAATATTATTCTCTGCCATATACCTTACCATCTCTCCACGAGCCATTTTACACTTGGTTCCTTTCTCAATCAACTTGTCATTTATAAGGTCTGCAAATGTAATGGTGATGTACTTTACACCGTCTTTTATATACTTTGAGATGGTTTTGGAGTACTCTTCTGATGCCAGATTGATAATTGTAACAGAATTTTCCTGTGTTTTATTTGTTTTTAGCAGGTTTTCAATGAAATTTATCTTATCATCGTCTTTTTTACCCCTGTTGTTTATTCTGTAGCCGTCTTTTGAGGACTGTGTATAAACTTTGAGATACTGCTGTAAAGACAACAGCTTAAACCGTATACCATCATATGAATACACCTTGATTTCTTCCTGTGGTATGCCTGTAAACTCTGTCAGTTCTTCCAGCTTACCATAGGAAAATTCAGTTCCCTGTTTTTCAAAGGTATGCTCGTGTTCATCTGTGAGAACATATCCATTTTCTTCAAGGGCTGTTTTGAATTCATCCCATCTGTTTGTGGTAAATTCAGCAGGTATAAGGATATCAATATCATCAGCGTTAAGATTGCATCCTGTAAGATATTCCAGACCAAGTGAGCCGTACATAAGTGGTGTTACGCCAAACAGCTCAGACACCAATTTTGCGTTGTCCATAAAAGCCTGTTTTTTACTGTCATAATTATGCACAATATGATTGTACATTTTAT
>JAZQYH010000066.1:0-10162 GCA_045633415.1 Oscillospiraceae bacterium | reverse complement strand
GGTTCTGGAAGTTCACCTTGGCTATGCTGCAAAAGCACTTGGCTGGAAAGTTATGACACCAGTATTCGACGGTGCTAAAGAAACAGACATCTTCGAACTGCTGGCACAGGCAGGTCTGCCAGACACAGGTAAAACACAGCTGTACGATGGTAGAACAGGTGAACCATTTGACAACCTTGTAACTGTAGGTTACAAATACTTCCTTAAACTCCATCACCTTGTTGATGATAAAATGCACGCCCGTTCAATCGGTCCATACTCACTTGTTACACAGCAGCCTCTGGGTGGTAAAGCTCAGTTCGGTGGCCAGAGATTCGGTGAAATGGAAGTTTGGGCTCTTGAAGCTTACGGTGCTGCTTACACACTGCAGGAAATCCTGACAGTAAAATCCGACGATATGGTTGGCCGTGTAAAAACATATGAAGCTATCTTCAAAGGTCAGGAAATTCCAAAACCAGGTATCCCTGAATCCTTCCGTGTTCTTATCAAAGAAATGCAGTCTCTCGCACTGGATGTTCGTGTACTTGATGAAAACGGCATCGAAGTAGACCTGAAGCAGACATACGAAGAAGATGATGCAAAAGGCGACTTCGCAAGCGAAATTGCAACAGAACTGGTAGAACAGGATTCTGATCTGGCTGGTTTCATGGTAAGTGACAACCCAGAAGAAGACTTTGCTCTCGACCTTTCATCTGACAGCTCTTTTGCAGACGAAGGCAATGATGACATGGATTTCTAATAACTGATAGCTTTTAATAATTATCAATATAATTATCTGCTGTTTCTGTGGCTTGCCACGGCAGCAGCAGAGCACAATCAGTATTAATAAATTCATTGTATATCGTTTTTGAATATGCCTGTTTTATATAAAACACGGCACAGACATTTAAAGAAAGGAAGTTTTGCTACAATATGGCACATAACACTTTTGATTCAATCAAAATCGGCATTGCCTCACCTGATCAGATTCTTTCCTGGTCTCACGGCGAAGTTACAAAGCCAGAAACTATAAACTACCGCACACTGAAACCTGAACGTGACGGTCTTTTCTGCGAAAAGATTTTTGGACCTACAAAAGACTGGGAATGTTCTTGCGGTAAACTGAATAAAAACCGCCACAAAGGTCAGGTTTGCGACAAATGTGGCGTTGAAAGCACCAGAGCAAAAGTAAGAAGAGAAAGAATGGGTCACATTTCCCTTGCTGCACCTGTTTCTCACATCTGGTACCTCAAAGCAGTACCATCAAGAATTGGTCTGATTCTGGATGTTACACCAAAAGCACTTGAAAAAGTTATTTACTTTTCATCATATATTGTTACAGACAAAGGCTTCACAGCCCTTGAAGACAAACAGCTTCTGACAGAAAACGAATACAACGACATGGTAGAACGCTATGGCGAAGACGCTTTCAAAGCATCTATGGGTGCAGAAGCTATCAAAGAACTGCTGGAAAAAATCGATATGGACCAGCTGGCAGATTACCTGACAAAAGAACTGGAAACAGCTACAGGCCAGAAGAGAGTTAAACTCTACAAACGTCTGGAAGTTTGTGAAAGCTTCCGTCAGTCAGGTCAGCGCCCAGAATGGATGATTCTGGATGTGCTGCCAGTTATCCCACCAGACATCCGTCCAATGGTTCAGCTGGATGGTGGCCGTTTTGCTACATCCGACCTTAACGACCTGTACAGACGTGTTATCAACAGAAACAACCGTCTGAAAAAACTGCTGGAACTCTCTGCACCAGACATCATCGTTAGAAACGAAAAACGTATGCTGCAGGAAGCTGTTGACAGCCTTATCGACAACGGTCGTCGTGGCCGTGCAGTAACAGGCGGTACTTCCAACAGACCTCTGAAATCCCTTTCCGATATGCTGAAAGGTAAACAGGGTCGTTTCCGTCAGAACCTGCTGGGTAAACGTGTTGACTACTCCGGCCGTTCAGTTATCGTTGTTGGTCCTGAACTTAAAATGTATCAGTGTGGTCTGCCAAAAGAAATGGCACTGGAACTCTTCAAACCATTCGTTATGAGAGAACTGGTAGACAAAGGCTACGCTACAAACATCAAATCAGCTAAAAAAGTTGTAGAAAGAGCTAAATCAGAAGTATGGGATGCACTTGAAACAGTTATCAAAGGTCACCCAGTTCTTCTCAACCGTGCTCCTACACTGCACCGTCTGGGTATCCAGGCATTCGAACCAGTTCTGGTTGAAGGCCGTGCACTTAAACTGCACCCACTGGTATGTACAGCTTACAACGCTGACTTTGACGGTGACCAGATGGCTGTTCACGTACCACTGTCCCACGAAGCACAGGAAGAAGCAAGAAATCTTATGCTGGCTTCCGGCAACCTGCTGAAACTGTCTGATGGTTCACCAGTTGCTGTTCCTTCACAGGACATGATTCTTGGTTCCTACTACCTGACAATGGTTAACGAAGGCGACAAAGGCGAAGGCATGATTTTCCGTGATGAAAACGAAGCTCTTATGGCTTACGCAGAAGGCTATGTAACTCTCCACGCTAAAGTTAAAATCCGCCGCACAGGCGAATGGCAGGGCGAACCAATCACACAGATTGTTGAAACAACAGTTGGCCGTCTGATTTTCAACACACCAATTCCACAGGACCTTGGCTATGTAGACAGAAGCAAAAAAGAAAATGCTCTGAAGATGGAAATCGAATTTATGGTAGGCAAAAAACAGCTGGGTAAAATCGTTACAAAATGTATCGAAATGCACGGCACAAAAGTTGCTTCCCAGGTTCTTGACAACATCAAATCCCAGGGCTTCAAATACTCCACAAAAGGCGCTATCACAGTTGCTGCTTGTGATGCTACAGTTCCACCTAAAAAGAAAGAACTGCTGGCAGATGCAGAAAGACAGGTTGAACGTACACGTAAACTGTACGAACGTGGTCTGCTGAGCGAAGACCAGAGATACAAATCTGTTATCGATATCTGGAACAAAACAACTGACCTTGTTTCTAAAGCTCTGCAGGAAAACATGGACGCTCGCAACCCAATCTGGATGATGGCTGACTCTGGTGCCCGTGGTTCCATGAACCAGATTAAACAGCTGGCTGGTATGCGTGGTCTTATCGCTTCCACATCCGGTAAAACAATCGAAATTCCAATCAAGGCCAACTACCGTGAAGGTCTTAACATTATGGAATACTTCATCTCTGCACGTGGTGCTCGTAAAGGTCTGGCTGATACAGCTCTGCGTACAGCTGACTCCGGTTACCTGACACGTCGTCTGGTTGACGTTTCACACGATGTTATTATCCGTGAACACGACTGTGGCGCAAAACACGGTATCGTAGTAAAAGAAATCCGTGATGGCAACAGTGTTATCGAACCACTGGCAGACAGACTGCTGGGCCGTTACACTGTAAGCGACCTGTTCCACCCTACAACAGGCGAACTGGTAATCTCCAAAGACAAGATGATGGATGCAGCTGATATCGAAAGAATCATCAAAGCATTCGGCACACTGGACGAAGCAACAGGCAAATACGATGCAAAAGATATCGAAATCGAAATCCGTTCAGTTCTCAACTGTAAATCCGGCATCGGCGTTTGTGCAAAATGTTACGGCGCTTCAATGTCCGACTGGCAGGGTGTTCGCATCGGTGATGCTGTTGGTACAATCGCAGCTCAGTCTATCGGTGAACCAGGTACACAGCTTACAATGCGTACTTTCCATACTGGTGGTATCGCTTCTGCAGCTGACATCACACAGGGTCTCCCACGTGTTGAAGAACTGTTTGAAGCACGTCGTCCAAAAATGATTTCCATCATGTCCGAAATCGCAGGCCGTGTAAGAATTGACCAGACTAAGAAAGGTACTTACGCTGTTATCGAAGGCTTCGATGAAAACGGTGCCCCAACAGAAAGAAGCTACCTTATCCCATTCGACCAGAGACTTTCACCATCTGTATACGACGGTGCTGTAGTAGAAAAAGGTGCTTACCTGACAGAAGGTAGCGCTGCACCAGCAGACATTCTGGCTATCAAAGGCAGAACAGCTGTTGAAGACTACATCATTCAGGAAGTACAGAAAGTTTACCGCGTACAGGGTGTTGAAATCAGCGACAAACATATCGAAGTTATCGTTCGTCAGATGATGAAGAAAGTTAAGATTGAAGAAGCTGGCTCCACAGACCTTATCGGTGGCGCACTGGTTGACTACAAAGATTACAAAATCAAACTGGAAGAAATCAAAGACAGAATCGCAGCTGGCGAAGAAGGTCTGGTTGAACCAAAAGCAACAGATATCATTCTTGGTATCACAAAAGCTGCTCTGGCTACAGAATCCTTCCTGTCCGCAGCATCCTTCCAGGAAACAACAAAAGTTCTTACTGATGCAGCTATCCGCGGTAAAGTTGATATGCTCCAGGGTATGAAAGAAAACGTAATTCTTGGTAAACTTATCCCAGCTGGCTCCACAGTTGCACTGGATGAAGAAGAAGTTCAGGAAACTGTTGAAATTGCTGGAATTTAAACCAAAAAATTATAAAAATTATATAAATTAACTATTGACATAACTGCGCCCAAACCTTATAATAGTTTGTGGCGCAGTTAAGTTTGCGCCAATTAAGTGTGTCTTGTTTCATTATGAGACAAGGGTGCAATCTATATATAAACTGTAATAGGAGGAAATTAAAATGCCAACATTTAACCAATTGGTTCGCAATGGTAGAGAAGTTCTGGTAAAGAAATCTACAGCTCCTGCACTGCAGAAAGGTTACAACAGCCACAAAAAAGTTGCTACAAACCAGTCTGCTCCACAGAAACGTGGTGTATGTACAGCTGTTAGAACAATGACACCTAAGAAACCAAACTCCGCTCTGAGAAAAGTTTGCAGAGTTAGACTTTCTAACGGTATCGAAGTAACATCTTACATTCCAGGTATCGGCCACAACCTGCAGGAACACTCTGTTGTTCTTATCCGTGGCGGTCGTGTAAAAGACCTTCCAGGTGTACGTTACCATACAATCCGTGGTACACTGGATACACAGGGCGTTGCAAAAAGAATGCAGTCCCGTTCCAAATACGGTGCTAAACGTCCAAAAGCTGGTAAAAAATAATTTTTTACAAGTTGCATAACCAAAAACAAACATTAATTTAAACGTAAAATGACATTTAAATGCCCAAAAGGGTTTTATATATAGATATATATTTACCCCTTTTCTGCAGACAGAAGTTTTTTTACACTTTTGAGTACCAAAGATATCATCAAAAATAATGAAGGAGGGAAGAACGGTGCCAAGAAGAGGTAATATTGCAAAAAGAGATGTACTTGCTGATCCAATGTACAACTCAAAACTCGTTACTAAACTTGTTAACAGCATTATGCTGGATGGCAAAAAAGGCGTTGCTCAGAAAATTGTTTACGATGCATTCGATATCGTAGCAGCTAAAACAGGCAACGAACCACTTGAAGTATTTGAAAAAGCAATGGAAAACATCATGCCATTGCTGGAAGTTAAAGCTCGTCGTGTAGGCGGTGCTACTTATCAGGTTCCAATGGAAGTTAGAGCAGAAAGAAGACAGACTCTGGGTCTGCGCTGGCTGACAACTTACTCTAGAAACAGAAACGAAAAAACAATGCGCGAAAGACTGGCTGGCGAAATCATGGATGCAGCTAACGGTACAGGCGGCGCATGCAAAAAACGCGAAGACACACACAAAATGGCAGAAGCAAACAAAGCATTTGCTCATTACAGATATTAATCTACACTTTTGCACTAGCCTGGCGGCGTAAAGCCTCCGGGCTGGCATAATAAATATAGGAGGAAAAATGGCAAGAGACGTTTCACTGGAAATGACCAGAAATATCGGTATCATGGCTCACATCGATGCTGGTAAAACAACAACAACTGAACGTATTCTTTACTTCACAGGTGTTAACCACAAAATTGGTGAAACACATGAAGGTTCTGCTACAATGGACTGGATGGCACAGGAACAGGAACGTGGTATCACAATCACTTCTGCTGCTACAACATGTTATTGGGCACATACTGATAACAAAGACCCTGCTGACATCAAGAAAAACCGTCACAGAATCAACATCATCGACACTCCTGGCCACGTTGACTTTACAGTAGAAGTAGAACGCTCACTGCGTGTTCTCGACGGTTCTGTAACAGTTCTTTGTGCAAAAGGTGGTGTAGAACCACAGTCTGAAACTGTATGGCGTCAGGCTGACAAATACCGTGTACCAAGAATGGTATACGTAAACAAAATGGACATCATGGGTGCAAACTTCTACAACGTTGTACAGATGATGAAAGATCGTCTTAAATGTAACGCTGTACCACTCCAGATCCCAATGGGTGCTGAAGACACATTTGTAGGTATGATTGACCTGCTGAAAATGGTTGCTATCGTTTACGATAAAGACGTTACAAAAGGCTACCAGGAAGTTGAAATTCCTGAAGAATTTGCTGATCAGGCAGAAGAATACCGTGCAGCAATGATCGAAGCTATCGTTGAAACAGACGAAGAGCTGATGATGATGTACCTGGAAGGCGAAGAAATCCCTGTTGCTGACCTGAAAAAAGCTATCCGTAAAGCTACAATCGACAACCTTATGGTTCCAGTACTTTGCGGTACTTCTTACAGAAACAAAGGTGTTCAGCAGCTGCTGGACGCTGTAGTAGACTACATGCCTGCTCCAACAGACATCGAAGACATCAAAGGTGTTAACCCAGATACAGAAGAAGAAGAAACAAGACCATCTGATGACAAAGCTCCATTCGCAGCTCTGGCATTCAAGATTGCTACAGACCCATTCGTAGGTAAACTGTGCTTCTTCCGTGTATACTCCGGTACAGTTGAAGCTGGTGCTACAGTATTCAACTCTGTAAAAGACAATAAAGAAAGAATGGGCCGTATTCTGCAGATGCACGCTAACCACCGTCAGGATATCGATATCTGCTACGCTGGTGATATCGCTGCTGCAGTAGGTCTGAAAAATACAACTACAGGTGATACACTGTGTGATGAAAAACATCCAATCATTCTGGAATCCATGGAATTCCCAGAACCAGTTATCCGTGTAGCTATTGAACCAAAAACAAAAGCTGGCCAGGAAAAAATGGGTATTGCCCTTGCTAAACTGGCTGAAGAAGACCCAACATTCAAAACTTACACAGACGAAGAAACAGGTCAGACAATCATCGCTGGTATGGGTGAACTTCACCTCGAAATCATCGTTGACCGTCTCCTGCGTGAATTCAAAGTAGAAGCTAACGTTGGTGCTCCACAGGTTGCTTACAGAGAAACAGTAAAAGCTAACTCTGATGTTGATATGAAATACGCACGTCAGTCTGGTGGTAAAGGTCAGTACGGTCATGTTAAAATCCGTCTTACACCAAACGAACCAGGCAAAGGCTACGAATTTATCAACTCTATCGTTGGTGGTTCCATTCCAAAAGAATACATCGGTCCAGTTGACCAGGGTATTCAGGGCGCTATGCAGGCAGGTGTTCTTGCTGGCTACCCAGTAGTTGACGTAAAAGTAGAACTGTACGACGGTTCCTACCATGAAGTTGACTCTTCTGAAATGGCATTTAAAATTGCTGCTTCTATGGCTTTCAAAGAAGCTATGAGAAAAGCAAACCCAGTTATCCTTGAACCTGTTATGAAAGTTTCCACAATCGTTCCAGATGACTACATGGGCGACGTTATGGGCGACTTTAACAGCCGTCGTGGTATGATTCAGGGTACAGAAACACGTACAGGTGCAACACAGATCAATGCTCTGGTTCCACTTCAGAACATGTTTGGTTACGCAACAGACCTGCGTTCTAAAACACAGGGCCGTGGTAACTACGCTATGGAACCTTCACACTACACAGAAGTTCCAAAATCAATTGCTGAAGGCATTATGTCCAGCAGAGCAAAGAAAGATTAATCAAATAACGATTAATCATTGATTTAGTCAATAATTATCGGGGAAAGACTTGATTTTTCCCCGAAAAATTGATAAAATTATAAACAACATTTTCTTATAATTTTTAGGAGGATTTCTTACAATGGCAAAAGCTAAATTTGAAAGAAGCAAACCACATGTAAACATCGGTACTATCGGTCACGTTGACCATGGTAAAACAACTCTTACAGCTGCTATCACAAAAGTTCTCGCTCTGAGAGGTTACGCAGAAGCTACAGACTACGCTAACATCGACAAAGCTCCAGAAGAAAGAGAACGTGGTATCACAATCAACACAGCTCACGTTGAATACGAAACAGACAACAGACACTACGCACACGTTGACTGCCCAGGCCATGCTGACTATGTTAAAAACATGATCACAGGTGCTGCACAGATGGACGGCGCTATCCTCGTTGTTTCTTCCGCTGACGGCCCAATGCCACAGACACGTGAACACATCCTGCTTTCCCGTCAGGTTGGCGTTCCTTACATCGTAGTATTCATGAACAAAGTTGACCAGGTTGACGACGAAGAACTTCTCGAACTCGTTGAAATGGAAATCCGTGATCTGCTGAACGAATACGAATTCCCAGGCGATGACACACCAATCATCAAAGGTACAGCTCTGGGCGTAACATCTTCCAACTCCCAGGACTACAATGCACCAGAATACGCATGTATCCGCGAACTGATGGCTGCTGTTGACGAATACATCCCAACTCCAGAAAGAAAAGCTGACCTGCCATTCCTTATGCCAGTTGAAGACGTATTCACAATCACAGGCCGTGGTACAGTTGCTACAGGTAGAGTAGAACGTGGTACAATCAAAGTTGGTGAAGTTGTTGAAATCGTTGGTCTTGCTGAAGAAAAAACATCTACAACAGTTACAGGTCTCGAAATGTTCCGCAAACTGCTGGACTTCGCAGAAGCTGGTGACAACGTAGGTGCTCTGCTCCGTGGCGTTCAGAGATCTGACATCGAACGTGGTCAGGTTATCTGCAAACCAGGTTCAATCAACCCACACACAAAATTCGTTGGTCAGGTTTACGTACTGAAAAAAGATGAAGGTGGCCGTCATACTCCATTCTTCAACAACTACCGTCCACAGTTCTACTTCAGAACAACAGACGTTACAGGCGTTATCAACCTTCCAGAAGGCACAGAAATGTGCATGCCTGGTGACAACGTTGAAATGACAGTTGAACTCATCACAACAATCGCTATCGAAGAAGGTCTCCGTTTCGCTATCCGTGAAGGCGGCAGAACAGTTGGTTCAGGCGTTGTTGTAAAAGTTATCGAATAATTTACATTTCGACTTCTTACACACTTAAGGTAATTAAGTCCCTTTGCTTAGGCAAAGGGACTTTTTATTTTGTTATTTTTCAATATGGTAGCTCCTCACACAAGAAGAGCTGTTTTTTTATATATGCTTTGATTTCAGAAATATGCTTTATTTACAACCTTTTTCGATTGTGTTATTATGGATGTAGCATTAAATATTACGTTATAAACTAATAAAAACCAAAGGGAGATAAATTATGGCTTTACCTGAAAAGAAAGTTAAAGAGCTTATTTCACTTATGAACTCCAAATCCACCGCTTCTGTGCCTGCGGCAAAACAGATTGTGGAAATGTTCGGTCTGGCTATGGACGAAAAAACGCTGGATTATCTTCTGGTGGCAGGTCAGGAAACACACACTATCCCACAGCTGAAAGAAATCTACCACCAGATGTATGGCGGCACAGATGCTGACTGGGAAGAATTCTGGCTGAATAAAATCAAAAAATACAGCTTTTTCCACCCTTATGACGAAACAGACAGAGAAATCTACGAACTTTCACCTATCTTTCCGGGCTGGGTTGAGTTTACAGTTGCAGGTCCTCTCACCGATGAAAGAGCGGCAATCATCAGCAAGTTTATGGAATTCTGGGCATTGCTGAAAAAACTGAACGTTGGTCCAATCCGTTACCTTACCAATGTAAAGGGTGAAAAGAAGATTGAAAAGGGTGCCGCACCACGAATCGGCAATATTATTAACAAGGGCAGGGAAGTTGTACTTAACCAGCCACTTGAAACACAGCAGCAGGTTTATATCGCCAGCGATGTTCATCGGTTGCTTATGAAATATAAGGACGAAATCGCAGTGGGCAACTGCTTCTGCCGTCAGTATAAAAATATCAGCAGTGGCGAAAGCTGTGATTTTGGTCTGCCAATCGAAGG
>JAZQYH010000065.1:0-1888 GCA_045633415.1 Oscillospiraceae bacterium | reverse complement strand
CGCTTGGCCTCCGACTTCAAATAAATTCAGCACACATGTTCATATCGAAGCTGGCAAAGGCAAGTGGAAATCCACAACACAAAGCCCGAACAGTAAAGGCACATATGTAATTGAAAGACAGGCACATCTGTACGACCTGTTTATCCTTGGCAATGATGTGCAGGTATTGAATGCTGGTGGCTACAACTGGAAGAAGGAAGAAAAGAAAGCTGAAAGCAGTTGTGAATGTGAGAAGCTGAAAGCAGAAATTCACCAGCTAAAAACTGAACTTACAGACACAAAGGTGAAAGTGGCACATCTGACAGAAGAAAACAGATTCCTTAATGATTTATTTAACCAGATTGAAAAACTGGTAGAGGAGAGAAGATGAACGATTTTATGACAACAGCTATGGGCATGGTACATCAGCACCATATTATTCTGCTGGTGGTTTGGCTGATTCTGGCAGATACATTCTTTGGATGTTTGCGAGCAATCAAGCAGGGTAAATTCAACTCATGTGTAGGTATTGACGGTGCTATAAGAAAGGTGGCCATGATTGGCTGCCTTCTGTTTTTAATTGTTGTGGACACAGCAGTACATATTAACCTTATAGCGTTTGTACCGGAAGAAACAATGGCTATGCTGGGCATTACCACAGTGGGTACCACAGAGTTTTTTGGTATTCTTTTTGTAGGGTATGAATCTATTTCCATACTGAAAAATATGTCACTGTGCGGTCTGCCGGTGAAAAAAGTGGAAGATGGATTGAGGGCGTTTCTGGGAAAGTACACAGATGAAATGCCAGGCACAGAGGGGTGATGAACATGGCAAATTTCTGGGACACACTTAAAAATGCGCTGGGGAATGCAGGTACTGCCGCCCAGAATGTAAACCAACAGGCGATTAATACTGCACAGAACAAAGCGCCTGCAACCAAAACACAGACAACCAGCCAGGCGGTGACGAGTGCACCAGCTACAACTGGAAACACAACAGTGAAGGGCTACTATGAAACCCAGGCGCAGAGTCTGGGTGTGCCATATGCAACAGGCACCACACCAACAGTAAACCAGATTGTCCAGAACACACAAAGCACACCGGTAGCAACAGAGGTTCAAAATAAGGATAACACTGTAAATGTGAATGGTAGTGGTCAAAAACAAACAGGCTCCAGTGGTAAAATTCAGGACAATGCGGTATACAATGCTTATGCACAAGCACAGGCACAACGGAATCAGGACTACATCAACCGGCTTGGCGGTATGTATGACAATGCCATTGATTCAACAAACAAGCAGAAAGAAACTGCTATGAATACGTTGGACAAACAGCTGGCCGATGCTTTGGCAATGTTAGATGTACAGCTGAACACATCTAAAACAGATGCTCTTAATGCTAAAAACGAAATTGTGGCAATGCTGGAAAGTCAGTATGGTCTGTCTAAAGAGCAGGCACAGAAACAGCTGGATGATGCTATTGCAAGAGCTGCACAGCAACAGGAGCTGATGAAACAGCAGAGATACACACAGTTGGCATATGCAAAGGATAGCAATGCGAAAGCGGCTGAAAACAGCCTGCGAGATGCATATATCAATTATATGATGTCACAGAGAAACCTGCCACAGCAGATGAAAGCTCTGGGAATTTCTGGTGGTGCAAGTGAATCCTCTGTGGTTGGAATGAACAACAACTACCAGAACAACAGAAATACCATTAACCTACAGCGTAATGAGGCTGACAGACAGGCCCAGTATACATATGATAGCGGTATTAATGAAGATGCTTTGAACTATAACAACCGGGTAAACAGCTACAACGATGCATACTATAATGCGATGGCAAATGCACAGAATATCTATAACAATGGTATGCTGGGTGCTACATCAGACTACAACACAGCTATTGC
>JAZQYH010000064.1:0-1112 GCA_045633415.1 Oscillospiraceae bacterium | reverse complement strand
TTTTGTTACTGTAAATGTATTGCCCTCAATTGCCACACCATCCACATAGATAGTGTCAAGTTTATGATATTTGTCAGGTGTAGCTGTAACTGTTACAGTCTGGCCAGCTTCAGCTGTTTCTTTATCCACAGAGATTAAACCATTGTAAGCTTCACCTGCTGTCATGTTGAATATATCTGCCTTGCCATAATGAATTGTGGCATTTGTAAGGTCAGTGTTGTCAGCTTCGATTGTTACTTTTTCCCAATCAGATTTTGAGCCTGCATAGTAAATATCTGTAATAGCAGGACAGCTGTAGAATGCACCGCCTTTAATGGTTTCGATACTTTCTGGAAGGGTTACTTCTTTCAGGTTATCGTTGTAGAAAAAGGCCCACATATTGATTGTTTTTATACCTTCTGGAATAACCAGTTCTTCCAATGCAGACATACAAACAGCATATTCAGGGATTTCCTCTGCCCAGCCAAATTCAATGTTTGCGCCACTGCCTATAGGACCTGCTGTTTTCAGCATTGGTGCACCCATAAATGACATATCCATCAGTCTGGTAAGACCGGCAGGTACTATAACTTTTTCAAGGTTTGTACAGCCGCTGAAAATATCTGCCTGCATAGCCTTAACGCTCTGTGGAATTGTGATTTCAGTAAGGCTTACACAGTTTTTAAATGTATAGGAATAAAGGTCTGTCAAAGTGTCTGGCAATGTAACAGATTTAAGTGCTGTACAGCCGTTAAAAGCATTGTTACCCAATGTGTTAATACCAGATGGGAAAACCACATTTTCAAGACTTTCACAACCGTAGAAGGAATAGTTGCCCACGGAGTAAATGTCTGAACAGAGTGTAACCTCTGTAAGATTTTTGTGGTTGTAGAATGCATAGTCTGTTACAGTTTCAACACCCTGTTCAACAACAACTGCTGTAATGGTGTCTTTGTATTCAGACCATCCTGGCAGAGCGTGAGACTGATAAATGTGCATTCCGCCACTGCCACTGATAACCAGCTTGTCGCCTGTGCCGTTGGCATCTGTATCCCACAGTACCCAGGTAATGTTTGTACCGCAGTAACCACTGTCAATATGTCCTTGTACATAGTGGAGTGTGGCGTTTGTAA
>JAZQYH010000063.1:0-1821 GCA_045633415.1 Oscillospiraceae bacterium | reverse complement strand
TGCCGCCTGTAAAACTCTGGGCAGCTGGCGTCTGGAAGACTGTACCCTATATGTGACTATGGAACCATGTATTATGTGCACTGGCGCCATTATAAACAGCAGAATCAAAATGGTAGTGTACTCGCTGATAGATTTCAAAGCCGGTGGTATGGGCGGCAAAACTGACCTGACTATGATAGGTCTTAACCACGATGTGGAAACCATTATGGGTGTATGTGAAATGGAAAGCGCCCGGCTGGTGGACAAGTTTTTTAAAGAACTGAGAGAAAAAAAGAGAAAATAGAAAACAGCCCCAGCGGCTGTTTTTTTATAGATAAATATTACTAAATCCCTCTTGCAACCAAAAGTTTACATAAAAGCAACTGTAAATTGGTGGTTTTATGAAGCCGAAAGCTGATATTATTTAACCAAAGACCAACAAGGAGACTCAGAATGACTATAGGCGAAAAAATAGTAAAACTGCGTAAACAGCAGGGTATGTCGCAGGAGGCTTTCAGCGAAAAGCTGGATGTGTCGCGACAGGCTGTTTCCAAATGGGAAAACGGCACTGCACAGCCTACCAGCGAAAATCTGGCACAGATATCCAAGCTGTTCAGTGTAAGCATTTCATATTTACTTGATGATGAAGATATACATATCAGTAGTGATTTTTCAACACAGGAAAGCGATAATGTTGAAAAATTTTCCACAAACAAAGCGGAACATAAAGCATTTAAGATATCTTCAGTTATACAAAATTGTGCGACTGTTATTCTGGCTATTGCGATAATTGCACAGTCTTCCACCACAAACTCACTGCGTAGGGATATAGATGTTTTAAGACAGAAAACAGACCAGATTTCCACCTTGAAAAGCCAGATTGCATTGCTGGAAAGCAGGGTAAATCACACACCTGCAACATCCAATGACAATTTTACCGACTATAGCTATAAAGTAATTGCTTTTGATCGACAGACCAACACAGCCACCATACAGTTTTCTGTAGTGCCAAAAGATTATTCCGCAAATACAACCGCCGAAATTGTAGTGAAAGGCGATAATGTTTACAATCTGGCCACTAATTTTGAAAACAACATTTTTACAGCACAGGCAGATATTGTATGCGAAGACGAAATGACCGTTTATTTGTATCTGACTGACAACGGACAGACACGCAGTTTTGTGCTGGGCGGTCTGTCAAACATCGCAAGAAACTATCAGCTGGAAGCATATATCAATTATGTGGGTGGCAGTTGGAAACTGGACAATGGAAACTTTAAAGGAAAACTTCAGGTTGACTGCACTGTTTACCATACAACCAGCCAGAGTCTTGAAGATTGTATATATCCGAAGAAAGCTGTTATAAATCTGTACCACCACGACAAGCTTATCCATCAGCGACCATTTGAAAGTATAACGGACTATGACTTTGTGGAGGACGCCAAAATCAGTGCTGGTGAGGTACACGAAATATTCAGTTGTGTCACTACATTCTGTGAATATTTTGATTTGGAAATACTCGATGAAAACATTACAAATGCTTCGGATATATTGGTTGAAGTTGTTCTCGTTGACAACAACGGATATGAATATATCGTAAACCAACCGCTGACAAACGGACTGTAAAAATAAATATCCATAAAAACAAAACACACCTCAAAAGTCACTCTTTTGGGGTGTGTTTTTTATTACTATTTTTCTTTAGTATGTAAAAATACCTTCCAGACTTTCGTCGTTTTCAATCCATTCTTTTTCCACATCGATTGTGCGGAATTCTTCTTTGGAGTCGCGGATTACAACTGTTTTGATGCCAGCATTGATAATCATGCGTTTGCACATGGA
>JAZQYH010000062.1:0-1434 GCA_045633415.1 Oscillospiraceae bacterium | reverse complement strand
TGCCGCCACGGTTATAGGTTTCGTATTCAAATTTATCACTGTACAGTGCCACTAATTCTGTGAATACGCTGTCAGCTGACAGATAGAATGTATATCTGCCGTTGCTTTCACTTTCTGTCCAGTATCTGCCACCCTGTGGTTCACCTGTAACAAGGCGTACAGAATTATAAATATCATCCCATATAAGCTGCTGTGAGTCTGTAGCTTCAAGAGTTTTCAGCCCGGTATCAAGTTCAGTCATTTTTACCAGAACAGCATCATAATCTGCCGCTGCTTCCATAATGTATGACCATATTACATGTTCAGCTGACAATGCATCTGTCAGCTGGTCAGCATATGCCCTGAACTCTGCATACGGCACATTGCCTATGGCTGTTTTCAGTTCTGATTCCAGTCTGTCTGCCATTGGTTTTGTGGCATCCGCAAATGCTGTATCAACAATACCTTTAAGCAAAGTTTTTACAGATGTGTTTGTAACCACATTGCCGTTTGCATCAGTAACTGTTATGTTATCGTCATTTACCAGGCCTGTTTCCAACAGGTAGTTTTCTACTGTGGCACGGATAAAGTTATTTGCTTTTGGCAGATATTCTTTGTTTAACTGAGTATATGCTGTGCGGATGCTGCTTACATCATCTTTATCATAGCGTTCCTGTGCAGGGTAACCCATAGCAAACAGTTCGTTGGCATCGTAGGATTGATATACTGTATGATATCTGGCAAGATCGGCTGTCTCATACGTTGTGTCATACAAAGCATGGTCATAATCCCAATAGCCATATTGGTCATACACCTGAACCAGTGGTCTTAATTTTTCATTAAGTGCTTTAGCGCCTTCAAATGAAGTCTGGTCAGCCATTTCCAGCCATGCTCTGAACAACGCAGGCTGCGATGTAAAGATATTGACGTATCGAACTCCACTGTCACGTGTTGCTTCAAATTCCGGATAGAAATATCCGCGGTTAACATTCTGATAGTAAGTGTAGGTAGAATTGGCATATCTGCCCAGTCCAAGTTCTATCAAATCGTAAACGATACCGCCGTCATAACTCATAGAAAAAGCAGTAGCGCCAGTAGGTTCTGTAGCAGTAATATAATCAGCCATTACAGAAATATCTGTAAATGCACTGCGCAGTTCAAGGTCTTCCTGCCAGGTTGGGTGAAGTGGCGGTGTAGTGCCGTTTGCCTGTGCAGTTTTAATTTCTTCCTCAACTTTTATATTATATATATTTATTTTTTCCTGTGCATTTTTCACTGCCTGCTGTGCAGCATTGTAGCCGGAAATTGCATCTGCATACTGTTCAGTAAAGCCTGTGCCAACAGCAGCAATAATATCTTCCAGCGGTATGGAGCGTTCATCTTCCTCTGTTGCAAGCAGGTCTGTAAGACTGATGTATGCATCCAGATTTGTGGTATCTTTTGAAGCATATGTCA
>JAZQYH010000061.1:0-74220 GCA_045633415.1 Oscillospiraceae bacterium | reverse complement strand
GACAGCAATCCTCGTTGATGGCGTAGCAATCGAAGGCAATACATTCAAAGTAACTGGCAAACATACTGTTTCTGCAGAATTCGTAGCTGTTGAATATCCAATCACAGTAACAAGCCCAGAAAATGGTACAGTTACAGTGGACAAAGCTACAGCAACAGTGGGTGAAACTGTAACAATTACAGTTGCACCAGATGCAGACTACAGATTGATAGCAATTTTTGTTGATGGCAAAGAAATCAGTGGCAACACATTCAAAGTAACTGGCAACCACACTGTTACAGCAGAATTTATTGCTAAAAACTACGCAAAAATTACAAAACAACCACAGGATGCCCTGGTAGAAAAAGGCACTATGACAGCTGTAGCAGTTGAAGCAGTTGGCGATGGTCTGACATATCAGTGGTATTACAAAGACACAAGCAAAACAGAATTCACAAAATCATCTTACACAACAAATGCTTACACAACAGAAATGACATCTGCCAAGAACGGCAGACAAGTATACTGTGTAGTAACAGACCAGTATGGCGAAAGCGTAACAACTGAAACTGTTACAATCACAATGTACACACCGCTTAAGATTACAACACAGCCAAAATCTGTGACAGTAAAAGAAGGTGTGAAAACAGGCATTAAAGTAGTGGCACAGGGCGATGGTCTGAAATACACTTGGTATTTCAAAAATGCTGGAGCAACCAAGTTTACAAAATCCACAGACTTTAAATCCACAAGCTATAATACTTCTATGAACTCTGCAAAAGACGGCAGACAGGTATACTGTGTGATTACAGACAAGTACGGCAACAGCGTAACAACAGATACAGTTACAATGAAGATGGCAGTACCTGTAAAAATCACAGTACAGCCACAGAACGAAGTAGTGGCAAAAGGTCAGAAAACTAACATCACTGTGGAAGCAGAGGGCGATGGTCTTAAATATCAGTGGTATTTTAAAGACACAGGCAAAACAGAGTTTACAAAATCATCTTACACAACAAATGTTTACTCAACTAAAGCAAGCTCCACAAGCAACGGCAGACAGCTGTATTGTGTAGTAACCGACAAATACGGCTACACAGCTACAACAGACACAGTTACTATGATTATGGGCAATGTGGTAAAACTTGTTTCACAGCCACAGAGCGTGGAAGTTGCAATGGGTAAAACAGCCACAGTAACAGTGGAAGTAGAGGGCGACGGTCTGACATATCAGTGGTACTTTAAAAACAAAGGCGAAGCTGATTCCAGATTCAGAATCACAACAGCCTTTAAGACAAACAAATACTCTGTCGCTATGACAGCCGCACGCGATGACAGACAGCTGTACTGTGTAATTACAGACAAATACGGCAACAGCGTAAGAACTGATACAGTTACTATCGGTTTAATAAGCTATCCAATCAGCGTTATCGCTCCTGCAAACGGCACAGTTACAGTAGACAAAGCTACAGCTAAAGCAGGCGAAACTGTGACAATCACAGCAGGCTCTGCACCAGGGTTCCTGCTGAAAGCCATCTACGTTGACGGCGTAAAACTGGAAAATGTAGTTTATTCCACAGACCATATCTCTGGCACAGCACAGTTTGAAGTGACAAAAGCCCATGTTGTTTCTGCAGAATTTGTTGATTCTTATATCAATGGCGGTTACTGTGGTAGCAGCACACGTTGGGAACTGTGGGATACAGATGCTGATAGCACAGGCGACAAGATGGTTATCAGTGGCAGTGGCAAAATGTATGATATTGAAGTATGGCCTGAAGACAATGATTGGTATGATTACAGAAATGATATCAAAACACTTGTAGTTGAAGATGGTATAACATACATTGGCGCACAGGCATTCTCCAACTTTGAAAATCTGGCACAGGTAAGCCTGCCTGAAGGGTTGGAAGCTATAGGATGGGGTGCATTCTTCGCTTGCTATTCTTTGAAAAACATCGATATCCCATCAACAGTAACTGCAATAGGTATGGATACTTTTGCCCATTGTTATGCACTGGAAAGCATTAATCTGCCAGAAGGACTGACTGTTATCGCAATTGGTTTGTTGAACAGTTGTTACTCACTTAAAACTATTGAAATACCTAATAGTGTAACAGTTATTGGACGAGATGCATTTTCTGGATGCAATAGCTTGGAAAGTGTTGTTTTGCCTGAACAGGTAACACTTATTGACGAGTATGCATTTTCACATTGCTCTGGCTTGAAAGAAATTACAATTCCGAATAGTGTAAAGAGAATTGGTGAAAACACCTTTGAAAACTGCCCAGCTCTGACAGATATTTTCTACAACGGCTCAAAAACAGATTGGGCAAATATAGAGATATTTGTAGGGGAATACGACAGTTCTGACTTCCCAACAGACCTTATCCGTTTTGTATTCAAAACTATTTCCACAGATTACAGCGACAACGGCACAGTTACAGTAGACAAAGCTACAGCAAAAGCAGGCGAAACTGTGACAGTTACAGCTACACCTGCGGCAGGCTACCAGCTGAAAGCTATTTATGTAGACGGCATGGCAATCGAAGGCAACACATTCGTTGTTACCGGTGACCATACTGTTACAGCAGAGTTTGAACGCAGCAAAATCGTGGCAAAAATCATTACACAGCCACAGTCTGTAACAGTTGCAAGCGGTAAAACTGCAAAAGTTGTGGTTGAAGCAGAAGGCGACGGTCTGACATACACTTGGTACTACAAAAACAAATCAAGCAGCAAGTTCCTTGTAACAGACAGCTTTAAATCCAAGACTTACTCTGTATCAATGAATTCTACACGCGCTGGCAGACAGATTTATTGTGTAGTAACAGACCAGTACGGCAACAGTGTTCAGACAGACACAGTTACTATCGATATGCTCTAGGCGTGTCCATCTGATGATGGTTTGTTGAAATGAATAAAAATATTCAAAAAATGAAAAAGCACTACCCATATGGTAGTGCTTTTTTGATGTAATATATTAGATAAGGGGATTATTCAGGTGAAAAATTGCCAATTAAAATATAAAGGTCGGTGAATTATGGGGGAGAAGCAGTTGTTTACTTTTTCAAAAGTGAACCCCGTTGATTCAGCGATGTTCCGCTTTTCAGTGGGGTTCTTTTATTTAAAAATAATATTTTTCATTTGCAGATACACAAACAGTTTCTCCGTTTATAGAAAACCACAGTCTTGCATCAGAGTTGTTTTCGATATAATGGTCTGTCACGGTTGCATTTCTGATTGCTTTTAAGTATCTTACCAATTCAATATTGGTCATTGATTCGATGCAGTCATCCTTTGCTATACGGGAAAAGAAAGATTCCATTTCTTCCCACATATTTTCAGCATCCAAATCATAGGAGTGTCCTACTATCTGGCATAATGCAAGTTCAGCATCTGTTGCAAAAAATTCTTCTGCAAAACAGCGCCATTGTGGATTCAGATGAAAAGCACCAGCAGCCCACCAGTAATAATCTTGCGGTGGGGTATATGTATAGCTCTCATCAGAACATATGGCATATTCAAAACCACACTCTTTTGCACATTCTGCAATAAGTGGGCTGTAATAACTGAAAGGCACTGCAAAACCTGATATTTTCTGATTGAAAATTTGCTCCAGATTCTTCTTATCTTCAGATAGCTGATACATAATTTCAGCTTTACCCATATCATGCATATATGGGTGTGTCAGTGTGTGGCTTGCAACCTCGTGTTTTTTATACAGATTTACAACTTTATCTACAGGTATTCGTTTTACAACCATACCTGTTTCATGCACCCACCGAAATTCCTCTTTCATCAGCTGTGAATTAAGATTAAAAGTACCTTTTAAATTGTATTTGTTCAGTAATTCTACAAAACGGATATCCTGTGTAACACCATCATCGTAGGTTATATTGAATGCCTTTGCTTTACCGTTAGGATACAGTCTCTTTATCATAGAAGATTACTCCTTGTCCAATTCATTCATTTCGTCCACAAATTTTGAATCTCTGGCTGTAAGTTCTACCCATGCAGGTCTGAAACCACTTTTGATGGCATTTCTTACAGATTTGATGTTACACCAAGCCGCACAGTAAAATGGAACTTTACCCAGTTTGAATGTTTCAATGGCAAGTTTAGCAGTGATAGCGCTGGCTATTCCTTGTCTGCGGTATTCTGGCAGTACATCTACACCAATCTGGTACATTTCTTCACAGTCAGCAGAACAGCCAGCTAAACCAACCAGTTTATCCCCATCAAAGGCACCTACAGCCAGCATATCCAGATGCTTACGTTTGCTGGACAGGGCATTGCTCCACTGGTCGGTATAATATTGCTGGAAATCTTCTGGTTGCAAAACTTTAAGTGTATATTTACAAGGAAGTTCTTTTAAATAATCCAAATCTGGCAGAAAATACTCTGCCATAAAACACACTTTATATCCAAATTGAGCCAGTTTTTCATTTAATGCAATTATATTAGGTGATTCAAAACAGTGCTGTGCTGGGTATTTATCTGTGTACCACTGGGCTATATCTTTCATTCGTGGGCTTACCTGTACAACTACATTGTTGCCGTAAGACACCATGTCAAATTCAAATGGCAGTGGCAGATAAGCTCTTGCTTTTTCGTTTTTTACAGATAATACTATTTTATTTTTATCAGAAAGAAAATCTTCCGCTTGGCAGTTACAATCATATGCAGACTGTTTAAGGGCAATATTGAGTATATCCTGATTAGTCATAATGCCTCCAGATAACTTTGGTTTGTTTAATTATAGCATGAATAGTATTAAAATACTATTACAACTGTTGGTTGTAATGACTTGTTCTATATGATATAATAGAATAAATATAACACCACAGGAGGGCAAAATGAAAGAAAAAGTATATGCTGTAATAGACCTTAAAAGCTTCTATGCCTCTGTGGAATGTGTAGAACGTGGGCTGGACCCTATGAATACCAATCTGGTAGTGGCTGACCCAAGCCGTACTGAAAAAACAATTTGTCTTGCTGTATCACCATCATTGAAAGCTTATGGAATATCCGGCAGAGCAAGACTGTTTGAAGTTGTGCAGAAGGTAAGGGAAGTAAATGGTAACAGAAAATGGGCGCTGAAAGGTAAAAGATTTTCTGGCAGGTCTTTTCTGGACAGTGAACTGAAAGCGGATAATTTACTGGAACTGGAATATATTATTGCTCCACCACGTATGGCAAAATATATTAAATACAGTACAGATATATATAATATTTATCTTAAATACGTTGCACCTGAAGACATTCATGTTTACTCTATAGACGAGGTATTCATCGACCTTACAAATTATCTTGTAACCTATAAAAAAACTGCATATGAACTGACAAAAGATATTATATATAATATTCTGTTCCAGACAGGTATCACAGCAGCTGCAGGGATAGGTACAAATATGTATATTGCAAAGGTAGCTATGGATATTATGGCAAAGCACGAACAGGCTGACGAATATGGTGTAAGAATAGCACAACTTGACGAGCAATCATATAGGGAAAAGTTATGGGCACATCAACCTATAACGGACTTCTGGCGTGTAGGTAAAGGCTATGCCAGGCGTCTTGCAAAATATGACATATACACTATGGGGGATATTGCACGCTGTAGTCTTACAAATGAAGATTTGCTTTATGGCGAGCTTGGAATAAATGCCCAACTGCTGATAGACCATGCATGGGGATGGGAACCGACTACTATTGCTGATATCAAAGGCTATAAGCCTGAAAATAAAAGTATAGTTTCTGGTCAGGTGTTGCACAGTCCATATACGTTTGAAAAAGCAAAGCTGGTTTTACAGGAAATGGTGGACTCACTGTCGCTGGATTTATTGGAGAAACAGCTGGTAACAGACCAGTTGGTATTGACAGTAGGTTATGATATTGAAAATATTTCACAGGATGGCACAGGATACGACGGGGAAATTGTAGTGGATGCCTATGGTCGTCAGAAACCTAAACACACCCACGGCACTGTTAATCTTGACAGTAAAACTTCATCAGCCAGACTTATGACAAAGGCTGTGTTGGACTTATACGACAAAATCGTTAACAGAAGGTTGTATATACGAAGACTTACCCTTGTTGCCGCCAGAATTATAGACGAAAAAACAGCAAAATCGCAAAACAACATAGAGCAGTTAGACTTTTTCAATACTGTTACTGAAGAAGAAAGACAAAAGGAAGAAAAAGCCCTGGAAAAAGAAAAACGATTACAGAAAACTGTGTTGGATTTAAAACATAAATACGGTAAGAATGCAATACTGAAAGGTATGAATTTTATGGATGGCGCCACAATGAAAGAGCGTAACGGGCAGATTGGCGGTCATCGGGCAGGGGAGGAATTATGAAAAGAACAATAGAAGACTATATTGATATAATAAACCTGCCTCACTATGTTTCACAAAAGCATCCTCAGATGTCTCTCCACGACCGTGCCGCACAGTTTGCACCATTTGCGGCACTGACGGGGCATTCTGATGCTGTAAAAGAAACAGCCAGACTGGTTTCTGCCAAAATGATTCTGGCAGAAGATGCTATAGCAGATATTGTATCCAAACTGAATTACATAGAGCGGAATATAGCCCATAAACCCCAGGTGGAAATTTCCTATTTTGTACAGGATAAATTAAAGCAAGGCGGCAACTATGAGACACTTGATACACGAGTATATAAAATAGATAACTTCACTCAGGAAGTGTATCTCGAAAATGGAGTCAACGTGCTGTTCAGAGATATTTTCAGTATTGAATTAAAGTAGTTGAATACATAGAAAACCTGTAACTTTGTTGCAGGTTTTCTTTTTGGGATAGTATTTTTTGAATAATATGTATATAATAATTTTATGAAATATGAATAGTTTGTAAATAATCCTTTACAAAACTTGACTTTTAATAGGCATGGATTTATAATTTTTATGATAGAATACCACGAATATGCAACTTTTGGTTGCAAAAAGTTCAATGTAATGTTGATTGAATATATTTTGTGAATATTGTATCATATAAATGCAGTATGTACTGCAATTACTCTATAAGGAGAACTATTATGACAATAGGTGAAAAGATTACTCATCTGCGTGTAGCAGCGAATATGTCACAGGAAACATTGGCTGATAAACTGTCAGTTTCCAGACAGTCTGTTTCAAAATGGGAAATGGACCAGTCACTGCCACAGATTGACAAAGTTTTACAGCTTTGCGAAATGTTCAAAATCTCTACAGATGAACTTCTGTATGATAAAATAACAATCAACCGTTCAAAAGACGGTCAGAAAAGAAAAAATAAATACTTTGGTACAGACGGCTTCCGTGGTGAAGCAAACATGAACCTGACATCCATGCAGGCATATAAAGTTGGTAGATTCCTTGGTTGGTACTACGGTTCACAGCTTTCTGGCTGCAAAACAGCAGGTTACAGACCAAAAATTGTTATCGGTAAAGATACACGCCGTTCAAGCTATATGCTGGAATACTCCATCGTTGCTGGTATCACAGCATCTGGCGCTGACGCATACATGCTTCACGTTACAACAACACCATCTGTTTCATTTGTAACACGTCAGGATGAATTTGACTGTGGTATTATGATTACTGCATCACACAACCCATTCTATGACAACGGTATCAAAGTTATCAACAGATACGGTGAAAAGCTGGATGATGAAACAACACTGCTTATCGAAGCTTACCTTGATGGTGACCTTGATGAACTGGGTGTAACAGGTGAAGACCTGCCACTGGCACACAGAGAAAACATTGGCCGGATTATCGACTATGTTTCTGGACGTAACAGATATGTTGGCTACCTTATCTCTATTGCTTCTCATTCCTACAAAGACCTGAAAATCGGTCTTGACTGTGCAAACGGTGCTTCATGGATGATTGCAAAAGCAGTATTTGATGCACTCGGTGCACACACTTATGTAACAGGTAACCAGCCAAACGGTCTTAACATCAACCTTGGTGTAGGTTCTACACATATTGAAAACCTGCAGAAAATGGTTAAAGAACAGCATCTGGATGTTGGCTTCTCCTTTGACGGTGACGCAGACAGATGTATCGCAGTTGACGAACATGGTAATATCGTAGATGGCGATGCTATGATGTACATCCTGGCACAGCGTCTTAAATCCCGTGGCGTTCTCAATGGCAACACAGTAGTTGCAACAGTTATGTCCAACTCTGGCTTTGTTGCTTCACTGAAAAAAGTTGGTATCGACTGTGTTCAGACTAAAGTAGGCGACAGATTTGTATACGAATGTATGCAGAAAGAAAACTACTCACTGGGCGGCGAACAGTCTGGTCATATCATTCTTAAAAAATACGCTACAACAGGTGACGGTCTGCTGACAGCACTTATGCTTGCTGAAGAAATGAGAGATAAAAAATCTACTCTTGCACAGCTGGCAGAACCAGTGACACTGTTCCCACAGTACCTTATCAACCTGAGAGTTAAAGATAAAGCAGCTGTTATGAACGATGCTGAAGTTCTTGCAGAAGTTGACAGAGTAGAAGAAATCATCAACGGCAATGGTCGTGTTCTTCTCCGTCAGTCAGGTACAGAACCAGTTATCCGTGTAATGGTAGAAGCAGAAACAGATGAACTGTGTAAAGCACATGCACACAGAATATATGACTTTATCAAAGAAAGAGGCCATGCAAATGACTAAACTTGTTAAAACAGCAGACCTTTATGAATGTAATGTTCCTTATCTGAAAGACCTTTTTGCAGAAAGTGTATATCCATGGGATATGCTTGGCAAAATCAAAGGCCTGTGTGCAAAACTCCTTGAAGAAGGTATTGAAGGCTTTTCAGAAATCGAAACTGGTATTCTGGTAGGCAGAGATGTAAAAATTGCACCAACTGCTACTATTATTCCACCAGCTATCCTTGGCCATGGCACAGAAGTACGTCCAGGTGCATACCTTCGTGGAAATGTTATCACAGGTGAAAACTGTGTTCTGGGTAACTCATCAGAATTCAAAAACTGTATTCTGCTGGATAAAGTACAGGCACCACATTACAACTATGTAGGTGACTCTGTTCTTGGTAACAAAGCACATATGGGTGCAGGTTCTATCTGCTCCAACCTTAAAACCGATGGCAAAGCAGTAGTTATCCACGGTGAAGAAGATATCGAAACAGGTATCAGAAAAATTGGTGGTATCCTTGCAGATGGTGCTGATATTGGTTGCCAGTGTGTTATCAACCCAGGTACAGTTATTGGTAAACGCACATCTGCATACCCACTTACAGCACTGCGTGGTGTATTCCCGGCAGATTGCATTATCAAATCCCTTGATAATGTTGTTAAAAGAAAACCTTAATTTAAATGGAGATATATTATGAAATTTATTACAGTTAAAACTTATGAAGAACTCAGCCACAAAGCAGCTCTTCTTATTGCTGCACAGATGACTGTTAAACCAGACTGCGTTCTCGGTCTTGCAACAGGTTCATCCCCAGTTGGCACATATAAAGAACTTATCAAAATGAACGAAGCTGGCGACATCGACTTCTCAGCTGTTACATCTGTAAACCTTGATGAATACGTAGGTCTTGATGGCACAAACGACCAGAGCTACCGTTACTTTATGAACGATAACCTGTTCAACCATGTAAACATCAGAAAAGAATGCACATTTGTTCCAAACGGCTGTGCAGAAGACCTTAAAGCAGAAGGCGAAGCATACGATGCTATGATTAAAGAACTTGGCGGTATCGACCTGCAGCTGCTGGGTATTGGTCTTGACGGTCACATCGGTTTCAATGAACCAGACGAATTCTTCACAGGTCCAACACATGAAGTTGTTCTGGACGAATCCACAATTGAAGCAAATGCTCGTTTCTTTGAAAAGAAAGAAGATGTTCCAACAACAGCTATCACAATGGGTATGATGTCTATCATGCAGGCTAAAAAAGTTCTGCTGATTGCTAACGGTGCTAAAAAGAAAGAAATCGTAGAAAAATCCTTCTTTGGTCCAATCACACCAGCAGTTCCAGCATCTATCCTGCAGCTGCACCCAGACCTGACAGTTATCTACAGCGAAAACTAATTAATATAATTTAAAGCGGTGAGAAATCACCGCTTTTTGTCTTTAATATTGCAAGAAATGTGTGTATAATATGGGAAAGAGATATATTAAAGGAGAAATATATTATGAACTACAGTAATGAATTTCTTATTTCCGAAGCTAAAAAGGCAAGGGAACACGCCTATACACCATATTCCAATTTCAGGGTAGGTGCAGCACTTGTTACAAAAGATGGTAAAATCTATCATGGCTGCAACATAGAAAATGCAGGCTATTCTGCAACAAACTGTGCAGAAAGAACAGCATTCTTTCGTGCAGTATATGATGGAGAAATGGAATTTTCCAAAATTGCTGTTGTTGGTGCACCTGCAGGTGTAGAAGCAGATTTACTTACAGCACCTTGTGGTGTATGCCGTCAGGTAATGATGGAGTTCTGTGACCCTGAATCTTTCACAGTTGTTATGCCAGACGGTAAAGGTGGTATAATGGAATTACTGCTGAAAGACCTTCTGCCATTCGGATTTGGTCCAGATAATCTTAAATAAAAATAAACCGACCTGTATAAGGGTCGGTTTTGTATTTTCATTTTCTAAACTTTGATTCAATTTTCAAATAAATAATTATAAGTGAGATAACCCATATTACAACTGCTGGCATCAATAGTAAAATCAATGGGGAATTCTGTTCAAGACAGCAGAGGGGAATACCTATGATTTCAAAAATAACAGAATAAATAATCCATAATTTTGCTACAGATTTGTTATAATCTTTTACATTTTCTATTACAGGCACTTCTCCAAATGTGAAAAAGCCCACAGCTTTGTCTGATTTTAAAGCGCTTACACCTATGTAGAAAAAAATGAGGGAAGCTATACTCCAAATAATAAATCCCATTAACATGTAACTGCTATCCTTAATATTATTAAGCTAAACTTTAATTATATTTTATCATACAAATAAAATGTATTCAACATATAAAAGGTACAGTGGTGTAAACCACTATACCTTTACAGTTATAATCTTTAATTTTTATATCTTTCCAGCATATCTTCCAGCATTGCCTTGAATTTTGCTCTGTCTGCTGTTTCCATAACCTGCACATTTGGCTCTTTTTTGTATTTGCCTTTATGATCTACGATAGTCCAGCCGGAGTTAGGGCCTTTTGTTTCAACTGTTACATAGTATTTCTTTGTTGCACCAATGGTTTCATCCAGTGCCCAGGCAACTGTAATTGCATCATAGATAGTCTGCAGTTTGTCATCATCAGTAGATTTTTCGCGTCTGTTGATAAAAAATTTAAAAATGTGGTCAAACAGTTCTTTGATTTTTGTATCTTTTCCAAGGAAACCTTTCAGTTCATCAATTGTAAGGTAAGCCTGTTCTGTACTGTCCAAACCACACATTACAATTGGTACACCTGAATGGAAAACATAGTTGCATGCATCTGGGTCAACCCATACATTGAATTCAGCTTTTGGTGTTACATTGCCTTCGTATGCGGAACCACCCATACAGATAATTCTTTTGATAAGAGGTTTGATTTCAGGATAGCGCATAAATGTGATAGCGATGTTTGTGAGAGGACCTAGAGTGATAATTTCTAGTTCGCCATTTGCTTTGATAGCTTCCTCTCTGATTATATCCCATGCATAACCGTCAAATTGTCTGCCGTTTGTTTCCAGTGTATAGCCACCCAGTCCACCAGCACCGTGTACTCCGTCAGAGTCCATGCCTTTAATAAACAGTGGCTGGTTTGCACCCATACCAACTTTGCAGTCTATGCCAAGATATTCTACAAGGCCAAGAGCGTTTTCACTTGTAAAATTGTAGGAAACGTTGCCGAGAACAGGTGTGATAGCTTTAATATCCAGTTCAGGATGTGCATTTGCAAGCATAATAGCTATTGTATCGTCAACACCTGGGTCAGTATCTATAATAATAGGTCTTTTTAACATAATTGGCCTCCTTAATAGTTTTTGCAAGCGTCAAGAATAAGCTGAACAAATGCTTCTCTGTCAATATCCACACCCACAAGAGCATTGTCTTTTTCTTTGTCTCTCCAAGGACGGAAATCACAGATAGTAGCCGCATAGCTGTCTTTACCATCAATATCCACAGTTGCGATACCTTGTCTTGTTTTTATAAGTTCTGGGTTGATAAGGTATGTAATTGTTACAGCATCGTGTACAGCGCAACCTGTGAAGTTAGCGTTTTTACGGTACATTGCCATATAGAAATTGAATGCTTCTGCTACAAAATCACCAGCTTTATTGCCAATTGCTTTGATTGTTTCTACATCTTCAGGTGTTACAATAGCTTTCATTGTTACATCAAGACCGCACATTACCAGCTTTACACCGCTGTTAAATACGATAAGAGCGGCTTCTGGGTCAGCATAGATGTTAAATTCTGCAGTTGCATTGGAGTTACCCTGAAAAGCACCGCCACCCATCAGAACAATTTCTTTGATTTTGGATTTTACATGAGGATATGCTTTCAGCAGAACAGCAATGTTTGTCAGTGGACCAGTTGGTACAAGTGTAATTGCTTCTTCGCTTTCTTCCAGCACTTTTTTGATAAAGTCTACTGCATCCAGTTCATGTGGTGGATTTTTGGCAGTAGGGAGTACTGCAGTACCAAGACCAGATTCACCATGTGCATATGCTGCAATAATCTGTTCTCTTACCAGTGGACCTTTTGCACCCATAGCAACAGGGATGTCACTGCGTCCGAAATATTCAACAACATCAAGTGTATTTCTTGTTGTTTTTTCTATTGTCTGGTTGCCAGCTACTGTTGTGATACCTTTGATATCCAGTTCTTTGGCCTGCAGGGCAATTACCAAAGCAACAGCATCATCTATACCAGTGTCAACGTCGATGATAACAGGTGTTTTTTTCATAGTATCCTCCAAATTTATTCTATATTATAATTATAATATCATATGATAGATGTAAAATAAATACTTTTTATTATAGGTTTAAATTATTTTTATGTTTAAAGAATATGTAAAATATTGACTATAAGTATATAAAATGTTAGTATTAAAAAGATATTTAATTAACATTTTTTATTAATAAAGTGAGGACAATATGGATCCAAATGTAGTTTTTATACTTGAAGTAATCGGCACTGTTACTTTTGCTTTTTCCGGTGCTTATGTAGCTATTAATCAGGACCTTGACTGGCTGGGTATCATGCTTATGGCTTGTTGTACAGCTTGTGGCGGCGGTATGACCCGTGACGTTATTATCGACAACACACCAGCAAACCTGTTCAAAAACCCAACCTATGTTGCTATGGCGGCTGTTGTAGCTTTTATCACAATCGCTATTTACAAACCACTTATGCAGCATGAAAAAAGAAAAACAATTATGTTTGTAATCGATACTCTGGATGCTGTTGGTCTTGCTATCTTTACAGTTGTAGGTATGCAGGTTGCACAGGGTCAGGGCTTTGGCGACAATGCATTCCTCGTTTGTTTCTGTGGTGCACTTTCTGCAGTAGGCGGCGGTCTTCTCCGTGATATTATGGTTAACAGAACACCACTCATTCTTTCCAAAGAAATCTATGCTACAGCAACAATCCCAGGCGCTATTCTGTACTACTATCTTCCACCTATGATTGGTGAAGTTCCAGCTTGTGTAGTAGCACTTGTTGTTATTTTCGCAATCAGAGAGTGGGCTATCGTAAACAAAAAGAACCTTCCAATGGTTGAAAAAATCCTTGTTGATTAATTTTCAGTATGTATAATAACCAGTCTCGATGTTAAAAACTTATTGACATTGAGACTGTTTTGTTGTAAACTATTATAGCATAATAATTTAGCCGCTGTGGTGGAATAGGCAGACACAAGGGACTTAAAATCCCTCGCCCCTAAAAGGCGTACCGGTTCGACCCCGGTCAGCGGCACCAGATAACCAGTTAAGAGTAATCTTGACTGGTTTTCTTTTTTAATAAAAAAGCTCCCGAATACGGGAGCTTTTTCTAGTTATTGAATCTTTTCCAGGCTCTGTCTATATATGCGGACAGATTTTTGTAATAATTGTCATCATATGGCATAAACAGATAAGCCTCGTCTTGGAATTCTTCGCTGTTATATTGCTGTGTGCCAAAATATTTTTCAGTGTATTTATCTACACAGGCAGGGTAACCGCCGGCACTGAAGCGATAAAAAGTTTTTACAAACTCTCTGGCTTTATCACTGAAATGATTGGTTCGCAACATATTTCTGAAAGATTTATGGGATATTATAATTTTTCTATAATCTGGTGCATCCTGCATAAGATGTGGGCAGGTTTCCAGCAAAGGTGCAGACAAAAGATTATTTTCTTTTGCCCATCTTAAAAAAACAGCCATGTGGTTTACACTGTTTACTTCCTGTACAGGCAGTCTTAATTTTTGTATTTTTGAACTGTGGCTGTAGCCAGAATCAAGCAAATCTCCCCAGTAATAACCTTTTACAGGTTTCTTTGTCAGAATATCCACCGCATAGTTTTCTACCAGTTCTGCTATATCCTTGCTGTTCAGGTTGATTGTTATATGTCCTGCATCATAATATTCAGCATAGCGGATATTATCCTTGAAAACATCATAAGGAATATAGTTTTCATCAGGAAGCTGTGCCAGATAACAGTCAAGGTTTTCTACTTTCTGATATGGATATTCAGCTTTGATTGGAATTGTTGTTTTTACACCTTCACGTATAAAGTATATTCCGCGCAGTTTTTTATCTGCCATTTCAAAAAATCTTGGGTTGCAATAATATGTCTGTGATGTTTGTACATTGTGTAAAACATCGTCAAAGCCATATAAATCTTCACCCATCATATATACTTCTTCCTCGCCTATAAAAACAGGGGATAAGGCACCAAATATTATCATATGATTGTGTAGTCCACTGTCTATGGTTTCTTTGATTTTGTTTATTGCCATAAAGCTGGCTTCAATATCTTTATCAATGGTGGAATATACCTCATTTATACCCATCACTTTTCCATTGTTTTTATAAAAGTACACGTTCATATGTGAACAAAGTTTTTCTACAGAACTATAAAACATTTCTATGTCGTGTACAGTTGTAGGCAGCGGCAGCCTGAGGCAAAGGTTGTTATTTTCATACCATACATCAAACCCTCTGCCTACTCGGTTTTTATCGTATAAAATTGAAAAACTGCCAGTTTTATTTTTTACAAGACAATAGTTATTGTCACTGTACCCGTATTCCAGTTTCAGCAGTTTTGCGATTTCCGGTACAGACAGCAGTTTATCATCAATATTCAAAGGTTGTATTTCAACAGTTATAGACATCTATTAATCTCTTTCTATTTTTAATATTTAATATGATACCATATTTATTATCTTAAGAAAAGAGAAAGAATATAAATATTGTATTTGCTAGAAGAACAAATGTCTTGCAAAAGTTAAAATAAAGTGATAATATATATTTATCTTATTTGACGTTATATCATATAAAGGAGAGAGAATATGAAAACATTAGAACTTTCTAAAAAGTACAAAGATTACGTTATCGAAATGAGACGTGCAATCCACAGACATCCAGAACCAGGCACACAGGAATTTAAAACAGCAGAACTTATCCGTGGTGAACTGGATAAAATGGGCATTCCTTACGAAGTAAAGTTTGTAACAGGTACAGTTGCTACAATCAAAGGCAACAACCCAGGTAAAACTGTTGCTCTGCGTGCTGACATCGATGCACTGACACTGGACGACAGAACAGGCTGTGACTATGCATCAGAAGTTCCAGGTATGAACCATGCTTGTGGTCATGATACACATGCAGCTATGCTTCTTGGCGCAGCAAAAATCCTCAATGAAATGAAAGACGAAATCAATGGCACAGTTAAACTGTTCTTCCAGCCAGCTGAAGAAGTTGGTATCGGCGCACGTGGCATGATCGCTGACGGCTGTATGGAAGGCGTTGACAATGTGTTTGCTATCCATATTGCTTCCGGCACAGAAATCGGCACTATCGCTTCTGGTGCAGGCGGCAGAATGGCATCAGCAGACAAATTTGTTATTAAAGTTACAGGTAAAGGTGGTCACGGTGCTGCTCCACACGAATGTGTAGACGCTGTTTATGTAGCTTCTAAAATTGTTGTTGCTCTGCAGGAAATCGTAAGCCGTGAAATGAACCCTATCGTACCAGCAGTTGTTACATGTGGTACAATCAATGGTGGTTCCCGCTGGAATATCATCGCTAACGAAGCAGTTATCGAAGGTACAACACGTTGTCTGTCTGCTGACGTAAGAAATTACCTTGAAGAAGCTCTCGGCAGAATTTCCAAATCAGTTGCTGAAGCTTACCGTGCAACAGCAGAACTGGAATATTTCAGACTGGTTGCTCCAACTGTTAACACAGCAAACAGCGTTGAAGTATGTGAAGCTACAGTTAAACAGCTGTTTGGTGATAAAGCATACGCTGAAACACCTATCACAATGGGCGGCGAAGATGCTGGCGAATACTTTGAAGTTGCTCCAGAAGGCGGATGTCTTGCAAACCTTGGCGCACATAATGTAAACAAACCAGAAACAAACTTCCCACATCATCATCCAAACTTTAACGTTGATGAAGATGCATTTGAAATGGGCAGTGCACTGTATGCACAGTACGCAATCAACTACCTCAACAAATAATTTATGATTTAAACGGCAGGTTTCATCCTGCCGTTTTTGTGTGAAAACTTTATACGATGTGTTATAATATATTAAAACAAAATGAAAGGGCTTTCATATATGAGATATATCGAAGAAAAAGATACAGTAAATGTTATATTAGAACTTAATGCCAGATTACAGCCTTTACATAGAGGTGAAATTTTTGAAGATATGTTTGAGGATATGTTTTCCAGATTTGGCATAGGCGAAATAAATGGTGGCGGAACATTACTGATGCCGTCAGGTGAAGCAGAAAAATGTGACATAGATATGACTATCTATAAAAATAAGTTGACTCCATTTATTTCACTGCTGAAAAGAATTGATATTATTCCAAAAGGGAGCAAACTTATTATAGATGGTGAAACCACAGAAATTGGCAGTGCATATGGTATGGCAATATATCTCAATGGTACTGAGTTATCTGAAGAAGTCTATAAAAATAATGATATAAACCAGCTTATTAAAGAACTGGATAAAAAGCTTGAAGGTCTTGCACAAAGATTAAGCCATTGGGAGGGCCCAGAGGAAACAGCTTTATATTATTATGGTAAAGATTATATAGCTATGAAAAAAGCTGTTCTTCCTGTTTTAAAAAGCCATCCATTGTGTGAAAAATCCAGAGCAATGAAAATAGTTTAAATATTTTACGAACATTAAAACATAAGTCTGACCAATTGTGTTCATAATTTGCAGATTGAAAAATAACATCATAAATGATATAGTATAAATAATGGATGACATCAGTACAGAGAGGAGAATGTATGGATAATAAACAGAAAATGGAGTTTTTATCGCAATATCCTGATTTCTGGGCACATCTCAATGATGCAGAAAAGGATTTTGTATGCCAGAACAGTGAAGTGATGAGTTATCACCCAGGTCAGAATGTGCATAGTGCAGACCTGCGGTGTGTCGGCGTCCTCTTTGTAAAAAAAGGCTGTCTCAGAGTATACATTATGAGCGAAGAGGGAAAAGAAGTAACTCTCTATCGTGTAAATCCTGGCGAGGTATGTATATTATCCGCTTCATGTGTATTGTCTGAAATTACATTTGATGTATATGTGGATTCTGAAGATTTGACAGAGGTTGTTGTATTCAATGCTTTTGCATTTGCAAAATTAATGAACAACAATATATATGTAGAAAACTTTTCCAATAAAATGAAAGCTATACGTTTTTCTGATGTAATGTGGACAATGCAACAGATTTTGTTTTTCAGCTTTGACAAACGTTTGGCCATTTTCTTATATGAAGAACTGATTAAAAATGGTCCGATAATTCGTTATTCACATATGGAAATCGCAAAGTATCTGGGCAGTGCAAGGGAAGTTGTTTCCAGAATGCTTAAATATTTTGAAAAAGATGGTATTGTACAGGTTTCCAGAAAAGAAATAGAAATAGTTGATAAAAAGAAATTGATGGAAAGACTGTAATAAAACAGGTGATTTAATCACAGTATATTTTAAGAAACTGTGGTATATTATAGACATAGAAAATAAAAGACATAAATAAAGGAGAAAAATTATGGCAATTGCACTCACAAACGAAAACTTCAACGAAATCATCAATGGCGAAAAACCTGTTCTGGTTGACTTCTGGGCAACATGGTGTGGTCCATGTAAAATGCTGGCACCAGTTATCGAAGAACTGGCTGAAGAACTGGAAGGCGAAGTTGTAGTAGCTAAACTGGACGTAGACAAAGCACAGGATGTTGCTATGAAATACAGCGTTATGAGCATTCCTACACTTATCCTCTTTGAAAAAGGCGAAGAAGTTAGACGTACAGTTGGCTTCCAGCCAAAAGCTAGACTGCTCAGCTTTATCAAAGGTTAATTACCAAGATTTAAAACCGGCTTTTATGCCGGTTTTTTATTTTTTATCACAATTTGGTATTAAAATATATTTCATCAGTTAAAAATACTTATGGAGGCAATATATGAAAACATTGTATTTTAATGGTGATATTATTACTATGGCAAACCAGCCTATGCCACAGGCTGTACTTACAGAAGATGGCAAAATATTATGCACAGGTGACTATGAGGTTCTGGCGTCAAAAGCGGATGTTATGTTTGATTTAAAGGGGAGAACAATGCTTCCTGCTTTTATTGACGGGCACAGCCATTTTACAACAGTGGCAAACACACTTGCTATTGCAGACATTTCTCAGGCAAAAAGTATAGATGAAATAATTGACATTTTAAATAATTTCAAATCAGCAAAAGGTACTATAGAAAAGGACGAGTTTATAGTAGGTTTTGGTTATGACAACAACTTTTTTAAAGATAAAAAACATCCATTAAAATCAGACCTTGATAAAATAAGCAAAGAGATACCAATATTGATTTCTCACGCCAGCGGACACATGGGTGTGGCAAATACCAAAGCGCTGGAAATAATGGGTATTGACCATAATACTGAAAATCCAGAAGGTGGACTGATAGGGCGCTATGCCGATGGTTCATTGAATGGATATCTTGAAGAAACTGCCTTTACCAAAAACTCAACAGTTATAAAACAACCAGATTATGCTGATATGGTAAAGCTGATACATCAGGCTGAAAATATATATTTCAGATATGGTATTACAACTGTGCAGGACGGCTTTACAGGTGAAAAAGAATGGTCATTGCTACAAAGACTTTCTGACGACAAAAAGCTGACAGCTGATGTGGTATGTTATGTAGATATAAATAACAGCCCTTTTATATTGGAAAACAATACAGAATATAATAAAAAATATATCAATAATCTGAAAATCGGTGGTTATAAACTATTTCTGGATGGCTCACCACAAGGACGAACAGCATGGATGACAAAACCATATGAAAACAGTGATGATTACTGTGGATACCCAATATATTCTGATGAAACTGTGTATGATTTTATAGTAAAATCCATCAATGAAAAACAACAGCTTTTATGTCATTGCAATGGTGATGCGGCAGCAGAACAGTTTATACAGGCTTTTGAAAATGCAGATGAAAATCTATGTGTTAAAAATAATTATCGCCCGGTGTTGATACATGGCCAGTTGGCTGTACAACAGCAGATGCCAAGAGTGGCCCAGCTTAATATGATAGCTTCTTTCTTTGTTGCACATACTTGGCAATGGGGAGACGCTCACATTGAAAATTTCGGAGACAGAGCGATGAAAAAATGTCCTGTTAACAGCGCCAATAACTGTGGTGTGATAACTACATTTCATCAGGATAGCCCTGTTCTGCCACCAGATATGATGCAAACTGTATGGTGTGCCGTAAACAGAGTAACCCAAAAAGGAATAAAGCTGGATGAAAATGAAAAGATATCTGTGTATGACGCACTGAAAGCAATAACTATAAATGCCGCATATCAATATGGAGAAGAGACTGACAAAGGCAGTATAGAACAGGGAAAACAGGCAAGTTTTGTAATATTAAGTGAAAATCCACTGTTATGCAATAAAATAGATATAAATAAAATCACAGTTGAAGCTACAATTTTACGAGACAGGGTAGTATATGAAAAGTAATTCCCAATATTTCAGAGGTTTGCTTTATACTTGTATTTTACCAGCTTATTTGATAAGATATAGATAAGTATAAATTGAGGAATTGTAATCTGTTATAATCCTCTGAATCAGATATAAGGAAGGAAATTATTATGCTCAAAAGACCTTTGATTATTGACTGTGACCCTGGTATTGATGATGCAGAGTGTATCATGATGCTGCAGGGCAGCGGTCAGTTTGATATTCGTGGTATCACAGCTGTTCACGGAAATGTACCACTGTCAAAAACATCTGCAAATGCACTTTTCTTAAGCAAACTTTACGGCATCGACTGCCCAGTATATCTTGGCTCTGAAGAAGCTTTCATCCAGCGTCTTTCACGTGCTGAATATGTACACGGCAACAACGGCCTTATTGGTTTTGACTACACACTGCCAGAAGATGCTAAATTTGCTGAAGGCCATGCTTGGGACTTTATCTGGGAAGAAGCTGTTAAACAGAATGGTGAACTTGAAATCATCGCTATCGGTCCGCTGACAAATCTTGCTATCGCAGTTATGAAACATCCAGAACTGCCAAAACTGGTTAAAAACCTTGTTATTATGGGTGGTGCAGCAGGCAATGGTAACTTTGGTGTTTACTCTGAATACAACATTGCACAGGACCCACATGCATGTGAAATTGTTCTGCAGGCTGGTTTCCCTAACTTTACAATGGTTGACCTTAATGCTTGCCGTATGGTTTACCTCACAAAAGAAGAAGCAAATGCACTGCGCTCACTTCCAGAAACAAACAAATTTGCTGCTCTTGCAAAACGGATGATGGAACACGAAGACAACAACAGAGAAAAACTGATTGAAAGAGGCGAAGGTACATTTGTATCTGAAGACCACTACACATGTGACCCAACAGCTGCAGCAGTTATGATTGACCCAGAAATTGCACAGTGTGTAGAAAAATACGTTTTCTGTGACTGTGTTGGTGAAATGACAACAGGTCAGACAGTTATTGACTGGCTTGGTTTTGCTCCATTTAAAAACGTAAAAATTCCTGTTGCTATGGACAGAGAAAAATTTGTTAAAATGTACTTTGATTGTGTAAAATCCTATGACAAGGAGGAATGCTGATATGCTTAAAAAGAAACCTATTATTATGGACGTTGATACAGGCGTTGATGATACTTTGGCATTGCTTCTGGTAGCAGCGGCTGATTCTCTTGAACTGAAAGCAATCACAACAGTATTCGGCAACTCTTCTGTTGATGACACAACAAAAAATACTCTTAAAATCTGCGAACTGTTAGGTCTTGATGTACCTGTTGCAGTTGGTTCCTATCGTCCATTAATCGACCCACCAATCGATTACTCTATCGCACCAATGGTAGATATCCACGGTCGTGATGGTCTGGGCAATGTAGGTAACAGACTGCCTGAACCAACAAAAACAGTTGTAAATATGCCAGCAGTTGATCTTATGGCAAAAGCAATCAGAGAAAGTGAAGAAAAAGTAACTATCGTTGCAACAGCTCCACTTACAAACATTGCTACATTTATCATGGCCTACCCAGACCTTCGTGAAAAGGTAGAATGTATTGCACTTATGGGTGGCGCCGCATTTGGTGGTAATATGGGCTTCTCCGTTGAAGCAAATATCGGTCATGACCCAGATTCAGCTAAAATTGTTTTTATGAGCGATATTCCTAAATATATGTTCAGCCTTGATGCTACAATGGGTTGTTTCATCACTGATGATGAAAGACAGGCTATTGCTGACAATGGCGGTAAAACAGGCGAATGGCTGAAAGACTGCATGCAGCAGTACTCTGATATCTATAAAGCACTTGGTGGTCTCCCTGGCGCAGTTCTTCACGACTCACTGCCAGTTGCATGGCTGTTGGATGAATCAGTGGTAGAGTTCAAACATTGCTTTGTTGATGTTGAACTGAAAGGTGTAAAAACACGTGGTTGTACAGTTACAGACCTTATCAACTACACAGGCAAACCAGCAAATACATTTGTTTCAATGAAAGCAGACAGAGAAAAACTTATCAATATGCACATTGAAGCGGCTAAAAAATTTAACTAAATAAAATAAAACCGGCAGGGAATACCTGCCGGTTTATTTTTGTTATAACAGTATTGTATTAAAATCTTCAACTTCCAGTGTTGTCAGATGACGGTCTTCAATTGATTCAAGGTTTGCCAGTCGGTTTGCCTGATTAATAAGTGCTTTTTCAAAGAAGTTACGTACATCACGGCCGTTGGCATAGTTTGCTGGTCTGTTTTCACAGCGCTTTGTAAAGAAATCCATTGCAAATTTTTCAGCTTCTTCGCTTAAAACAAGGTCAGCCTTTTTAGCATTGAGTTTAAGGATACCAATCAGTTCTTCTGGAGTGTAGTCTTCAAAGTAAAGATATTTATTGAAACGTGATTTTAAACCAGGGTTTGAGTTTAAAAATTCTTCCATTGGTGCTGGATAACCTGCTACGATAACAATCATGTCATCACGGTTATCTTCCATAAATTTCAGCAGTGTATCCACCGCCTCAAAACCGTAGTCGGAAGCGCCCCTGTTAACAGTCAGGGAATATGCTTCGTCAATAAACAGTACACCACCCAGAGCTTTATTTACAACTTCCTGTACTTTAAGTGCTGTCTGGCCTACATAACCGCCCACAAGTCCACTGCGGTCAACTTCCACCAGATGACCTTTTGAAAGAAGGCCCATTGCTTTGTAAATCTGTGCAAGGAGACGTGCGATAGTTGTTTTACCTGTACCAGGGTTTCCACTGAATACCATATGCAGACTCATGTCAGGACTTTCCATACCACGTTCTTTTCTTATATTTCTGATTTTAACAAGGTTTATAAGGCTCTTTACGTCTTCTTTAACCTTATCAAGACCAATAAGAACATTCAGTTCTTCAAGTAGTTCGTCCAGTGTTTTTTCTGGCTCTTTTTCTTCTTGTTCTGTTTTAGCCTGTTGTTGTTTGGCTGTAGTAGTTTCTGTTGCGACAGCAGGGGAAACAGGCTGCATAAAATCAGGTGATTTTGCGACCTGATTGTCTTTATCAGCCAGCTGACCAAATGAAAGATTTGCAGTTTCAATAAAAGTTTTATCTATATATCCCTGCATATTGTTACACATAAGGTCCAGAGAATAACTTTCGGTTTTACCCATACCATCACAGGCTAAAAATTCCTGTCCCAGCATTTTGTAAATCTGCAGAATAAGTTTTGATGTTTCTTTAACCTGACCCAAATTATTATCAGCTTTTACAAATGCTTTAAAGCAATATGGAAGTTTGTTTGTAAAATCAGAACCATAAATTCTATTTGCGATAGCATATTCACGCATTTCTTTTACAGAATAATCAAATCCAAGGTTATCTTTTATAAAGGTGGATTCCTTTACAGTTATTTTGGCATCAGCAAAACTAAGGTTTAAGAGAAAATGAAACAGTTCACCACGGAAAATTTCCCTTGCAGAAGCCGTATTGTTTTTATCCCAAACATCTGTAGCTTCCAGATTATCACACAGTTTATAGGCTGTTTCTAATACACTTTTAAGTTTAGCACTCATTTTCTTTTCCTCGTTTTATTTTGTGTAAGTTTATAGCTGTCATACAGCATCTGCATGATTTGCTCTTCATTTGCATCTTCGCCCAGTGTAACCATACTCCAATGTTCTTTGTTCATATGGTATGCAGGTGCTACTGCTTTAAAACTTTCTCTCCAGAAAGTAGCCCATTCAGGCGTGTTTTTGAAATTGATACAGTTTTTGCTGTTATGGGTGTAAATCAATGCAAAAATTTTTTTGTTTTCTTTATGTCTGATGGCGGCCCAATCAGAATCATCAAATGGATAATCAAGATATGTGCCTTTAAATTCCAGACATTTATCAATATAATAGTTTTTCATATATATAACTTTATACGATAGTATATAAACTGTCAATCTTTACTTTAATCTATATGTATGTTAAATTTATATACAGAAATTAAATATAAAGAGGAGACTAAATATGAAATTAATGGTGGCATCAGATATTCATGGTTCTGCTTATTTTGCAGAAAAAATGCTGGAATGCTATAAAAATGAAAAAGCAGATAAACTCATACTTCTTGGTGACGTTTTATATCATGGTCCAAGAAATGACCTGCCAAAAGAATATGCACCTAAAAAGGTTATTGAAATGCTGAATAATATCAAAGAAGAAATTCTTTGTGTAAGAGGTAACTGTGATACAGAAGTAGACCAGATGGTATTAAAATTCCCAATACTTGCTGATTATGCATTTCTTTACTGGAATAATAAAATGATTTTTGTTACACATGGACATAATCATAACAATGCAAATCCACCAATGCTTAAAAATGGTGATATCCTTCTTCATGGTCATACACATATTCCAGTATGTGAAAAAGTAAATAACTACACATATGTAAATCCGGGTTCCATTTCAATCCCAAAAGAAAACAGCCAGCATAGCTATATCACAATAGAAGATGATGGCATACATTTTAAAAATCTTGAGATGAAAGAATACAGATTTGTGTTAAAAGATGAATTTTAAAAAATAAATCGCTTGAGTGTTACACTCAAGCGATTTATTTATTTTCTTCTGTATCCTGTTTCAAAATCAACCTGATTTATAAGTTCCTGTCCGTTTACATATCGTCTGGCATTTTCCAGTATAATATTTTCAATGCCGTCGATTGTTTCCTGGGCATGGTAGCCACCAGAAATATGAGGTGTGATTACAGCATTACTGCATTTCCACAGTGGATGGTCTGAAGGCAGCGGTTCTGGGTTTGTAACATCCAATATTGCATTACCGATAATATTGTTGTTCAGTGCATCCAGCAGAGCATCTGTGTCTACAGCATTACCTCTGCCTACATTAATCAGAACAGAGTCGTTTTTCATAAGACTGAGTTGTTTTTTGCTGATAACATTTTCGGTAGCAGGGGAGTTAGGCAGACACAAAGCTACAATATCCATTTCTGGAAGCAGCTTATCCAGTTTATCAAGTGTGGATATTGATTTGACATATTCTGGCACATCAGACACTGTTCTTTTTATTGCATGTATCTCACAACCAAGTGCATTCATTTTCTGCCCGAACTGACCGCCGATGTCACCAAAACCAACTATCAGTACTTTACTGCCACGGATTGTTCTGGAAAAGCCCATGTCCTGCCATTTGCCAGCGAGCTGATTATCTCTGTAAAGATGATATTTTTTGATAACAGCCATTACACCAGCAACCATATATTCAGCTATTGCATGACCATAAGCACCTGTAGCATTTGTAAGCTGGGTTCTATTTTTATCAATGATACCTGATTTTGCATAGCTGTCGGCCCCTGATGATGCTAGCTGAAGCCACTTTAAATTTTTACAAACTGAAAGTGTATTGAAATCAGGATTTCCTATATAAATTTCTGCTTTTTCAAGGAGTGATTTATCAAAAGGGTATTCAATTTCGGGTGAATTGGCATCAGTGTTTTCTGGTGTGATTAATTCACAGCAATTATGCATAATATTGCATAAATTGTATAATGTCTGCTGGGATAATGGGGTATTAACAAGGCAAATTGGTTTCATATTTAACTCCAGATATACTTTTTTAGTTATTATTTTAATACATTTGTCAAGAGAAATATATAAGATTGTTAAAAATAATACAATTTTATATTGTAATAATAACGAAAATTTAAATATAAATTAAACAATTTACACAAAAATAATGAAGAATTAACAATTTATTAATAGTTAATTTTTAAACAATTTGTGCATATAAACAGAAAAAATAACAATTATTTAAAAACGGTTGTGCAAAATGCTGAAAATGGAAAATAATACAGTAAATTAGAAAATATTGACTTATTAGGACGAAAGTAGGATAATGTGGACATATCAAATTTAAGTTATATTAATTAGTCCGTATAACTGGGGGGATTTGATATCCAAAAATAACAATTGAGTATTGAATTTAGGAGGTGATCATTGGTGAAAAACGACATTAGCGACATTAAAAACCTAAGTCTACTACCATTTGCACTAGGCATAAAAAACAATGTGGACCTTGACAATTTAATATGTCTTTTTAAACCAGTGATTATTAAACCTAATAACTTTAACATTTAATTTTTATTTTTGAATTCTTAATTATAGAGAGGAAATATATTATGACTTGGACTCCAATGATGTGTTTCGCTGTTATCGCTCTTGCGTTCGTAATCGGCGAATTTCTTTCCCGCAAAACTAATGGCTTCGTTTCATCCATGGTTTTTGGTTGTTTCGTAGCAATGGGCCTTTTCTGGTCCGGTGCAATCCCAGCTACTATCGCTGTAGATTCCACACTTCTTCCTACACTCAATGCAACAGGTGTTGCAATGCTTCTGGTTAACATGGGTACATCCATTGAAATCGAAGAACTGCTTGCTGAGTGGAAAACTGTTGTTGTTTGCTGCGCAGGTCTCGTAGGTATCGGCGTTCTGGCATTTACATTAGGTAATATGCTGTTCGGTAGAGAATACTCTCTGACAGCTGCTCCAGTTGTTTCTGGTGGTGTTATCGCATTCCAGATCGTTTCTGAAGCTGCAAACGCTGCTGGTAAACCAGCTTTCGCAGGTTTCGCTGCTCTGGTTCTTGCATTCCAGTCTATGGTTGGTATGCCAGTTGCTTCTTTCTGCCTCAAAAAAGAACTTATCGCTGCTAAAGCAAAAGGCATGTTCTCTGGCGATGCTGAAAAGAAAACTGCTTTCAAACTTCCTGAAACAAACCTTTTCAAAACTCCAGCTCCAGCAGCTGACACATCTACACTTAAATTCTTTAAACTTGCAGTAGTTGCAGTTTGTGGTTACCTGCTTTCTACATACGTTCTGACATTCCTTAACGTTAACATCATGTACCTGCTGGTTGGTATCGTTGCTAAGAAAATTAACTTCCTGCAGAAAAACGCACTTAAAGATGCAGGCGGTTACGGCTATATCATGCTCTGTATGTACGCTCTGACATTTAACGGCTTTGCTTCAGTTTCCCCAATGGATGCTCTGAACTTTATTCTTCCACTGGTTGGTTGTCTGGTTCTTGGCGTTATCGGTATTGCTATTATGGCTCTTATTGCTGGTAAAGTTGTTGGTTACAACCCTTACGTTTCTATTGCTTGTGGCGTTACAGCTCTGTTCGGCTACCCAGGTACAGAAATCCTTTCCAACGAAGTTGTTGCTTCTATGGATGACTTCACAGCAGAAGAAAAAGAAAAAGCTCTGGCATACGTAATGCCAAAAATGATTGTTGGTGGTTTCACAACAGTTACAATCGCTTCTGTTGTATTCGCTGGCATCATCGCTCCAATGATTTTCTAATTTAAAATTTAAGTTTAAAAAGACAGATATTTCGGTATCTGTCTTTTTTGTTTTTTTATTTAATTCAATTTTATCTATATTCTCAAGGAGATATTTATTATGGCATGTAAAGTTCTTAAATGCTCAAAAATGTTTGATTCTGAAAACCAGCAGGTTTTAGAAAATGTTATGGTTTTTGTAAAAGATAATATAATTGAAAAAGTTTGTCCATGGACAGACGAAACAGAAGGTTATGAAATGGTTGACCTTACAGGCAAATTTGTAACACCTGGTCTTATTGACTGCCACGTTCATCTTTCTTCCAATGGTGAAGCAAACCCATCCAGCGGGCAGACAACACTGGGGGACAGCGCTTACTTTATGATGAGAATGGCACAGGCAGACCTTATGGCAGGTTTTACAACACTCCGTTCTGTTGGTGAACCTGGTTTCAATGATGTAGCACTGAGAAATGCCATTGACAGAGGCGAAATTGTAGGTCCTAGACTTCTGGTTTCCGGCCCATGTATCGGTACAACTGGTGGCCATGCAGACAGCCATTATAATCCATATATCTCTGAATCACCAGTAGCTATTTCTGGCAATATTGCTGATGGCCCAGATGCTATGCTGAAAGCTGCAAGATATAATGTTAAGCATGGTGTTGATGTACTTAAATTTATGTCAACTGGTGGCGTTATGAGTAAAGGTACAACAGTTGGTGCACAGCAGATGACATTTGAAGAAATGAAAGCTGTATGCGAAATAGCTGAAATGTATGGTGTTATCACAGCTACACATGCACACGGCACAAATGGTATCAAATGTGCTGTTAAAGCAGGTGTTACTTCCGTTGAACACGGTATGATGCTGGATGATGAATGTATCGAAGAAATGGCAAAACGTGGTACTTATCTTGTTCCTACAATCATTGCAGCTGAAAGAATTATTGTAATGGGTGCTGAAGCAGGTATTCCGCAGTTTATGGTAGACAAAGCCAAACAGGTTCTTGCAAACCACAAAAACGGTGTTACAAAAGCAAGAGCAGCTGGTGTAAAAATTGCATTTGGTACTGACTCTGGCACACCATACAACTTCCATGGCAAACAGGGTTATGAATTCCAGCTTATGCAAGAATTTGGTATTGAACCACTTGAAGCCCTTACATGTGCAACAAAAACAGCATCAGAACTTATCCGCCGACAGGATACAGTTGGTTCTATTACTGCAGGCAAATATGCTGATATCGTAGCATTTGATGCTGACCCACGTGAAGATATCACCACTATGACAAGATGTGAATTTGTTATGAAAAACGGTGTTGTTTACAAAGGTTAATTATTATAGACAGAGGTTATTATTATGAGTAAAAAAGTTATTAAATGTGGTAAATTCTTTGATTCCGTTAATGAATGTGTAAAAGAAAACATGTGGGTTGTTGTTGAAGACAACAAAATCACAGAAGTTTCTGAAAACGAAGTATGCTGTGAAGGTGCAGAAGTAATCGATCTTTCTGATAAATTTGTTATGCCAGGTATGATTGACACACATATGCATATTATGATGAATGGTGAACCATCTGGTATGATGGATATGTATTCCAAAATGGATGCTGATTATGCTTTTGAAGCTATGCTGAATGTACAGCAGGACCTGCTGGCAGGCTTTACAACAATCCGTGATGAAGGTTGTATCAATTTTGTTGATGTATCTGTAAGAAATGCAATTAATTCAGGCAAAATCTGGGGCCCAAGAATGAAAGTTGCTGGTATGGGTATTGGTTCAACAGGTGGTCATGGTGATAGTCATCTTCGTCCAGGTTCACACATCAATGGTGGTATGGCACAGGTTGTAAACAGCCCTGATGAAGCAAGACAGGCTGCAAGATATGCTATTAAATATGGCGCTGACCATATTAAACTTATGGCAACTGGTGGCGTTATGTCTGTTGGTGACGAACCAGGTGCACCAGACCTTACATTTGAAGAAATGAAAGCTGCACTTGATATCGCAAATACACACGGAAAATCTTCTTCTGCACACGCTCACGGTGCTCTTGGTATCAAATGGGCTGTTAAAGCAGGTATCGCTTCCATCGAACATGGTATGATGATGGATGAAGAATGTATGGATCTTATGGTTGAATATGGTACATTCCTTGTTCCTACAATCATTGCTGCATACAGAATCGTTGAATACGGCCAGTATCTCCCAGCTGAAGCTGTAAGAAAAGCAAAAGCTTGTCTGGAAAACCACGGTAAAAACCTTGAAATGTGCCGTGCTAAAGGCGTTAAAATCGCATTTGGTACAGATACAGGTACATACTTCTCTCCACACGGTAAACAGGCATATGAATTTGAACTGATGCAGAAATACGGTAACTTCACAGTTACAGAATCTCTGGTTGCCGCAACAAAATCAGCTGCTGAATTGCTGAAAATGTCCAAAGAGGTTGGCTCTATCGAAGCTGGCAAATTTGCTGATATCGTAGCATTTAACGAAAGCCCATACGATGATATTTCTACAATGACACGTTGTGCATTTGTTATGAAAGACGGCGTAGTTTACAAAGGATAATAAATTAAAATCCCGTGGATTGAATCCACGGGATTTTTTTATGCTAAATTTAAAATTGTAAATTCGCCTTCACTGATATATTTATTCAGTTCTGCATCGGTGAATTTGTTTACACATATAAGATGGTCTGTTTCAACCTCAAAAACAGAATATCCATTTTTTACTGCGTTATTAAGTACAGTATCGTCTATATCGTTGACCATAACAATTGTATCTGGGTCAAGGGTACCGTCTTCTATATGTTTATACATCTGTACATATAGTTCATCGGCTTTTTTATAATCCACACGAGCTTCAAAAGCCGTGTTTACGCCGTGTCCATTCTTGCCGAATTTTACAGCTATTTCTATGCCACTATTGGAAATCCCACTGGAAATCATAGAACAAACGTCATATTTTTCTGCCATATCATCCCAAATACTGTTTTTCAGGATTTCATTATAAACCTGTCCCTGCAAATCACTGGAATTGCCTGTAAAATAGGCGTGTTTTGATGCTAATACATCTTTAAGGTCATAACACTGTACAAGTATAAGTGCTGTCAGAAAAGCTGTCTTTACAATTTTATTATTGATTTTACTTAATCCAAATATAATTGCCAAAACTATACAGTAAACCAAAAGCCATGTGAATCTGCCGTTTGCTCTGAATATTCCAAATATACCTTCCATAAGCTTTGTTGGGAATGGTATTCTGAATATCTGTATTTCGTCAAACATTATCCAGTCGCCAATAGCAAATATAAACAATGCCATTGTTGAGAAAATTATACCAAAATATCTGAAAATAAAACTGAAAAATGTTTTAAAAATATCCAGCTTATAATGAATAAGATACATAAAGGCACTGATTGGTATAAACAGCATAACACCAATACCCAGATAGTTAAAACCTTCTGGCTGACCTAAAATATTAGGTCTTACTGACAGTATGGATGACCAGTTTTCAAAACCACGGCTGGATGGATTTATAAATGCGTTAAGGTTCATATTAAAGAAACCATAACCAAAAGAGGAGAAAGAGTCTGCACTGTAAAATGCACCCTCAACATAACCAATAACAAGGCTTATTACAATACTGCCAAGAAGATAAAATATACTTGAAAAATATTTTTTATTCCATATGAATTTCTCGGCACAGAATGCAAACATAATTGCAAATGTAAAAGGCAGAAAATATGGATGAATAGTAATTGCAAGTAAATTGATAATTATAAATGGTAGGTATGACTTGAAATGGCAACTACCTTTATTTTTAAAATAATAATACAATGCTGCAAGAATCAGATAATGAGATGTAAGTGCACAGTGTCTGAATGCACGTTCAATCATCACAGGGGAAAGTACAAAAATAACAGCTGCACATACATCAGTGATTAAATCATCGCTGAAAAGGTTTGAAAGCAATGCACCGAATGCACCCTGTAATGCAAAACACAGCATACAGTAAAAGCCTAAATATTGAAATGTCTGTGGCAGTATATTTGAAAAAAGTTTGAAGAAGATAGCAAGCAGGGGAATGGAGTCAGTATAAGAAACTGTTGTACCATATGGATATGCTATATTCTGGGCAAGCCCTAAAGGAAACTGCCATGGGCTACTGCGGTATAACATCCACCCTGCATAATGCTGGGCAACATCCTTTTCTATATATCCGTTGATTATAAGATTATCATTGGTAAATCTGATTACATCAACACCATAAATAGCAATGAATATAATTATTCCTATAATTGCACCTAAAATAAAAGCTTTATTTGAGGTGTGTTTTTTACTTTTCAACATAATATCACCTATATTGATTTGTAATATTTTATAACGTTTGAATTTTTCAGTTCAAATACTTTTCCTGAAAGATAAGATACAGACAGGTTTTCTGGAATTTCCTTGAATTTAAGCTTATATGCACATAAAAGCTGGCTGTCTACACCTTTGAAAGCTGTGCCATATTTTCTGTCGCCAACAATCGGCGCACCTAAAAAGGCCAGATGTGCACGTATCTGATGTGTACGGCCTGTATAGAGTGTACATTCAACCAAATTAAAACCTTTTTTGCTTTCAACTGTTTTAAAACTTGTGATGATTTCTTTGCTATCAGGTATTTCTTTGGCGGTTACAGACACTTTTTTTGCTGTTTTATCACGTTTAAGCCAGGCAGTATATCGGCCATCATTTATAGACTTTTGTGTTATACACAAATATTTCTTTTCGATAAGGTCATAACGTATAACAGTGTTTATATCTGCCAGTGCACGATAATTTTTGGCTGCAATTACAATTCCTTCTGTACCTTGGTCAATTCTGTTACACAAAGCAGGTGTAAAGGTGTTTTCCTTTTCAGGTAAATATTCACCTTTATCATATAAATATGATAAAATCATATCTATCAGGTTGGATTCATTTTTATTATCAGAGTGACAAAGAAGCCCAAAAGGCTTGGTTACAAGCAGAATATTGTCATCTTCAAACAAAATTTCCAGATTTTTATAATCAACAGTTTTAAAAATCTGTTTTTTGTCAAGTTCAAAGAATTCATCATTGATATATAGTTCTATAAGGTCGCCTTCAACAAGACGATAATCTTCATTCTGTTTTTTGCCGTTGATTTTTATCCTTTTGTTGCGAAAAGCTTTACGCAACAAGCTTTTTGGCATTGTTGGACATACTTTTTCGCAGAAACGTAAAAGACGTACACCATCGTCATTTTTTTTGGCTGTGAAACTTTTCATTTTTTGATATAACCTACTTTAATTTTTGTGTTGTTTGTAGTATAATAAATTAGTATATATTATTTTTTGATATTAGTAAATAATAAACTATAACAAACTTTTGAGGTAGGGTAATATGGGTGTACATGACGGACATAGAAATCGATTGAAAGCTCTATTTTTATCACAGGGGTTAGCTGCTTTTGAAGACCATAATATATTGGAATTATTGTTGTTTTATTCCATTCCACGCAGCGATACAAATGAGATAGCCCACAATTTACTTAATGAGTTCAAAACACTGTCAGGTGTATTCGATGCGCCAATAGAAGAGTTGTGTAAAATAAAAGGTATCAGCCAGCATTCCGCTACATTGATTAAGCTAATCCCAGAAGTTTTTGCGGCTTATCATACTGATAAGACAAAGAATATAAGAATTATTCAGTCTACTAAAGATGCAGTCAAATTTATGACTCCTCGTTTTTATGGCAAGAATCATGAAGAGATACATGTTATTCTTCTGGATGACAAGAAAAACATTATAAGATGCGAAAAACTGTTTGAAGGTACTGTTAACTCTGCTCCAGTTACTATCAAAAAGGTGGTAGCCGCTGCTGTAAACAGCAATGCAACATCTGTAATACTCGCACATAACCATCCAAATGGAGTGGCACTGCCATCAAGGTCAGACAGAATGGTAACAGAAAACATTTACAAAGCGCTGAAATTTATAAATATAGAGTTATGTGACCATATTATAATTGCAGACGATGATGCTGTTTCAATGGCAGACAGTGGTGAATTTGAACATTTTAAATATGGTTATTAGATTTATAGGTGAAACATGGATAAATTTGTTTTAAAAAGTGAATATACTCCTTCTGGTGACCAGCCACAGGCTATAGAATTAATCAGTCAGGGTATTATTGATGGCCACAAGCAGCAGATTTTGCTTGGGGCTACTGGCACTGGTAAAACATACACAATGGCGCAGATTATCCAGAAAGTAAATAAACCTACTCTTGTACTGGCGCACAACAAAACTCTTGCGGCACAGCTGTGCACAGAATTTAAAGAATTCTTCCCAGACAATGCGGTAGAATATTTTGTATCTTATTATGATTACTATCAGCCGGAAGCATATATCCCGGGCAAAGATGTCTATATAGAAAAAGACAGCGCAATCAATGAAGAAATTGACCGTCTGCGCCACAGTGCTACAGCTGCTCTTTCTGAAAGACGTGATGTAATCATTGTAGCTTCTGTATCATGTATCTATTCTCTGGGTGACCCAATAGACTATCGTGAAATGGTTGTTTCTTTAAGACCGGGTAACAGAATGACAAGAGAAGAATTGATGAAAGCTCTTGTCCGCCTGCAGTACGAAAGAAATGATATGAATTTTGTCCGTAATAAATTCCGTGTAAGAGGGGATATTGTAGAGATTTATCCTGCTTACTCACAGGAAACAGCTTTCAGGGTGGAATTTTTTGGTGATGAAATTGAAAGAATCAGAGAAATACATGTAGTTACAGGCAATGTAATTGCAACAGTAGGTCATGTAGCTATTTTCCCAGCCAGCCACTATATTGTTTCTGAAGAAAAGATGAAAATTGCGCTGGAAAAAATCAGAAACGAAATGGACCAGCAGGTAGAAATGTTTACAAATCAGGGTAAACTGATAGAAGCACAGCGTATTTCACAGCGCACACAGTATGATATGGAAATGCTGATGGAAGTTGGAATGTGTAAAGGTATAGAAAACTATTCTGCTGTTTTCTCAGGCAGAAAACCGGGAGAAACAGGCACGACGCTTCTTGATTATTTCCCGGATGATTATTTGCTGTTCATAGACGAAAGCCATGTTACAATACCACAGGTTGGTGCAATGTATGGCGGTGACTACGCCAGAAAGAAAAATCTGGTAGAATATGGTTTCCGCCTGCCAAGTGCTTTTGACAACAGACCTCTTAAATTTGAAGAATTTGAGCAAAAGGTGAATCAGGTTGTATATGTAAGTGCCACACCGGGTAAATACGAAAAAGAGCATGCGACACAGACAGCCCAACTAATTATCAGACCAACAGGTCTTATAGACCCTGAAATCATAGTTAAACCTGTAGAGGGACAGATAGAAGACCTTCTGGGTGAAATTTATGAAAGAATCAATAATGATGAACGTGTCCTTATTACAACACTAACTAAAAAAATGGCAGAAGACCTTACAGAATATCTTGCTGCCAAGAAAATAAAAGTCAAATATATGCACCATGAGGTGGATACATTTGAAAGAATGGAACTTATCCGTGATTTGCGTTTGGGTACAATAGATGTACTTGTGGGTATCAACCTTTTGAGAGAAGGTCTTGACTTGCCTGAAGTTAGCCTCATTGCTATCCTTGATGCTGATAAAGAAGGTTTCCTGCGCAGTGAAACCAGCCTTATCCAGACAATCGGACGTGCGGCAAGAAATGCCAACGGACAGGTAATTATGTACGCGGATACTGTAACCAATTCTATGGAACGTGCGATAACAGAAACCTATCGCAGACGCAGTATTCAGATTGCGTATAATGAAGAACATAGTATAGTTCCAAAAACAGTTAAAAAGGATATACGAGGAATTATTGAGATTTCTTCAAAAGAAGACTCTCCAAAGAAACAGGCTAAACGAATGTCCAAAGCTGAAAGAGAACAGCTTATTGAGCGCCTGACAAAAGAAATGAAACAGGCTGCCAAGATTCTGGAATTTGAACATGCCGCATTCCTCCGTGATCGAATTGAAAAGTTAAAGAAAATGAAATAGGAGAAAAATGAGTAGCGAAAATATTGTAATTAAGGGTGCTAAAGAAAACAACCTTAAAAATATAGATGTTACAATTCCAAGAGACAAAATGGTTGTTATGACGGGCTTATCCGGAAGCGGTAAATCCAGTCTGGCATTTGACACCATTTACGCAGATGGGCAGAGAAGGTATATGGAAAGTTTGTCTTCTTATGCCAGAATGTTCCTTGGACAGATGGAAAAACCTAATGTGGAATCCATCGAAGGTCTTTCACCGGCTATTTCCATCGACCAGAAAACAACATCCAAAAACCCACGTTCCACAGTTGGTACAGTTACAGAGATATACGACTATCTCCGTTTGCTGTATGCCCGTATAGGTATACCACACTGTCCAATCTGTGGTAAAGAAATCAAACAGCAGACAGTTGACCAGATGGTTGATGCTGTTATGGAACTGCCTGAAGGCACTCGTTTTCAGGTGCTGGCTCCAGTGGTAAAAGGTCAGAAGGGCACACATGTAAAAGAATTTGATGCCGCTAAACGACAGGGTTTTGTCCGTGTAAGAGTAAATGGCATTATTTATGACCTTGAAGAAGATATTGTTCTTGAAAAAAATAAAAAACATAATATTGAAATTGTTGTTGACCGTCTTTCTATAAGGGAAGATGTAGCTAGCCGTCTTGCACAAAGTATAGAAACAGCTCTTACACTTACTAATGGTACAGTTGTGATTGATGTTATCGACGGGGAAGAAATGCTGTTTTCACAGAATTTTGCCTGTCCTGACCATGGTGTAAGTATTGATGAACTGGCACCTAGGATGTTCTCGTTTAATAACCCATTTGGTGCCTGTGAAAAATGTACAGGTCTGGGTGTGTTTATGAGAGTTGACCCTGATTTGGTTATTCCAAACAAATCACTTTCCATTGACCAAGGTGCTATCAAAGCCAGTGGCTGGTATTATGCAGAAGGCTCTGTATCACATATGTATTACAGAGGTCTTTCTGAAAAATATGGTTTCAGCCTTTCAACTCCAATAAGAGATATTCCTAAAGAAGCGCTTAATGCTGTTCTCTATGGTACAAATGGTGAAAAACTGGAATTGTACAGAGAAACAGACAGAGGTATGAGTAAATACCGGACAGAATTTGAAGGTATCATTCCAAATCTTGAACGACGTTTTAGAGAGACAAATTCAAACTGGGTAAAAGAAGAAATCTCTGGTATTATGAGCGGAATTGAATGTCCGGAATGTCACGGTGACAGATTAAAACCTATCATCCTTGCTGTTACAGTTGGTGGCATCAATATCAGCCAGTTCACAAATATGAGTGTACGTGATGCACTTAAATTTCTTGAAAATATTCAGCTGACAGACAGGGAATTGATGATTGCTGAAAGTATTCTTAAAGAAATCAAGGAAAGAATGAACTTCCTTAAAAGTGTTGGTCTTGAATATCTTACACTTGCAAGAAGTGCTGCATCCCTTTCTGGCGGTGAAAGCCAGCGTATTCGTCTTGCTACACAGATTGGTTCATCACTGATGGGCGTTCTTTATGTACTGGATGAACCAAGTATAGGTCTCCATCAGAGAGATAATGAAAAACTTATTGCTACACTGAAACATCTGCGTGACCTCGGCAACACACTTATTGTTGTAGAACATGATGAAGATACTATCCGTGCTGCAGACCACATTGTTGATATAGGTCCAGGTGCTGGTGTACACGGCGGACAAGTTGTTGCACAGGGCACACTGGAAGATATTGAAGCCTGTGAAGAAAGTATCACAGGTCAGTATATGAGCGGTAAAAAAATTATTCCTCTGCCAGAAAAATTAAGAGAAGGCAATGGTAATTTCATCAAGGTAATCGGTGCCGCACAGAACAACCTTAAAAATATTGATGTAGAGTTTCCACTTGGCAAATTTATATGTGTTACAGGTGTTTCCGGCAGTGGTAAATCCAGTCTTGTAAATGAAATCCTTTATAAAAAGACAGCCGCTGTTCTGAATGGTTCCAAAGCAAAACCTGGTAAACACGAAGATATTCTTGGTCTTGAGAATATAGATAAAGTTATCTGTATTGACCAGAATGCTATTGGTCGAACACCACGTTCAAACCCTGCAACATATACAGGTGTATTTACAGATATCAGAAACCTTTTTGCCCAGACAAACGATGCAAAAATGCGTGGCTATAATGCTGGCAGATTCTCATTCAATGTTAAAGGCGGCAGATGTGAAGCCTGTGAAGGTGATGGTATCCTGCAGATTGAAATGCATTTCCTGCCTGATATTTACGTTCCTTGCGATGTATGTAAGGGTAAACGTTATAATCGTGAGACACTTGAAGTTAAGTATAAGGGCAAAAATATTGCAGATGTGCTTGATATGACAGTGGAACAGGCAATGGCGTTCTTTGAAAATCATCCAAAGATTTACAGAAAGATAAAAACATTGTATGATGTAGGTCTTGGATATATAAAACTGGGCCAGAGCGCAACAACTCTTTCAGGCGGTGAAGCACAGCGTGTAAAACTTGCACTTGAGCTGTCTAAAATCCAGACAGGCAAGACACTGTACATTCTGGACGAACCTACAACAGGCTTGCATACAGCCGATGTACACAGACTTATCACTGTACTGCAGAAGCTTGCTGATGCAGGCAATACAATTGTTGTAATCGAACACAACCTTGACCTTATTAAAGTATGTGACCATATTATCGATATTGGTCCGGAAGGCGGAGATGAGGGCGGTACAATAGTTGCAACTGGCACACCTTGTGAAATCAGTAAAAATGAAAATTCCTACACAGGACATTTTCTTAAAAAATACTTTTAAAGGAGGCAGATTTTGAATTATATTCAGGAAGTAAGAAATATTGTTTCAGAAAAATTTACAGATTTGCCTCTGGCAAATGTTAAAACTTTTGGCTGTGCACAGAATGAAAATGACTCTGAAAAAATCAGAGGTCTTCTGTATCAGCTGGGATATTCTATGACTGACAGCCTTGATAACAGTGATATTGTTATTTACAATACTTGTGCTATCAGGGAAAATGCAGAGCTGAAGATATTCGGCAACATCGGTAAACTCAAAGCACTGAAAACGGCCAATCCCGATATGATTGTGGCAGTGTGTGGCTGTATGGTAATGCAACAGCACATAGTTGATAAAATCAAGAAAAGCTATCCATTTGTTGATGTTGTTTTTGGCACCAACAATATAGAAATTCTGCCACAGTTAATCTATCAGCGTTATTCAGAAAACAAAAAGCAGATTTTACTGCCACAGGAAAAAACAGATATAGTTGAAGATACACCTATTCTGCGTTCCAGCAAGTCAAAGGCATCTATTTCTATAATGTTTGGTTGTGATAACTTCTGTTCCTACTGTATTGTTCCTTATGTTCGAGGCAGGGAAAGAAGTAGAAATCCACAGGATATTTACAACGAATTCAAACAGCTCGTAGAAGCAGGATATAAAGACATTACATTGCTGGGGCAGAATGTAAATTCATACGGCAAAAACCTTGAAGAGAAATTTGATTTTGCTGATTTGTTACAGTTGCTGTGTACAGTTCCTGGTGAATATGTCTTGCATTTTATGTCCAGCCACCCAAAAGATATAAATAAAAAAGTTATTGATGTAATCAGGGATAATCCACAGATTTCCCGCCAGATTCATCTGCCGGTACAGGCAGGTAACGACCGTATACTGAAAGAAATGAACAGAAGATATACTATAAGTCAGTATATGGATATAATCAATTATGCAAAAGAACAGATTCCTGATGTCACATTCTCAAGTGATATTATAGTAGGTTTCCCTGGTGAAACATTTGAAGAATATCTGGATACAGAAAAACTGGTAAAAGATGTTCGTTTTACACAGCTGTTTACTTATATTTATTCCAAAAGAAACGGCACAAAGGCTGCTGCAATGGAGGATAATATATCACACAAAGAAAAATCAGAATGGATAAACAGACTTATTAAAATCCAGCAGGAAATTGTTTTTGAACATCTGAACAGCTTTATTGGTAAAGAAGTTCGTGCCCTTGTGGAAGAAAAACACGAAAATAACTATACAGCTAGAATGGAAAACACTTTTGTGGTAAAATTTACTAGCGAAAAAGACTTTACAGATAAATTTGTAAAACTTAAAATTACAGGTAAAAAAGGTACCAGCTTAACAGCTGAACTTTCAGATAATAATTAGGAGATAAAGAAAATGGAAAAATTTGATGTAATTTATGAACTGCGCCTTCTGGCAAAAAAACTTCAGCAGGATGACAGAATTGTTTATCTTGAACAGGTTAAAAAGAAAATGGACATGGACCAGGAACTTCAGGGTCTTATCCAGAAATTCAACACACTTCAGTATGAATACAGAATTGAAGCTGTAAAAGAAGACGGAACAAGAGACGACGCAAAAGTACAGAAACTCAACAGCGAACTTATCGGTCTCTATGCTGATATTATGGCTAATGAATTTATGATGGAATACAACGAATGCAAAAATGAAGTTGATAAAATGACACAGCTTATCCAGGCTATTATTACAGCAGCTATAAACGGCGGTGACCCAATGATTGTTGAAGTTCCAGAAGGTGGTTGCTCTGGCAGCTGTTCTTCATGCTCTGGCTGTGGCAACTAATAATTTTTTATATTTAATCGTATTTTTATTTTAGTTTATAGGACGGTATTAATTTGGCTAACCTTTCACCTATGATGCAACAGTATCTTTCAATTAAGGAAGCTCATAAAGACCATATTCTGTTTTTCAGACTTGGTGATTTTTATGAAATGTTTTTTGATGATGCTCTGCTTGCTTCAAAAGAATTAGAGCTTACGCTGACAGGTCGTGACTGCGGCTTGGCTGAACGTGCCCCAATGTGTGGCATTCCATTTCATTCCAGTGAAGCATACATACAGCGCCTGCTAGAAAAAGGCTACAAAGTAGCTATCTGTGAACAGACAGAACGGCCACAAAAAGGTAAAACCTTGGTAAACAGAGATGTTATTAGGGTTGTTACCCCTGGTACAATTATGGAAAACAGTATGCTGGCTGAAGATAAAAACAACTATATCGCCAGCATATACATATTTGAAAATCAGGCAAGTGTTTGTTTCTGTGATATTTCCACTGGTTCAATGCAGGCTACTGTTGTTGATTCTTCCAACTTTGAAAACAGTCTTAAATCCGAGATTTATAAGTATATGCCGAAGGAAATAATTATAAACACTCCGATTCTTAAGATGAAATGGCTCACAGAGTTCCTTAAAAACATTGTACATTGTTCAGTTGAACTTATTGAAGAAGGCGAATACAACGACTTTGTGGTAGATGAAACAGTTAAAAAACAATTTGATGGTAAATCTTTTGATAAAGAAATGTCCCGCTGCTTATGGCAACTGCTGAATTATCTTTCTGAAACACAGAAAGTTGGGGTAGAAAAACTTAATACAGTTGATAACTATTCACAGGATAATTATATGAAATTATCCTATACAACAACTTCAAATCTGGAACTGTTTGAAACCATCCGCTCCAAAGAAAAACGAGGCAGCCTTTTGTGGGTGCTTGACAATACAAAAACCAGCTTTGGTAAACGTATGTTGAGAAGTGTTTTATCTGCTCCATTGATGGATAAAACAGAAATTGAAATGCGCCTTGATGCAGTGGAATATTTCAACAACAACCCAATGGTTCGCATGGATGCACAGACACACCTGAAAAATATTCAGGATATGGAACGTTTGTGCACACGTGCAGGCTTTGGTAATGCTGGACCTAGAGACGTATTTTCATTGTCACAATCTATCAAAGCTATCAGACCCCTTAAAAATACACTTGATAAATCAGACAACAGCCTGATTACAAGACTTAATAATAACATTGATACACTTGAGCAATTGGGGGCACTTCTGGACAAGGCTGTTATTGAAAATCCACCAGCTACTATTAAAGATGGTGGTGTCATCAAAGAAGGCTTTGACGGTGAAGTTGACTATAACCGTAATCTTGTAAACAACAGCATGGAAATTCTGGCTGAAATCGAAAACAGATTAAGACAGGAAACAAATATTCCAAAACTTAAAGTTGGTTACAACCGTGTATTTGGCTATTATATCGAGGTTACACGTTCATATCTTGACCTTGTGCCAGATACTTTTATCAGAAAACAGACTCTTGCAGGTGCTGAAAGATATATCACAGAAGAACTTAAAAATCTTGAAGCTGAAATTCTCAATGCAAACGAAAAACTTCTTGTAAGAGAAAAATTACTTTATAATAATCTGTTAAAAGCAATCAGTGACGAAACAGACAGAATATTGCGCACTACAAAAGCTATGGCATATATAGATATTCTGGCTGGTTTCTCACAGCTTTCACAGAAAAATAACTATATTAAACCAACCATTACCACACAGGACAAACTCTATATAAAAGACGGCAGACATCCGGTTGTAGAGGCAATGCTTAAGGATGAAATCTTTATTCCTAACGATGCATTGCTTGACTGTGATGCTAACAGGGTAAATATAATTACTGGTCCTAATATGGCAGGTAAATCCACATTTATGCGACAGGTTGCAATAATTGTTGTTATGGCGCAGATTGGCTGTTTTGTTCCAGCTAAAGTTGCTGAGATACCTGTTTGTGATGCAATTTTTACTCGTGTAGGTGCATCTGATGACCTTTCAAGTGGTCGCAGTACATTTATGGTGGAAATGAGCGAAGTCAGCGAAATCCTTAAAAATGCTACACCAAAAAGTCTTGTTATACTTGATGAAATCGGCAGAGGTACATCTACCTTTGATGGTATGAGTATTGCAAAAGCTGTTGTAGAATACATCCATAGCAAGAGGAATAACCTTGGCTGTAAAACTTTGTTTGCTACACATTATCATGAACTTACTGAAATGGAATCACAGTTGCATGGCGTAGTTAACTATAACATCGCAGTAAAGAAAAGAGGGGATGATATTACATTCCTTCGCAAGATTGTCCGTGGTGGTGCTGACGACAGCTATGGTATTCAGGTAGCAAAGCTGGCTGGTGTACCAGATGCAGTTATTGAACGTGCAAAAACTATACTTGATGAACTTGTTTCTAATGCTGAAAGAGAAAAAATGGCAGTGAGACAGTTGTCATTTGATGATGGTTTCTTTGTACAGCCACAGCAAACTGTGGAAAATGTTCCTAGCGAAATAATCCAGGAACTCGAAAAAGTAGATGTTAATGTGCTTACTCCTATTGAAGCACTAAATATACTTAATAAATTGAAATCTATGTTATAAGGCAGGCGATAGAAGATGGCAGTTATCAATGTACTTGATAAACATACAGCAGAGCTTATTGCTGCAGGAGAGGTTGTTGAACGACCATCTTCTGTAGTTAAAGAACTTGTAGAAAATTCCATAGACGCTGGTTCAAAGAATATCCTTGTTGATATTGAACGTGGTGGTGTCAAAAAAATACTTGTTCAGGATGATGGTAGTGGTATAGACAGTGAATATGTTAAAACTGCTTTTATTCGTCACGCTACAAGTAAAATCAGTAGTAAAGAAGACCTTGATAATATTGCAAGCCTTGGTTTCAGGGGTGAGGCTCTGGCTTCAATTGCCAGTGTATCTCATCTTTCACTTATTACAAAAACTGAAATACAGGATTTTGCAATTGAAATTCAGCTTTCTGGTGGAGAAGAAACTTCATTTGAAGTAAAGCCATTTGTAACAGGTTCTAGATTTATCATCAAGGATTTGTTTTACAACACACCTGCAAGAATGAAGTTCCTTAAAAAAGATGCTACAGAAGCTGGTTATATTCAGGATATTCTTACAAATCTTGCACTGTCCAAACCAGAAATTGCATTTACATTTATTAAAGATGGAAAAGAAGTATTCCATACATTCGGTGATGGTAATCTGTTAAATACTATTGCGGCTCTGTTCTCTACAGAGTTTGCAAACAGCCTTGTTCCTGTTGATTACAGCGATGATAAATACTGTGTTACAGGCTATGTTACACGGCCGCATGCATCCCGTCAGTCACGTAACATGCAGTTCTCTTTTATAAACTCAAGATTTGTAAAAAACAAAACAATTATCGCCGCCATAGAAAATGCCTATAAAGGTTCAGTTATGGTAGGCAAATTCCCGGGTTATATTTTAAATGTAACCATGCCATATGATGCGGTTGATGTAAATGTACACCCAGCAAAAACTGAAGTACGTTTTTCAAATGAGGGCGAAGTATTTTCAGCACTGTATCGTGCAGTGAAAATGGGAATTGATGACGACACCTCTTTCAAAAAGTTTAATTTCAAACAAAAAACCACCTTTGAAAGAGAAGAAGTCCATGTGAAGCAACAAAGCTTTACAGAAATTGAAAATAAAGAAAAATACGAAAATCTGCAGTTAAATAACGTAAAAACAGAGCAAAACACTTTACAAAATGAATTTGCAGATAAATATGTGGAAAAATATATAGTTCCACAGATGAAGGCAGAAGTAAAACCGTCCAGTGAATTTAATTACTTTGAAAGCTCCAGTTTTGTTCCATATACTACTTCTAAAAATATTGTTGAAAGCAGTGAAAAGAATGGATTTGAGCTAAATAACAATGTTTTAAAAGGTGGAATAGTTTATGAAGATATGTATTCTGCACCTGAAACTGTACAGTCAGAAGAAAAACAGGTAACAGAACAGGATATAGAAGATAAAGACATTGATTTTAAAGTAATAGGAGAAGTTTTCTCTACCTATATTCTTTGCAGTGTTGCAGACCAGTTGATTGTTATTGATAAACATGCTGCACACGAAAGACTTCTTTATGAAAAATTGAAGAAAAATATAAAAGCAAGCAAACAGATGTTACTTGTACCTGCAACTGTAAAATTGTCTGCAGAAGAAAAAGAAGCAATTCTTGACGATATTAATCTTTTAGATGAACAGGGCTTTGAAATAGAGGAATTTGGCACCAATGGAGTTATTGTGCGTTCTATTCCTATGTACATTACCAGCGAAGACCCAGCAGAACTCGTAAGAGAGATTGCTTACAATTTATCCAAAGGTAACAAAGCAGAATTAAGTGAAAAACTGGACTGGATATTTCATTCAGTAGCATGCAGAAGTGCTATAAAAGCTGGTGATAAGGCAGAAATAAACCGGCTTACACAGCTTGTAAAAGATATCAGAAGTGAAAAAATTCCGCTTTACTGTCCACATGGACGTCCTGTTATTATAACTATTACAAAGAAGGAGCTTGAAAAGCAATTTGGCAGATAAACAGAAAATTATTGTAATTTGCGGTCCTACAGCCAGTGGTAAAACAGGCTTATCCATTTTACTGGCTGAAAAATTCAATGGTGAGATTATATCTGCTGATTCTATGCAGATATATAAAAATCTCGACATAGGTACTGCTAAAGCTACAAAAGAAGAGCAAGCAAGGGCCCCTCATCATCTGGTGGATATTATGGAGCCAGACCAGCCATATAATGTACAGTTATTTGTTGAAATGGCAACAGAAGTAATAAACGATATATCTTCCAGAGGAAGCTTGCCAATAATTGCGGGTGGTACTGGTCTGTATATTGAAAGTTTAATCAACGGCATTAAATTTTCTGACCAGCCAGATAATACACTTATCAAACAGCAGTTACAGCAGGAACTTGCAGAAAACGGTAAGGAATATATGTATAATAGCCTTGTAGATATAGACCCTGAATATGCTGCTACAGTCCATCAGAACAATACTGTCCGTGTTTTACGAGCTATAGAAATATACAGACTTACAGGGCATAATATGACATGGCAACTGGCTAATTCCAAACCGAATGAAAAACCATACGATGTTCTTATACTTGGTTTAAATCACAGCGACAGACGGAAACTGTATGACAATATCAATCTCCGTGTTGATTTGATGATGCAGGAAGGGCTTTTACAGGAAGCTGAATATGTTTATGAAAATAAAGACACTTTTAAAACATGTACAAGCGCCATTGGTTATAAGGAATTCTTCCCATATTTTGACGGAAGTGCCAGCCTCTGTGAATGCACAGACAAGCTTAAACAGGCATCCAGAAACTATGCAAAACGCCAGCTGACATGGTTTAATCGTATGGATGATGTAAACTGGCTTTATATAAACCAGAATTACAAGGAAATTGCTTGTGATTTAGTAGAAAAATTTATAGGAAAAGAGTAATATGGACCGACAGACAAAAGAAAGACAAGTTAAAAAACGTTATAAGTATAATGGTCTGCTGGTTTTGGCACTGTTTTTTGCAGTTTATATATTTTTACAGACATATCTTGTAAATGCAAACAGTGTTGATACAATCAAAGCTGTAGAAGGATATATTAACGACAGTATTGTCGTTCAGGGTGTAGTCTGCAGGGAAGAAACAGTTCTCACTCAGGACACAGGCGGTGTTGTTGACTATCTTGTGGATGACGGGGAAAGAGTCTCCAAAGGTGGACTTGTTGCCAAAGCATATTCTTCATATACGGATATTGAAAAGCTTATAGTCCTCAGAATCTTACAGGCTGATTACGATAACATTCTTACAGCCAATGGTTACATAGATGGCAACACACTGGATATTTCCCAGACAAGAAAACAGCTTACAGGTCAGTTATCCCAGTTATCCAGTATATACGCTAAACAGGATTTTACTGATTCTGTAAATAAACTTAATGCTCTTACATTAAGTCTTAATAAAATCAGCGTAGCAACAGGCAAAACTGACAGTTTTCAGCAGGCTAAAACACAGCTTAATGATGAAATCAAAAATATTGAAAATCAGCTGCAGCAGCCGTTGGCATCACTGTATACACCTTACACTGGATATTTTATAAAATCCGTTGATGGCTATGAATCACAGGCTACGGTTGAAAAATTTATGTCCTCATCATATGAATGGGGTCAAAATCTAATACAGTCATATTCAGACATTTCTGATGATGTTTCTCAATATGGTAAAATCATCACAGATTATAAATGGTGCATTTGTACTTATGTAGATACAGCTTCTGCTGAAAAACTGACAGAGGGCAAGACAGTAAGTCTTTCTCTGCAGACAAATGCAAATTCATTCAATAAAGCTAAAATCAAAAGTGTTGTTGATTTTGGCGATAAATCTTTAATAGTAATTGAATCTACAGTAATGGATGAAAACAGTGCTTCTTTGCGAGTAACTGACTGTGAAATCCTTTTCAAACAATATACAGGCATTAAAATACCTAAAAGTGCAATCCACTTTGTAGATGAACAGATGGGTGTTTATGTAAACTTTTCCAATGTTGTATATTTTAAAAAGATATCACCTGTTTACGAAGATGATAACTATGTTATAGTTCCGAAGAAAACAGATGAAAATAACCAGGTAGAGATGTATGATTCAATAATTGTAAAAGGGAGAAATTTGTACAATGGAAAATATTTATAGTTATGTATCAGAAAATGTAAAACGAGTTCAGAACGAGATTGCCGAAACATGTCTCAAATACGGCAGAAAACCAGAAGATGTAATTCTTATGGGTGTTTCTAAAACTCAGCCTGTTGAAAAACTGGAAGTTGCATACAAGGCAGGTATTACATTATTTGGTGAAAACAGAGTACAGGAACTTGTGCAGAAAGCAGACTTTTTCTCACAGAATAATGTGCCTTGCCATATTATTGGTACACTGCAGACCAATAAAGTAAAATATCTTCCACCACTCACAGACACAATCCAGAGTGTCAACAGCTTAAAACTTGCCAACGAAATTGAAAAACAGTATGGCAAAGCAGGAAAAAAAGCAAATATTTGTCTTGAAATCAACATTGGTGACGAAGACAGTAAAAGCGGTATTCCATACAGCCAGACAATGGAGCTTATACACCAGCTTTCTGAATACAAAAACCTTACAGTAAAAGGTCTTATGTGTATTCCTCCAATTGACGATACAGAGGGTGTAAGAAAGTATTTTGGTCAGATGCACAAATTATTTGTTGACATATCCTCTAAAAAATTAGATAATATAGACATGTGTATACTGTCTATGGGCATGTCTGGTGACTATCCTTGGGCAATTGCAGAAGGCAGTACTCTTGTGCGTGTAGGCACAGGAATTTTCGGACAAAGAAATTATAATTTATAATACATAAGGAGATTAATATGGGTATTTCTGATAAACTTAAATCTGTATTTGGCATCGATGATGAAGATCTTGATGATGAAATGATTGAAGAAGAGGAAGAAGAGGAAGTTGTTCCTGCAGAAAATACATTCAAAGCAGATTTTACACAGAATGTAAACACTACAGTAGCTTCTGTAAAAAAAGAAAAAAGTGTTTCTCTCACATCAATTCCACGGCTTCAGGTAGTGCTTGTTAAACCTGAAAGATTCGAAGAAGCAAGTGACATTGCTGACAGCCTTAACGCTAAAAAGACTGTTGTTCTCAATCTCGAATCTGCAAGCAAAGAAGTAGCAAGAAGACTTGTTGACTTCCTTTCTGGTGTTGCATATGCAAACCAGGGTAATGTACAGAAAATCGCAAACTCTACATTCCTTATCACACCATACAATGTTGATATTTCTGGTATTGGTCTGCTGGATGATATCGACACACAGGGAGCTATTTACTAATTGAGAGGCTTTATACCACCACAAAATCAGGAAGAGACTGTTTTTTGTAAAAAAGTGTTTTCGCTTTGCGAAAGAGTAGAAAAAACTCATACAAAAACCTTTTCCACTTTTCTTGATTTAAGACAGAAAGAACTGTTTATATCACAATTCAATAAATTTTCTAGATTAAAGTTACAGTTTTATTCAGGAATAGAAGGTGACAGCGAGCGCACAATTGCTTGTGTCTTTGATGAATTTGATGAAGTATATTCATGGGATTATCCTTTGTGTATATTGAAAAGTAAGATAAATGGTGAGGACAAGCTTAATCACCGTGATTTTCTTGGTGCAATAATGAACCTGATGATTAAAAGGGAATATATCGGTGATATTATTGTTCAGGATGATGAGTGCCTTATAGTATGTCACAACAATATGGCACCTGTTATTACAGGTGAACTTAAGAAAGTCCGTCATAGTTTTGTAGACTTTGAATATTACGACCAGCAGGTTAATTATTCAAGACAGGTTTCACAGACTAAAAGCATTACTGTTGCATCTATGCGTCTTGATGCTGTTATCAGTGCAGTATTAAACTGTAGCAGAAACGAAGGCTCTGCTTATATCAGGCAAGGTCTTGTTTCAGTGAATCATCTTGCCGTAAAACGACCTGATTTTGAAATTATTGATAATGATATTCTAAGTATTCGTGGAAAGGGAAAATATAAGCTTTCTTTTGATGGCTCTAAAAGTCGAAAAGACAGATTTTTTATTACATATCAAAAATATTAGGAGGAAACAATTATGTTTACTGCTGAAGAAATCCGCCAGATTACATTTGAAAAAACAATGCGCGGTTACAGACCTGAAGATGTAGAATCTTTTATTGAAAATATTGCAGATGAATTTGAAGCTCTTGAAAGCGAAAAGAAAGACCTGGAAGAAAAGCTCTATCTTTTAGCTGAAAAAGTAGAACAGTATAAAGCTGAAGAAGAAAGTATCAAAATTACACTTATCAATGCGCAGCGACTTGGTGAAAGCATTGTTTCAGATGCAAGAGTAAAAGCTGATAACCTTATCAGAGAAGCTACTATCAAGAAAAACGATATTATATCTTCTGCTCACAACGAAATCGAAGGTACAGAAGATATTCTTAAACGGCTGAAAAAAGAAGTTAGCGATTTTAAACGTAACATTCTTAGCCTTTACAAATCACATATCGAATCACTCAGTAACCTTCCAGAAGAAAGAGCAGAAGTGAATGAAGTTGTAGAAGAACCTGTGGAAGAAGCTCCAGTTGAAGAAGCTGTAGTAGAAGTTGTACAGGAAACTACATTTGTTGAAGAAGCTGCTGTACCAGCAATGGAAGATAAATTCAAAAGCGTTTCTTCACTGTTTGAAGAAGAATAAATTCAAAGGATTAGCGCTTTGCGCTAATCCTTTTTTGTTAGGAGATTATTTTGTTTAACAGTATTATATTTACTGCTATACTTATCATTGTTGACAGAGTCAGCAAAATACTTGCTGCAAAATATCTGGCAGGTGGCCCTGCAGTGGTAGTTATTCCTTATTTATTGGGATTGAGATATCTTGAAAACACAGGCATGGCATTCAGTCTTCTAAGCGGTAAAACAATATTTTTAGCTGTCATAACTTCGGTTGCACTGGTTGTTATGGCATATTTCCTGTTTGTAAAAAACTATGGAGATAAATTTGAAAGATTTTGTTTTATTCTTATTTTTGCAGGTGGTGCCGGCAATCTTATAGATAGAATTTTTCAGGGGTATGTAATAGATTACTTTGAATTTTTATTTATGGATTTTGCTATTTTCAATGTTGCAGATGTTTATGTATGTGTAGGTGTTGGTCTGTATGCACTGTACACTTTCTATACTGAATTTTATAAAAAGGGAAAATCATAGTGGAAGAAATTATTTTAAACGCATTGCCAGAAGATAGTGGTAAACGTCTGGATTTATATATTTCACAGAATACAGATTATTCCAGAAATTCTGTGCAGATATTACTTGATAATGGCGATATTTCTGTCAATGATAAAGCAGTTACAAAAAGCTATAAAATCAAAAACGGAGATATTGTTAAAATAACAGTTCACCCACCTAAAGAAACTGAAATTGTGGCAGAAAATATTCCTTTAGATATTTATTATGAAGATGAATATCTTCTGGTAGTAAATAAACCAAAGGGAATGGTTGTACACCCTGCAAACGGCAATGAAAACGGCACTTTGGTTAATGCGTTGATGTATCACTGTAAAGACAGTTTATCTGGCATTAACGGTGAAATCCGCCCTGGTATTGTACACCGAATAGATAAAGATACATCAGGTCTGCTTGTTGTTGCTAAAAATGACTTTGCACACGAACATCTTGCGCGGCAGTTTAAAGAACACTCAATAACAAGAGTGTATAATGCAATTGTATACGGCAACGTTAAAAATGAAGAAGGGGATATTGATGCCCCTATCGGCAGACATAAAACCGACAGAAAAAAATTCTGTGTAACAGCAGTAAATTCCAAAAACGCATTTACACATTATAAAGTGCTTGAAAAGTTAAACGGATATACATTGATTGAAGCCAGACTTAAAACTGGCCGCACACATCAGATTCGTGTACATATGCAAAGTATAGGTCATCCTCTTGCAGGTGACCCTGTATATGGACCTAAATCTGTAATTAAAGAACTGGATGGTCAGGCATTGCATGCAGGTACAATTGGTTTTATCCATCCTGCTACTGATGAATATATAGAATTTGTTTCACCTTGGTGTGAACAGTTTACAAAATTTTATAATAAAGTAAGATTTAAATAATATGGGAAAGAAAATCAACGAATTACTTGTTATCAGTGACCTTGATAACACTTTGCTTACGGCAAAAGAAGGCATCCCACAATATAATATCGAAATGATTGTAAAATTTCAGAATCTAGGTGGTAAATTTACAGTTGCAACCGGTAGAAGTGTGGAATCAGTCAGCAGATATCTTGGTCAGATAAAACTTAATGCACCGGCTATTACTTACAATGGTGGTGTTATCTATGACTTTGAAACAGGGAACATATTGCACCGTGATGTATTGCCTGATATAGCAAAAGAAATTCTTTCATTGCTTATGAAAGAATTTCCAGATGTAGGTTGTGAAATTATGTGTGATAATTTCAGAACATACCTTATTACTGAAAACGATTATACATACTGGCATCTTACAGATGAAAAACTCAGCTATATAGACACAAGTGTGGAACAGATTTCAAATAAATGGATAAAAGTTTTGTTTGCAGATGAGAATGAAACCCTTCTTAAAATGAAAAAATTCTGTGAAGAAAACATTCATTGTGATGAAATAGAATTTGTTATGACAAATACTATTTATTTTGAAATGATGCCAAAAAATGTCACTAAAGGTAAGGCATTAAAGACATTATGTGACTTGACTAATTTACAAATAAACAATACAATAGCAGTAGGAGATTATTATAACGACGTGGAAATTTTGCAGAATGCAGGTTTAAGCGTTTGTGTTGATAATGCACCTGATGATGTTAAGGAATTATGCCATATAACTGTGCCGGCCTGCACAGACGGCGGCGTGGGGCATTTATTGGCTCAAATTATAAATTCATATATTTAGGAGGACAATATGGACGCAAAAATGAAACTTGCGCTTGAAAAAGTGGCAGTTGAAGTTAGAAAAGACATTGTAACTGCAGTTCACAGCGCAAAAAGCGGACACCCAGGTGGTTCTCTGTCTCTGACAGATACACTTACTTATCTCTATTTCTACAAAATGAACGTAGACCCAGCTAACCCACAGGACCCAGACAGAGACAGATTTGTTCTTTCAAAAGGTCATACAGCACCAGCTCTTTATTCTGTTCTTGCAGAAAAAGGCTATTTTGCTAAAGAAGAACTGCTTAAACTGCGTAAAACAGGCGCACTTCTTCAGGGTCATCCAGATATGAAAAAAATTCCTGGCGTTGATATGACAACAGGTTCACTTGGTCAGGGTATTTCTACCGCTGTAGGTATGGCACTTGGCGGCAAAATTTCCGGCAAAGGCTTTACAGTATATACAGCTCTTGGCGACGGTGAAATTCAGGAAGGTCAGGTATGGGAAGCGGCTATGGCTGCTGCTCATTACAAACTTGATAACCTTGTTGCTATCGTTGACAACAATGGTCTGCAGATTGACGGTAACATTGAAGATGTTATGTCTCCATACCCAATCACAGATAAATTTGCAGCATTCGGCTGGAATGTTGTAACAGCAGATGCACATGACTTTGATTCTATTCATGCAGCATTTGAAAAAACAAACGAAAAAAATGGCAAACCATGGGTAATCGTTCAGAAATCCGTTAAAGGTAAAGGCGTTTCCTACATGGAAAATAAAGCAGCATGGCATGGTAGTGCACCAAACGCTGAACAGTACGCACAGGCTATGGATGAACTGAATGCAATCGCTAAAGAACTGGAGGCTAAGTAATATGTCAGACGTAAAAATCGCAACTAGAGAAAGTTATGGCAACGCTTTGGCCGAACTTGGTAAAGTAAACCCAGATGTTGTTGTATTCGACGCAGACCTTGCTGGTGCAACAAAAACTGGTGTATTCAAAAAAGCGTTCCCAGAAAGACATTTTGACTGTGGTATCGCTGAATCCAACATGGTTGGTCTTGCAGCAGGTATTGCTACAACAGGCAAAATCCCATTTGTTTCTTCTTTTGCTATGTTCGTTGCAGGTCGTGCATTTGAACAGGTAAGAAACAGCGTTGGTTACCCACATCTTAACGTTAAAATCGGTGCTACACATGCAGGTATCTCTGTAGGTGAAGACGGTGCTACACACCAGTGTAACGAAGACATCGCTCTTATGAGAAGCATTCCAGGTATGGTTGTTATCAACCCATGTGACGATATCGAAGCAAAACAGGCTGTTTTTGCAGCTGCAGAACATGTAGGTCCTGTATACCTGCGCTTTGGTCGTCTTGCTGTTCCAGTAGTTAACGGTGAAGACTACAAATTTGAACTGGGCAAAGGTGTTACACTTAAAGAAGGTAACAAAGTTACTCTGATTGCTACAGGTCTTATGGTTGCTCGTGCACTTGATGCAGCTAAAGAACTGGAAGAAAAAGGCATCAGCACAAGAGTTATCAATATCCATACAATCAAACCTATTGATAAAGATATTATTCTCAAAGCTGCTAAAGAAACAGACCTTATCGTTACATGTGAAGAACATAGCGTAATCGGTGGTCTCTACAGCGCAGTTACAGAAGTAACTTCTCTGGAAGCACCATGTAAAGTTGTTCCAGTAGCTGTTATGGACGTATTCGGTAAATCCGGTCCAGCTGCAGAACTTCTCGAAGTATTCAACCTTAACAAAGAAACAATCGTAGAAAAAGTTCTGGAAAACATCTAATTATCAATAAATCTGGCAGGTACATAAGTACCTGCCTTTTTTGTGTTTAAATCACAGAAAAATAAAATTGCAGTTGTTATAATATTAAGGTATAATGTAGATATATGAAATTTTAAAGGAGATTGTCATGTTCAGAATTGTTGATAAAAAGCAACTTAATGATGTAACATTTTCATTGACAGTAGAAGCACCACTTGTTGCCCAGAATATTATGCCTGGTCAGTTCGTAATGGTTATGACAGATGAAGACAGTGAAAGAATACCTCTCACTATTTCAGATTTTGACAAAGAAAAAGGGTATGTAACTATTGTATTTCAGGCAATAGGTGCATCTACAATTAAACTCAGTCACAAAAATAAAGATGAATATCTTGCACATTTTGCCGGTCCTCTTGGCGCAACAACAGAACTGGAAGATATTAAAAACGCTTGTGTTATCGGCGGTGGTGTAGGCTGTGCTATTGCACTGCCACAGGCTAAGTGGCTTAAAAATCATGGTGCAGAAGTAGATTTGATTGCAGGTTTCCGAAATAAAGATATTGTTATCCTTGAGGATGAAATGATTAGTGCATCCAATAACTGTATTATCTGTACAGATGATGGTTCCTATGGAATCAAAGGCTTTGTAACAAACGTTCTTAAAGAAAATATTGAAAAGGGTAAAGGTTACGACTGTGTTATTGCAATCGGTCCTATCCCTATGATGAAAGCAGTAAGTGAAATCACAAAGGAATATGGCATTAAAACAATAGTGAGCCTTAATCCTATTATGATTGACGGCACAGGTATGTGTGGTGGTTGCAGAGTAAAAGTTGGTGGTCAGGTTAAATTTGCATGTGTTGACGGTCCTGACTTTGATGGTCATCAGGTAGATTTTAACGAACTGATAATCAGAAACAATATGTATAAAAAGCAGGAAGCTGAAGCTAAAGAGCATATCTGCAGAATGTACGGAGGTATTTAAAATGTATAACAAACAGGAATTTAAAACTCCAATGCCTCACCAGGATGCTGATATCAGAAATAAAAACTTTTCTGAAGTAAGTCTTGGCTATACTCTGGAAGATGCTGTTAATGAAGCAAACAGATGTATTGGCTGTAAAACAAAGCCATGTATGTCTGGTTGTCCTGTAAATGTTGATATCCCAGATTTTATTTCTTTTATCAAAGACGGTGATATAGAATCAGCATACAGAAAAATCAAAGAAAAAAACTTTTTGCCAGCAGTATGCGGCCGCGTTTGCCCACAGGAAAACCAGTGCGAAATGAAATGTGTTCGTGGTGTGAAAGGTGAAAGTGTTGGTATTGGTCGTCTGGAAAGATTCTGTGCTGACTGGGCAAGGGAAAATGGTATTGAAACTGAATCAGCTCCAGAAGAAGCGAAAAATAAAAAAGTTGCTGTAATTGGTGCTGGCCCAGCTGGTCTCACATGTGCTGGTGTATTGGCACAGGAAGGTGTTCAGGTAGAAATATTTGAATCTCTTAACAAAGCTGGTGGTGTTCTCAGCTATGGTATCCCAGAATTCCGTCTGCCAAAAGATATTGTAAAATACGAAGTAGATAACCTGAAAAAACTGGGGGTTAAAATACATACAGATGTTATCGTTGGCAAAACTGTTACTATCCCACAGCTTGAAGAAATGGGCTTTACAGCATTCTTTATCGGCAGTGGTGCTGGCTTGCCATCATTTATGAATATTGAAGGGGAAGGTTATGCAGGTGTTTTCTCTGCAAATGAATTCCTTACCCGTGCAAATCTTATGGAATGTTATAAAGATTCCAAAGATACTCCTGCTCCAGACTTGAAAAAAGTTGTAGTTGTAGGTGGTGGTAACGTTGCAATGGATGCTGCCCGTGTTGCAAAAAGAATGGGTAGCGATGTAAGTATCGTTTACCGCCGTGGTGTTGAACAGATGCCAGCAAGAAAAGAAGAAATTCATCATGCGCAGGAAGAAGGCATTGAATTCCTTACACTGAATAATCCAATCAGAATTATTGGCGATGATAAAGGTTTTGTTAAACAGATTGAATGTATCAAAATGGAATTAACAGAACCAGATGCATCTGGCCGTCGTGGTGTAAAAGCTATTGAAGGCAGTGAATATTTATTGGATGTAGATGGTGTAATTATGGCTATCGGTACAAGCCCTAACCCTCTGCTGAAAAATAGCATTATGGGTATTGAAGTTAACCGTCGCGGTGGCTTTGTAGTTGATGAAAATATGAAAACATCTATAGATAATATCTGGGCTGGTGGTGACGCTGTAACAGGCTCTGCAACTGTAATCGAAGCTATGGGTGCTGGTCAGAAAGCAGCTAAATCTATTCTTGAATACTTAAAATAAATATATTTATAGTTTAAAAGACTGTGGTTATATCCATAGTCTTTTTTCATATATTTTTATATAGAACAAATAGGAGGGGTATTATGTGGACAAAGGAAAGTAATGAAAACAAATCCAGAGAACCAAGGCGCTATAAATATAGAAAGGAAAATTTCTATTTTAATATTCAGCTGATATTTTCTCTGATTATTTTGATAGTTTCGTTTGCATTAAAATATTCTGATGATTATATTTTTGCTTATACCAAAGAAAATTATACTGAATTTTTTGAAACAGACAAATTTATAGAAAACAGTTTTTCATATAACAGTTTTGTCGAGAATATCTATAATGAATTACAGGTTCGTTTTGGAGAGCTGATAACAGTTTTTAATAATTTTACAGCAAAGGGAAGTGCTGATATTTACCCGAATAATGTGTCTAATAAAAAATATGTAATTGATGAAAAAGGGATAATTCCTGTAAAAGGATATATTTCATCGCCCTATGGAATAAGAACAAATCCTTTTAATAAAAAAGAGAAAGAATTTCATACAGGTTTAGATATTGCCGCCCCAGAAGGTAGTTTTATCCGCTGTGCATTTGAGGGTGTTGTAACAAAAGCAGAATATAACTCCAAAGCAGGGAATCACATAAGAATTTTATCTGAAAACGGTATAGAAACACTGTATGCACATAATCAGTTTAACTTTGTAAAAACAGGTGATACGGTTCTCTCTGGTCAGGTTATAGCATCGGTAGGTGAAACAGGAAACGCTACAGGCCCTCATTTGCATTTTGAATTTATAGCAAATGGAATCAGATATAATCCAGCCTATGTATTGGATATATGAACAGTAGTTTTTTATTCTTTATTTTGGTGTACATAGGTTTGTTTTTTGATAATTTAAATGTTTTTAAATATTGTTTACTGTCCAGTTGTTTGCATGAACTTGGGCATATTCTTTCTTATAGAATATTGATTAAAAAATGGCCACAAATAGATATTTCTGTATTCGGATTCAGAATGAAAAACAATGTTACATCAAATAAATATATGATAATTATCCTGATTTCAGGCCCATTAACCAATGTTTTGATATCTGCTATCGCAGCTGTTTTATGTAACTACTGTCTAACTATTAATCAGTATATACTGATTATAATTAATATAATTATCTTTACAATAAACATGATACCCATATATTATCTGGACGGTGGGCAAATATTATATAGAATAAGCCCGTTTTATCAAAGAAATTATAAGAAAATCAGCATTTTCACATTAATTGTCATTTATGTAATGCTAATATACTTTACAGATATCAATTTGATGTTTCTGTTGCCGTTAGTCTATTTTATATACAACATATTAAATGATGTTTGAAAAATACAGCCAGATATGGTATATTTAATATATTAAAATTACCGGAGGCTCTGATGATTGACAACAAATTGAAATCTATACTGCTTTCTGTTCAAAAACCTGCCAGATATACAGGTGGAGAACCTGGATGCATTATTAAAAATAAAGATGAAGTAGATGTAAGATTTGCATTCTGCTTCCCAGATACATACGAAATCGGTATGTCTCATCTTGGTATGAAAATACTTTATGATGAACTTAATAAACAGGACTATATCTGGTGCGAGAGATGCTTTACACCATGGGTAGATATGATGTCCAAAGTGAAGGAAAACAACATTCCTCTCTATACACTTGAAAGCAAAACTCCTCTTAAAGAAATGGATATTATCGGCTTTACATTGATGTATGAACTTTCATACTCCAATGTACTTGCTATGCTTGACCTTGCAGGTATTCCTTTCTATGCAAAAGACAGGGATGAAAGCTGGCCTCTTATTATCGCTGGTGGTCCTTGCACATGTAATGCGGAACCTGTGGCTGACTTCTTTGATATTATGGCTTTGGGCGAAGGTGAGTTCCTTGATGTAGAAATCTGCCGTGTTTATAACGAATGTAAAAAACAGGGCCTTTCGAAACTTGAAACACTAAAAGCTCTGTCTAAAATTCAAGGTGTTTATGTACCTTCATTCTATGATGTAGATTATAAAGAAGACGGTACCATTAAAAGTGTTACACCACTGCATGGTGCACCTGGCATTGTAGAAAAACATATTGTAAAGGATTTTGCAACACTGCCATTCCCAACTGATACAGTTGTACCTATGGCTGGTGCTGTACATAATCGTGCCATGGTAGAAGTTCTCCGTGGATGTATCCGTGGTTGCCGTTTCTGTCAAGCAGGCTTTATTTATCGTCCATTCAGAGAAAGAGATATTGACCTGATTAATTCTGGTGCCCGTGACCTGTGTAAAAATACAGGCTATGAAGAAGTATCTCTTACATCTCTGTCCACATCTGACCATTCCCAGCTGGAAGAACTGCTGGACAATATGGTGCCTTGGACACAGGAAGAAAAAGTAAATATTGCTCTTCCTTCACTTCGTGTAGATAACTTCAGCGAATCTCTTATTGAAAAAACTACTAAAATTCGTAAATCTGGTCTTACACTTGCACCAGAGGCAGGCACACAGCGTCTTCGTGATATTATCAATAAAAATGTTACAGAAGAAGAAATCGAAAAAACTGCCAAAATTGCATTTGAAGGTGGATATACACATATCAAACTTTACTTTATGATGGGTCTTCCAGGAGAAACAATGGAAGATATCAAAGGTATTGTAGATACAGCACAGAAAGTTATTGATACATTCTGGGCTATGCCAAACAGACCAAAAGGGAAACCAGAAGTTTCCATCAGTGTTGCTACATTTATTCCTAAACCATTCACACCATTCCAGTTTTTTGGTCAGAATGATGGTGAATTAATCAAGGAAAAACAGGCATATCTGCTGGAATGTGCAAAAACAAACAAACGTATCAAAGTAAGCTACAACGACCCAAAAGAAAGCCTTTTAGAGGCTGTTCTGGCACGAGGCGACAGAAGACTGGCACCAGTTATTCTGGATGCTTATATCAACGGCTGTAAGTTTGATTCTTGGTATGAATGTTTCAACTATGATGCATGGATGTCTGCATTTGAAAAATTTGGTGTAGATTCAAAATTCTATGCTAACAGATTCCGTCCATATGATGAAATCAATCCTTGGGACCATATCAATTATGGTGTTACTAAAAAATTCCTGATAGAAGACTATGAACGTTCTCTTCAGGCAATCACATCGAGACCTTGCAACAAACAGTGTTATAGCTGTGGTGCAAACAAACTTTTAGGGAGGGCATGTTTTGAGTACAATAAGAATTAAATTTCAGAAAACAGGACTTTCTATATTCTTCTCACATCTTGACCTTCAGAAAGTTATGCAGCGTGCATTGAAGATGTCTGGTCTGCCTGTATGGTATTCCAAAGGTTTTAATCCACATATATATATGACATTTACTCTGCCACTTTCTCTGGGACACGAATCACTGTGTGAAAGCTTTGATTTCCGTTTGGAAGAAGATATGTCAGAACAGCAGATTCTTAAAGCTATGGAAGGTACTCTGCCAGATGGTATCATCCTTACAGCTGCAGGTGCACCTGACTATGAAGCTTCACAGATTAAATATGCACTTTACAAAATTAAAATGTATGCTGATAAATCTGTTCTTGAAAACTGCATCAAAGATTTTGAAGAAAGCGAAGAAATCATAGTTACAAAACAGAGCAAAAAGAAAACAACTGATATCAACATCAAGTCTGAAATCAGAAATCTTGCAGTTACAGATAAAGATGATAACAGTCTTACATTTACTGCGCTTTTCCCGGCCGGCACTACATATAATCTTAACCCAAATCTTTTGCTGGAATATTTTGGCGAAAAATATGGTGTTGATGTAAACAGCTGTGATGTATTGAGAGTAAATCTTCTTGACGAAAAGTTGGAAATTCTTCAATAAAATTTGTTAAAAAACACAAAAAAATGCTTGCATTTATGTTATTGTTGTGGTATTATATTTAGGCGTTAGTATCTGTTGAGCCATCAACAGGGTTAATGTATAACATTAAGCGGGTAGTCCTCTGACGATATAGAGTGTATCGTGTAAGAATATCTGATAAAAACATGGAGGAAAATATAATGGACGCAATCAAATTGATGACAGAAGGCATGCTTAAAGCAGAAAAACCAGAAGTAAACATCGGTGATACTGTAAAAGTTCACGTACGTATTAAAGAAGGCGAAAAAGAAAGAATTCAGATTTTTGAAGGTATCGTAATCGCTAAAAAACACGGCGGTGTTTCTGAAACATTCACAGTAAGAAAAACAGCTTACGGTGTAGGTGTTGAAAGAGTATTCCCAATCAACTCACCATTTGTTGAAAAAGTAGAAATCGTTAGATACGGTCGTGTTCGTCGTGCTAAACTGTTCTACCTCAGAGACAGAGTTGGTAAAGCAGCTAAAGTTAAAGAAAAAATCAAATAAGACATTTAAGAGGACACTTGCTGTCCTCTTTTTGTTTTCAAAAGGAAAATCCTATGAAAAAGTTTTATGACTTAATAGAAAATATTTCAGTTTCAGTATTGATACTTACAGTGATAATTCTTTTCTTTTTCAGAATTATTGTTGTGGAAGGGGAATCAATGCGGAACACTTTGCATAACCATGAGAAAATCATAATCACCAATTTTATGTATTCACCTGAAAAAGGTGACATTATTGTAACAGACACTAACAATGGCTATAGCAAGCCGCTTATCAAACGTGTTATTGCAACAGGTGGTGACAATATTAAAATTGATTTTGAAAATGGAGATGTATATTTGAATGGTACTCTTCTTGATGAAGACTACATTATGGAGCCAATGAATACATCACCAACAGATACTCTGGATATTACTGTACCAGATGGATATGTATTTTTAATGGGCGACAACAGAAATAACTCCTATGACTCCAGAAATGATGTTATAGGTGTTATCAATGAAAATGATATTCTGGGAAAAGCATTTTTTAGAATATCACCATTTTCTGAATTGGGGAAAGTAGAATAAATGAACGATTATACACAGAATTTTGAAGAACTTGGACAGGCTAATGTAAACAGCAAAAGCATACACTGGTTTCCAGGCCATATGATGAAAACTCTTCGTCTTATGGACAAAGAAATCAAGAATGTGGATGTTGTTATTGTATTGCTTGATGCCAGAATTCCATATTCCAGCCAGAACCCTGAAATTGAGGCAATTATTAAAAACAAACCAAAAGTTTATGTTCTCAATAAAGCAGACCTTGCTGATATGAATATTACAAACCAGTGGATTAAATACTTTAAAGACAATGGTATGGGTGCTATTGCTATTAACTCCAAAACAGGCAAAAGCGCTAAAAATGTAATTTCACAGGTAGAAAAAGAATTGAAAGAACTGCTGGAAAGACGTCAGGCAAAAGGTATTGAAGGCGAAAAAATCCGTGCAATGATGGTAGGTATACCTAACGTTGGTAAATCTACATTTATCAATGCTATTGCTGGTACACAGCGTGCAAAGGCACAAGACAGACCTGGTGTTACAAGAGGTAAACAGTGGGTTACAGTAGGCAATCTTGACCTTCTGGATATGCCTGGTGTTCTCTGGAGAAAATTTGAAAACCAGAAAATTGCAGCAAATCTTGCATTTATTGGTTCAATCAAAGATGATATCCTTGATATTGAGACACTGGCAGTATCTCTTATAGATGCTATCAAAACAATCTATCCAGAAATGCTTATGGAAAGATATAAACTTTCCGAAGATGATATCCAGATGGATAACTATGACATTCTTTGTAAAATTGCAAGAAAACGTGGTATGCTGATGTCTGGTGGCGTAGAAAACACAGAAAGAGCTGCTATTATGCTTTGTGATGAATTCCGCTCTTCCAAACTGGGCAAAATCAGTCTTGAAAGGCCAGAAAACAATGAATAGTTTATACGAGTTTGACAATGCAATCAGAACAGATTTTCCTGTATTGCGGGGTGCTGATGAAGCAGGCCGTGGACCATTATGTGGTCCTGTTTGCTGTGCGGCTGTAATCCTGCCTGCAGATTTTCAGTGCGATGATATAAACGACAGTAAAAAAATCAGTGAAAAGAAGAGAGATAAGCTTTACGACATTATTATTGAAAATGCGATGGCATATTCTGTAGTAATGGTTTCAGCAGAAGAAATTGACAGAGTAAATATTCTCAATGCATCACTTAATGGCATGAAACAGGCTGTTCTCAATCTCGGAATTCCTACTGATATCGTACTTGTTGATGGCAATAAACTTCCTAAAGAAATGCCTTGCAGGGCTAAAGCTGTTGTAAAAGGGGATGCAACCAGCATGTCTATTGCGGCCGCATCTATTCTGGCAAAAGTTTCCCGTGACAGATATATGGTACAGCTGGATAAAGAATATCCGCAGTATCAGTTACTGAAGCATAAAGGTTACCCTACAAAGCAGCATTATGAACTGATTTCCCAGCATGGTATTCAGAATTTTTACAGAAAGAGCTTTTTTACAAAAAGACCGGAACTTTTATGGACAAAAGATTAATTGGCATTTTAGGTGAAAAACTTGTTTGCAAATGGTATACTGACAAAAAATATGAGCTGTTGGATGTCAACTTCAGAACAAAATTTGGCGAAGTGGATATAATTGCCAAAAAGAAAAACCTTATTGTGTTTGTTGAAGTTAAAACACGCAAGGACAACAAATTCTGTAATGCCAGAGATGCAGTAACGTATTCAAAACAGAAAAAAATCAAAACAGCAGCCAGCCAATTCCTTGCATTGAAAAATTTTGGAGATATGATGGTACGCTTTGATGTTGCTGAAGTATACAGTGCAGATACAAAACCTGTAATAAATGTAATTGAAAGTGCATTTTAATAACAAAAACCGACCTTATCAAAGGTCGGTTTTATTTGTTTATTTATATAACAGGAATTCTTCTGGAATTACAGAATATACTATACTTTCAATATACTCATAAGAGAACTTGTTGTCATATGCTTTTACACCATGGGTTGCAGACATTTCCTTGGTATAGTCAGAAAGCAAATAGTTTCTTATATTTGTATAATTTGAGTCATAATGTGTGATTGTAGGTACAAAATAAGGATTTTCAACAATAATTGTATAGTTTTCGTCCATATTATATGTTTTGACAATATCAAACTGGAACAAACCACCCAACATATTGTTTCCTTTTGACTGGCCGGAAATAAAGTTTCCCAATGAATAACATATAAGTGTTTTATTTCCGTTTTCCGGATGTATGCGCCATTCAACTGTCTGGATTACATGAGGATGTGTACCGATAATTACATCAACCCCTATTTCATTAAAATGCTGTGCTACATGTTCCTGATAAGAGTTCAGATTATTTGTATCCTCCCAGCCCCAATGAGCAGAAACTATAACAATATCTGCATTTTCTTTTGCAATAGCAACCTGTCGGTCAATAGTTTCAAAATCGTCACAGTTAATTATGTATGGTGATGTATCGTCATAGATAGACAGACCATTTGTTCCATAAGTGTATGCCAGAAATGCCATTTTAATATTATTTCTTGTAAGATATTTAATATCTACATTGTCGTCACCAGTATAGAAACCAACATTTACAACATCTTTACTGTTCCAGTACTCAAGGCTTGATTTTATGCCTTTAACACCTTTATCGTATGAATGGTTATTGGATGTTCCTATTACATCAAAACCCATTTCAAGAACTTTTTCGCCTAAATCCAGTGGGGTAGAGAACTGTGGGTAATGACTTGGTGCATATGCATCATTAACAAGGGTTTCCTGATTGATAAATCGAACATCAAAATCATCGAAATAATCTTCGGTATTTTCGTATGCATAGTCAAAATCATATCCGCCATCAGTAGCACGTCTTGCAGCTTGAAGATAAATAGAACCATGAATAAGATTGTCACCAGCAGCAACAAAGCTTACTGTATCAGCAGGTCTTACTGTTGGCTCTGGAGTAGGAGTGGCAGTGGGCTGTGGCTCTGTGGCAGGTTTAGTTGCAACACATGCAGTAAATAGCAATATTGCTGAAATTAATAAAGAGGTTACAATTTTAAAATTTCTTTTTTTCATAATATATACCTTTTTCAAATATTAATATCATTTTACATCAAAGAGATTGTTAATTAAACTCTTGAAAAACATTCGTGATTATAATATAATTAATAAGTTATAATTTGATATTTAGTTATTTAATCAGAGGAAATAATAAATGAGTAAAACTTTAATGAACAAAAGTGATTATTTCTTTAATCTTCCACAGGAACAGATAGCACAGACACCTGCTATTCCTAGAGACAGCTGCAAAATGCTATGTGTAGACAAGAAAAATCCACTTAATTATTCAGATAAAATTTTCAGTGATATATACGATATGTTGCAGCCTGGTGATGTTCTTGTAATGAACAACTCAAAGGTTTTACCAGCAAGACTTTATGGTGCCAAAACAACAGGTGCAGCATGTGAATTCCTTATGCTGAAACAGGTACAACATGATGTATGGGAATGTATGGCACGTCCAGGTAAACGTTTACAGCCTGGTCATGTAGTTGTTTTTGGTGGCGGTGTACTTAAAGGCGAAATCATCCAGTCACTTGAAAATGGTAACAAGCTTGTAAAATTCTCTTACGAAACCCAGACGCTTTTTGAAGCTCTTGATATTGTTGGTAAGCTTCCTTTGCCACACTATATCACAGAAGAACTTAAAGATGGCAGCCTGTATCAGACAGAATATGCCAAAATACTTGGTTCTTCTGCAGCTCCTACAGCTGGTCTCCATTTTACAAAAGAACTGATGGTAAGACTGGAAGAAAAAGGTGTTAAAATCAAATACATCACACTTCATGTAGGTATCGGTACTTTCAGACCGGTTAAAACAGATAATATTCTGGAACACGAAATGCACAGTGAATGGTTTGAAATTCCAGAAGATACTGCAGCAGAAATTATTAAAGCAAAAGAAGAGGGAAGAAGAGTTATCTCTGTAGGTACAACAAGTACCAGAACTCTTGAATCCTGCTGGCAGGCATATGGTTGCGTCAAAGCATGTAGCATGGATACAAACATATTTATTTATCCTGGTTATGAATTTGGTGTTATCGATGGTCTTATTACAAACTTCCATCTGCCAGAAAGTACACTTATCATGCTTGTAAGTGCATTTGCCGGTTATGAAAACACAATGAAGGCATACGAACATGCTGTAAATGAAAAATATCGTTTTTACAGCTTTGGTGATGCAATGTTTATTTATTAGAGGTAAATTATGTACAAATTGATTAAAAACATAGGTACTGCACGCCGTGGTGAATTTACAACTGTTCATGGCACTGTACAGACACCTGCATTTATGAATGTTGCTACAGCTGGCGCAATCAAAGGTGCTCTTTCAGCACAGGACCTCGAAGATATCCGCTGTCAGGTAATGCTTAGCAACACATATCATTTACATCTTCGCCCTACAGATAAAATTGTAAAACAGATGGGTGGTCTCCACAAGTTTACTACATGGAAAAAACCTATTCTTACAGACAGTGGCGGTTTTCAGGTGTTTTCTCTTGCCAGTCTGAGAAAAATTAAAGAAGAAGGCGTTACATTCGCATCACATATTGATGGTCACAGAATTTTTATGGGTCCTGAAGAAAGTATGCAGATTCAGTCTAATCTTGGTTCTACAATTGCTATGGCTTTTGATGAATGTATTGAAAACCCAGCTGAATACAGATATACAAAACAATCTGTAGACAGAACAGTTCGCTGGCTGGAAAGATGTAAGGCTGAAATGACAAGACTTAACAGTCTTGATGATACAATCAACAAAAATCAGCTGCTGTTTGGTATCAATCAGGGTAGCTGTTATGATGATATCCGTGCTGACCATATGAAGAGAATCCGGGAACTTGACCTTGATGGTTATGCAATAGGTGGTCTGGCTGTTGGTGAAACAAAAGAAGAAATGTATCATGTAATTTCTGTAGTTGAAGAACATATGCCAAAAGATAAAATCCGTTATCTTATGGGTGTTGGTACACCGGGCAATATTCTGGAAGCTGTACATCGTGGTGTAGACCTGTTTGACTGTGTAATGCCATCCAGAAATGCAAGACATGGCCATATCAATACATGGAGCGGTATCATCAATATCAAAAATGCTAAATTCCGGACAGATGATTCACCTCTGGACCCAGAATGTGATTGTCCAGTATGCCGCACATATTCAAAAGCATATATCCGTCATCTGTTTAAAGCGGAAGAAATGCTGGGTATGCGCCTGTGCGTAATGCATAACCTTTATTTCTACAATAACCTGATGGAAAAAATCAGAGAAGCTATGGATAACGGCACATTTGAAGAATTCTACAGAAAATATGTTGATTTGCTGGACAAACGCATTTAATTATTGCATTATTATTTAAAATATGATATATTATACTTTAGTTTATTAGGAGGTAAAAACCCATGTTCTTTTTATTAGAAGCTGCTGCAACAGAATCTCTGTTTTCAGTTCTGATGACAAACACTATGCCATTCGTAGTTGTTCTGGGCGTTATGTATTTCATGCTCATCTCTCCACAGAAAAAGAGAGAAAAAAGAATGCAGGAAATGCGCAACACACTGGAAATCGGTGATGGCGTAATTACAGCTGGCGGTATCGTTGGCAGAGTTATCAGCATCAAAGAAGATACACTTGTTATCGAATCTGCTTCTTCCAAACTGCGCATCAAAAGATGGGCTGTTTCCGAAGTTGAAAAACTGGATGCTTAATTCACAGACTTTATAAGTAATAAAATTACACCCCTATGAATAGAATTTACTATTCAACGGGGGTGTTTTTTTGTTACAAAATTTTATGTTATCAGCAAAACCTTGGCAAAAATTAATTTTTAATTTTATATCCTTTTTTCTTTTTTGTATGGCAACTATTGGTTTTATGTTATGTATTGCTGCCTTTGGCATTACAAAAATAGATACACCGGAATATATCCTTATTCCTTTAACAACAACATTACTTACATTTTCATCTTTTTTAGACAGTTATGCTCTGGGGAAATTATTCAAAGAAAAGGGGATAATGATAGGTGGATGTGTAGCTGGTATTTTTTCGGTTGTAGTCATCGCACTGGCGGTGCATTTTGGTACATTTGCCTTTTCTAATATTCTGTATACCAAACTGCTTGCTATTACTTTTGCGGGTATTTTAGGCGGAATTCTGGGTGTTAACTAAAAGAATTTATGAAAGTTTGCCTGATATTTGTTCAGTGTATAGCCCAATGACTGATAAAATTTATGTGCGTTAACTCTTTCTGATGCACTTAACACACGCACACCTTTCCGGCCTTTATCTACAGCCCATTGTTCAACCCTTCCCATAAGCCTTGTGCCAACTTTCATATTTTGAAATTCTGTTTTTACTGCCAGACTCATAAGGTCTTTTACTGGAGGGCCATATAAAGTATCGTAATCTTCTGCATGCGCAAGACCAATTATCTCATTATTATATTCAGCAACAATAACCAGGTCTTTTTCAAAATTAACTATTCTTTCCAGATTTTCTCTGATGGTATGTGCAGGGTTATCAAATCCCATGCTGTTTTTAATTAATGCTGAAATAGCAGCTGCATCATCTGGTATTGCTTTTCTTATAAGAATTTCCATAATTTCCTCCAAGAATTTTAATAAAAATATATGATTCGTAAAAATAAAGATTTTAAACTTTCTCAAAATACAAAGTATAAAGTGACTTTTAATATTTTACTCTTGATTTATATCACAGGCTTATGCACAGGCTGTGTATTTACCCTGAAAAACGCCTATAATCTCGATTTTGTCAAATACATTACATTAACCGAAAATATTTCAAAACAGGCAAGGGAAGTGGATTTAGCGGTAATAGCGCCATACATATTGCGTGATATTGTTATTTGTACATTGATACCATTTTTAAAATATTCTGGCATACAAAAAAGCTTGATAATCTGTGTTCCATTTATTTTATCAGTACAGAATGGATGTATATATTCTATATTGTTTTATGAAAAAAATATAAATATCTTCAATATAATGTTTAATTATGTTTTAAAAGATACAGCAATAACTATAATCTTATTGCTGTTTATATTTACAACAGTAAAAGAAATATTAAGTAAAAAATACAATATTAAAAAAGATATTAAAAAACTATTTGTATACTATATTTCAATATCATGTGTTTACATTATCTACTATCTCATAAAACGGTTTATATACACAGGAATATAATTATTCCTGTGTATTATTATTTTTCTTAGGCTTTTTAAAGGTAGAAAGTGGGGAAGACTTAGCAGCTTTCATCAATGCTTCATCAGATAAATGTGTATAAATTTCAGTTGTAGAAACATGTTCGTGACCTAAAATTTCTTTTAGCGCCAGCATATCTGCACCACCGGAACGATGCATAAGTGTAGCGGCTGTATGACGTAACTTATGTGTGGAAAAACCCATGCCATCCAGACCAGCTGATTTAAGTGCATTTTCAACGATTTTCTGCACACTTCTTGTAGTAAGTCTTGTTTTTCTTGTAGCTGATATAAACAATGCTGGCTCAATATTAGGTGAAACAATATTATTTCTTTCTTTAAGGTAATCTTCAATAGCTAACAAACAGCCTGAATTAAGATATACAGTTCTTTCTTTGTTACCTTTACCGATAATTCTTAAAATATCACCACGGATATCCTTAATATCAATTCCAACCAATTCTGATAATCGCATACCACAGTTAAGGAAAAGCATTACAATACAGTAATCTCTGGTAGCAAATTTAGAATCAATATTTGAGAGAAGTTCCATGCTTTGCTCAAGAGTAAGATATTTAGGCAAACGCTTTTTGTTCTGTGGAAGTTCGATATTTTCACAAGGATTAAATTCAAGCTGATGTGTTTTCTGAACCATGTATTTAAAGAATCCACGAAGACTGCTTAATTTTCTGGCACGGGATGCCGCAGAGTTACTACGTTCATTCATTGTAAAATATAAAAAGTCGAGAATATCACTTTGTGAAATAGTTGACAAAGTATCTAGATTAATATTATTAATCTTAACATCATTAATAGAATCATTATCTATACAGCCAGAGCGTTTTTGGGAAATATATCTGAAGAATAAATTAAGGTCCAGATAATAGGCTTCAACAGTGCGTGCAGACAATCCTTTGATTGTTTGCATATAATATAAAAATTCTTTTAAAAACCGTGGACTGTCTGAAAAATCTGAATAAATTATTGGTTTAGAATTTGCCATAAGAAAACTCCTGTAAATGTACTAAACAAAAAAATAAATGTAACAAAACAATATATAAATGTAATTACAAATATTTAAATAACAATTATGAATTTAATATTAATCATTAAATAAATAAATCATTAATAATGGTGCAGCTGTAAAATGGAGTTTTTAATGAAAAAAGCACTTTTTTACTACCCTCAATTTCGCTAAATTTTTATTTAGCGAAATAATTACAATTAAATTATAGCATACTCCCCAGCTTTAATCAATAAAAAAATCAGCCACTATGGACTGATTTATAATTTACAAAATTAATGCTGAACCTATATCTTTTAATTTCTTTCCAGATATAAATATTGGCTCCATATCATTTTTTTTTAAATATCTAATAATTTTATCTTTTTCAATTTTATTTTCAATATCTCCGAAGAATAAAATTCTGTTATCTTTCAGTTTTACAGATGCTCCGCCGATAAAACCATAATCATATCCAGTAAGCTCTATATCCCCTTTTTCTTTTTTCAGGCAATCAAGGCCAGCTGATGTAATAACATTAAAAATATTTTCATCATCAGTTATATATACATCTTCTTTTATCATTAATGTTGAGCAGCAGGTATAACCCTGTTTAACATTTAATATTATTTTGTCAGTACAATATTCACTGGATAAATTAATCGCTGTTTTTTCATTTTTAATTATATATTTATCATTGATTATGAAATTCAGTAAAGATTCAGTTTTATATCCTGGAGCTAATTCCTTGCAAACTAATACAGTGTAACCAAGTCTTTCCAGATAAGGCTTATTTTCCATCTGGCAGGACGAAATTAAAATAGTCTTACTCTCTAATTTTCTATATAACACGTCAGAATGGGCACAAATCGGGCGGCTGACTAAATCTGATTCTATTACAGGAATACAGTTATATCCTAAACCAGTCAGAACATCTGTAATTTCCCTATCTTCTGTATTTATAATGCAATTATTCATGCTATTCCCTGCTTAATGCTTTTATTGGTATAAGGCTTGCCGCTTTATAACTTGGATAAAGGCTGAAAACTACCGCCAATAAAATTGTAACAGAAATGCCGTATATTATCAATTGACTGTCAAAATAAAAAGCTGATTGCAAAAATATATTAAATATCATTAACACAATAATTCCTGTGAACATACCACTGATTATCCCCAGTATACAAGCGATAACCGATAACACAAGAAACTCTGTCATAATATCTATTTTAGATGCTCCAAGACTGATTTTTATCCCTATATCGTGTCTGGAATTTGATACAGCAGCATTTACACTGGTTGCAACTGATATTCCACATACAATTATAGCTACACAGGACACTGCAAATAGTGCCAGAAAAGCAATATTCACTATTTTATTTATAGACTCTCTTTGCCGGCTTAAATTGGTTATACTAATCAGAGCATTAGGAGCTAGTTTTACATTTGATGATATATATTTTTTAATTGAATCTTCTGTTACATTGTCACTGGAAACATTTATCATTATTTGCTGAAAAGATTTTGTATTACTTAAATATTTCATTGTGGTGTATGGAATATATATAAAATCTGGTATTGTACTGCCAGACATACCATTCAGCACACTGCTTGTTTTGTTTACCGTACCAATAATCTCAAAACAGTTTGCACCACCATCCAGTGTGATATACATATTTTTTCCTGTAATGTTGCTTCTACCATATGAATTAAGGGCAATATTTTCATCAATCATACACACCATACTATTGTTTGTAATATCAGAGTTAAACAGTCCCCTGCCACATAACTGTGTAAGATTAACAATATCTTTAGCCATTGGTGATATACCCCAGCAAACACATTGCATTTCTTCGCTATTATCAAACTGTACGGTAGCAATCTGGTACATAACAGGTGTCAGCCGGGTAACTTCAGTATTTTCAGAAAGGGCATTATATACAGTTTCATCCGTAATATTTTCTCCTGCAGCATTATATATCGTAACGGACATTCCATTCATTCCTATTCCGTCCAATTCCTTTTGTATGGCGTCTTTACCAGCCATTGAGATAACGGATACTACACATAAAGAAACAACAGAAATATAAACAGAAATAATAGATGTAAAGTACGATTTTAACTGTTTTTTAAGGTTGGATATATTCATTTATTCAATAGTGAAAAGCACTCTGTCCCCTTCCTCTATATCTCCTTTCAGAAAAATAGTTTTGTCAGGTAATTCGGTGGTTATTTCCACAAAATTGCCTGTTTCTATACCTGTTTTGATATAATGTTTCTGAGCTATACCATTATTATAAATAAAGACAAATTGTCCGTTTGAATCCTGATTTATATATTGATAATCTATTACTTTTATTTCTCTGGGACCATCCAGATTCACGATTCCATTTATCTGTAATCCATCAGCAATTTTATTGTCAGGATTTTTTATATGTGCAAATACATCTACTACTATTTTACTTCCTGTCAAAGAATTTTGTTTTTTTATAACAGCATTGTCTTCTGTTATAGTTGCTATATATCTTTGGTTTGCAAAGGCTACAGGTGTTATCTGTACCATATCACCGATACTTATTTTGCCATAATCTATTTGAGACAGGCTAAATTTAGCCATAATTTCGTCTGAAGGATTGATAGACACAAGTTGTTCATCTGCCATAGAAACAGTGCCAGAGGCGATATTTAGCTGTGTAACAATGCCATTACAAGGAGAATAAACTGTATCCGGTATAGTATCAATTACTGTTGTTAAATCCGAAGTATTATTTAAGTATTTCATAATATCGGCATTATTTGCATAGAGCGAAACATCCATAGAAACTTCTCCGTTTACAAGCTTTTTCATCATAACTTTATCTACGCAGAACAATGCCTGGCCCTTGGAAACATAGCTATTCTCTGTGACAAATACATCCTTTATATATAATGGTGAAGACATAATGATTGTTGTGTTTTCTTTTGCTTCAAATTCACCGCTTACATTTATCTGCTGTATATATTCTTTCTTTTTGAGCAAAGACCGGGAAACCATTTTTATGCTGGACAAATTTATATTTGTATAAACCAACATACCTGTCAAAGACCGAAAAAACAAAAATAAAAAGTATTTTTTCATAAAAAACTCCCTTCATTTCCAATAGTATGGAAGTTACAGGGAGTTTTTAATCATAATTAAATTGAATTAAATTAAATGTATAGCTTGACGGACGTTAGTTACACCGTATATTTCCAGATTATAATCTTCTGGGTTAATCTGTTTCAGACCATGACCAGGAATAATGGCTTTCTTAAAGCCTAATCTTTGGACTTCTTTAAGTCTTACATCCACATTGGTTACATTTCTTACTTCACCACCAAGACCAACTTCACCAAAAACAACCATATCATCTGGGATTGCTTTATCAGTAAGTCCTGAAAATACACTGAGAATAACTGCAAGGTCTATGCTGGTTTCATCCAGTTCCAGTCCACCAACAACATTTATATAGGTGTCCATATTACCCATAAAATATCCTGCTCGTTTTTCCAGAACAGCTAGCAGAAGATTGAGCCTGTTGTAATCTATACCTGCAGCTGCTCTTCTTGGTGTACCAAAATTTGTTTTGGTTGTAAGCGATTGAATTTCAGTCAGAATAGGACGTGAACCTTCTATAACACATGTTACACAGCTACCACTTATCTGATTACCTTTACCTTCAAGAAGAAGCATTGATGGATTCAATATTTCAACAATACCTTTGCTTGACATATCAAACATACCAATTTCATTTGTAGAGCCATATCTGTTTTTACTTGCCCTTAAAATGCGGTATGGAAGCATTTTATCACCTTCAAAATACAAAACAGTGTCTACTATATGTTCCATTACTTTAGGTCCTGCTATGGCGCCATCTTTGTTTACATGTCCTACAATAAACAGTGCTGTATCATATTTTTTTGCGGCATTAATCAGCAAGGCTGTACATTCCCTTACCTGTGAAACACTGCCTGGACTGGAAGACACTGTAGAGCAGTTCATTGTCTGTATAGAGTCGATTACCAGTATATCAGGTTTGTACTCTTCTATAGACCGACAAACCGCAAATACATCAGTTTCTGTTGCAATGGAGATGTTTCTTCCATCGATTCCCAGTCTGTTGGCACGCAGTTTAATCTGGGAGACAGATTCTTCGCCGCTTACATAAGCTACTTTGTAGTCTTTACATAAATTACCACAAACCTGTAAAAGTAATGTTGATTTACCAGCGCCAGGTTCGCCACCAATAAGCATACCTGCACCACGTACAATACCACCGCCTAAAACCCTGTCCAGTTCGTTGATGCCAGTGTTTATTCTGCTTTTATTATCATCTGCATCGACATCACTTAACTGATTAAAAGCAATCCGTTTATGATTTGATGCTGTTGCGCTTTTTAAAGAAACAGATGTATCTATTACATCTTCAGTAATAGTATTCCATTCTTTACAGGAGGAACATTGTCCTTGCCATCTGTGATAAACTTCACCACAGTTTGTACATACATATATAGTTTTCAGTTTTTCTTTAGCCATATTAAAATTCCTCTATAGTTCTGCTATAAGTTTATCACAACAACCAACAGTTGTAAACAGCAATAAATAAAAAAGACGATAGATTTCTCTACCGTCTTTCTTTTTATGGAGGCGCCTACCAGATTTGAACTGGTGAATAAAGGTTTTGCAGACCTCTGCCTTACCACTTGGCTAAGGCGCCGCCATTATTGGAGCGGGTTACGAGGCTCGAACTCGCTACCTCCACCTTGGCAAGGTGGCGCTCTACCAGATGAGCTAAACCCGCTTATTTTATTGTGGTGCCTCCGGTCGGAATCGAACCAACGACACGGGGATTTTCAGTCCCCTGCT
>JAZQYH010000060.1:0-1176 GCA_045633415.1 Oscillospiraceae bacterium | reverse complement strand
CTTACCTTAACGCTTCACCTTATACAAGGCTTACACTTAATCTGTATTCTTTTGGTCAGTGTGCGCTTGACCCGAACAGGTTTTTAGATTCAAGAAGCGTGACCGTACTGCTTAATATAGATATGTTTACTGGTATAGGTGTTTGCAAAGTGCTGGCTTCTACTGGTACAGTATATCAAGCTAGTGCTACGTGTGGCGTACCTATCCAGCTGTCACAAGTAAAAGATGATCTAACCAAACCTATTGTTAATTCTGCCATGATTGCAGCTGCAGCTGCTGCTGAAAATGTTGTAGGGCTTGCTTCTTCTATTGCTAGTGCTGTAAAAAGCGCACCGCCACAGATTGAAAGTGTGGGTGCTGTCGGTAGTGTATCGGCATATTATCTTAATGCACCTGTAATTGATAGCATATTTTACAGGCTGGTTGAAGAAGATTTAGCACAGCTGGGAAGACCACTTTGCGCAAGACGGACTATATCCAGTCTGTCAGGTTACATAGAATGTGAAAAAGCTGACCTTGATACAGCTGCTTCACCTTCAGAAAAAGCTGAAATCATCAGCGCCATGAATGGGGGCTTTTATTATGAATAATTTTTATAAAATACTTGATAAACTTGAAACCGTGCCACGTCATTTATTCTGGCGTTATTATCTTGGTTTCTGGGGTGTGCTGCTTATAATCGTATGTATTATGGGCATTATAAAAATATGGTGATGATATGGGCAAAGTATTTTTAAATGTATCAGGCGACGGAAGCGCTTATTGTATACCAGCAGCTGGCACGGAACTATCTGATGGTGAAAGATTTGAAATTTACAGTGTACCTTTTTCTGGTGCTGATCTTGATGATATACGCGCTTTTGATTCACAGGACTATCCTGTGGCTATTCCAGTAGCTGACCATATAGTCATGCAATTCAGATCAGCATGGGGCAATTTATATGTAGATATATATTTTTCAGGTGCACCAATACCGCCACAGCCAACAAATATATTGACATGGTTGCTTCTAAAAATGGCATGGAAAAGACGGCATAAAATTTGACTTAAATAAAAAACATACTTATTATAATAGTAGTAAAGGCTTTCAGGATACGCGCCACAGGTTACAGCCGTAGGGCTTGGCGCTTGGCTTACCACCGTTCAATCTGAAAGCCTTTTACTTTAGATTAGCAT
>JAZQYH010000059.1:0-6593 GCA_045633415.1 Oscillospiraceae bacterium | reverse complement strand
TTCTTCATTACTTGTGTACACTCATTTTTTATTGAGGTCGAGCTTCCTCTTCTCAAAAAAATCTCTTAGATTCCTTCACAAGCTTTTGTTCTTTTTCATTGTTTAATTTTCAAGGTCCTGTTGCCTCTTCCGAGACAGCTTTTATATATTACCACAGCATTTCGACTTTGTCAAGCACTTTTTTGAATTTTTTTAAATTCTTTTTCGAACTTTCGTTCTCATCTTAACCGTCTCTCGCTCGGTGATATACATATTACACCATACTCTTACTTTTTGCAAGTGTTTTTTTCATTTTTTCGCTTCATTCTACTTTTTTATTAGTTTTGAGTTTATTTTATTACGCCCAGTTGTACAATATGTTCAAAAGCGACTATTCCATAAAGCGTTTTCGAAGTTTTAATATTATTTTTCTTTCTTTTCTGGATATCTGGACCTGTGTTTTGTTCATTATTTTAGCTGTAGTAGCTTGAGTAAGATTTTTAAAAAATCTCAGATATATAATCTGTTTTTCTTCGCTGTCCAATTCACTTATAGCATATTTTAACCCCATCATATTTGTAAGCTCTTCTTCAGCACTTTCTATAGGTATATCAAATTCACTTTGTCCATCTTCATCTTCAAAAGCTGCTGTAAGTGACATAGGTGGTGTTGCGGCTGAAACAGCCTGTGCTATTTCCTCCACAGATACTTTCAATTCGAATGCTAAATCCTTTAAAGATGGCTCATGACCAAGACGTTTCTGAAGAATATCCCTTGCATAATTTATTTTGAGCGACAGTTCTTTTACACTTCGTGTAACTTTTACCATGCCACCATCTCTGAACAGCTTTTTGATTTCTCCCAATATAACCGGCACGGCATAGGTGGAAAACTGCACACCTCTGTCAGTGTCAAAAGCGTCATAGGCTTTTACCAAGCCGACACAACCTGCAGCATATAATTCTTCATACTCTATACCTTTGCCTCTGAATCTGTTTGCACAGGAATGTACAAGACCAAGATTTGATTCTATAAATTTTTCTCTGCTTATTTCTTTAAGTCCCAATGACATAAATATACCTATCCTATATTTTTAGTCATAACAACTCTTGTTCCTTTGCTCGGGGTTGAATAAACCTTTACTTTATCCATAAAGGTAAGCATTACAGCAAAGCCCAGCCCCGCTCTTTCAGTTTTTGTGTCAGTAGTATACATAGGTTGCATTGCCTGTGGGATATCGGATATACCCACGCCTTTATCTTTTACCGAAATTGTAAGGATATTATTTTTTAATTTAGCTGTTATGTATATAGTGCCCTGTGTGTCTGGGTATGCGTGTACGACACAATTCGTAACTGCTTCGCTGACAGCAGTTTTTATATCATTAAGCTGTTCGATATTAGGGTCAAACTGCATACAAAAAGCCGCCACTGTCATTCTGGCAAAAGATTCATTAACTGAGCGTGATGGAAAGGATATTTTAAAATAATTTTCGTTTGTCATAATTGCACCTGATTAGATATTAGTAGTCTGTATTGTTCTGATGCCTGCAAGGGATAAAATTTTGCTCATCTGTCTGTCCACATTTTCCACATACAAAGTGGCACCACAGTCTGTACAAAAGCGGGAACGTGCAAGCACCAGACCGATACCAGAAGAATCCATAAAAGAAACTTTGGAAAAATCCATTATCACCAGTTTAGGCATACACCTTAAAATCTGGTTATCAATTTCTGCCCTGACCTGCCGTGCGCCATGGTGGTCTATCTCTCCATGGAGAAAAACAATCAGTTTTGATTTATCTTGTGAAAATTCAACTTTGGTCATATATACTCCTTTAATGGTTGTCCATTGGTGTTTATATAAATGTTTATATTATATTAATATACATATAATAAAAATTATGTCGGTTTGTGGCAAAAGAAAAACACCTGTGCATAATACACAGGTGTTTTATATTTATTTTATTTTTAATTGAACTTATCAATCAGATGATTTCTCGCATCTGATGCAAGGTAAAGGGAGCCAAATACCAGCAAGCCGCTGCTCAGATTATCCATCGCTTTATCAATAGCTGATTCTACACTGTCTGCAGTGTGTACATTTTCAAAATATGGGCGTGCCATATCAGCCAGTTGCTGTGGTGTAAGAGCACGTGCGCCATGAAGTGGCACTGTGTACAGTGTATCTATATATGGTGTCATCATCTGGATGATTTTTTCTGGTTCTTTGTCTGAAAGGGACGCCCACACTGCTGTAAGGCCTGTGATATTGTTTTCTTTCAATACATTTAAAAGAGCTGTAACTCCGTCTATATTATGTCCGCCGTCAAGAATAATCAATGGCTGTTTACTGATAACTTCTATGCGGGCTGGGAATCTGGTGTTTTCTATACCTTTTACAATATCTTCATCAGAAATATCAAAGCCATAACCGCGAAGCTGTTTCATAGCTTCAATAACAACTGTGGCATTATAGCTTTGGTGAACGCCTGTAAATGCCTGTCTGATTTTTTTGCCATCGTATTTCAGCACAGATTCCATAAAACCTGCTGTGGAGGTTTTTATATCTTCCAGTGCAGGAAGAACAAATGGTGAATTTTTACCATCAGCCACTGATCTGATAGTTTCAAGTGCTGATGCTTCCTGTGCAGGATAGCAGACAACAGGCCTGCCTGGTTTTATAATACCTGCTTTCTGGAATGCAATTTCTGAGAGAGTGTTGCCCAGAACATTTGTGTGGTCGTAACTGATGTTCATAATACAGGACACAAGGCTGTCTTTGATAACATTTGTACAGTCTGTAAGACCACCAATGCCAACTTCCAGAACAACAATATCACAGTTTTCCTGATTATAATAGTAAAATGCCAGTGCTGTTACTATTTCAAATTCCAGAAGTTCAAGACCGTCTTCTGCAAGGATTTTTTCTTGATAAACTTTGATTTTTTCTGTAATGGCAGTGAGTTTGTCTTTTGGTATATATTCTCCGTTAATCTGAAAGCGCTCTGTAAAGTCCACAACAAAAGGAGAAACATTAAGACCAACTTTGTAGCCAGCTGTTTTAAGTACATTGGCACACATTGCAGCACAGCTACCTTTGCCATTGGTACCTGCAATATGTATGAATTTTAAATTATCCTGTGGATTACCCAGATAATCCAGCAATTTGCGTAAAGCAAGATGATTGTTTTTATCTTTTAATCTTGGGCGTGAGTGTATAAAATCAACTGCCTGCTTATAGGTCATATTATCTCTTCCTTTATATATCAAGTTATTATTTTTAAATTTTATTTTACTCTTTACTTATCAAGTACATGGTATTTGGAAACTCGACAGCTACCGTCTGAGAGGGTTCTCATTTTATCCATTACAAAACGGAATCCGCATTTTTCCATTACTCTGGCTGACTGTGTGTTGACTGGTGAACAACTGCACTGAAGATAGTCACAGTCTGCTACATCAAAGCAATAATTTATTACAGCCTTTACTGCCTCTGGCATTAACCCCTGACCCCAGTAATCCTTGTTTAATACATAGCCTAACTCTCTGCCAACCAGATTTTCATAGCCAGCAATTTCAGTGCTTAATTTTTCAACACCTATGGAGCCTATGGCTTTATTGTTCTCTTTCAATACAACAGCAAAAGTTTTATTGCCGTCTATAAACATCTTCAATACTGTAGCTGATTCATCTATGGATTTGTGTGGTTGCCAGCCAGCCATCTGACCAACACCGTCTACACTGGCGTATTCAAAAAAGTCGTTCAAGTCAGTTTCTTTCCATTCTCTTAATACCAGTCTGTCAGTTTCCAGAACAATACCAGTTATATCTACCAATGCGTTCATACAGGTCTCCTGTTAGTATTTGAATATGTATTATTAATATTATACTATAAAACAAAAGGCGGAGCAATGCTCCGCCTGTAATGTTATTCAATTAGTTAAGAGCTGCAAGGCTTTCAAGAATTTTTTCTTTTTTGCCCAGAGCATTTTCCAGTTTAGCTTTTTCCTGGTCTACAACAGCCTGTGGTGCTTTAGCCATAAAGCCCTGATTGTTCAGTTTACCAGAGATAATCTGAATATCTTTTTCAACCGCTGCCAGTTCTTTGTTAAGACGAGCTGTTTCTTTTTCTTTGTCAACAAGGTCGCCTGTTGGGATAAATGCACGTGCACCTTCAACAACAATCTGTGAGAACTGTTTTGCATCGCCTTCAAATTTAGTAACAATCTGTGTTTCTTTGGAGAATGCAAATTTTTCCACGAATACCAGACCCTGCTGGAAGTCGTCTGTATGTTCTGTTTCGATAATCAGATGTGTTTTGTTTGTTGGGTGTGCGCCAAGTTCTGCACGCAGAGCACGGATTTCTTTAGCCAGTGCAAAGATTCTGTCCAGAGATTTTTCTTCTTTTTCGAAGTTAAGTTCTTCTGTGTATTCTGGCCATGCACTCATCATAATGCTGCCTTCGTTGTTTGGCAGTGCCTGATAAATTTCTTCAGTGATAAATGGCATAAATGGGTGCAGAAGTTTCAGTGCGCCGTTCATTACATAAACAAGAACACGGAGAACATTGTGTTTTGTTTCAACATCATCAGAATTAAGTCTTGTTTTTGCAATTTCGATGTATCTGTCGCAAATCTGGTCCCAAATAAAGTCGTAAGCTTTCTGTGCAGCAAGACCCTGGTCAAAATTTTCAAGGTTTTCTGTTGCAGCTTTAGCTGTGTTGTTCAGTGCAGAAAGAATCCATTTATCTTCCTGTTCCAGTTTTTCTGGCAGACCAGCTGGAATTTCACCATCAACATTCATAAGAATGAAACGTGCAGCATTCCACAGTTTGTTTGCAAAGTTTCTGGATGCTTTTACTTTATCATCAGAGTAACGTGTGTCGTTACCAGCGGAAGAACCTGTTGCCAGTGTGTAACGCAGAGCATCTGCGCCATACTGGTCGACTACTTCCAGTGGGTCGATACCATTACCCAAAGATTTACTCATTTTTACACCATTGGCATCACGAACAATACCGTGAATAAGAACTGTGTCAAATGGAGCTTTGCCCATATGTTCAACACCAGAGAAAATCATTCTTGCAACCCAGAAGAAGATGATATCGTAGCCTGTTACCAGTGTGCTTGTTGGGTAGAAGAATTTCAGGTCTTCGCTGTCTTCATTTGGCCAGCCAAGTGTGGAGAATGGCCACAGAGCAGATGAGAACCATGTATCCAGTGTATCTTCATCCTGCAGAAGATGTGTACAGCCACATTTTGGACATACTGTTGGTGTTTCTTTTGCTACGATAATTTCGCCACATTCCTGACAGTACCAAGCTGGAATTCTATGACCCCACCACAGCTGACGTGAAATACACCAGTCTTTGATGTTTTCCATCCAGTGATAGAAGATTTTGTCAAAACGTTCTGGAACGAATTTTGTTTCGTTTGAACGAACAGCTTCGATAGCTGGTTTTGCCAGAGGTTCCATTTTTACAAACCACTGTTTTGAAATCATTGGTTCGATTGTATTATGACAACGGTAGCAAGTGCCAACATTGTGTTTGTGTGCTTCGATTTTTACGAGGTTACCCTGTTCTTCAAGGTCTTTAACGATAGCTTTTCTTGCAGCAAATCTGTCCATACCAGCATATTTGCCTGTCCAGTCTGCCATTGTAGCATCGTCGTTCATACATTTGATAAGTTCAAGACTATGGCGTGAACCTACTTCAAAGTCATTAGGGTCGTGTGCAGGTGTCATTTTAACTGCGCCTGAACCGAATTCTTTATCTACATAGCTGTCTGCAAAGATTGGCAGTTCTCTGCCTACCAGTGGGAGAACAGCAAATTTACCAATAAGGTGTGTGTATCTTTCATCATCTGGTGCTACACAGATACCGCTGTCGCCCAGCATTGTTTCTGGACGTGTTGTAGCTACTGTGATGTATTCGTCACTGTCTTTGATTGGGTAGCGAATGTGCCACAGGTTGCTATCCTGTTCAGAGAATTCTACTTCTGCGTCAGAAATAGATGTAAGACAGTGTGGACACCAGTTAACGAGTCTTTCGCCCTGATAGATAAGACCTTTGTTGTAAAGGTTTACAAATACTTCTTTAACTGCTTCGCTGCAGCCTTCATCCATTGTAAATCTTTCTCTGTCCCAGTCACAGGACACGCCCATCTTTTTCAACTGTTCAACGATGCGACCCGCATATTTTTCTTTCCATTCCCAAGCACGTTCAAGGAAAGCTTCACGGCCAATCATTTCTTTTGTCAGACCTTCTTTAGCCATAGCTTCAACGATTTTAGCTTCTGTAGCTATGGAAGCATGGTCAGTGCCAGGAACCCACAGTGCACAGTAGCCAGCCATTCTCTTATATCGGATGAAAATATCCTGCAGAGTGTTGTCCAGAGCGTGGCCCATATGAAGCTGACCTGTGATGTTTGGAGGAGGCATCATAATTGTGTAAGGTTTTTTAGTTTTGTCGATTTCTGTGTGGAAATATTTGTTTTCCAGCCACATGGAGTAGATTTTGTCTTCAACCCGTTTAGGATTGTAGATTTTTTCCAGTTCTTTCATTTTGTTTTATCTCCTTTTTCTATTTTCAGGAGCGTACCAAAAAATATA
>JAZQYH010000058.1:0-74137 GCA_045633415.1 Oscillospiraceae bacterium | reverse complement strand
GCTCTGTAGGTCTGCTCCAGTGCAATCAGTCTTGCCATCTGGTGTGGGAATGTCATTTTGGAAAAAGACAGTCTCAGCTGGCTTGCCGCCTTTACTTTTTCGTGAAGACCGTGGCTTGAGCCGATGATGAAACAGATGTTTGAAAAGCCTTCCACACCTTTCTGTGCTATGGTTTCAGCCAGCTGTTCACTGGACAGCTGTTTACCCTCGATACAAAGGGTGATTACATAGCTCTGTTTAGGGATGTTTGCCAGAATTTTTACACTTTCCTTTTCCAGTGCCTTGTCTATAAGTGTCTGGTTAAGGTTTTTTTCAGGCAGATGCTCGTCGTCCAGTTCAATAAGCTTAAAGTTGCACATTGGTTTCAGACGTTTTATGTATTCGTTACAGCCGTCAGACAGAAAGCCCTTCTGCACTTTGCCCATGGCGATTATAGTGATATTCTGCATAATTTCTCCTTAAAACTCTGTATCAGATGTGATTTCGTGGCGGCGGTTTACCTTTACCTGTGCTTCGTTTCTGATGATTATACCGCTGTCTGTGGCGGCTTTCTGCACCCGTCCCAGTGCCAGAGACGGTGTGTTATTGTTGTTTGACAGGTGGCACAGCTGGATTTTGTTTACACCGCTTTCAATAAGGCGCAGTGTTGTCTGTGCAGACTGGTCGTTGGACAGATGTCCACGGTTTGATGCAATGCGGCTTTTCAGATAATATGGGTATGGACCATCCTGCAGCATGTGTACATCGTAGTTTGACTCTACTACTGCAAGGTCAACGTTTTTCAGATTGTTGTATATTTCTTCTGTGACACAGCCAAGGTCGGTGGCAATGGACATTTTTCTGCCTTTGGCAGTGGCTATTCTGTAGCCCATACAGCACACAGAGTCGTGTGGTGTTTCAAAGCCTTTAACGTGAAAATCACCTATATCAAAGCCTGAATAGTCAGCATCGTATATGTCGATGTGGGCAGGCAGTAAGTCGTGGTATGTCAGATAGTCGGCAGTTGCCACACCTGTGTACACAGGCACACGCAGGTTTTTCAGAAAAACCTTCAACCCTGCGGTGTGGTCGGTGTGTTCGTGGCTTACCAGAATACCCTGCAGGTTTTTGATATCCAGTCCCAGTTCTGTAAGAGCTTTGTTTGTAAGGCGGGCAGATTTGCCCATATCTATAAGAATAAACTTTCCGTTTTCTTCCACAACAGAGCAGTTGCCTGAAGAGCCGGAATAAAGAGAAATATATCTTGCCATTTATAGTCCTTTTATTTTAATAAAGCGGAGTGTTGATGCCAGCACTCCGCTTTTTGTTTTTATCAATATGCTTTTTTCAGCAGGTCGTTTTCTGGGATATCCACCTTTACGATGTCGCCGCCCAGTGCACGGATTTTCTTTACAATATCCACATAGCCACGTTCAACGTGCTGGATTTCTGTAATTTCACTCTGACCTTCTGTTGTAAGAGCAGCCACGATAAGTGCTGCACCGGCACGCAGGTCTGTTGCTTTTACAGGTGCTGGTCTCAATTTGTCTACACCTTCAAACACAGCCACACGGCCTTCCACTTTAATGCTGGCACCCATTTTATTCAGCTCGTCACAGTATTTGAAACGGCTGTCCCAGATGCTTTCTGTAATAATGGATGTACCTTTTGCAAGGCAAAGGAGAACACCCATTACAGACTGCAGGTCTGTTGGGAAACCTGGATGAGGCATTGTTTTGATGTTTGTGCTGTTGTATTCATCAACACCGATAACGTGTACAGCTTCGTCAAATTCTTCAACGATTGCACCTGTTGAACGCAGTTTGCTTGTGATGGATTCCAGATGTTCAGGAATAACATTTTTAATCATCACATCGCCTCTTGTAGCTGCTGCTGCAACCATAAAAGTACCTGCTTCAATCTGGTCTGGAACAACTGTGTATGTTGCACCATGCATTTTTTCAACACCGCGGATTTTGATAACGTCTGTACCTGCACCACGGATATCAGCACCCATTGTATTGAGGAAGTTTGCAACATCAACAACGTGTGGTTCTTTTGCAACGTTTTCCAGAATTGTTGTGCCTTTTGCCATTGCTGCAGCCAGCATAGCATTGATTGTAGCACCTACTGAAATTGTGTCAAAGAACACATGGGCACCCTGTAAATCATCTGTAGAAACATTTACCATGGCATAGTCCAGATTATATTCTGCACCAAGGGCCATAAATGCTTTCAGATGCTGGTCGATAGGTCTTGCGCCAAGGTCACAGCCGCCTGGCATTGGCACGCTGGCTTTACCAAAACGGGACAGCAGACTGCCAAGGAAATAGTAGGAAGCACGGAACTTAACGCCCAGCTCCATTGGCACAACTGTTGTGTCCAGGGTGGATGTATCAATTTCAAGAATGGATGGGCTGATTTTTCTTACCTTTGCACCCATTTCTTTAAGGATTTCGATTTCTTTGCGGATGTCGCTGATGTCTGGCACATTTTCCAGAATGCATACATCGTTTGCAAGAACTGTGGCAGGAAGCAGTGCAACAGCAGAGTTTTTGGCACCGCTGATATATACTTCGCCTTTCAGAGGCTGACCGCCCTTAACAATATACTTTTCCAAATTATTTCTCCTTTGGAACCAATTAACAAATTTATATAAAAAAATTGAATTTAAATTAACCTTATTATTTTACTCATTATACCCGCAAGTAAACATTGACAATAAAGGGAATTTTTTGTGTTTTTGTAGCATATATATTATATACGCTATTATATGCCAAGACCTGACCGCCCGTGACAGGCGGACAGGACTTATTTTTTTATAATTTAGAACCAGTTGTATGGGTTGTAACGTGTGTTGCCACGTTTTACTTCAAAGTGCAGGTGTGGACCTGTGGAGTTACCTGTAGAGCCCATGTATGCAATAATCTGGCCCTGCTGTACCTGCTGACCTACTGAAACCAGCAGACGTGAACAGTGACCGTAAAGTGTCTGGTAGCCACCATGCTCAATGATACAGTATATACCATAACCTACGTTAGTGTAAAGTGCTTTTGTAACTACACCGCTGTCAGCCGCAAAGATGTATGTGCCGATAGGACCAGCAATGTCAACACCGTTGTGGGCTGGATACTGACCAACGAAGCCACGGGAAACATAACCGCCGCCTGTAGGCCATACCAGTTTACCGTTACCACCCTGAATAACAGTGCCGTTCCATACTGTACCCTGCTGTGTGATTTCTGTCACAGGGTCTTTGAGAACTGTGGACTGGATAACTGTTTCTTTCTGCAGTACACCGTCTATGTAAACAGATTCCACCAGCTCTTCCTTGAGACCTACCTCACCCTTCTGTGATACCTTTGTAGTACCCAGAGTCATGGAGTTGTTTTTCTCTGTTTTTCTTGTGAATGGAATTTCTACCTGACGTGTTGTTTTTTCTGTGTACTGAACCTGCAGGAACGGTACAGAAGCACCAACCACCAGCACATCCCCTGGCCACAGACCCTTGAAGTTGTTGTCAGGGTTAAGTGAATAGAGTGTGTTTGTTGTGATGCCGTTCTTTTTGGCGATGTTCCATGGGGAGTCGCCTGAAACTACTGTGTAGTATTTTGCGCCGCTTACCTCACTGCTTACCAGTGTAGCCAGCTGCTGGTCTGGTACAACTGTGTCAGCAAAGAAGATACCGTCCAGAACGCTTACATCCTGTACAAAGGAAACCACCCTGTTTTCATCACCGTTTTCGTATGGTGCTTTCATAGCATCGAGGGCGGCGTTCAGCTGTGTGGCATCTTTTACAGCGCCTATAAATTCGCCGTTTACATACAGACCTGTGGCTTCCACAATATTTTCGTCTGAAGCGGAAAGAATATTGTTTGCCAGCTGTCTTTCTGAAACAGGCTGCTTGTTGCCAAGGGAAATAATCTTCATTTCAGAGTCAAGTTCCCATGTCTGTTCGCCTGTTGTAACCAGCTTGTTTGAAATGATTTTGTCTGCATTTTTAAGTACAGTGTAATTTTCAACAACGCCGATTGGCTGGCCGTCCAGACTGATTTCCAGCGCATATTCTCTGGAAAGTGCAGAGGAAACAACCACACAGAAAATCGCACCTGTAACTACAGGCAGAGTGTAGTAGTAAAGAGTTTTTGCCAGAACCTTGTTTTTCACAAGACCTTCTCTGATATATCTTCTTACCTCTTTACCAGCCTTGCGGCTTTTGTCTGTTTTTGCTTCTTTTATAATTAAACCGATGCTTGTGAAAGCACTGCCGATTTTATCCAGCGGTTCGCCCAAGTCATCAAGGATTGTATCTACAAGTTTATCAAGGAATTTTACTGCTGTTCTGAAGGAACCGATTACAAGCTCTGCAACCGCATCAGCAGCATAGCCTATTTTTTTGCCCAATTTACCTGTGGCAATTTCTATGTCATAACCTGTTTTGTAAAAAACAAGTTTGAAAAAGTTCTTTAAACCTTTTACAGTAACTTTGTCAGGGTTATATCTTCTGAACATTGCGCTCAGCTTTGTGCCTGACTTTTCTGTTCCATTATTTTTAGCTTTTTCTTTGCTTTTCAATGGCATACATCCCTCTCCTTTTCTTTAAATTAAGGGTAAACAGTTTTACCCAATATTAAATTATATATTTTTTTACGCTATATTTCAAGAAAAAATCCAAATTTTTACTGTTTTGTAGCCAATATTTCACAAATTCATATTCTGTCAGCCAGAATAGCCATATCCTGTGGCAAAGGTACTGATATTGTCACCTGATTTCCTGTGGCTGGGGAAATAAATTCAAGGCTGGAGCAGTGCAGTGCGTGGCGGCCGATAAATTCCAGACTGCCGCCGTACAAATCGTCCCCTGCAAGCGGGTGACCTATATGTGAAAAATGCACTCTTATCTGGTGGGTACGCCCTGTGTGCAGGCGGATATCCGCCAGTGTAAACTGGTGGGTGGATTTTTTTACCCAGTATTCTGTTACGGCACGCTGTCCGTCTTCTCGCACACAGCGGGTGATTATAGACTCCTGCTGTCTTGCAATAGGCAGGTCGATGATGTCATAGTCCTTTTCAAATCTGCCCTGTGCTATGGCAGTGTAAGTTTTTTCCACCTTGCCTTTCAGCTTTTCGGCGCTGTGGGCATCAAGGGCAATAAGCACCAGACCAGAGGTGTTTTTGTCCAGTCGGTTAATGATGCGGCAGATTTTGTTTTCACCGAAATTCTGCCAGTAGCCCATAAAATAGTTTGCTATGGTGTCTGTAGGGTGGTTGAAAGACGGGTGGCATGGCACATCAAAAGGCTTGTTTACCACCATACAGCAATCGTCCTGATACACAATGTCCAGAGGACCCTGCTGTACAATAACGGTGGAGTCCATCTCTTCATCAGAGGTGTTTATCTCCACACTGTCCCCTGCTGACAGAAGATAGTCTGTGTTTTTCTTTTCTCCGTTGACCATAATGCCAGCCGGGAGAAATTTTATTTTTTTGATAAGGGCGGCGCTTACACCATTCTGGCGCAGAAATATATTCAGGCGCATTTTATCTTCAGTTTCTTTTACTGTAAACTTGAAATTCATAATATTCTCCTTTCGGCATTAAATTTTATTTTACCATAAAAAGCACACAAAAAGCAATTTTATTAAATTTTAACCTTGTTTTCTCAATTTTAACACAAAGTTTGTGTTGAATTAATTTAAAAGATATGGTAAACTATTAAATCGCAAACCATAGAAAGGGGAAAACTATGTATTGTACCAATTGTGGAGTTTGTCTTGAAAATGATGTTGCTTTCTGCCCAAACTGTGGACAGAAGGTAAAACGTGGTGAATACCGCACAGAAACCATTATTGATAAACTGAATGAAGGCTACAACAGCATAATGACCAGACCAAAAAGCAGACTGATTGCCGGTATACTGGCCATTGTACTGGGCAGTATAGGTGCCCACGACTTTTATCTGGGATACACCAAAAGGGGCATTGCCCATCTGTTGATGTATGTGTTTTTCCTTGGCTGGTTCAGCAGTGTGTGGGCGCTGATTGAGGCGCTGTACATATTCACAGGCCGTATAGACACAGACGCTGACGGCAACAGACTGACAGATGGTTTTTAAACAAGTCAATTACGAGTAAAACATACGATGGCGGGGATGTATGCAAGTACATCCGTGAGGAAAGTCCGTGCTGCTCAGGACATGGATAGCTGATAACGTCAGCCGAGGGCGACCTTAGAGATAGTGCAACAGAGATATACCGCTAGGCCTCTTTAATAGATGGGGCCCCCGCAAAAACAACAGTTTTTGTGGGGAAAAGGAGAAACTAACGGAATGATTGAATTTTGCCATTTATGGCAAAATGATTGATATGAAGTTTGTTTCGACGTAGCAAGGGTGGAAAGGTGAGGTAAGAGCTCACCAGCAGTGTGGAGACACACTGGCTATGTAAACCTTATCCGCAGCAACTCCCGACAGTAGAGCATAAGTGGTCCTGCTGCTCTCAGGAGGAGGCTTGAACTTTATGGCAACATAAAGTCTAGATAGATCATCGTTTAATACAGAACACGGCTTACGGTTTACTCGTAACAATAAAGACGGGGTGTCCACCCCGTCTTTTTTTATGTATGATAAGGCGAACTTTGCTGGCCATTTTTCCTTAATGTTTTCGCAGAAAACATTTCATATCCAGCTTTGCCGGATATTTCATAATGCGTCAGTATTATTTCATATTTTATGCCAGTAAAATATTTCATTAAATAATAAAAGCGAGGTTGCCCTCGCTTTTATTATTTTTATTGGTCGGTAAATTTCGCCTTCATTCTTTCGTAATATTTTACTATTTCTACAGGCATATCTGTTTCTTTTACATAGGCAAGAATTTCTTCAAGCCAAGGCTGAACTTCTGCCTTTATTTTTGCCATATCTTCGTTTTTTTGCTCTATAATCTTGCGCTTTTCCGCAGGTTCCTTCAGCCAGCTTATAGTACTTTGGCCAAACAAATATGCGGCAAGAGCAAAGAGAAGCATAAAAGTAATCTTTACTGCCAGCAGAGGGTTCGGGAAAATTTCAAAAATACCAAGACAGAAGTTGATAATAGCTATGCAAATAGGTGCTGTGAATATAGCCGCCACCCCTGTAGTCAGGAGACATACAATAATTACAATTACGTATATCACCTTCATTACAGTTTCAAATATTTTTTCAAAAATACCCAATGGAGTAAGAGTCAATGCCAAAGTAAGTACAAGGAATACTGCAGCCAGAACCAGTTCTTCACCAGGTATACTCTGAAATAAAGGTTTTCTTTCTTTTTCCTGTTCTTCTTTCACTCTGTCCTTTGCATATCCGTAACTTTTTACCTTTTTACCAAGATGAACAGCAAATGAGCTTTTACCGTTAAATAAATCATATGTCAGCCTATGCTTTGCAATTGTGTCTGCGTACTGTCTTTTATCATCCATCATCATAAGCTTTTCACAGTAGCAAACCACATTGTCATCATCCGTGGTAAATGATTTCAATAATTCAACACAGGAAGCTATCATAGATGCGCGTTTTCTGCTGCTTGCTTCGTATTTTTTTAATTCCAAAAAGGTTGAATAACTTTCCTGTACATCTGTGTCTATTTTAGATTTTGGAAGCGGTTTGTCCTTTGGCTGCTCTTTTTCATGCACATAAACTCTGTTTTCATCCCCAGGCAAAGGATAGAATTCATCACCAAATGCTTCATATTTTGCTCTGCATATTACGGACAGTTCCCGGTCGTATCTGCCGCTGTCATTCAGCACAATATCCACATTAAGATATTTTGACACAAAGTTCAACATATCCTCGTAAATATAATAGAACGCATTGGACACATATTTGTAATGTTCAATTACAATTTCAAATACAGTATTCAAAACCTCTGGGTCATAATTAATACCGTCCCAGTACATTCTTTCCTTGTTTGCCTCTTCCAGACGATCAGCTATGGCACCAGTCTGCACAAAAAGATTGTCCACCATTGTATATTCATTTTCAATCAGGTGCATTTCATAGGCAAGAGTTGTCTGGGTGTCTACCCCCATTGAAGTACATCTTTTCAGAATCTGCATAAGACGGTGCTCATAATTCAACTGTTCCCCTGTGGTACCCCGTCTGTTGGTGCTGTCTAAATTCTCATGGTCCATTTCGTGTTCTGCCAGATGCTTTGCACAGCATATAACTGCCTGCACCAGGTCTGCACCACAAGCGATAAGCAACAGCTTTTCGCTCATATCCATTGTGTATTTGCTATACTGTTCATTATTGATAGCATCGATAAGAAAATCCAAAGCTTCGTCCACAACTGGTTTAAGATTGAGTTTTTCATCATAAGTTTCCAGCGAGTCTGTGTCAGCATACACAGCATCTTCCAGAGTATAGCCGTCTATTGCCAGGCCATCTGCTTCGTATTCATTTTCACTTTCATCTTCTTCAGCGTAAAAATCAAATGAACTTAAATCTTTATCTGCCAGACCCATTTTTTCTGCCAGAGCCTGTTCTTCTTCAGAAAGTGCAAACCGCGCCTTCTGTCTGGCAAATACATCTTTTGCATTCTGTGATGAATATGCTTTTTCGTTCTTATTACTCATATAGGTTTCCTCTTTATTACGTTTTCTGCCATAGGCAGATTTCATACGTGAATATTATATCACTTATTTACATACACCGCAACTTTCAGTGGTGATTTTTTATTGATATTGCCGAACAGTTAAACCAATTAAATTAAATCAAAGCAATGCAAAATAAAAAGGCAGGGTATTCCCTGCCTTTTACTTTTTACTTATTTTTCAGCATAATATCTGCAGACATCTTTCATCATTTCAACAAACAGTGGCTGGTTTACATCCATAGCTACCCAGCAGTTTGGCTCTTTGCCTGCTTCGCCTTTGAAATCGATAACTGTTTCGCCTACGTTTTCGATTTCTCTGTCTTCTACCCATACATAGTATTTTTCGAATTTAACTACATCCGGGTTGATTTCAGCAGCGATTGCCAGTGCATCGTGGATAACGTTGTTGTCTTCGCCACGGCCAAAGCTGTTTTCTTTTGAGAAAACTGTCAGCTTGTTAAGGAAGTCTGATGCTCTGTTTGTGCCTTTTGCAGTGATTTCAATCATTTCGTCAAAGTCTTTTTCTTCTACTGCTGCAGCGTGTGTAGCATTGAGACCAACCATATAAACTTCCAGCTTTTCAAATACTTCTTTTGCAGCCAGTGGGTCTACCCAGATGTTGAACTCTGCTTTTGCGCCTGTAGCTGTAACGTTGCCGAATGTACCGCCGCCCATAATAACGAATTTTTTCAGATATTTTGGCAGGTCTGGGTATTTGCGCAGTGCTGTCGCAATGTTTGTCAGCGGACCTACTGCAAAGAGTACCAGCTCGCCATTGTATTTTACAGCTTCTTCATAGATAACATCCCAGGCAGCTTTTTCTTCAGGCTGTTTTGCTGGTTCTGGGAACTGGATGCCACCTACACCGCCTTCACCATGTGTAACTGATTCTTCACGGAAATATGGTCTTACAAGTGGAACTGTTGCACCGTAGGCAACTTTGCCGCCGATTTCAAATGTTTCGTCAAGGCACAGGCAGTTATAGCGTGTAAGCACTGCAGGCACGTTGCCTTCAACAGCTGTCAGTGCAACGATTTCAAATTCTGGATTGGACTGTGCCAGAGCGATAGCGTAGCTGTCATCTACACCTGGGTCGCAGTCGATAATAACAGGAATCTTGCGCATGGATAAATACCTCTTTCATATAAATTCTTTATAATTTCACTATACCAAATAGCATATGTTTTTTCAATATGAAAAAGAAATAATTTTGTATTCAAACCACAGAAACAAAAATGCCATTCCCTGCAACAGATTGCCTGGAATGGCATTTTAATTATATTGTTATTATGCAAACAGGAATGAATACAGGTAGAACAGTACAAAGCTGTAAACCATAAGGCAAGGAATAAGCTTTGAATATTCTTTGTAAACAGGACCGTTGCCACAGCCAACGTGTTTTACTGTAAGCAGCTGGCACATGTGCAGTGGTGAGAAGAAGTAGCCAAGGAAGCTCCATACATAGATGAAGAAGCAGTAAATCAGCTTCATTTCAACGGAGATAGGCAGGTTGTTTACCAGTGGCAGAATAATGCCCAGTGGTACCATTGAAAGACCTGTTGTAAGGCCGAACAGAACAGCCGCACAAGCGATAACAAGAAGGATGCTGAAGCCTGAAGCATTGTTGAACAGAGTGTTGAAGCCTGTCATAACGCCGTCCAGACTTTTGATTGTGTTCTGTACAAAGTAAACGCCAACCAGCATTGTGAATGTGCTTACGCTGATGCCTTTGTATGCTACCTGTGCGTATGTCTTGACATCTTTCAGACCCCAGAGAACCAGAATCAGCACCAGAGACAGCATAGCGCTGATGTACATTTCGATACCGAACACACCGTTGAACACAACAACCATATAGATTGGTGAAAGGTAAATCATCAGGTTTGCAAATGCTTTGCCTTTGTTTGCAGATGTTTCGCTTTTGATATCTTCAAATTTTCTTACATACAGGAAATAGGATGTAAGCTGCATAAGGATAACAAAGCCAAGGTTCATTGCGATAAGGCCGTACAGGTTAACGTCTGGAATAACAGTTGTCACCATAATGATACTTGTACTTGTAGGCAGCAGGAACATTGCAATGTGACGGAAAGAAAGGTTGATAACACTGCGTACTTCCCCTGTCATGCCCATATCGTCACCGATTTTGTCAACAAAAGGAATGGACAGTGATGCGCCGCCCGGTACTGACAGCAGACCGATAACAGCTGGCAGAATAGTGATGATAGCTTTTGAACTGCTGATAAGCTGTTTCAGTGTTTCAACAATTTTATCCAGAATACCGTAGTGTTTCATCAGACTGCCAAGCATACCAACGATAACTACAATGATAATTGTTTTAAGTGTGGATGGTGTTGTAAACACACCGATAAAGTTGTTTACCATAGTCATTGGTGCCACGCCACCGATAAGGCTGAGCAGTACACCAGTGATAATAAGCATAGGACCAAAACCAAGCTTTTTCTTTGTCCAGAATGGCATAAGAGAGAAAGCTATGGCGATAGCCAGAAATTGTCTTACCATTTTGAAAATTCTCCTTTATAAAATTTCTCTACCTTTTATCATACAATATTTTTACAGAATGTACAATTATAATTTTAAAATATATAAAAAAAACCACCTGTGTAAAGCAGGTGGTATATTTTTTGAATCAGTCAACAACATCGATTTCGATGCCTACTTCTCTTGGCAGGAAGCGTGGGCATACATTTTCGTTGGATGTGATAACGGATGCTGCCAGATGTGAGCCGATTTCGATAGCTTCCGGCAGTGTTTTGCCGTATGTCAGACCAGCCGCAACACCTGCACAGAATGCATCGCCTGCGCCTGTTGTGTCTTTAACTGCAACGTTTCTTGCAGGGCATATGCCTTTCATACCATCCATAGTGGCATAAACTGCACCTTTTTCGCCCATTGTAACAACCATTGATTTAATGTTTGCCCGTTTGATTTTAACTGCAAGGATGTCTGCCATTTCTTCTGGTGTTTTGTCGCTGTAATCGTCAAGGAACAGGATGCCTGCTTCGCCCTGATTGCAGATAAAACATTCAAAGCGCTGTAAGAAATCACGGCGTTCTGCGGCAATGGACATATTGGAAACCATGCTGTATGCCCTTACATTATGTTTTTCACACAGGTCAAGGGCTGCTTTTACAATTTCTTTTTCAAGGTCAACTTCAAAAACAACTGAAGAAGCTTTGGAGAAAATTTCGTCGCCTTTTTCTTCCAGCAGTTCTACCAGAGGCATCATATCAGGACGAACAGAGATAGAGCCAGCCACGTCACCGTTGTTGTCAAAAACTGCCAGCCATGTGCCCATACCGTCAGGGCGTGTCATGATGTACTCTGTGTTTACTTTGTGGTCTTTCAGTTTTTTCACAACGTCTGCACCCAGAGGTGATTCGTCTACGATACCAAGGAATGTTGGTCTTAATTCAAGGTTTGCTATGTCTTCTACTACGTTACGGGCAACACCACCGTGTACATACTCGATATAGCCTACATTACGACCTGTTGGGATATATGCGTCCACCGGAAAGCCTTTGATGTCAACAAATGTTGCACCCATTACTACAATACTCATTACAATTTTCTCCTGTTTTTGTCGGATTTTGTAATATTATATCACAGTATTTAGAAATATAATAGGCTATTTGTATTTTTTATAAATTTTATTTACCTGTTGAACATAAAAAAGCCGCAACTTTGGGTTGCGGCTGTGATTTTGGGTTATTTTTTATTGATTTTGTTTGCCATATAAAAGCATATTGCGGATATTGCACCGCACAGCAAAATAATTGGTGTATAGGCGGTCACAGTGTAGGCATAGGCTGTAGGCAACAAATCGCTCAAAGGTTTCCCAGATATGATTGAGGATATTATCTGTGGTAAATACGTAGGTAACAATGGAAGCAAAACCACAAAAAACTTTATTCCAAAATAGGCACACACACCACCGATTATTGTGAAGATATAAAATGATGTTGGTTTGCTGTGTTTTGCAGTATCTGGTTGGTGCCGATTTATTTCGTTGATTTCCGTTATATTTTCATCCAGCAGATAATCAAAAGATACATTGAACAGCTTTGCCAGTTTGATAATATTTTCTGTTTCTGGCAGGGTTGTATCAAGTTCCCATTTCGAAACAGCCTGACGGGAAATTTCCAGCTGGTTTGCCAGTGTTTCCTGTGACATACCTGCCTGCTTTCGCAATGTTTGTAACTTCTGTCCCAGTGTCATTTTTCCACCTCCTGATTTGTTGATTTCATTATACCATTTCCCCGTTAAAATTCCACCATCTGAAAATGGAAAAGCCGCAACTTTGGGTTGCGGCTGTGTTTTTATCTGGTTTACAGACTTATCCCACCGTCTACCACAATATTCTGGCCTGTGATAAAGGCGGAGTCGTCACTGATTAAAAATCTTACTGTTTTTGCCACATCTTCAGGTGTGCCGATGCGGCCAAGAGGGGTTTCCTCTGCCAGTGCCTGCAAATCTTCTGGGCTGTACTGGTCCAGCATAGCTGTTTTAATTACACCAGGGCTGACACAGTTTACACGAACGCCTGACGGACCTATTTCCTTTGCCATGGCTTTGGTAAAGGTTACCACGCCACCTTTGGCGGCAGAGTACACTGCTTCACAGGAAGCGCCCACCACACCCCAGATAGAAGAAATATTCACAATGGCTCCTGCGTGTTTTTTTACCATTAAATCAGCGGCAAAGCGTGTGGAGTAGATAACACCGTTTAAATCTGTGTTTACAAGAGAGAGGATTTCACCTTCGCTCATATACTGCAACAGACCTGTGTATGCCGCACCTGCATTGTTTACCACAGCGTCGATGGTGCCGAAATGTGCCAGCACATCACTGTACAGATTTTCCACAGAAGAATAGGAAGAAATATCGCAGTGGAAAGCACAGGCATTGCCAAGTTCTATCCGCAGTTTTTCTGCGCTTTCTCTGTTTTTATTGTATGTCAGCGCCACATTGTAGCCAGCGGCAGACATTTCTCTTGCTATGGCGGTACCGATGCCACCAGATGCGCCTGTGATTAAAACTGTTTTCATAGTTAGCTCCGTAAAATATTTATAGAATTATTTTAGCAAAAATGTAATGAATTGACAATATTTTTGATAAGGGCAATCCCCCAGTCATTTTTGTTAAAAAATAACAGCCCCCTTTGCACAAGGGGGCCGTTGTTTATCTTTTGATTATGCCTGCCATACATTGTATGTGAATGAGCCTGGCAGTGGTTTTGTATCGTTTTTGATTTCTTCTTTGATAACTTCTTTCAGCTGAAGGCGGTATGTGTCGTCATAGCCTTCCATAACTGGCATTACTTTACTTGCTTCGTCAAGGAAGTGGATGATGTCACGGCCTTTTGCTCTGCCTTTTACAGTGTGTACATCGTATGCATAGTCTGGGATTTCGCAAACTGCGCCCTGTTCAACCTCTTTGATAACGATGTTTTTCAGACAGTCTGTGGAGCGGTCCTTTGGCTGTGCGCAAAGGAAACGGATAGCGTGCATAAAGAAGTATGGTCTGTCGCCGTCAAAATATGGAAATTTCTGGCGTGCGATGTCAAGGTTGCGGATAACTTCCACAGCACGTGGGTTGCCAAAGCCGATATCTTCAACAGCAATGGCGTTGAGTCTGCGCCACAGCTTGTTTTCCAGATGTTCGCTGGTGATATAAAGTTCGTAAGCCATATCGATGGCGATTTCATAATCTGCATGACGGATTGCTTTCTGCACACCTGCAATCAGTTCATCACAAGGCAGACCATTTCTGCTTTTCATGCTGCCCCAAGGGTCAAATGTATCTGTTGTAGCCATAGTCTTGCCTCCTTAATCTATTGTGTATTCAAATGAGCCTGGTTTAGGCTGAATGTTGTTTTCGATTTCGTTTTTAACGATTTCTCTGAATTTCAGACGGTATGTATCATCATAGCCTTCCATAAGAGGTGTAACCCGGCTGGAAACATCAAGGAAGTGCATAACATCACGGCCTTTTGCACGACCTTTTGCTGTGTGAACATCGTATGCATAGTCTGGTACTTCTGGTACATAGCCCTGTTCAAATTTTTTGATAACAAGGTTTTTCAGACAGTCTGTAGAGCGTTCTTTAGGCTGGGCGCACAGATAACGGATTGCATAGAAGAAGAACAGCGGACGGTCACCGTCTGTGTATCTGAACTGTTTTCTTGCTTCGTCCAGTTTGTTGATAACACACACTGCATAAGGGTTGCCAAAGCCGATGTCTTCACAGGAAATAATTGTAAGACGGCGCCACAGTTTATCTTCAAACTGTTCGCTGGTGATATACATTTCGTATGCTATTCTTACAGCCACTTCAAAATCGGCACGTCTGATAGATTTCTGCAGACCAGCTACCAGTTCATCCCCTGGTACACCATTTCTGCTGGTGATGCCTGCCCATGGGTCATAAGACATAAAAGCCATATAATTTTCCTCCATTTTTTAAAAAATAAGCCCTTATATCGCTATAAGGGCATAGTATTACATATTTTCTTCGATGTAGTCTACAACATCTTTAACTGTAACAAGTTTATCAAGAATTTCGTCTGGTACTTCAACGCCGAATTCATCTTCGATGTCCATGATAAGGTCAACCATATCAAGGCTGTCTGCGTCAAAATCTTCACGCAGGTCTGCATCAAGGCTGATTTCGTCAGCATCAAGGTCAAGACCGTTGCAAACGATTGCAAAAAGTTTTTCGATAAGCTGTGCTCTATCCATAATATTTCTCCTTAAAAAATAAGTTTGTTTTATTTTACATAGATAATTATATTGTACTTGTTTTGATATGTTTGTCAAGATTTTAATCAAAATCTATGGCGAGGCTGGCAACACCGTTCAAGTCTGTACCGCCACGGCGACCGTTTATAAATTCGTAGTAGCCCTGGGCGGCAATCATTGCGCCGTTGTCACCGCACAGGTCCATAACAGGTGCAAAAAACTGCTTTTTGCCGATTTTTTCCACAATAAGTTCTCTCAGGCGTTTGTTTGCAGATACACCACCTGCGATGGCTACCTTGTCATAGCCGAATTCTGCGGCGGCACCTGCCAGATTGTCTGAAAGAATCTGGGAGATTTTTTCCTGAAAGGCGGCTGAAAGGCTGTTTTTATCAGTTTCTTCACCTTTCATATTATTGGTGTTGTAGATGTTGATAACAGCTGTTTTAAGACCTGAAAAGCTGACATCATATTTGTTTTCTGTATGTGGTGTAGGCAGTTTGTATCTGGTTACATCGCCTGTAAGGGCCGCCTTTGCAATGGCTGGACCACCAGGGTAGCCAAGACCAAGGGTGCGGCTGACTTTGTCAAAGGCTTCGCCAGCAGCATCGTCAATGGTTCTGCCGATTACACGGAATTTTGTGTAGTCGTCCACTGCTACAATATGGCTGTGGCCACCAGAAGCCACCAGACAGATAAACGGTGGTTTCAACTCTGGGTGTGTAAGGTACAGTGCGGCAATATGTCCACGGAGATGATGTACAGGCACCAGTGGTTTGTCTGCGGCAAAAGCCAGACCTTTGGCGTAGTTTACACCCACCAGCAGTGCACCGATAAGACCAGGTGCATAGGTACAGGCAATGGCGTCCATATCATTCACCGTAAGACCTGCCTCGTCAAAGGCTTTCTGCACTACTTCACTAATGGCATCGATATGGCGGCGGGATGCGATTTCTGGCACAACACCACCGTAAAGACCGTGCTCTTCCACCTGTGAATATACAATATTTGATACTATTTCTCTGCCATCTTTTACGATGGAGGCAGCTGTTTCATCGCAACTGCTTTCTATTCCAAGTATATACATTTGTATTCCTTTCTGTTTTTGTATATCAATTCAGTTCCATTACTCCGCCTTTGATAAGCTCCATAACAATGGCATCATCTTCCGGGAAAGAATAGAAATTCTTGCGTTTACCAAGGGTTATAAAACCCATTTTTTCATACATTTTTATAGCTGGTTCATTCTGGCTGCGCACTTCAAGAACTATTGAATTTACTGTTGCTGGCAGAGCCTTGATAGCTTCAACCAGCAGTTTTTCACCGATGCCTTGTCTGCGGCACATAGGGTGTGTACATATAAACACCAGTTCAGCATCATCTGTGGCTATAAATGAACAAAACGCAACTGCTCTGTCTTCATACACTGCCACATAACTTTCAGTTGACTGATTGGCAAGGTCACCGATAAGACCTTTCATACTCCACCCATCCAGAACCTTTGAATGTATAGAGGTTACATCTTCAATATGGTTTATTGAAAATGGTTCTATTTTTAAATTTTCAAGATTTATACTTTTCATTTTGTTAACCCTTTGCAATATACCAGTTTTCGCCGCTGTTTACATCGGCTTTCAACGGGATGGACAGCTGTGCGGCGTTCTGCATTTCGTAGCTTAAGATAGCCGCCGCTTTTTCCATTTCGTCCAGAGGGGCTTCTACAATCAGTTCGTCGTGTACCTGTAAAACCAGCTGTGATTTCAGGCCCTCTGCTTTCAGTCGGTTGTATACCTTTACCATTGCGATTTTGATAATATCAGCCGCTGTGCCCTGAATAGGTGTGTTCATAGCCATACGGGCACCCAGTGCCTGCACATTTTTATTGGAATTGTTGATTTCTGGCAACAGGCGTTTGCGGTTGTACAGTGTGTTTACATAGCCGTGTTCTTTTGCAAAGGCTGTGATGGCGTCCATATATTCAGAAACGCCGCTGAAATTGTGCAGATAGTCTTTGATAAAGGCATCTGCCTCTTTCACAGTCATACCTGTGTCTTTTGCCAGAGAGAATGCACCGATGCCGTAAACAATGCCGAAGTTTACAGCTTTTGCACGGCTTCTCAGCTGTGGTGTAATCATTTCCATAGGCAGTTTCATAACCTGACTGGCTGTACGGGCATGGATATCCTCGCCGTTAAGGAAGGCTTCGCTCATAACCTTGTCACCGCTGATATGTGCCAGAATTCGCAGTTCAATCTGGGAATAGTCAGCATCCAGCAGGATGTGGTCTGGCCTTGCCACAAAGAATTTGCGCAGTTCACTGCCAAGCTGTGTGCGCACAGGAATGTTCTGCAGGTTTGGTTCGCTGGAAGAAATTCTGCCTGTGCGTGTTTCTGTCTGGTTGAAGGTGGAGTAAATTCTGCCGTCTGGCTGAATTTTGTCTATAAAGCCCTCTACGTAAGTGGAGTTAAGCTTCTGATATGAGCGGTAATTGAGAATAACATCAATTACAGGGTGGTATTTGCGCAGACCTTCCAGTGTTTCAGCATTTGTGGAATAGCCTGTCTTTGTCTTTTTGCCAGCTGGCAGGCCCAGTACTTCAAAAAGGGCGTGTCCCAGCTGTTTCGGACTGTTGATATTAAAGGTTTCCCCTACCATATCGTAGATTTTCTGCTGGTCGTCTGCCAGCTGTTGTTTCAGCTTTACACCAAAATCAACTATGCCCTGTTTGTCCACTGCAAAGCCGATATGCTCCATATTTGCCAGCACCTCAGCCAGTGGCATTTCTATTTCGTATAAAAGGGACTGCTGATTGTCTCTTTCGATATTGTTCTTTAAAATTGTGTAACAGCTGTGTGCAAAAGGTGCAAAGCCGTCTTCACATTCAAACATTTTTTCTGCGCCTGTAGCCATGGGCAGTACATCCTTTGCATAGCTGGATGCAGATGGATTTGTAAGGTATGCCGCCAATGTAAGACAGAAAGTGATGTTCTGTGGCACTATGCCTTTTTCAAAGCAGAATTTATACAGCGCCTTTACATCAAAGGCGATTTTTTCTTTTGTGGCATCTTCAAGATATGCTTTCAGCACAGGGCTGTCTGCAGAAAGCTTTTCCACAGTTTTATCCCATGTGGCAAGGAAGCTGTCACCATCCTGCCAGATAACAGCCTGTGGCAATGTGGCTGTAAAAGCTGTAATCTGCACTGTGTCAAGGTTTGTTTCCTCTGCCGCTGTTTCAAAGGACAGCTGGCTTTCGCCACAGAATTTGTCTATCATTGTGTACATTTCAAGACTTGCCAGCATTTCACCGGCTTTTGCCATATTGCCTGCATTTTTTACATAGCTGGCAATATCAGTTTCCACTGGTGCTGTGGTACAGATGGTACCCAGCTGTTTTGACAGGTATGCCATTTCCCTGTCTGCTTCCAGCTTGGCACGTACACCTTTTTTGATAAACGGGTCATCAAGGTTTGCATAAATATCATCCAGTGTGCCGAATTTCTGCAAAAGGGATACCGCTGTTTTTTCGCCCACACCTTTTACACCGGGGATATTGTCAGAGGTATCACCCATCAGCGCTTTCAGGTCAATCAGCTGGTTTACTTCCAGACCGTATTTTTCCCTGATGGCATCTGTGTCCATAAGTGTGTTCTGACCTTTGCCAAACTGTGTTGTGGCAAGGATGATGTTTACATTTTCATTTGCCAGCTGGAGACTGTCCCTGTCACCTGTGGCGATAAAGCATTTATCACCATTCTCGGAAGCGGCACGGGCAAGGGTGCCCAGAATATCGTCAGCTTCGTAGCCTTCCTTTGACACCAGCACATAGCCAAGGTTTGTCAGCAGTTCTTTAAGTATAGGCATCTGGCTTGCCAGTTCTTCTGCCATGCCTTTTCTGTTGCCTTTGTATTCTGAGTACATTTCGTGGCGGAAGGTCTTTGCCTTTAAGTCAAAGGCAATAGCCACAGCGTCTGGCTTTACCTCCTGCTCCAGTTTATGAAGAATATTGAGAAAGCCGTAGATACCGTTTGTATACTGGCCATCCTTTGTTGTCAACAATTTAATACCGAAAAAGGCACGGTTTACAATACTGTTGCCATCAAGTGCTAAAAGCTTCATAAAATTCTCCTTATATATAAATTTTGTAATATTTATCTTCTAATTAATATAGTATACCACATTTTAATATTTTATGGTATACTATATAGACTAAAAAAATTATTATGGTGAAAAAATGAATTTGAATGGACTTAATATAGACAGCAAAGCCGTGCTGGCACCTATGGCAGGCTTTTGCGATATAGTTATGAGAAAGGTGGCAGACGATTTTGGCGCTGGGTTCACAGTAAGCGAAATGGTGTCTGCCCGTGCCCTGTATTACGGAGACAAAAAAAGCAGGCAACTGATGGAAACCTGGGACCATAAAGGCAGATACGGCATACAGCTGTTTGGCTTTGACCCTGTGGATTTTGAACCTGCCACAAAGCTGGCGCTGGAATGCAAACCAGACTTTATCGACATCAATATGGGTTGTCCTGCACCTAAAATCACAGGCAACGGCGCTGGCAGTGCCCTGATGAAAAACACAGACCTGGCGGCAAAGATTGCTGAAACTGTGGTAAAAAATGCCAACGGCACACCAGTCAGCGTAAAAATGCGCAAGGGCTGGGACGATGACTGCATCAGTTGTGTGGAGCTGGCACAGAAAGTTGAGGCTGTGGGGGTAAACTTTATCACAGTGCACGGACGTACAAGAAAGGAAATGTACTCACCGGGCATTGATATGGACTCCATAAAAAGTGTGAAAAATGCTGTCAGGATACCTGTTATCGGCAATGGTGACATAGCCACACCACAGGATGTGGTAAAAATGATGGACTACACAGGCTGTGACGCTGTAATGGTGGGCAGAGAAGCGCTGAGCCGCCCATGGCTGTTTAAACAGATAAATCAGGCACTGGCTGGTCTGCCAATAGACAAAGAGCCTACTGTGGAAGAAAGAATGGCACTTTTGCTGTGGCATATAGAAAAGCTGTGCGAGGTAAACGGCGAAGTGCTGGGTATGAAAAAGGCACGTGGACAGGCGGCACTGTATATGAAGGGGCTTCGTGGTGCGGCACATCTGCGATTCCTCACAAACAGCCTGTCTGTTTTTGAAGATGCAAAAAATCTGGTAAATGAAGTGCTGAAGGAGAACGGAAATGTTTAATTTCAACGCCCTGCTGGCAAGACTGAAATATATACCCCGCTGGAGCCTGATGCGACAGAACGTACAGGAGGATTTAGCACAGCACACAGCAGATGTGGCGCTGACAGCCCACACACTGTGCCTTGTGGCAAACAATAAATTCGGCAGAAACACAAACAGCGAAAGGGTTGTGGTGGCGGCACTGTACCACGATGTAAGCGAAATACTTACTGGTGATATGCCTACCCCTGTAAAATACAACAACCCACAGATTATGACAGCCTATAAAGCAATAGAGTCCCACGCTGTGAACAAGCTGCTGGAAACCAGCGACCCTGCTGTGAGAGACAGCCTGCACCCATATATGAGCGGTGACTGTCTGACAGAATATGAAAAGAAACTGCTGAAAGCGGCAGACAAAATATGTGCACTGACAAAATGTATGGAAGAATTGCAAAGCGGCAACAAAGAGTTTGAAAGTGCATACAAGACCACATACCAGTCACTGTGTGACATGGATATGGATGAAGTAAAATACTTTATGGAAAATATGCTGGCAAGCTACAGCCTGTGTCTGGACGAGCTGGCAAAAATTTAGGAGTAAAAATTGAAAAAATATTTTCAGAAACATATTTATCTGAAAGCATTTCTGCTGGGGTTTCTGACAGCTTTCTGCCTGTTTATCCCATACATTGTCATAGACAAAGGGTTCTTCACCTATGCAGGTGACTTTAACAGCCAGCAGATACCTTTCTATATGTATATGAATCAGATGGTGAAAAGCGGCAGCCTTAACTGGGGCTGGGCAATAGATTTAGGCTCTTCTGTGATAAACAGCTTTTCCTTTTATCTGCTGGGCTCCCCGTTTTTCTGGCTGTCCTGTATTTTCCCATACAAAGCCATACCTTATGTGATGCCTTATCTGCTTATGCTTAAATTTGCAGTGGGCAATGTGGGGACCTTCGGCTATCTGCGCAGATATGCAAAAAATGACAACTACGCCATGGTGGGCGCACTGGTCTATACCTTCTGCGGTTTTTCAATATACAATATATTCTTTAACCACTTTGTAGAGTCGGTGGTGTTCTTTCCTTTTCTTCTGTGGGCGCTGGACGAATTTGTCTACAACAAAAGAAAAGGCGTGTTCCCGCTGATTGTGGCGCTGAATCTGGTAAACAACTACTTTTTCTTTATCGGACAGGTGGTTTTTCTGTTTATCTACTTTGGCTGCAAGGTGTGGACAAAGGAATACAAGGTAAATAAAAAAGATTTTTTCACCCTTGCAGGTGAATCACTGCTGGGCTGTTTTATGGGGATAATACTGTTTATCCCGTCGGCAGTTTCGGTTATGGAAAACCCACGTGTTTCCCAGAGCCTTTCTGGCTTTGGGCTGTGGCTGTATGGCAATGTACAGCAATATTTTTCCATTCTGGCGTCTGCCCTTCTGCCACCTGATGTGCCATATATGCCATCACTTTTTACCGAGGGGCTGATTAAATGGACAAGTATGTCTGCCTTTGTGGCATTCGGTGGTCTGTTCGGGCTTTTTGTATTTAACAGATACCGCAGGAACTCCAGCTTTTACAGGGTGTTTATAATCAGCATTGTGTGTGCCTTTGTGCCTGTGCTGAACAGCATGTTCTATGCTTTCAACTCATCCTACTACGCACGCTGGTTCTATATGCCTGTGCTTATGCTGGCGGCTATGAATATGCAGAGCTTTGCCATGGAAAAAGCACAGATTTACCACGGGCTTAAATATACAGCAATACTGACAGCCGTGCTTGTGCCTTTCGGACTTACACCTGTGGAAAACGGCGACAGCTTTTTTGTGGGGCTGGCTGAACAGGTGGCAACCTACTGGATGAACATTCTTGTGGCGTATTTATCACTTTATCTGGTGTATGTGGTGGTAAGCAACTACAAGGACAGGCCTGCCTATACACAGAAGCTGACCAGCGGTGCGCTGATTGTGATAATGCTGTCTGGTACACTGCATATGGGGCTGACAAAGATGCCACAGTGGAATGCTGACCAGCTGTATAAGCCACAGAACTATGACGTGCTGGAAAATTTCGGCTTTGATGATGAGGTGAAAAACTACCGTATGGACACCTACAACTGCTATGACAACCTGGGCCTGTTCACTGGTGTGCCTTGCCTGCAGTTTTTCAACAGTACCGTAAACCCGTCCATTATGGAATTTTACCCAAGTGTAGGGGTTAAAAGGGATGTTTCTTCAAAGCCCGGGCGGAATATGTATGCCCTGCGCACCCTTTTAAGTGTGAAATATCTGGTTATGCCAAACTGGGAAGTGACAAACTTTGAAGAAGAGTCTGACCTGTACGGCTACACACTTATAAACCATTCCTACCCATACAATATATATGAAAGCACAAACTTTATCTCAATGGGTTTTGCATATGATAAATATGTAAGCTATTCTGCCCTCGAAAGCATAGACGCCACAAACCGTGGCAACGTGCTTTTACGTGCTGTGGCAGTGGATAAAGAGGTGCTGGACAAATACAGTCTGCCGCTGGAAGAAATTACACCGGCTGAACTGCAGGACTATACCTACACCACATACATTATGGATGTGACCAAGAGAAAGAATATGTCCAGCTATTATTTCAACCAGACCAGCGACGGCTTTGAATGTAAAATAAATCTTAACCAGCCAAACCTTGTTTTCTTCTCTGTGCCTTATGACGAGGGCTTTACCGCCTGTGTAAACGGCAAAGAGGCAGAGATAGAAAAGGTAAACTATGCACTGTGCGCTGTGTATGTGCCAGAGGGTGATAACACCATCACCTTTGAATACACAACACCATACCTTGACACAGGCAGGGCACTTACCCTTTGTGGCTGGGCGGTGTATATGGTATATATGTACACCGTTTCAAGAAAAAATAAAAAGCAATAACCCAGAGGGACGGGAAACGCCGTCCCATTGGTTTGTATAAAAAAGGAGCTATTATGAGCGAAATCACAACACAGGAAAAAATATTTGCCACCAATATAAACAGTGTGCTGGCAAGTGAATTTTCCATTAAACCATGGCAGGCTGAAAACACAGTGGCACTGCTGGACGAAGGGGCTACAATTCCGTTTATCGCCCGATACAGAAAGGAAAAAACAGGCGAGCTGGACGACCAGACAATCAGAAATATTTCTGACAGGCTGACCTATCTGCGCAACCTTGATGCAAGAAAACAGGAGGTTTACTCTTCCATTCTGGCACAGGAAAAAATGACAGAGGAAATAGAAAAAGCCATTTCCAACGCTGTGACACTGGCAGAGGTGGAAGATATCTACCGCCCATTCAAGCCAAAAAGAAAGACAAGGGCTTCTGTTGCCAAGGAAAAAGGGCTGGAACCACTGGCAAAAACTATTCTGGAGCAGAATAAGAAAACTGTGCTGGCTGACCTTCTGCCGCTGTACATAAACGAAGAAAAGGGTGTACTGACAGCGGAAGATGCACTGAAAGGCGCAATGGATATTATTGCAGAGGATGTGTCTGACAACACACAGGTGCGCACAGTACTGAAAAAGCTGTACAACCGCACAGGCGTGGTGGAAAGTAAAGGCGATGAAGAAAAAGAAAGCGTTTACACACAGTATTACAACTTCTCACAGCCTGTAAACAAAATTGCATCCCACAGGGTGCTGGCGCTGAACCGTGGTGAAAAAGAAGATTTTCTGAAAGTAAACATTACAGTTGACCCACAGGAAGCCATCAGCGAAATTGAAAAAATATATATCACAGGCAAAAATGAATGTGCTGACGTGGTGAAGGAAGCCATTGCAGACGGCTATACAAGACTGATACATCCATCCCTTGACACAGAAATAAGAAACAATCTTACAGAGGCGGCAAACGAAGGCGCTATCAAGCTGTTTGGCGACAACCTGCGCCAACTGCTTTTGGTACCGCCTGTAAAGGACAAGGTGTGTCTGGCACTGGACCCTGGCTACCGCACAGGCTGTAAAATGGCTGTGGTGGATGCCACAGGCAAGGTGCTGGAAACAGGTGTTATCTATATGACACTGCCAAATCACGACAAAGACCTGGCAAAGAAAAAGCTGAAAAGCCTGATTAAAAAGCACAATGTTGACATTATCTCCATCGGCAACGGTACAGCCACCAAGGAAACTGAAATGGTTGTGGCTGGTATGCTGAAGGAAATTGACAGAAAAGTAAGCTATATGGTAGTAAGCGAGGCTGGTGCATCTGTATACTCTGCCTCCAAGCTGGCGGCGGCTGAATTCCCGGATTTTGATGTATCACTGAGAAGCGCTGTTTCCATCGGCCGCAGACTGCAGGACCCACTGGCAGAGCTGGTAAAAATAGACCCTAAATCCATAGGTGTGGGCCAGTACCAGCACGATATGCCAAAGGCAAGGCTGGAAGAAAGTCTGGACGGCGTGGTGGAATACTGTGTAAACACAGTAGGCGTAGACCTGAACACAGCCAGCGCACCACTGCTGGAAAGAGTGTCTGGTCTTAACAAGACAACAGCCAGAAACATTGTGGCATACAGGGAAGAAAACGGTCGGTTTACAAAGAGAAACCAGCTGCTGAAGGTAAGCAAGCTGGGACCAAAGGCATATATGCTGTGTGCAGGCTTTTTGAGAATTCCTGGTGCTGAAGACAAGCTGGACTCTTCATCCGTTCACCCGGAAAGCTATGATGTGGCAAAAAAACTGCTGGAGGCTGTGGGCTACACAGCAGACGATATAGGCACAGACAAAATTACAAATCTGCCACAGGCTGCTGAAAAAATAGGCATTGAAAAGCTGGCAAGTCAGCTGGACACAGGGGTGCCTACACTGAAGGATATTATTGCAGAGCTGGTAAAACCTGGCAGGGATATGCGTGATGACCTGCCAAGCCCTCTCCTGCGAGAAGATATACTGGATATGGAAGATCTGAAGGCTGGTATGCAGCTGAAAGGCACTGTGCGAAATGTAATCGACTTTGGCGCATTTGTGGACATCGGCGTGCATCAGGACGGTCTGGTACATTTAAGCCAGATTTGTGACAGGTATATCCGCCACCCATCTGAAGAGGTAAAGGTAGGAGATGTTGTGGATGTGTGGGTGCTGTCTGTGGATACAGCCAAAAAACGTATTTCACTGACAATGCGAAACCCTGAAAAACAAAACAACACCGAAAACAAAAAAGACAATAAGAGAAAATAAAACAGAAAAAGCTGTGGGAAACCCCACAGCTTTTTTTACTGCTTTGTTCAGCCTGTTTCTTTCTGCCGCTGACATATTTTCGCCTGTAAAAATAAACACCCCTGCCTGTTTTGAAAGCGGGGGTGTTTTATATCTGTCAATGGTAGCTATAAAGGACTGTTATCAGTCTTCTTTTTTACGTTTTGCCACTGCAACAACTGTGCTGATAACAACCACTATGCCAAGGGCGATAGCCCATACTGGCAGACCTGATGCTTTTTCTTCCTGCTGTGGTGTGTCCTGTGCAGGAGTGTCAGCATCTGGTGTCTGTGTAACTTCTTCATCCACAATCACAACATAGTCTGATGCATGTGTGAATGTAAGTGAAACATTGCCATTTACATCTACAGGGCTGCTGTCGATAAATACCAGCTTGCCCATGCTGTCGTGGTAGTACAGGCTTACATTCTGGCCTGCATACTGCATGCCCACATTGATTGTAAGGTCTGCAGAGAAACCAAAGTCGCCACTGTATGTAAGGCTGAGCTGAAGTGTAGGTTTGCCGCCTGCAAGAGCCTGTACAGTGCTGGATGGGATAGCATTTGTGTTCAGTGTTACCTCAAGGTCTACATCGTGGATATCATCCAGTGCCTTTACATCTTCGCCGTGGATTGACCAGCTGTAGTCGCCCATATCCATTTCGATAGTAACGTCTTTGTCCTGTGCCGCCTGCAGCATTTCCTTTGTAACAACTGTAGCTGTCTTGCCGCTGGCATTTGCTGTCATATCAACCTTGACTGTTGTGCCGCTGGCCGCATTTGTCACATCTGTGATAACCTGTTTTTCTGCTGTGGCATCCAGTTCAACCGCTGTTGATGGAGCAGGTGTAGCTGTTGGTGCTGGTGTAGCTGTTGGTACAGGTGTGGCTGTTGGTACAGGTGTAGCTGTTGGTACAGGTGCTGGTGTAGTGCCTGGAGTTGGAGTTGGAGTAGTGCTTGGAGTTGGTGTAACACCTGGAGTTGGTGTAGGTGTAGGTGTAGGTGCTGGTGTGCCTGCATAGGATGCTACAGCAACAACGTATGTAGGGAAAGCGTCTGATACATCACCGCCTGTAAGCTCGTCATATGTAAACGGATGCTGGATAACCCAGTTTACAGCGTTGCCGTTGTAATCTGCTGGCAGAGTGTAGACTGACCAGGAGTCAAGCACCCTTACCTCTGTGGTCTGGTCTGGGTAAATAAATGTGATTTCTGTTTTGGCTGTTTCTGGCAGCAGCATGATGTTGCCAGCTTTCATATAATTGCCGAGAACATTCATATCGTCAAAGTTGAAAGTTTCTTCAATCAGCGGCTGATAGAATGTTGTGTATGGGTATTTGCTGTCCTGTGCATATTCAGCGCATACAGCAGCTGTCAGCAATGCTGTGAAGCTGTCGATTTCTGCCTGTGAAGAGTTCCAGTCAGGCAGGGCGGCATTTACATAAACAGGAGCCTGAATACACAGGTTTTCCCCATTTGTGTTGATATATGGCATCATTACAAACACAGGTTCTTCGCCCTGATATACTGCGGCAGCTGTGTATGAAAGGTTTGCCGCCTGTGGCTGGCTGAATACTGGTCTGTCACCAAGGAGCTTCCATTCAAGGAAAACTCTGCCTGAATCGTGTGTTGCAGGTGCATACTGTGCAAAAACAGTTTCCATATCGGCACCTGCTGGTACTGTGATGTCCAGCACATCTGTTTTCTGTGTGCCGTTTGCATCAAAGTATGTGTATTCCAGTCTTACAGGGTATTCTTCGTACTGGGCCATAAAGGTTACATAATCAGTGTTTACCACATCTGTATATTCACCGTCTGTAGCCCAGCCAGCAAATTTAAATGTTGTTGAAAGAGTGCAGTCGTTCAGTTCAGCGGCAAAGCAGTCCAGAACGTCCTGATATGTAGCAGAGGAAGGCAGAACGACAACACCCAGTGTTCTGTTTATGATTTCGTTGTTGTCGTCGATGTAGGAAACGGCTGCTGTAATTTCTTTCTTTTCATAAACTGCCTTGTATTCAATATACTGGCCAGGGCTTACCTGTTCATCAGGACAATCCATATACCAGTTTGGCACTGGTTCCCAGCCTGTCATAGCGCCGTAGGCATCTGTATGATTTAAAGAAAGTTTGTCCAGTTCTGCCTTTACTTTTGCCAGTGCATCCAGATTTGTGTCGCCTGTAGCTGCAGTAAGTCTGATTTCTTCACAAACTGTTGCGCCAGTTTCATCGATGTAGGAATAAGCGCCGTAAATTGGGAATGAAGAGTAAACTGCTTCGTACCAGATAGCTGTGCGGTGTGCTGTAATTGGGTATGAAGGGTCTTCATCACTTGTAAGCATATATTTGTCCAGTACACAGTCCGGGTGGTGTACAAGACCTGAAAGATTTACAGAATTGATAGCCTGCTGTACAGTTGTGCCGTGGTTAAGTGTCAGCAGCTGTCTGTTTTCGATGTATTCAGCATAACCATCTGGTGTCTGGATAATGTATGGTGTAATCAATTCCACAACCAGCATATCGTACACTGGTGAAATTGTGATATGTTCGCCCCAGCCTTTGAATGCAAATACCTTGCTGGCGGCGTCTGCAGGTGTAGCGCCAGGGATAAACTGGTCGTCTACAAGGAAGCCTGTGAATGTTCTGCCTGCAGGGATATCGATGTCACCCAGCTGTACACCTGCCGCTGACAGAATGTCGTTGATGGATGTGATGGCATCAACATTGAACATTGTGTCTTCGATATATGTTCTTTCACCTTCAGGGCCACGATTGATGTCCAGTGTGTAGCATGTCATCACTGGCAGAGAAGTGTCGCCATCTTTGTCACGCAGGATAAAGAATGGGTTTAAATCCCTTTCAGGTACCATATTGAAGTACACGTCGTATGCATAGATGTCGTCAATATACCATACTGTAGCGTTATAGTCTTCCAGTGGCAGTCTTGCAACATAAAGGTCTGTATAGCCCTGTACCAAATCCAGAGTAAGTGTCCATGGGTTTGAGTAGGATGGGTGCTTTGTCTGGAAGTTTACTTCTACTCTTTCAATGCCAGAAGCATCAGCCACTCTTGCATACACGCGTACTGTGTCCTGATTGTGCTGTGCGATAAAGCCGTTTGTTGTAGTAGTACCGTTCAGTTCAACCCATGCTTCTGTTACAACAGGGGCTGTTCTGTCTGTGTGTGTTCTTGTAACTGTGATTTTTGGTGCTGTGCCGTTGATATCAAGGTATTTATCATCAAAAATGATACCAACCATTTCATAAGTGCCTTCTTCCATAACATGGCCTGCACTTGGGCGTGATGTAATTTTACCAGTGTTTACATCATAATCAGCATTGAATTCTGTTCTGTAGTTGTTCTGGTTTTTGTAAACAACATTCATCTGTTCGCCGCCGCCGAAAGCCATGCCCTGTGGCAGAGTGATGTCAGCTTCAAAGTCATAGAAAACTTCCATAACTGTATCTGTCAGGTTGATGGAAATATCCTGTGCACTGCCATCAAGAGTAATGTTGGAAGCAGTGATACCTGAAACAGCTTTGTCGATATTACCAGTATACAGTGGGTTGCCCTGGTCATCGTGTGCATCCAGCCACACAACATTGCCGTATTCGTCGCCGATAACAATACTCTGTACAGTAAATGGACCATACCAGTTGTCTCTTACAGAGAATTTGAAAGTGTATGTGCCGTCACCGTTGTCTGTGATGGTTTCAGCCAGTCTGCCTTCGCCTTCGTCTGGCATCATAACGTTTGGCACGTTGAAGCCAAGGTGTGAATGCTGTGTGCTGAAGGCACTGCCGTCTGAGTCATAGCCTTTTACTGTAAGGTAAAGGTATCTGTCGTTTGCAGATACGTTGAGGCTGTTGAAGGAAACTTCCAGAATTACTGGTGGTGTGATATCCCCACCCAGAAGCATAATGCCATTGTCTTCTGTGTTTTCTTCTGTGGTTTCTTCCTGTGTATTGTCGCCTTCTGCTGGCTGTGTCTGTTCTTCTGCCTGTACTGTTTCGGTCTGTTCTGTCAGCGGTGTGTCTTCACCCTGTGCAAAAACAGGAAAAGCAGTGGTGAACAGCATAACAACAGCCATTGCCAGAGATAAAAAGCGATGGATTTTTTTAGTGTTCATTATTTTTCTCCTTGAGTCTATACATAAAAATACGCATATATAGACATTATAGCTTTTCGATATATAAACTGTCAATCTGATAATAATTTACCATGGTAAAATGGTATATAAAAAGGGGCTTTCTTTTACGTCTCTGCCCTGCAAAGAAAGTGGCTGTGGCAGACACAAAGGAGCTTTTCTTTGGTTGCAGCGTATATATCACACCATCATTTTCCGCCAGCATAACCGGTGGCGGTGCTGTTGGGGGTGGTGGCGGTGTGGTGGTGTGGTGGCTGTATCCGGGCACAAAAAAACTCCCGATGTGTTGTACATCGGGAGTATAGGGTTTGAATATTAATCTTTTTCCAGTTTTTCAGCTGTTTTGATTGCATCCTGCAGTTTGTCCAGATTTTCGCCTACGAATACAAATACTTCGTATTCTATTTCGTCATTTTCTTCTTCTGCAATTCTTACATAGCCGTCGCCATAGCCTTCCAGCTCGATAAACAGACCTTTGTTTGCACCGCTGAATGCCATGTAGTAGGATGTTTTGTTTGATGCCATTACAGCAGTTGCTTTCAGCTGTTTTTCAACCTTGCCGTCATCGTCGTATACAAACAGCTCTGCCTTGCCTTCATCATCCAGCTTGAACTGGAGATAGTCGCCGTCTTCGTCTGTCCAGTAGCCGTCCATATCGCCCCACATAGCAAGGACAGTTGCATAGTTAGGGTCTTCTGTATCTACAGGGTCTGCCACAACTTCTGGTGTAGGTGTTGGGTCTGGTGTTGGGTCTGGATTGCCGCTTGGTTCGCCACCATCCACACAACCTGTGAGGAAAGACATTGCAATAACCATCGACAGCAGCATACTAATTAATTTTTTCATAACGTCCTCCTGTGACAGTATATATATTAAAAACTGATTGAAATCGAATATTGTTTTTTCCTGTCACTTACATTATATGGGCTAAATGTGTTATAAATTTGAAAATTTGTTAAAGAAAATGTGTTATAGGCAAACTTTTTTGCCATAAAAGTGGGAAAATCAGGACTCTTTTACATATTTGCCACTGATGTGCTCTGGTGTGAGTTCCAAAAGGATTGTTCTGTGGAGATGGTTTTTAATTTCATCGTCGATATAATCCTGTGACACACCGAATTTATGGCACAGCTTTGTGGAGATATCTGCCACAATTTCCTTGTCTTCAATAACTGCGACTGTGCCAAAAACGATTACACTTTTTACATTGTAAAACCATTCGCCCTCGTTTTTATAGCCCTGATTGTACACAGCAAGGGAAACCTTGTTGTGTTTTTTTATTGAGTCATTTCTGTGACTTTTCTGTGTGCCCACGTGGAAATAGATTTTGCCGCTTTCTTCGTCATAAAAATGGTTGATTGGTGCGCCGTATGGGTAGTCATCATCACCCAGTACACTTAAAACGCCTCTTGTTTCCTCTTTCAGCAGGCTGATACATTCTTCCATTGGCATCTGCTGTTTTATTCTTACAAGTTCTCTGAACATAGCTTGCTCCTTACTGTGCTTTTTTTACTGATACGCCGTTAAAGCCGTTGTCTTCCAGTGCCTTTACCACCACAGATGCAGGCTGTGTGTAGTCGATAAAGTAGAGACCGTAGTCTTTTACTGCATCGCCTGTAACTGTTTCGATTTCAGGCTCTTCAAGGTCATTTTTCTGGAAATGTGTTGTGATGGAAACCAGTTTGCCGTCTTCGTAGCACAGCTGTACATAGTTCCAGCCGTCGCCTACTGTTACCACATAGCTGCCGCCATTTTCCACATCGGCAACTGTTGCACCCGCAGGCTTCTGTGTTGGTGTTGGTTTCTGTGTTTCCTTGTTTTCTTCAAGGTCGATTTTAATGCCCAGCTCATCCCGCAGTGCCTGTTTCATTTCATCGCTCATTGCGTCATATTCTTCCTGTGTATAGCCAGCTTCTTCAAATTCTGCAGGCATACCACCGCTTACACCGCCTACATTGCCACAGCCTGTAAGCACAGACATAATCATAACCATAGCCAGAATAAATGCAATAAATTTTTTCATAATATTCACCTTTATATCTTTCTTGTCATTGTAATCAGTTTTAACATTGTGCCGTCTTTCAGGCGGATGGCATCTGGGATTTCTGCCACTGTTTCAAAGCCGAATTTTTTGTACAGCGCCATTGCCCTGCCGTTGCCTTCCATAACTTCCAGTTCGATATGTAACAGCCCGTCTCGTTTTTCTGCCTGTGCCAGCATTTCCCTGAACATTGCAGTGCCGATGCCCAGACCCCAGTATTCCTTCAATATGGCTATGCCTATGCCAGCCTTGTGCTTTGTTTTAAGCCTTGTGTTGAAGGAAATCTGGCAGGTGCCTGCGATTCTGCCCTCAATTTCAGCCACAGCCATAAAGTCTTCTGACAGTTGCATGCGCTCTATAAATGCCAGCTGTTTTTCCATTGAGTAGCCAGCCAGTTCTTCGGGGTAGTTCATCAGAAAATCACTTTCCCCTGCCGTTATTATTCTGAAATCCAGCAGCCGCTGTGCATCCTGCCGCTGTGGTGGGCGCAGAGTCAGCTTTCTGCCGTCTTTCAGTGTAATTTCAATAGGTTCAAAAAGCACAGTTATACCTCCCTGTCCATATCACGATACTGCACAGCCTCAAGGATATGCATTTCGTTTATAATTTCCTGTCCGTCAAGGTCGGCTATGGTGCGTGCCACTTTCAGCACCTTGTCATAGCTTCTGGCAGACAGGTTCATATTGTCAAAAACCTTTTTCATTATCCGGGTGCCCTTTGGTGTCACTTTACAGAATTTTCCCATATATTTTGACGGGATATTGCTGTTGGTGTCAAAGCCCAGACCTTTGTATCTTTCAGCCTGTATTTTTCTTGCAGACATTACCCTTTGCAGTATTTCGGCGCTGGTCTCACCTTTTTCCCGTGCGGTCAGCTGGTCCCAGCTTACATCTTCCAGGTGAACATGCAGGTCGATTCTGTCCATCATAGGTCCGCTGATTCTGTTGACATACTGCTGTCGGCGTGTGTCTGAGCAGGTGCAGATGTGGTTTTCTGTGCCGTAGTAGCCACAAGGGCAAGGGTTCATTGCCGCCACCAGCATAATGTTGCTTGGGTAGGTCTGTGTGTAGCTGACACGGCTGATGGTCACCACATTGTCTTCCAGCGGTGCCCTTAAGCTTTCCAGCACATCCTTGTGAAACTGTGGAAACTCGTCCAGAAACAGCACCCCGTTGTTTGCAAGGGATATTTCACCCGGTCTTGCGTTGTTGCCGCCACCTGTCAGCGCAGGGGCAGAAACTGTGTGATGTGGGGAGCGGAATGGTCGTTTTGTAATAAGACCGCCGTTTTTTGAAATAAGACCGCTGATGGAATACAGCTTTGTGGTCTGTATTGCCTCTTCCTTTGTCAGCGGTGGTAAAATTGAGGACATTCGTTTTGCCAGCATACTTTTGCCGCTGCCTGGCGGACCTACCATAAGCACGTTGTGTCCACCTGCCGCCGCTATTTCCAATGCACGCTTGGCTTCTTCCTGTCCTTTTACATCGGCAAAGTCCAGAAATTCCTGCTGAATATCCACCTGCTGATAAATATGCTGTTTCAGCACTGTATGCCCGTTTAAAAAGCCAATCAGCTGGGATATATGGTCTATGCCAAAGACAGACAGACCTTCCACCACTGCCGCTTCGTTGGCGTTGTCGGAGGATACAAAGAAATGGGTAAAACCCTCTTCCTTTGCCTTTATAGCCATTGGCAGTATGCCAGACACACCACGGAGAGTGCCGTCCAGGGAAAGCTGACCTGCAAAGGCGTATTTTTCGCTGATTTTGTCTATATCACCCTGTGCAGAAAGTATGCCCAGCAGCACAGGCAGGTCGTAGACGGCGCCTGTTTTCTTTACATCAGATGGGGCAAGATTTACTGTGATTCGGGTATCCGGGTATGAAATGTGGTTGTTTTTAATGGCAGAGCGGACACGTTCTTTTGCTTCTTTTACTGCATTGTCAGGCAAACCAACAATGTCAAAGGCTGGTACACCGCTGGAAATATGGGTTTCAACTGTGACGACATAGCCCTCTATCCCCAGCACGCCAAAGCTGTATATCTTGCTGAACATATCCCCACCCCTTTCGTATATTTATAAATTCATAATACAACATCCGACAATATTTTGCAATTTATTTCATTGATTCAACACTTGTCGCAGTGTATAATTAGACAAAAGGAGTGATGGGTGGGTATGAAAAATAAATACAAGCACCACAAACTGCTGGCTGTGTACCTTTTTCCTTACTTTTACTTTGCAATGTGGCGGGATATTACACACCGACTTGTGTGGCCATATATAGCAGTTATAGCATGGCTATTAATTTTGCGTATTTATCTTGGTAAAATCGGCAAAGGCATAACTGCCGTTGCAGGCCTTGCAATCACTTTGGTGCTGTCTGCACTATGTATAGTGGTATTGCACAACAACCTGCTGTACAAATGGTCTGCATATTTTGGCGCATTTTTCCCACTGCCGGTTATTACAGTTATAATAGCCATAGAAATATTTGTTTTAATGAATAAAGATAAACAGAAAGAACGGAGATAAACCCGTTCTTTTTTTTGTTGTGTGCAACACTATGTAATTTTTAATAATGCACTATATAGTCAATTTTACCATATAAAAACGTCTAATTTCATTACATACCATAATTGATAGAAATACATAAATATGATATTCTTAAGGTGTATAATTGCGTTTAAAAACCAGTGGTTTGAAACGCTGTATTAAGTATGTAAATTTTAAGAAAAATGGAGGCATTTTTATTATGTACAATAAAGAATATCTGCGCTGGTGTGAAGCAGTAGGCGAAGACTACCTGCAGGCTGAACTGGGCGAAATCAAAGGCAATGACGAAGCTATCAAAGAAAGATTCCTTCTCAACCTTGAATTCGGTACAGCTGGTCTGCGTGGCGTTCTGGGCGCAGGCACAAACAGAATGAACATCTACACAGTAGGTAAAGCAACACAGGGTCTTGCAAACTTCCTGAAAAGCGAAAACGAAAACCCAGTGGTTACTATTTCTTACGACTCCCGTATCCGTTCCGACGAATTTGCAAAAGTTGCTGCACAGATTCTGGCTGCAAACGGCGTAAAGGTTTACCTGTATGATGCACTGGCACCTGTACCAATGCTTTCATTTGCTACAAGAGCACATAAATCTGATGCTGGTATCATGATTACAGCATCCCACAACCCTGCAAAATACAACGGCTACAAAGTTTACGGTCCAGACGGATGCCAGATGACAAGCGAATCTGCAGACAAAGTACTGGCTGAAATCAACAAGCTGGACATCTTTGCTGACATTAAAAAAGCTGATTTCGAAACAGCTATGGCTGAAGGCAAAATCGAATATGTTTCTGACCAGGTTAAACAGGCTTACTACGACTGGTGTCTTGGCCAGATGATGAGAAAAGACATCTTCGTAAAAGAACCAATGAAAATGGTTTACACACCACTTAACGGTTCTGGTCTTGTACCAGTAACAACAGTTCTGGCAAAAGCAGGTCTTAAAGACATCACAATCGTTGAAGAACAGAGACTGCCAGACGGCAACTTCCCAACTTGCCCATATCCAAACCCAGAAATCAGAGAAGCTATGCAGCTGGGTCTGGACAGAGTAAAAGAGCTGGACGGCGACGTTCTGATTGCTACTGACCCAGATGCTGACCGTGTAGGTATAGCAGTTAAAGAAAACGACGAATATGTACTGCTGACAGGTAACCAGGTAGGTATCCTGCTGACAGACTATATCGCAAAAACAAGAAAAGAGCTGGGCACACTGCCAGAAAATCCAATCCTGGTAAAATCCATCGTTTCTTCCTCACTGGCTGATGCTGTTGCAGAAAGCCACGGTGTTGAAACAATCAACGTTCTGACAGGCTTTAAATACATCGGTACAGAAATCAAAAAACTGGAAGATAAAGGCGAAGAAGAAAGATTTATCCTTGGCTTTGAAGAAAGCTATGGCTACCTTGTAGGCAGTGCAGTTCGTGATAAAGACGCTGTTGTTGCTACACTGCTTATCAGCGAAATGGCTGCATACTACCGTTCAATCGGTTCTTCCATCAACAAAGCTCTGCAGGACATCTATGCAAAATTCGGCTACTATCTGAACAAGGTAGACTCCTACGAATTTGAAGGTCTGTCCGGCATGGACAAAATGAAAGACATCATGCAGGGTCTGCGTGACAAACCTCTGGCAAAACTTGGTTCTCTGCCAGTAGTAGCAAGAGAAGACTACAAATCTCTGGTTCATAAAGATGAACTTACAGGCGAAGAATGGCATATCGACCTGCCAAGCGCAAATATCCTTATCTACTACCTTGAAGGTGGACATCAGGTTATCGTACGTCCATCAGGTACAGAACCAAAAATCAAGGTTTACTACTCTATCAAAGGTAAAGACCTGGCAGAAGCTACAGCAGTTAAAGCTGATATCGACACAGTTATCAAAGCTGTTCTGGCTTAATTTCAAAGCAATTCAATACTATGGGGGCGGTGCCGTGCATCGCCCTCTGTGTGTTAAAAAAAGCCACATATACAGCGAAAAAAAGTTTTAATTTACCATAAAAAATGCTTGCATTTGGCTGTAAGTTGTGGTAATATTTTAGGGTAACTATGGAAAGGTCGGGGACGGAAACCCCGCCGAATTGAAAATGAGGTGAACAAAATGAGAGAAGGCATCCATCCAAATTACGAAGAAGCAACAATCACATGTGCTTGCGGTAACGTAATCAAAACAAGATCAACAAAGAAAAACATTTCCGTTGACGTTTGTTCAAAATGCCACCCATTCTACACAGGTAAACAGAAAATGGTAGATGCAGGCGGTCGTGTTGACAGATTCAAAAAGAAATTTGGTATTGTTGACTAATTATAACTGTAAAATTCAAGGGCGGTACTTGTACCGCCCTGTTTTTTTATGTTAAAATAAATAAGATGACCGGGGGATTGTCTCAATCTCCTGTGTGTACTCTATTACCCCAAGGAGTTTTTATGGCAGATTACAAAACCGTAGGCGCACCCAGCCACGACACAATATACGAAAAGAAAAGCGAATTTATAGGCTATATCTCCCACGCCAAAACCGAGGCAGATGCACAGAGTTTTCTGGCGTCCATCCGCAAAAAACACTATGATGCACGCCACGCCTGTTATGCCTATATCATCAAGGATGAAAAAATAGAGCGACAGTCTGACGACGGCGAGCCACAGAAAACAGCTGGCATGCCTATTTTAGAGGTACTGCGCCATTCTGGTCTGGAAGATGTTATCATAGTGGTGGTGCGCTATTTTGGCGGCACTCTGCTGGGTACAGGTGGGCTGGTGCGCGCATATACACAGGCGGCACAGGCGGCAGTTGCCAGCGCAGAAATTCTCTCTTACAGTCTGTGTGTAGACCTGTCAATCGAGGTGGAATACCCACTGTATGACAAGCTGATGAACATCTGCTCAAACCACGGGGCAAAGGTGATGGACACACAGTATACCGACAAGGTGTTTGTAAAAGTGAGAATGGTCAGCGGCACACAAGACGGCCTTGTAAACGAAATGGAAATACTGACAAAAGGCAGAAAACCAGATGTCAGCGAAGAAATTTACGATATATTTTAAATATTAAAGCACAGCCTTTCGGCTGTGCTTTTACTTTTAATATTTTCTCATTCCCATTGTCTCAATCTGCCAAACACAAAAGCACAGCTATTGAAAGCTGTGCTTTTTTTATAAATCAATTCACTATTGCAAAACCCGTATGGATTGCCATACGGGTTTTTATTAAACTATGTAATTATCTTACAACGCCTTTGCCTTTCAGCCATACAAGGTTACCGTTGAGGATTGTTTCCACAAGGTCAAGGTTTTCGTCCAGAACAGCAAAGTTAGCTGTGCCGTTTTCAACGATTTTACCTGCGGAGTTTTTAAGACCGTAAACTGCAGCTGGGATAGTTGTCATTGTGCGCAGAGTTTCTTCGAATGGGATGATACCGTTCTTTGTAGCTTTTTTCAGGTCAGCCAGCAGAACTTTGGAAGAGCCTTTGCCCATGCCAATCATATTGCCCAGTTCGTCCCAGATAGGTGCAGAGCCGTTGCCGTCAGATGTCATTGTAACTCTGTCCAGAGTGCCGTATTTTTTGTAGATAATTTCCAGACCTTCTACAGAGCCGTAGGATTTCTGGCTTGCATCGCCGTCGGAACCAGCTGTGATGTCAATCTGGCCACCGTATTCAAGGAATTTGAGACAGCTGTCAAATACGTCGTATTTTCTTGTAACGTGTGTAGGAACAATCAGCGGACGGAATGTGATGTCTTCTTCACAGGCTTTGATAAAGAAATCAGCTGGGTTTGGGTAGTTGCCAAGGTGGATGTTGAGAACACCTTTGAGACCTGCCAGACGAGCGCCGTTTCTTGTGTCAGCTGCAAGACGTGTGAACTCTTCATATCTCATAAGGCTGCCACGGTGGTCGCAGTGTGCAACTTCACCTGTGCCAAGGCAGTATTCGTTGAAGATGATGTCTTCAGCAACGGAGCCACGCATAGTTGTGATTGGGAATGTGTAGCTGCCTGTAAGGAAGTAACAGTCAAAGCCTTCTTCTCTCAGAGCCATACATTTAACCAGCACGTCTTCTACTCTACGTGCATAGCCGTCTGTACCCAGAACGCCAACCAGTGTTGTAACGCCTGCTTCTGCGATTTCTTCAAATGTGATTTCGCTTGTTCTTGTAGTGAAGCCGCCTTCGCCGCCGCCACCAGTGATGTGAACGTGTGTGTCTACGATGCCAGGGATAATGATTTTGCCTGAAAGGTCAAATTCAGCACCTTCAAAGCCTTCTGGGATTTTGAGACCTTCGCCGATTTTGATAACTCTGTCTTCCCACAGCAGTATATCTTTTACGCCCAGGTCTTCTGGTGAATAAACGTGACCGTTTTTCAAAAGTTTAAACATATTTTTCCTCCTATAAAAAGTCTTGTCAGACTATATTTACCTGTTGTTTTTGTCCCATCTGCCGCCTTTTTCGGGCTTGTCTCCAAATGGGTTCTGCTTCTTTTTATATTTTGCACCCATAACTGTGGCGCTTTGCACCGATGCATCCCCGAATTTGCCACGAATCTGGTCTATTGCCGCCTGCAGTTTTTCGTTTTTTTCCTGCTGGGGACTTGCCTGTGGCTCAAAGAGAGACAGCTGTGAAGCACGTTTTTCTTTTTCCAGATCGATGGCGGTGACTGTAAGGGCACGGATGGTGATGGCAGGGTCTCGGTTGTCTGTAAACAGCTTCAGCGCCCGATGGTAAATTTCGCTGGTGATGTCGGTGGACTGTATCTTGCACTGGCGTGTGAAGGTGGTAAAGTCCGGGTAGCGTATTGTCAGCTGTACCCCGTTGGCATACATACCGTGGCGGCGCAGGCGTGTGCCCACATCTTCTGACAGGCGCAACAGCGCAGGCTTTATCTCGTCCATAGAGTTTAAGTTGTGGCTGAAGGTGTTGCCACTGCCTATGCTTTTTACATCCTTTTCCCGATAATAGCTGGACACAGGGCTGTCTTCCAGACCGTTGGCATAGCGGTACAGCTCTGTGCCGTGCTTGCCAAACCTGCTTTCAAGGGTTAAAAGCGAGGTGTGTGCCAGCTGACCTATGGTGGTGATGCCCATTTCCTTCAGGGTGTTGGCTGTGCTTTTGCCTACATAAAGCATTTCCTGTACCGACAAAGGCCAGACAATCTCCCTGAAATTGTCTTTGTCAATTACTGTGGTGGCGTCTGGCTTTTTGTAGTCAGAGCCAAGCTTTGCAAATATTTTGTTGAAGCTGACACCTACCGAAATGGTAAGGCCTGTTTCGTACTTTATCCTGTCTCGCAGTGAGTCTGCCAGCCGTTTTGGGCTGTGGGCAAACAGCATATAGGTATTGGTGACATCCAGCCAGCTTTCGTCTATGCCAAAGGGCTCTACCAAGTCTGTGTACTGGGTGTATATTCCGTTTATGATTTTACTGTATTTTGTATAAAGGTCGTGATGAGGCGGCAGAACAATCAGTTCAGGGCATTTTTTCCTTGCCTGCCACAGAGTTTCTGCTGTTTTTATACCATATTTTTTAGCCGCTTCGTTTTTTGCCAGCACTATGCCGTGACGTGTCTGGCTGTCGCCACCTACTGCCACGGGTTTGTCCCACAAATCCGGGTGGGACAGCAGTTCCACCGATGCAAAAAAGCTGTTGCAGTCACAATGGAGAATGTATCTTTCTTTCATAACGCCTCTTATTCCTAACATTAAAATTATACCATACTTTATATATAAAAAGTAATTAACAATATCAATAAATATTGGCCGTTGATATAGTGAGATATCATAATTCAAAGTTATTTGATATATGGTGTTTTTACTGTGGTTTTGCAGGGAGAAAGTGAAATAGCTGGTGGCAAAAGGCTGGTATGCTGATGTGGGGGGTATTTACAATGCCCTGTTTTGTGTGTTGAAAGATGATATTGTCATCTGCTACTGGCAAAAGAAACCTTTAGTCACAGCAAGGCTGTGCCCTGAGGTCTGTGGGTTATACCACAACACAGCACACTGCCACGGCTGGATAATAAAAAAACCGCCTATGTGTGACATAAGCGGTTTTGCTTTCGGATTATTCCTGTGAATCGTATACCATATAGAAATTGTCGATGCCGTGCTGTTCAAAACGTTCCTGCTTTATCAGTTTAAAGCCCATTTTTTCATATTTTGGCACGTTGGCAGGGTTTTGTGTATCAAGACCGATTTTGTAGCCCTGTGGGATAATGTCAGCCACGGCTCTTTTTACCAGATTTCTGGCTACGCCCTGTTTCTGATAGTCTTTGCCTACAAAGATAGGTGAGATGATATAGCTGTCTTCACCGATAACACCCTTGTTGTCGCACCGTCCTGTGATGCCCATCAGCTTGATTACATAAGGCAGGAGAGGCAACACCACAGGGGCGTTAGGGCATTTCAGCAGTTCGGTAAACTGCAGTTCCCTGTTTGCTTTTTTCAGTATCAGCATACCTCTGCCTTCTTCGTCAAAATAGAACAGGTCGCCGTTGTTTCTTGATTCGTACATACGGATAAGCAGACCTTCACGGATGATTATTTTTCTCAGCCATTTGTTGCCTGTAACCTTGAGGTAAACAGGGTCTTCCATAAAAACTTCACTGGCCATTTCGGCATATTTTCGCAGTGCTTTGTTTGATAAATCCATAATACTGTTCTCCCTATTTATTCGTGAAGCATATACCAGCTGTGTGCACCTGTATTTTCATCAATCTGGTCGTCAATCAGTTTAAAACCCAGCTTTTCGTAGTAAGGCACATTTGATGGTTCCATTGTATCAAGACCTACTTTAAAGCCTTTTGCTTCCATTTCTTCAATTGCCTTTTTCAAAAGTGCTGTACCTACGCCTTTGCCCTGATGCTTTACATCCACAAACACAGGTGAAACAATGTAGGTTTTTTCTTCATCGTACAGACCTTTACTGCTGTAAGAGCCTGTTACAGTAAGCAGTTTTGAAACAAGTGACATATTTTTCAGAAGACCAAGTATATTTGGCACTTTCAGCACTTCGCTGGCTGGGTAGTCCATACCTGCCTTTCGCAGTACCAGCAAGCCTCTGCCCTCTTGGTCAAAATAGAAAATATCTGTTTTGCGTGAGATGTAAAGGCGCATCAGCACCACGTGGTAGATAAAGTTTTTTCTTTTGCTTTCCTGTGGGCAGGACAGCACATAGCCAGGGTTTGTCATAAAGGCATCACTGGCCATTGCGGCATATTTTTTAAGTGTTTCGTTGGTGATGTGTTTATTCATTAACGTTCTCCTGTGTTTATTCAAGAATCATATGGAAAATATGCATCTGGATATCTTCATAAAAAGCCTGGTGAAACAGTCTGAAACCCATTTTTTCATATATCGGCACGTTATCAGGGTTCTGTGTGTCCAGGCCTAATTTATACCCCTGTTCTTTCAGGTCTGCGGCGGCCTTTTCTATCAGTTTTCTTGCAACACCCTGCCCCTGATGCTTTACATCAACAAAAACAGGCGATATGATATATGTTTTATCATCAAAATGCTTTGCATTTTCACATCGTGTGTCAACATCCAGCAGTTTCCTTATCCAAGGAATCAGCATTATTACAGCAGGTATGTTTTTGCCTTTCATAAATACATCTGTAGGTATATCAGATTGGGCAGGGCGCACAATCAATACACCTCTTTCCTGCTGGTCAAAATAAAATTTAAAACCCATGGCACGTGAAGCATATAATCTGACCAATGTGGCGTGATATGTAACAAGTTTTCGCAGTTTTATATTCTTTGCCGCATTTGCATAATTTGGGTCATTGATAAACGCTTCGCTGGCCATTCTGGCATATTTTTTAAGTGTTTCGTCTGATATGTTGTTCATAGCATTTTACTCCCTTTTAGTAGTGTTAAAATTATATCATACAGTTTACATATAAATCATTGATATTATCCATAAATTTAAAACTTTCATATGGTGAAGTTGCATAATTAGTTGACAAATATACCCAAAACACCACCTGTACAATGAATACAGGTGGTGTGATATATTGTTATTTTTTGCGTAACTCTGCTTCGGCTGCAAGGTCGGCAGGGTCAATCTCTCTGTCTTTGTAATAGAATTTTTCATCTTTTTCCCCTATCTGACGGATAACACGGCAAGGGTTACCCACTGCAACAGAGTTTGCAGGAATGAACTTTGTAACCACACTGCCAGCGCCGATAACAGAGTTTTCCCCGATGGTGACACCAGGACATATGGTAACATTGGCACCTATCCACACGTTGTCACAGATTACCACAGGGTCTGTGTACATATATTCCCTCATAGCAGGGTTTACAGGGTGCCCCACAGTAATAACAGTGGTGGCAGGACCAACAAGCACCTTTTTGCCGATGGTGATTTTGCCGTCGTCTATAAAATTGCAGTTCATATTGATGAAACTGCCGTCTCCCAGAGAGATATTTTTACCATAGATAAAATAAAAGGGTGGCTCTATACAGACATTTTTACCGCAACAGAGCATCTGTGCCAACAGCTTTTCCCTTGTGGGCATATCGTTGTGGTCTGTTTCGTTAAAGGCTTTCATCAGGTTTTTGGCATCGGCACGCCGTTGTGGCAGACCTTGGCACATATCGGTAAAAAGCAGACCTTTTTCCATTCTGTCTCGCATTGTCATAGTAGCACCTCTGTTATGTTTATACTATGATTATACGGCAAAGGGAATATGAGGGCAAGGTGTTTGTGCTGTATTTTTTCAGTAACAGTATATGCCCTCTGCTCTTATACCTTTATGCCCTGTGCGGCGGCGTAGGCTAGGGCCTGTTCTCTGGTAAAGCCCATATTTTCCAGCGCATGCAGCAGCTGTTCGCCGCTGGTGTAGACAGTGCCCTCGTCACCTATGCGCAGACCTGTGACAGTCTGTACAGAATCCTGCGCTTTGTCTGCCCCTTTCTTTGCCGCTGACTGACTAGACTTTGCAAGAGAGGACAGTGTGCTGGCATTGTCCTGTGAAAGGGAGTACAGCCTGTTGTTGTAGTCGCTGTTTATCTTTGCAAGGGCGGAAAGGTAGTCCATATAGTCACTGTTTGTGGCTGTGTCGTAGTCTCTTCTGGCGCTGGCGTTGGCGCTGTTTCTGCCTTCTTCAATACCAAAGCGATTGTTCATATAGTTATTGTTTACATCTGCCAGTGTTGTCTCTGTGGCGCCACCAGAGATGCCCAGTGACTTCAGCTGCTGCAAAAGATTTTTCTGTGACAGCATATATGCGATATACGCCTGTCTGAGACTGCCCTCTGCCGCCTGATTGTTGGCATCAACTGTGGCATTGAGCACTGCTTGTCTCTGCTTTTTCATAGCTTCATTCTGCTGGTCCAGTGCCTGCTGCTGACCGTCTCTCTGCTTTGCCGCCAGTTCCTCCTGCTGTTTATACAGCTGGTGCTGTTGTGCCTGTGCCTGTGCATATGCGCTGTACACGGCATCTGCCCGTGCTGTGTCTGGCTTTGTGCTTTTTTCCTGTGTCACTGTGGTGATAGGCAGCTGTGCGTTTATCACGGCGTTTGCTGTCTGGCTGGCTGGCACATATATACCACTGGTGCCGCTGAGTGCCGCCTGTGCATAGGCCTGTGCCATAAGCCTGTCCTGTGCTGTAGGCTGTTTTGTGAGTGTATTTACAGGCTGGTTTACAGACTGTGTTGTGGTTGCAGATGATTTATTGTGTGCTGTGCTGATTGCCTGCTGGTTTATATTCTGTGCCGCTGTGCCTGCATTGCCCAGCGCATTTTTAAGTGTGTCCCAGAAATTTGCCATATACATCACCTCACTCTGCCGGCATTTCGTCGGTATACTTTGCAAGGAAGGACCTTAAAGAGTCTTCCACCTTTTTCACAGGCAGACCGCACAGCGCCATATTTTTAAGTATTGAAATAGACTCATACCCTACAAAGAGAATGCCAAAAAATTCTGTGGTGCCCACTGCAGTGATGCCCAGCATTGCCAGTGTTTCTTCTGGCACAAAAGCCATAAGATTGATATGTACTGCTGTGTCCACAACGATGAGAAACAAAAGACAGCCCAGCATAGCCACCTTTCTGATGGCACCGTCTATGCCCACACTTGAATTGAATTTGCCCTGTCTGATGGCACGCAGACAGCCAAAGAATGTGTCTGCCAGAATAAGCCATACCACCAGAAGAATAATGTGGTGCTGGTGTACCACATTCATAGCTGTTGTAATAAAATCTTTCATTTTCTTTCCTCTATTATTTTTTCAATCCGGTCAACTATTCCGTTTAATTTCTGTTTTTCTTCTGTCAGCTGTGCCACATTGTCCATTGCGGCTGACAGCTGGCTTTTCAGCTGGCTATTTTCTGCTGTCAGCTGTGCATATTCGCCACAGCTTTCAGCTTTCTTTTCGTCTCTCTTCCAGTTGTAGCCACCAGTATCCAGCACCTGCACATCATTACCCAGAATAAACAGGTCATACAGATGCGCCTGTCTTTCGATTACGTATGTGCCTTTGGTGTTGGGACTCTGTGTTGTGGATTTCCACCTGCCTTTGCCAGCTTCAATGTGTACGTGTTTGGCAAACTTGTTTTGATTACCACTGCCCATACCGCCTTCGTCGTAGAAATACTCGCCCTGTTTCAGCAGCTGACCTTCCTTTACATTGAACACACCGTCGTGCATACACAACAGGCGTGCATAGTCGGTGGTGCCGTCTGCAAACAGTACAGGCTGTACACTTTCAAGGTACAGTTCGCCATTGGCATTGTGTCTGGTGCGCTTTACCACCATATCACAAGGGCAGTACAGTCTGTCTGCCCCTGTGTCTTTGCCGCCAAAATCCATGGCAAGACTGCCAGCGTGGGAATAGGGATTGTTTTCTCCCTGTGTTACTCGCAGGTATTCCATAGGGAATTTAAAAATCTGTGTCATATATTTCCCCTTTCTATGCCTTTGTAACTGTTACATCAGCAGTGCTGTAGAAATTTTTGTGCTGGTAAGTAATTGTCATAAACGCCGCACCTGCAGGTGTGGTGATTACAGCTGAAGAAGAACCGCCTGCCGCCACACAGCTGATATAACTGCCATCTGCTGTGTAGAAAGCAGTGTTTCTGGCACAAGGTGCTGAATATGTTGTGTTTTCACTTACTGGAATATTGGCATAAGCAAAGTATTTCTGTTCACTGCCTGTGTATTCTGTCAACACACCATCATTGGATATGTAATGGTTATCCATCAGCGTGCCAAGACTGGCAAGGTTTGCTACTGCCTCTTCGGTGTTGTCTCCACCTTCATCTACATCTGCGGATACTCTGTCCACCTGATTGATAACAACTTTGGCAGGGTCAGAAATATCCACCCTTTTGTAACAGATTGCCATTGTAACAGCCCCTGCAGGTGGTGAAAGTGTGGCGTTGTAGACGCCTTCCATAGCTTCACCGCCTATTCTTATGCCGTTTTCGTCATAGAAGGCTGTGTTTCGGGCATAAGGTGCATAGTAGGAATGCTGGCTGTCTACAGGAATACCTGTGTAAGTGAAATACTGTGTTGATGCTACAAGTTTACCCGTGTTCTTGTTTACATAGTTATCTTCCACCAATGTAGCCTGTTCTATAAGGTTGGGCAGTTGTTCTGTTTCATCATCTTCAACGATAGTTTCAGTAATAACAGCTTTTGAAGGGTCGGAAACATTAGCATACTTATAACATACTGTCATAGTAACCGCACCATCTGCCCGTGTGATAACACCATTTACAGCACCTTCCATTGCCACACCACCAACTCTATTGCCTTCGGCATCATAGAATGCCACATTGCCTGCATAAGACGTAGTGTATATAGCATTGCTCTTGACAGGAATATTTGTGTAGGAGAAATACTGCGAGGAAGCCACCATTGCGCCTGTGTTGGCCCTTACATAGTATCCCTCTACCAATGTGCCAAGTTTTGCAACGTTAACTGTTTCTTCTGTGTCTGTACCTGTGTCATCACCAAGACCGTCATCACCGCCACCTACTGTAAAGGTGATTTCGTCAAAGGACGGCTCGATGTCATCTATGTGCGCCCTGTTTATAAGGTCGTTGATTGCCTGCTGTGCCATAAGCCAGTGACCACTGGCATTTGGGTGTGTAGGCTTTGTGGCGCTGTCTGTCACATAACCTTCATCGTACAGGTTTTCCCATGTGATACCACACTTGTCCAGCTCCATAAGATGACAGCTGAAAAAGTCTGCCACTTCCCTTATAGCATTGTTCATCTGTGGAATGGAGAAATAGCCGTTGTGTGTAGGGAAATGTGAATAGTTACTGCGTTTGAATACGTTGCAGGTGCACAGTACAATTCTCGCCCTTGGGTAAGTGGTACGGATTTTTTTGATTGTCAGCGCCAGACCTTCCTTGTAGCCGAATTTACCATCAGCCAGCTGGTCTGTGTCGGGATATTTCCAGTCAACCTTGTCAAAATAGCCTTCTGTCAGTCTTACATTCTTTGAGTGGGAAAGGTCGTTTGTGCCACGGTAAATCACCACCACGTCAGGGGCAATCCTGTTCATACTGCCGGGCACTCGTTTACCCAGCTTTCTGATAGTGTGGTCGTGCCAGGCATAAGAACATTCCTTGCCAGACTCTTTTGCCGTATGTGTTGTGACGGAAGAACCGGACCAGGCGGCAACAACAGGCTCAAAGCCCAGAGTGTCTGCCGCCACCTGCCACCACACACCTGTGATGGTGTTGTAGTTTTTTGGTGTGCCCAGCTTTTTGCCCACATCACTGGCACAAGGCATAAAGGTCAGTTCTTTGCCCACATCTGCATCGGTGATGGTGTAGTCACTTGTCACACCGTCCAGAGAAATTGTTTTGTCTTTGTCATAGGTTGTGATAAAGCAGGACAGCTGCACACCAATGTCCTCTGTACAGATTTCCATCTCCACAGCGTTTTTGTTCTGCTGTGTGGAAATACTGTCACCGATAATGGCAACTGTCAGCCCCTCTTTTGCTTTTTTGGTAACAGAATACTGTTCCAGCTGTGAAAAAAGCTCCTGCTTTGCCAGTTCTACCTGCTGTTCCACCTCTTCAATCTGCAGGTGGGAATACCAGCTTCGCCAGCCAGAAGAGTTGGCAGACCTTGTACGGATAACGCCGTTGAGAGGGATAATCTGCTGCAGCTTTGTACCGCTGGTGCGCTCTGATACATACATTACAAAGTTTGTGCCTACAGGGCAGTTTTTAAGAGATTTGGCTACTGTGTCGCTCTGGGCGTAGTATTTGCCGTTGGTCTTGTAGGTATCAAGGTCTGAACCAGAGGGAATTGCAATGCCTTTGGCAAACCAGTCGATATATTCCGACGCCATTTTTTCGCTGAATTCCTGCTGTGTGCCCATATATCCACCCTCAACAGCCAGCTGGTAAGAGTTTTTGCCAGTATCACCCTTTGGACCTGTAAGGCTTGCCAGAAAGTCCTGCTGTGTACCGCTGTTGCCGTTTTCCTGCCATATCTGGTAGGCAGATTTGCCCTGCATGGTCTTTACAGTTTCCACAGCTGAATGTAACAAATGCAAGTTAGTGGGAGTCTGTGTGTTTTTAAGTCTGATTTTAAACATACATTTCACCTTCTTCCATTACATCCCCAAGGGAGAAAAACTCCACAGTGGAGCTGTCTGTCACGCTGTTTTTATCTATCCAGCGTGCCTGTACACCGATGGCAGTATAGGCTGTGAACAGGGCTGTTTCTGTCTGTGAAAGGGTAACCATAATGATTTTTTCTTTGGAATTTACCTGCCCCAGAGACTTTTTCTTTGTGATTCTGGTTTTTCCCTGTTCAAAGGTTACCCACACATCAGCCATAGACTCTGCATCAAAATCTGTCTCTATTTCAAAGGTAAGTGTTGAATATCTGTTCATTTCGCCCCCCTTACACAATGCCGTAAATTCGCAGTGGTATGCAGGTGGTGTTGATTTCGTCCCCGTTTTCTGTGCCAGAGGGAATATCCCACTTGTGCCCACGGTAAAAATCCACCCCGTTTACGCTGGTGCCAAAGCCCCTTTCGCAGACTTTGTTCACCTTTGCCCACTGCATAGCCCCCTGACTTGCCAGCTTTGCCTGTGCGTGCATTTCGTAGCCGTCCTCTGTGTTTTTGCGGAAATCTATGGTGATTCTGCTGTAGCCACTTAAATCAAGGGGTACCAGCTGGTTTTCAAACACAGCTTCTGGCTGTGGGTTTTCCCACAGGAGAACAGGCTTTGCCATAGCATTTGCCAGTGCTGTGTCGGTTGTCTTTTTGTCCTTTTCGAGACTATCTACAAGATTATTGAAGGCTGGCACCACCACCTGTCGCACCACCTCTTCAAACTTTGCCTGCATTTCGCTGGTAGACAGCTCTGGTGTGTCGGGCAGGCCGATTACACCTTTATTCAGCAAATCTTCTGCTGTTATCTTTTTATATGCCAAAATATCACCTGCTTTCTGTAAACTCCACAGTTGCCTGATGCAATGCCAGCGGCTCGTTGAGGGCATCGTTTTCAAAGACAAACTGTGCTTTTTTGCTGTCTGGTTTTACGCTTATTTTTTCTTTTATCACCTGCCCTGTTTTGTCTGTCCTGAAAGACAGCCTTGAGAACACAAGGGATGAAAAGGACAGGTACTGTGCCTGTGAGTTGTGCTGTGCCAGAAGCTCCTTTACACCGTCGTACAAAGCGTACAGGTTTACCCCTGTTGTCACTGCTGTACCCACCATAACGGCAAGGTTTTTAAAGCGCTTTTTGTAGTAAAAGTTTCTGCCGTAGATTTCGGGTGTTGTCCATCTGGCAGTGATTTTTGCCCCGTCGTCGTTGAAATTTGACACAAGGTTATAGTCTTTGTAAAAGGCACACACCCTGCCGTCCTCTGTGCCGAACATCAGCTGACCTGCTATATTGGAAAGGACTCTGGCTGGCACATTTGTCCTGTAAAAGCCTTCGTACTGTCTGCCAGAGTAGGGCACATTGACCTCTGTGGCTGTCTGTGTGCCGTCCAGGGCAAAGAGATAGCCCCCCACCGCCAGCATATAGAAACGGTCAAAGGTGGTGCCCACAGCTTCTGAAAGGTCCTGTTTCAGCAGAAGACCATTGAGATAGTAACTGCGCAGCTGGCTGAACCTTTCCCCCAGCACATCGCTTGGAGTCAGTGCCATAACGCCGCTGTCTGTAAGGAACACAGGCTCTGTCTCCAGAGTGGAAAAGGCGTATTTGCTTACAGCGCCACTGCCCTGACAGGAGCCTGTAAGACGGAAGGCGGCTGTGCCGTCCTCCAGAAGACTGCCTGTGCGCAGGATAATGTTTGTGCCGTTGTCACTGCGGTGGATATGGGTAGCCAGCTTGTCGTTGATTATGGAATAGCCCATAATTCTGGAGGAGTCCTGACCTGTGACACAGTACCATATATCGCCCCAGTAGGTAGCATCGTCCATCTGGCAGTAGTAGTCTCTGTTGGTATAGGTATCGTCACCAGCAAGGAAAATCCTGTCCATTGCGCCGTTTACACCGTAGAGTGTCATAATGTCACAGCTGTTGATTTTATCAGCATAGCCAGACACAGTCTTGGAATAGGTGATGATAACATTGTCCTGCCCTGCCACCACACTTTCCCCGGGAGGAGTGGCAAACACCACAGTGCCTGTGGCTTTGTCCACCGTGTAATCGGCTATCACTTCGTAGCCGCCAGCCTCTGTCAGCCTTTCCACCCTGTCCACACTGTCAATATCTGTGGCAGACAGCTGATAGGCTGTGGCATCCCGTGTGCCCAGAAAGCTGTCCTTTCTTTTTTTGCCTATGAGATTTACAGGCTGGTAGGTGGTACCGCCCCCAGCGGGAGAACGTGAGATAACCACCAAAGGCACAAAGGCAAGGCTTTCTGCCCGCTGGCATCTGTAAATATCCCCCTCTTTATAACAGATAAGCAGTTTTTTGCCGTCTGCAATAACCAGCTTGCCACCCAGCTGTTTTGAGGTGCTTCTGGCATCTGCCATACCCTCGTACAGCACCTGGTCGTCCAGATAGAGTTTATCCCCTGCGTGTACCAGCAATTTATCACCAGCCCGAGCGCTGAAAGTATGAAAGCCGTTTATTCTGCCTTCATACTGCTTTACTGTATGCCAGCCAATCCATTTTCGCACTTTACCTGCAGACTCCCTTATCATATTGGGGCAGTCTGGACTGCGGTAGGGTGAAATGTAGGACGGCTCGTTGGTAAGGTCTGCACCGAGAAACTGGTGTATTGTAAGAGCGCAGACCTCTGGCGGTCTGAAACCTTGTACTTTGCCCATCAGATACACCACCCGTCTATATCATATCCGCCCTTTACAGCCAGCTGGGGTGCATTTTCCCTTGCAAGAATTTCGTTTCGCATATCCATATACAAGTTCCAGTAGTAGCCAGCCTTGGAGGCATCGTCGTCCAGAAACAGCCTGTTTGCCATAAGGTAGGGCATGATGTTTGCCCATTTTACAGGCAGTGGACACTCCGTGTCTTCCCCCGAAGTTTCGCTGATGTCCGATGGCATAACCAGAATGTTCACCACGGCAGTACCCTCAAAGCCTTCAGGCAACATAAGGAAGCGGTTGTCTGTCAGTTTCCAGCCGGAAAGCACATTGTTTTTTATATCCGTAACCCCTGTACGTGCAAGGGCAATAAACTCATCGCCATTTCCTCGTGCCATTTCCTGCAGGTCAAAAATATGCCTGTGGTTGCCACTGCACCCGACGGCAAGCTGGCTGATGACACCGCCTATGGTGGAAGCAATTACCCCCTGTGCCCAGTTGTAAGCTTCCACATAAGCCTGTTTGTTTTTTTCGTAGGCTTTGATTTTCTCAAAACCAAGGTTGAGAGTTTCTGTTCTTATTTCTTTCCAGGTTTTCATCAAATCCCCCTTGTTTTAAAAATAATGGGCAGAGAGTCACCCTGCCCACCTTATCAGCCCTTGTGTACTTTCATACATACCAGCTGTTCCGGGCGAACAACCTTTGCACCGAAGGTATGAAGCACCTTTACAGCGTCAGAGAAGGAGTCCTGTGGTCTGTAGGCTTCCACTTCGTCAATGCCGTCAGCATAGGCGATGGCATCCTTTGTCATCAGTGCGATACAGTCGTCTTCGCCGTCTTTTGCAAGGTTGTTGGACATTTTTACATAGGCACCGTTGTACATACCGAAAATGCCTCGTTCCACCATATCCACATTGTTTGTCAGGATTTCTGTAAGGCTGGATTTGAACAGGGAGTAAAACCATGGAGAAACCACGATAAAGGTGTCTTTGCCTGTTTTCACCCCTTCGTTCCACAGGGAGATAAAGGCATCGTCGATAATTTCCTTTGCCTGCTGTGGTGTGGAAACAGCTTTGGAGTCCACCACTGTTTTTGCCTCTTTCACAAGATTTGCAATGTAGCTGTCTGCTACTTCTGCGTGCTGCTCGGCACTGCCTTTCATAAGGGATTTCATAATGTCCACATTGCTCTGGGCGTCGTCCACATCGTCCACAAGGAAGTTTGTGTATTTGAACTGATTGATGTGAAGCTCCATAGAGGTGTCGGCTGGTGTTTCGGCGGCGGCGATGGCTGTGCCAGGCACATAGTCTTTTACTGTAGGTTTGGAGATACCCAGAATCTTTACAGTTTTGCCTCTGCCTGCATCACCCTGAAATTTTGTATTGCAGATTTCTCTGAACACCATCAGTTTTGCAAGGTCCAGCTGTACCTGCTTGGACCAGATAGTTGGTTTAAAGTTTGTGTATGCCATAAATTATTCCTCTTTCCTATTTCAGCCTTGCCATACTGCGCAGGGCTTTTTCCATAATTTTGGGGTTGTCAAGACTGTGGGGTGTAAGGGCATCCAGCTCTTCGCTGGTGAAAAATTCGCTTTCTGCATTGCCTGCCCCCAGTATACTGCCCACGCTGTCTGGTTTAGGCTGTTTTGTCTGTGTTTCAATGGCTTTCATAGCGATGAAAGCCTGTTGTGCGCTCATAGGCGCATTGTGGTTGAATCGCAGTGCCAGAAAGGTGGGCGGCAGGTCATTAAGGGATGTTACAGTGGGGTCAATTGACTGTACAGCCTGCAGGTCCTCTGCCATCATTCTGTGGATTTCCCTGTTTCTGTACATCTGCAGTTCACTGTAAACTGCCTGTGTCTCGGTTTCTTTCTGTCTGCGGATAGTGGAAACTTCTGTGCCAAGAGCCTTCGCCCTTGCATAGTCCAGCTGTTCTTCCAGAGAGTCTCCCTCAAAGAATGTGCCCAGCGTCCTGTGGGCTGTATCAATCTGCTGCTGCAGACGGGCGTTTGTGGCTCTGGCTTCGTCCAGCTGCTGTTTTCTGCGCTGGTTTGCAAAAAAAGAGTCTCTGTCGGTTCTCTGGTTTTCAGCTGCAGGCTGTGTTTCCATCGCCTGTGTGACATTCTGTGTACTTTCAGGTGCGGCGAGCTCCTGACCTTCTACGCCTGTGTCAGTCATCACAATGTCTTTTTCTTCCATATTGGTTGCCTTCTTTCTGCCATTTCTACGCTGTTGGCCTGCGAAATATATTTGTGTGGCGGGGGGGAGTGTATTTAAAATGCCTTGTTTTGTGTGTTGAAAGATGATATAGTCATCTGCTATTGGCGTAACAATCCCTCCATCACCCTGCTTCTTTGGGTAAAGTCAAGACTGTGCATTGCAGGGACGGGGTAAAGTAATGCTGTCAGCAAAGCTGTCAGCCTTTTGGGTGAGGGGGGAGTGTTTACAATGCCCTGTTTGTCTGTTGAATGATGATATAGTCATCTGCTATTGGCGTAACAACCCCTCCATCACCCTGCTTATTTTTCTTCTTTATTCACCTTTTTCTGTCTGCTTTTCCCTATACCCAAAGTTTGCACACTGTCTGTTGGGGCATTTGTAGTAAAATTCCGTCACGCTGTCTGCCTGTCGTTCCACCACCCTGTCCACCAGCATTTCTGTGTTACACAGGTTGCATTTCATGGGCTGTTCCTCCTTTAGTGTAAAGTAAAACCTGCCCTGCCAGCTGACGGGCTGTGTTCTGCCTGTTTTCCACAATTCGTCTGAAGGCTTCCACAGGCATATTACTGTCATTGCCAAGGACAGACACATATTCTTCAAAAGTGATAAAGCCTTTGTCCAGCAGGCTTTTCAGCTGTGCGTCCTTCAGTGCGGCGTGGGTGGAAGAGCCTGGCAGGGCGTCCACTTTGATATCCACTTTCAGCCCTTTCAGCTCCAGCTGGGAGATAAGATATTTCACCATACCTTCCCCAGTTTCCTGGACTATCTCAATGCCGTTTGGGTTGTACACCACAAACATTTCGTACCATATCCATGCTATATCTTCCACAAACTGTCGGAAAGACGCCACCTGCATATTTACATTCAAAAGTTTGGCGTCCATTACCGCCTGAATGGCAACACCGCTGGCTTGCTCTGGGTTTACGTTTTCCAGATTGTCACCACTGCCAGACAGGTTTCGTGTAAGGGTAATCAAATCCTGCCAGTAGCTCTGGGCAAAGGGTGAAATATTTGCAGGCTGAAGATAGCTGATAATGTTGGCAAGGCTTGTTTCCCCCATACCTCTTACAGCCACAGCCGCCCCGGGCTGATTCAGCTTTGTCAGCTGATTGTCCTGCAACAGCTCGCTTTTATACACCTTGATAGGATAGGCGGCGCTTTTCACAGCCTGTTCCATACGGAAAAGTGATTTGTTGATGGAAATCTGGTTGGGTATTTTGTCCCAGATATCGCCGTCCCCCCTTGCCAGCCCCTTGCGGGGTTTCCACACATACATTGCCACAGGGTAGCGTGTCAGCCCGTCAATAGCAGTCTCTGGCTGGATAACCACCGTTTTGGTGGCTCGCATAATATGTACACAGCCGTCCTTTTTCCACAGCTTTGCAACAACTGTCACCTTTTCACTGCCCCTTACCTCGTTGTCGCCGTTGATTTGCAGGTCTGTGTCGGTGTCCGGCACAATGGCGGCAAGGTCACGGCTGGGCACACCATAGCTTTCTGCCAGTTTTTTTACATCCTGCACCTGCTTGCGCTGTACTATCAACAGGTAGGGCTGTTTCTGGATGTCTGCCTGCTGTTCGTCTCCCAGCAGAAGATTGGTTGTGTCCAGAGTCTCCACCATAATTCTGCCCTCGGGGGCTGTGGCATCGTCGTAAAACCAGTATGCACTGTTGCCACCGATAAAAGCATCCTGCAGGATTTCCCAGTTCAGTTTGTCCATCTTCAGCCTTTCCCAAGTCTTTCTGGCGTGGATGTTCAGCTGCTGTGTAACCTGCAAAAGCTTTTCCCTGTTTTCACCATAGTTCTGGCTGAGGTACTCGATGTTCATTACATTCTGCCCCACCATAGCTGTGGAAGATTTCATAATCGGCAGCAGGATATTCAGCTGTGGCGGTCTTTCCTTGCCGTATTTCAGCCCTTTCCATTGGTCACCGTTTACCATATTGAAGCAGGTTTCCACCCTGTCAAACAGGTTAATGCTGTTCAGATAGTCCCTGCCTCTTTGGTAATCTTTCCAGATGTCTGTTACACCCTGCACTTATATCACCTCTTTCTGCGGCACATTTGTGCCAAAGTTTTCCACATTTTCTGCCAGTATTCTGGCAAGTCTTTCTTCGTCAGTCTCTTTGTGTGTTTTTTTCATCACCAGCTGTTTTGTATGTTCAAACAGCTGTACTGCAGGGATTTTATCCCTGTTTACCAGCTGTTTTGTCAGCACATCTTCCGCTGTGTTGTAGCCGAAATAAAAGCCAGCGCAGAAAAATGTAGGTGTCAGAAGCACCAGCACCAGCTGTGCTATAGCAAGTACAATAGTCATTTTTTCTCCTTTTCTTAAAGTGTTGTATATATGAGCTGTGGTGGGGGGGGGTGTATGTATGATGCCCTGTTTTGTCTGTTGAAAGATGATATAGTCATCTGCTATTGGCAAAATAATCCCTCCACCACCCTGCTTCTCTGGATAGAGTCAAAGCTGTGCAAAATCACATTGTCATATGTTGTATATAACAATCCCTCCACCACCCTGCTTCTCTGGGTAAAGTCAAAGCTGTGCATTGTAAGGGCTGTGCAAAGTCGCATTGTCGGCAGAAGCTTTTTAACCCCACCTACACACAGATAAAATCTTCGTGGTCGATTTCAGCTTTTGGTTTTTCCACTTCAAAGTTGTACACAGGCTGTTTTGCCTGGGGTGTTTTCGGTGCAGGTCTGCCAGCCAGAAAATAGCGCAGGGCGTCTGGTGCATGGGTCAGCTCGTGGTCTGTCTTTGAGTCCACATCGTTGGGGTTTGCCTTGTCCCTGCACAGCTGTGGCAGACATCTGATAAGGTTTGTACAGTTGTCAAATATCACCAGATTTGCCTGCTGTGTGCCGTCTGCGGCCTGCCTTACTGCCAGCCATTCCTTTACATTCAGCCAGCCCTGTACCCTGTCGTTGTCTGCCTTTGTCAGCCACACACCGTTGTCGGCAAAGATTTCCATGGCGCTTTTGCCTGTTTCCTGTCGTCTGTTCCACAGGTCTGGCGGTGCAAAGGTCTCGTAAATGCCTTCCTTTGTCATCGCCTTTATCTTTTCAGCCGCCTTGCTGATAATCAAATCACTTTCGTACAGTTCTTTATACACATAGGCCCTGCCAGAATCGTCCAGCGCTATCCAGTAGCAAGCCAGCATATCCAGACCATAGTCAAAGGCACGGTATCTTCGCCAATGGCTTGGTATAGGAAAAGGCTCGCAGGTGTGAATACCCTGTCTGAACTCTGGGAAAAACGCCCCCTGTGGCTTTACAAACTTGCACTGCGCCAGCATCCGATACATATCCTTGTCGGTATATTTCAGCTCCTCGATGTCAGCTTTCTGCTCTGCTGTAAGAAATGGATTATCTTTATAGGTGGTGCATACCACAATGCAGGGAATGGCAATTTTCTCCCCGTCGGTTTCCACCTGTATATTCACCTCAAAAACCTTTGGTCTGCCGTCCTCAAAGCGCTGATACACTTTGTCTGGCACTCGCTGGAAAAAATACTGATTGATAAAGCCCTGCTGATTGATGGGGTTAAGTGTTAAAAACAGCTGTCTGTCTTGGGGACTGCCGCCCCTTAACTGCATTCGCAGAGCCTTGAACTGATTGTAGGTGATGTTTTCAGCTTCTTCGTACCAAGCGGCAGTGACCTCGTTGAGAGATTTTACCTGCTTTTGCTGGTCGTCGGTGCGATAGCCTTTGAACAGCACCTTGTTGCCGTTTATATGCTTTATCTCTGGCGGTGCCTTTGTGGAGGAATACAGCATATCAATGCCAAATTCCTCCCGCCTTTTTTCGATACCGCTTTTTACACCTGCGCCTATGTTGGTCTCGATATCCTCGATTACCAGCAGGGTGTATTTGTCGGCATTGTGGGTGTTTATAGTTGCCAGCTGCTGCATAAAATAGGATTTGCCGCTGTTTCGCCCACCCACCAGTATATTGACAGGGTATTTCTTTTCTATCAGCCAGTCGTAGTAGACAGGCAGAATTTCTATAGTTCTATCCATTGCGCCTTACCACCATAATCTTTGGTATTTCTTTTATATCCACTTCCTGTTTTCCAGCTGGCTTTTCGCCAATGGTGTCTCGGAACACCTCAAAGCCCTTGTCTGTATTTTTGGCTCTCTGGATAACACCATCTATAACCTCTTCCCAGTCTTTTCTGTCCATACGCTCCATTATCTGCTCTTTCAGATTTTTTCTTCCCCCTGTGCTGTGTGTTGTACAGCTGACAGCAGGCTGCAGGGGGGGTGTCCTGTCAGCTGTGTCTGTTGTTTGTGCTGTGTCTGTTGTTTGTGCTGTATCTGTTGTTTGGGCTGTGCCTGTTGTTATGTAAACTGATTCTGTCGTTGTTTGTGCTGTGTCTGTCGTTGTACTGGCAGCCTTTTCACTCTCTGGCTGTGTTTTTTTGGTTTTGTTTGTTTTTTCTTTTGCCACTGAATCACTTCCTTTTGTGTATTTTGTGTCTGCCTTGTGTAAAAGGCAAGGGAGCCTTTTTTATATTTCTCCCTTCCTTTAGCTTCTGTAAAATTCTGTAAAATTCTGTAAAATTTCCTGCCACCTGCTCCTGCAAAAAATATGTGACAGCTTTTCCCTTTTAACCTTTGCCTGTGGCATAGCCTTGTGGTGCAGACAAAGGCAGTCAGTCTTTTGCCCACGTCTTTACAGCTGGTATTCTGCTGTTAAACTGCATATGCATAAACTTGAGAGAAACACCGTGGGCTATCTGGTTTTCGCATTTTTATGTTAACACAGCAAAAAGTCCGTTTTAGTCCGCTTTATACAGTTTCCAGCTGTGCTACAGCCCTGTTGTGTATTTCGTGGCATCTGGTTTTGCCGTAGTTCATGCTGTAAAAAATATCTTCCCATTTATAATGCTCTATGTATCTCAGCCACAGTATTTTTTTCTGGTCCGGGTTTTTCAGCCGATTGATTGCCTGTTTTCTTTTTTCCAGCTGTGCAAAAGCCTGTGCCCTGCATTCCTTTATCTGTGCCAGCCTGTCTGTGTGGTCTGGCTCGTCACAGCAGTCCGCCCCAAAAGCACCGCCAGCCATAACCCAGTCCCAGTGCTCTATTTCGGCTTTCAGCTTCCACGCCTGTTCCAGCCACTGTTTTTTATGCTTTGTCATTTAATCAGCTCCTTTGCCACAGCCTCGCCATAGGAATACTGTGTGCCGTGCCGTGCATTGTATCTATCCACTTCTCTCTGGTACACAGTGACGCTGTTGTGTATTGTTTTGCCGCTTTTTTGGGCTGGTCTGCATCTTTTTGCCGCCCACAACGGCACCAAAGCGGGAGAAATCTCCCATTTGCCGTTACACATAGTGCAAGGTATCCTGCCCTTTTTGCAGGCGCTTTGTATATATGTATGTGCATAGCCTGTTGCCAGCGCAAACTGTTTTACTGTCATAACTGCCTCCTTTTTTCTCTGCCTGTGAAATACAGGCTGTTAAGCTTTCTTTTTGTCCTTTGGCTGTGCAGGCGCTTCAAACTGGGGTACTGTAAGCATACTGCTGATAATACAGTCCTCCCCTGTGGGCGCCTCTTCCTTAAACCAGGATAAAAGCGCAAGATAGTGGCTTTTATACCTGTAGCCCTTCAGAGCAATGCCATTTGACAGGGTGTCAATCTTTTCTTTGCAGGAAAGACCAAACCTTGCCTTCAGTTTCTGCATTTCATCATCGGTAAGCAGTACGTTTTTATGCTCACCATACCTGTGCTTTGTCTGTTCAGAAAAAGAATCAACAGATATATCCTTTCCGCAGGAAAGGTCTGTTTTGCCTTGGCTGTGCTGACCTGCACTGTCCTTACCTATACTGTCCTTACCTGCACTGTCCTTACCTGTACTGTCCTTACCTATACTGTCCTTACCTGCACTGTCCTTACCTATACTATCCTTACCTATACTATCCTGTGTATCCAGAGTGTATCCATTGTCCAGACGCACAGTATAAGCCCCCCCAGAGTCCAGCTGCAGGGTGGATTTTTCTTCAAGATAAATGGTTTGTTTATACCTGTCTTTCTGTATGTAGTTGTGTATTTTCCAGTGTCTTATTGCCACCACGCCACTGTCAAAAACAAGGACAAACCTTTTTGCAATCAGCAGTTTCAAATCCTCTGCGCTGCAGCCTGTCATACGCTGTATTTTCTTGGGATTATTGATAAACCCGTCGTCGTCTGCCCTTATGGACAGGTGGAAATAAAGCGCCTGTGCTGACAATGGCATATCAAGGAAAGCATCACTGTCTATAATTGATTTTGCAAACATTCTACGCTCTGCCATTTATGCCCCCCGTTCTGTCGGCCGTGTTCTGGCCTTTTTTGTTTTTCTGTTTTGCAGACAGTACAGCCTTTTGCCCCTGTGGTCACAGCAGGCTGTAAAAGGCTGTCAGCTGTCATTTTCTGGCTGTGCATTGGCTGTCCTGTAGGACATCAGCGCCTTCATCTCCTTGCTCATATCCCACAGATAGTTGTCGGCTTCGCTGTCTTCCAGCTCGTCCTCTTCCCAGAATTCATCCCCCCAGCCACAGCGCACACAGCCGTCACAGCCTACAATCTGGTAGCCTTTGTGTATATCCCTGCCACGTTTTACATACACCTCTGTGTCCCGCCAAAGCTCTCTTTCACAAACAGGACAATATTTCATACTCCCCCCGCCTTTCTCTTTTCTATAATTTCTGACAGCGCATTTTCGATATTGTTTCTGCTGTCTGCAAAGGTGTACTTGCCGTTAAGCACGCCGTTTACATACTCTCTGGAATAGCCTGTTGCACACGCCAGCTGTGCCTGACTGATTCCGTATACATGCATAATGCCCACCACACAGCCTGTCCAAAAAGGTTTCAAAGTCATCACCCCTTATCAATATTTACACTTTACAAATGTGAAGTATTTATGGTATTATAAAGGTAGAAAAATTTAAAATATCCTTAACTACTTTACATTTGCGAATGTCTGTGATGTTATAATAGCATACTATTTCGCATTTGTAAAGCAGTATATTTTCACATTTGTAAAACTGTGACAATACACAAAAAACTTTTAAAGGAAATAGCTATGTTTTATGACAACTTTTTAAACCTGTGCCAGCAAAACGGGATATCCGTGTACAAGGCAACAAAGGATATGGGGATAGGTCAGGCCACAGCAACCAGATGGAAGCAGGGCACCGCCACCCCAAAGGCCGACACCTTACAGAAAATTGCAGATTATTTTGGTGTGACAACCGACTATCTGCTGACGGGCGAAACAAAAAAAGCCCCTGTCAGCCAACTGACAGAGGACGAAGAAATGCTGGAATATCTTAACGAACTGAAGAACAACCCAGGTATGCGTATTTTGTTTTCAAAGGCGAAGGGCGCATCTAAAGAAGACCTTGAAAAAGTTGTAAAAATGATAGAAATAATGCGAGGTGATTCTATCAATGGCGGATATTATTTTTAGAGTAGTGGACCTGCCACCGTCTGTAAGGGCAACGGTTTCCACCAGCCCCGACGGGTGCTATAACGTGTATATCAATGCCAGACTGGACAAAAAGCGGCAGAAGAAAGCGGCAGACCACGAAATGCGGCACATAGAGGGCGACCATCTTTTCCGCACCAGCGACGTGGCTTTTGACGAAGCAGAGGCAGACAGCAGACCACAGCCCCCTTTTCACAGGCAGACTGCCCCAGACAAAAAACTGCCGCCCTATGCCACCCTGCGCACACAGAGAGGCTATGCCTGTCATCAGGTGGCAAAGCTGGTGGGCATATCCACAGGCAGATATATTCGTATAGAGCAGGGCAACACCACCCCCACCCCAGCGGAACAAAAGCAGATAGACCAGTTTTTCGGCAAAAAAGACTGACAGCTTATCTGTGATGTACTGAAATAAAAAAAGCTCCCTTTTATAAGGGAGTTTTTATTTTCTGGCAAAATGTTTATTTTTTGTTTTCACTGATATCTTGTTTTGGATAATACTCTGTGTTCTTGACACTTTCTATTAATTCTGCTACATTAATTGTCGATGATTTCGGGCTGATGGTAATTCCCGTCTTTTCAGGCGGCAACCCATCTACTAGCTCGAAGTCATTTTTTATTTCCAAGATTTTGTTTTCATGAATTTTAGTGGAAGGCTTTTATATATTTTTCAAACAAAAAAAGACCAGCTTTTCAGCTGGTCTTTGGTGCGGATGACAGGTGACGGAGCCGACCGCCGCCAGTGGCGGATGCAGGGAGGCGGAGAAAGGGAAAGTCACGAGCGGACAAGAGGGGCTTTCAGCCCGTCGCTCCACTACGCTCGCATGACCGGCTCGCGTTTTTGCCTGCGGCAAAACCATTCGGTCGCTACGCGAACGCACCGATTACTTTCCTGGTTGAACGCAGTTCAAGTCTTGTAAAAAAAATAACGGCTAACCTTTCGGTTAGCCGTTATGGTGCGGATGACAAGACTTGAACTTGCACGATATTGCTACCACTAGCCCCTCAAGCTAGCGTGTCTGCCGATTCCACCACATCCGCGAATCTCGCGTCATCCTTAACGCAAGATAGAGTATACCACGGGATTATATAAATGTCAACACTTTTTTTAAAAAAATTTCAACTTTTTAAAAATTTTCCATATTCTCCCCGACTCCCGCTGTATCAAGGGCTGTGTATTCCGAAACATCCCTTAATTTACGGTTAATTGCACGGGTGCGCACACCAATAAGCTTGTCCAGTTCTTCACTTGCCGCCTGCATGCGCTTCTGTGTGTTTTCCAGAATTTTTTCAAAGTTTGCAAATTCTGTTTTGACTTCACCCAGCACTTTCCACACCTGCCGTGAGCTTTTCTGGATAGCCAGTGTGCGAAAGCCCATCTGCAGGCTGTTCAGCAGTGCCGCCATAGTGGTTGGTCCTGCGATGTTTATTTTTTCCTTCTGCAGTTCTTCCACCATACCGTAGCGCACCACCTCGGCATACAGGCTTTCGGTAGGCAGGAACATTATCGCAAATTCCGTTGTGTTAGGCACATCAATATACTTGGTGCGGATATCCTTTGCAAAGCCTTTTATACGGTTTTTCAGCTCCTTGGAAGCCTGCTGTACGGCAAGGGCATCGCCACTGTCGTAAGCGTCCATAAGGTTGGAATAGGCGTCCAGGGGAAACTTTGCATCTATAGGCAGAAATACAGGTGTGTCCCCGTCTCCCGGCAGTTTAACGGCAAATTCCACCCTGTCGGCAGAACCTTTCTTTGTCCGTACATTTACCTCGTACTGTTCAGGGCTTAAAATCTCTTCCAGAATGGCGCCCAGCTGTACTTCCCCAAGGATACCACGGGTTTTCACATTGGAAAGCACCTTTTTCAAATCTTCCACACCAGCGCCAACCTTCTGCATTTCCCCAAGGGATTTGTACACCTGCTCCAGTCTTTCATTTACAAGGTTAAAGCTCTGGCTTATTCTTTCGTCCAGTGTTTTCTGCAGTTTTTCGTCAACAGTCCGTCGCATTTCCTCCAGCTTTTTCTCGTTGGACGCCTGCATGTCAGCCATACGTTTTTCGGTGGTCTGGCGTATGGTTTCCATCTGGGCGGTGGTCTGCTTCTGGAATGCTGTCATACGGTTGTCCAGACTGAAGGTCATTTCCCCTACTGTTTTGCGCAGGGTGTTCATACTTTCGTTGGTAGTCTGTGAAAACAGGGCAAAGCGCTCTGATTCCCGTGTGGACAGCGCCACCTGTGTTTCCATATTTGACCTGCCCGCTGTTTCCAGCTGTCTTGAAACAGTGTCCAGCATATCTCGCTGGCTTCTGTCCATATAGTCCTTTACGTCCTTTTCAAAATCTTCCAGCCTGTCTGCCAGAAGCCTGTTTTTTGAAGAAGAAACAAGGGTGATTATGTTTAAGATAACGGATACTGCCAGCAATGCCAGTATAATATAGTTAAAATTTACCATTTGGTCTCCACAATTTTACAGCCGTCCCTTATGAACGGCTGTAGATGATTTATTATTTTTTCTGTGCGGCAAGGTTTGCCATGGCGTCCTTTATCATCTGGATAAAAGGCAATCTGTCAACACCCATTGCAACAGTTGCATTTGGTGTGTATTTCATTACATTGTCAACGTCTGTAACTGTCATACCGTAGGTATATCTGCCGTTGATGTCAACTGTAACATAATAGTCTGCCGCTTTTACAAGGTCAGGGTTTACAAGCCATGCAAGTGCAAGGCTGTCGTGCATTGCAAGACCAGGGTTTTTCATTCTTTCACGGTAATGCTCTGCATAGATGCCACACATTGAATAAATTTTTTCGGCCAGCCAGTTTGCCTTGCCGAATTCTTCCAGCTCGTCAAAGGCAATATAGCCGTCCCAAGTGGCGTCAAGACCTGCCATTTTGATTTTTACACCTGATTTGAACAGGATATATGCTGCCTCTGGGTCCTGAATAATGTTTGCCTCTGCCACAGGGGAAGCATTGCCTTTTATAGTGGAGCCACCCATAAGCACAACTTCTTTGATTTTAGGCATCAGCTCTGGATGTGTCATAATAAGTGTGGCAACGTTTGTCATTGGGCCCACAGGCACCAGTGTGATTGGCTCGTCGCTATCTCGCAGTGTGTCTGCCATAAACTCAACAGCAGATTTTTCAATTGGTCTGATTGTTGGCTCTGGCAGTGGGTCTGCCATATCACCCAGACCGTCAAAGCCGTGGACAATGCTGTATTCAGGCGGATTGTATTCCTTTACCATAGGGCGAGGTGCACCCTTTGCCACAGGAATATCTGTGCGGCCTACCAGCTCCAGTATTTTCAATGTGTTTTCTGTGGTTACATCAACACGGCGGTTGCCAAAGGTTGTGGTAAAGCCCAGAACCTCAAAGTTTTCGTTGCCAAGGGCAAGACACATAGCTATGGCATCATCGATACCAACATCAACGTCCATAATAATTTTGATTTTTTCCATTGTCTTTCCTCCCTATTCAAAATGTGCCACAGCATCACGGATAAGGGCTTTGTATTTTTCCATATCCAGTTTCATACACAGCTGTACATTTGCCTGTCCTTTAAGGTGACCTTTGTAGTCAAAAACAGTCTGACCTTCGTTTTCTGTAGACTGTGTTTCGCACACTACATAGTAGTCCTCTGTTTCAAGACAGTCGCCCTCCAGCAGAAGCGCCGCCGCAGCTGAAGAGTCGCAGATAACCACTTTGTGCTCATCAAATTCATTGCCGATGCTTTGGGCATACTTTGTATCGTGGGCAATAAATGCGTCCAGCATAGGTTTCAGCTTTTTGGCGTGGCTGTAGATTTCTTTCAGCTGTGCACCACAAATGCCGTTGTCGTAGGTAAAGTACAAATCTGCCATAGTCACAGGGATACCGCTTTTCAGCACTACCTGACAGGCGTGTGGGTCGCCCCAGATGTTGAACTCGGCTGTAGGTGAATGGTTGCCGTAAAGACGGCTGCCACCCATCATGTATATTCTTTTTACATAGTTTTTGAAGTCAGGGTATTTAAGGATTGTCAGCGCCACGTTTGTCATAGGGCCCAGTACCACCAGTACCATTTCCCCTTTTTCTTCCTTTGCAAGACGGTACATTACATCCCAGGCGGCATCTTTTTCAAAAGTGCCTTCTGGCTGTGGCAGTTCAAAGTTTGCCAGACCGTTTGCACCGTGGATTTCGCTTGCATTTTTCAGCGGAACAATCATAGGTTTTGCGGCACCTTTTGCCACAAGACAGTCAAGCCCCAGAAATTCCCTGAGGGCAAGGGCATTTTTTGTAGTGCCTTCCAGACCTACGTTGCCGTGGGTTGTTGTGATAGCCTTGATATCTACCTTGTCTGAACCTGCCAGCATAATGATAGCAATAGAATCATCTATACCAGGGTCGCAGTCAATCATAACAGGAATTTTGCTCATATTTTCCTCCAAATCAATTCATATAACCAAAAATCTATTGGCATTCTGCTGATTTTATTGTATCATATTCTCTATAATAATAAAAGAGTAATTCACAGGAGATACAATGAAAAACCAGACAAGGAAAATTGCACTGTGTGGTATGCTGGGTGCTTTATCTGTTACAATGCTTCTGATGGGGTTTTTGTTTCCCTTTGCCACCTATGTGTGCCCCGCCATATCAGCCAGCCTGCTTCTGATTATAGTGTACGAATACGGGGTTAAAACAGGGCTGACACTTTACGGTGCAGTCAGCTTTCTGGGGCTGATGCTGGTGCCAGACTACGAGCTGGTATTTATGTTTATATTTGTGTTCGGTCTCTATTCAGTAATAAAACTGCCATTGGACAGAAAACTGGGCAAAAAGGCAAGGCTGATTGCAAAGTTTATCTATATCAATGTGGCGCTGATAATTTCTTACAGCTTACTGCTGTTTGTTTTCCCTGTGGCAGTGCTGGTAAAGGAATTTGCCACCTACTCCACCGCCTTTGTGGCACTGCTGACAGTAATGTTCTGGCTGGTGTTTTTTATGTACGACAAAGCCGTGGAAAACGTGCTGATAATCTATATCAGAAAATTCCGAAAAATGTTTTTTAAATAGATATTGTTACGATAAAAAAGTCTCCCTTGTGTAAAGGTAGGCCTTTTTAATTATTCAGCAAATTGGGATTTTGCGAACTGTTGACTAAATTAAGATTTATATCATTTATCTTCTATTGTGTTGGAAATAAACTGCAGATATCCGTCAGGATGAACTTTCGCTTTAACAACACCTATATATTCAAGGACATCTTCAGTTGTATACATACCATATGATATGTCATATGTACCATCCTGATTATCTGTTACATCGTGCATAACTGCACCCAGACTCCAGCCCCAGCCATCTGCTAAAATTACAGAGTCGGTTTGACTGTCGTAAGTTAAGGAGTTTTCAAAACTTTCACGGAGCATTTCTTCGCTGAATGGGTAATATTTTGTGATTGCAGGAATCATAACATCAATCTCAATGCCTTTATCTGCAAGGTATGTATTTTCTGCTACATCAACTTTTGGCAGTTCCTCACCATTATCTATGTAATAAAGATATTGCGCGTTTGCGACCATCAGAAATTTATGTTCGGGCAGATTATTTTCATCCCAATTATCACCTAGCATCATACTGATTGCAGAAATTTCTTTTTCTGCAATCTGCTTAACTTCTTCAAGAGAAACAGATGATTTATTATTTGTACAGGCAGTCATAGATATAATCATAATAACCGCCAATATGATAGATATTGTTTTTTTCATAAATTATCTCCGTTTGTCAAATTCAAATTTCCCTTACAGTTATTATACCACACAGACACCAGAATTTCCATTTGTCCATCTGATTAAAGAACACAAAATCCGTACAGATAACTGTACGGATTTTATTGTTATTTATTGAGATAATCAATTGCGCCCTGCATAAACATTGTCAATAATTTAACATATATTCACAAAAATAAAAGTCCCGCCCGAAAGCAAGACTTTTTCCTGTTTATTTAACCCCTGTGGAGCCGTGTCCGCCACGGTCGTCGTTGCCCAGTGTTTCCACAGTTACAAACTGCAGCTGTGGCTGATTTTCCATAATTCTGAACTGGCAGATTCTGTCGTTTACATTGATAACTGTATCTCGCAGTGCAAAGGCTGGGAAAAACCACTGGTCGTTGTCGCCGCAATAGGAATTGTCGATGATACCCACGGAGTTTGTCTGGATAACACCAAAGTTTTTAAAGGTGGAAGAACGTGGGCACACGTGTGCTTCAAAGCCAGCTGGCAGCTGCATTGCAACACCCAGCGGAATCAGCCTGAACTCGCCAGCCTTCATTTCCACAGTGGCGGCGGCACGCAGATCTATCCAGTCACCCTTTGAAATAGGTGCAATTTTTTCTATTTCTTCTGTGAAATATTTGATTTTAATATCCATTTTCTCTCTCCCAAGGTATAATTTCCCCTTTTTCAAGGGTTTTCTGCACATCAATTATTCTCTGGTTTTCACTGCCACGGAATAAAAGTGTAAGGTTTTTCTTTTCATCTACAAACTGTCCGTCAATCATAACGTCGATGTATTTTAAAATTTCTCTCTGTCTGTCGTTCAGCGTTTCGTAGGTAAAGCCTGTCCACATCCAGATAGTTTTGCCTGTCTGCTTTTTGATTTCCTGTACTGTTTTCAGCAGCATATCGTCCATCAGCTGGTCCATAGGCTCGCCCCCCAGCAATGAATAGCCAGTAACATTAGGGTTTTTGCCCATATCGATAAACTTCTGCATGGCGGCATCGTCATAATCCTGGCCGTAGTCAAAAGGCCAGTATTCTTCATTGAAACAGTTTTTGCATTTGAAATGACAGCCGCTTACAAAGAGACTGGTGCGGATACCCACACCGTTTGCCACGTCAAACTGACGCATCTGTGCATATTTCATAGTTATTCCCCGATATTTGTTTCTTTACAGATATAGATAGGTCTGCCTTTTACTTCAAGATAGGTTTTTGCAAGGTATTGCCCCAGAATACCCACGCAGAAAAGCTGTACACCGCCTACAAACAGTATAAGGCAGGCTGTGCTTGGCCAGCCGGCAACAGGGTCGCCGAACAGCACTGTTTTGCCGATGATAAACAGTATTGCCACAAAGGAAACGGCACAGAACAGCAGACCCACAATGGCGCTGATAGCCAGTGGTACTGTGGAGAAAGCCATAATGCCTTCAATACTGTACAAAAGCAACTTCCAGAAAGACCACTTTGTTTCCCCAGCGGCACGTTCAATATTTTCGTATTCCAGCCATTTTGTCTTATAGCCAACCCAGCCGAAAAGACCTTTTGAAAAGCGGTTGTACTCCCCAAGGTCCAGCAGGCTGTTTACAAACTGTCTTGTCATCAGTCGGTAGTCACGGGCGCCGTCCACAATCTCTGTTTTGGAGATTTTGTTCATCAGCTTATAGAACATTCTTGCAAAGAAAGAGCGGATAGGTGGCTCGCCTTTTCTTGTTACACGGCGTGTAGCCACAGAGTCATAGCCTTCTTCTTCGATGGCTTTCACCATTTCAGGCAGAAGTGCAGGTGGGTCCTGCAGGTCGGCGTCCATCATGCACACCAAATCACCCTTTGATTTTTCAAAGCCTGCGTAGATACCAGCTTCCTTGCCAAAGTTTCTGGAAAAGGAGATGTATTTCACCCTTTCGTCCTTTGCAGCCAGCTCCTTGCAGATATTGAGAGTGTTGTCCCTTGAGCCATCGTTTACAAATATAAATTCAAAGTTGTAGTCTGTCATAGTACCAGCAACTCTGCTCATTTCGTCATAGAACATATGCAATACTTCCTGTTCGTTGTAACAAGGAACTATTACAGAAATCAGTTTTTTCATATTCACTCACCTCATTACTAAATGATACCATTTAATAACAACTTTGTAAACTGAAACAGCCTGCTTTTCACAGGCTGTTCAGATTGATTTTACAGATGGAGTACACGTTCTTTGATTTCCTGTGTTCTGCCTTCATTCCAGAAGTTTTCACCCAGATAACCACAAGTGCGGCGTACCACGTTCATTCTGTCTTTGTCACGGTTGCCACAGTTAGGGCAGTACCATTCCAGATTGTCATCACAGAGGATTTCACCCTCGTAGCCACATTCCATACAGAAGTCCAGTTTTGTGTTCATTTCAGCATACTGCACGTTTTCGTACATATACTGAATCAATGTTTCGATAACCTCTGGGTTAGTAGCAAGGTTTGGCAGTTCCACATAGCTGATAGCACCGCCAGAGGAAATTGGATGGAACTGTGATTCAAATTTCAGTTTTGTAAATGCATCTATTTCTTCCTGTACAAATACGTGGTAGGAGTTTGTCAGGTAGTTTCTGTCTGTGATGCCTTCAATTACACCAAAGCGCTTCTGCAAAGATTTTGCAAAGTATTCTGTCAGGCTTTCACTTGGTGTGCCGTAAAGTGCAAAGCCCAGACCTGTCTGGCGTTTCCACAGAACGATTTTGCTCTTGAGATGGTTCATAATATCCAGCGCAAGTGATTCACCCTCTGGTGTTGTGTGGCTTTTGCCTGTAAGGGCTTTTACACATTCGTACAGACCGATGTAGCCCAGTGTGATTGTAGCATAGCCGTCCTGAAGCAGTGGGTAGATTGGCTCGTGCTTGCCAAGGCGTGCAATTGCACCGTACTGCCAGTGAATTGGAGAAACGTCGGAAGTAACGTCTTTCAGTTTGTCATAGCGAAGCATAAGTGATTCTTTACACAGTTCCAGTCTGTCCTCAAGGATTGTCCAGAATTTGCGTGTGTCACCCTTTGCAGAAAGACCTACGTCCGCAAGGTTGATGGATGTAAGCCCCATATTGAAACGGCCATACCATTTATATGTGCCTTCTGGGTTGTTGATAGGTCCACGGTATGGAGACAGCCATGCACGGCAGCCCATACAGCCGAATACGTTGCCTTCATAGTTTTTGCGCATGTGTTTTGCACTGATAAAGTCTGGCATCATACGTTTGGAAACACATACAGCCGCCAGTTTTGTCAGCCAGTAGTACTTGCTGTCTGGATGAATGTTGTTTTCATCAGTTACATACAGCAGTTTTGGGAAAGCAGGTGTAATCCATGCACCCACCTCGTTTTTCATACCCTGAATACGCTGTTTCAGCATTTCTTCAATCAGCATTACTGTTTCTTCTTCATATTCTGGGTATTCGTTGATGTACATAAATACGGAAAGGAACGGTGCCTGACCGTTGGATGTCTGCAATGTGTTAATCTGGTACTGGAAAGTCTGGATACCGCCGCGTACTTCTTCTTCCAGTTTTGCTTTTACAGCTTCTGCCAGCTGTTCTTCTGTGTAAGAGAAGCCCATTGCGTCCCATTCCCTACGTGTATCACGGATGAATTTTTCTTTGGAAATTCTTACGAATGGTGCCAGATGACCCAGTGTGATTGTCTGTCCGCCAAACTGACCTGAAGCTACCTGTGCAATAATCTGTGTTGCGATTGTGCAGGCTGTACGGAAGGTATGTGCCTTTTCAACCAGCTTGCCGTTGATAACTGTGCCGTTTTCCAGCATATCTGCAAGGTTTACCAGACAGCAGTTAAAGGATGGGTTAAGATAATGACCAAGGTCGTGGATGTAGATAAGACCTTCACGGTGTGCCTGTGCCAGATGTGGTGGCAGCATCATTCTCAGTGCAATATCTTTGGAAACCTCTTCAGCAACAAGGTCTCTCATTGTGGAGATAAGTGCAGAGTTTTTGTTGGAGTTGGAGTTGAGTACATCTTTTTCCTCACCTGTTACAACCCCCAGCACCTTGTTGTCGATTGTGTTTCTCTGGCGCTGATATTCACGTACTGCACGGTAAGCTTCGTAACATTTAGCTGTCAGCATATCGCCAGAGTCTACCAGTGCCTTGTATACATAGTCTTCAATTTCCTTGATGGTTACAACAGTTTTTTCACTTTCAAAACCAAGGCTGATTTCTTTAGCCATTTTTTCGTTGATAATGCCACTGCCGTACTTCATTGCTTTCAGAATGGCCTGTTCAATTTTTGTTGCATCAAATTCAACCTTACGGCCTGTTCTTTTAATAACAGTAATCTCGTTCATATATCCTCCCATTTTATTTATCTCAAAACTATATGTAGTGTTAATTATTCTGTCCTTTAATTTTATCACTATATATTGTGCTTTATCAAGAGTATTTTCACCAATATATTGTTTTTGGATACATGCACAAAAAACCTTATCAAACTTATCCAAAAATAATCCCAATTTATATTGACAAGACAATCCTTTCTGTAAAAAACCACAGGCTTTGCAGCTGTGCAGGCTGTATTTCCACTTTTTTTTATTTTTCTTCTGAAAAACATAATTTTTTTAACAAATATGTTGTATAATAAAAATATACTATTCAAGAGGTATACCATGAAAAAAACAGTTCTGATTATATATAACCCAAAGGCTGGTAAAAACGGCGCCAGCCATATGTTGCCCCACGTTGTACAGCGGCTTCGGGCAAGAGACTGCCGCTGTATCGCCTATCCTACCATGGACGGCTTTGGCGCAGAGGAAATACTGGAATACGAAAAAGGCAAATACGACTATGTTGTGTGCTGTGGGGGCGACGGCAGTCTTAACCACACCATAAACGGCATTATGAACCTGCAGGAGCGCCCACCCCTTATCTATCTGCCAACAGGCTCCACCAACGACTTTGCCCAATCTCTCGGTTTAGGCAAGGATATCGAAGCCGCCTGCAGTAAAATAGAAAACCCACAGCCTTTCTATTACGACATCGGCAGATTCAACAGCACCTATTTCAACTATGTTGCCGCTTTCGGCGCCTTTACACAGGTGCCTTACACCACCTCCCAGATAATGAAAAACCAGCTGGGCCACACCGCCTATATCATCGAAGGGCTGAAGCACCTGCCAATAGGCCAGTACCACACCGCCACCGTTATCAGCGAAGACAGGGTGTACTATGGCGACTTTATCTATTGCTCTGTGTCAAACTCCACCAGCATCGCAGGTATGAACGTGCCAGGCAAAATAGACGTGTCTATGAACGACGGTCTGTTTGAAGTTTTTCTTATCAAGGCACCTAAATCCGTTATGGATATACAGGGCATTATCACAGCCGTTGCCACACAGAATTTTGACAACCAGTATATCACCAGTTTCAAAACCAGAAATGTAAAATTTGAATTTCAGAAGGAAACCCCGTGGACACTGGACGGCGAATTTGGCGGCAATGTCAAATCTGCAGGTATATCTGTAATAAATAAGGCTATAGGTATTTTAAAGTAAATATTCTCCCATATTGAAAGGCTCTCCTGTCAGAGAGTCTTTTGTTTTGCACCTGCCGCACAAAAAAAACAGCCGTCATGCAGACGGCTGTAAAAAGCTAGATTATTTTGTTCTCTGAATCAGCTGGCAGTAAACATAAACGTTCTGGATTTTCTTTGCCTGTGCGCCATTGAGTGTAGATACTATTGGCTGTGATTCAGATGGTGTTTTGTACAGTTTGAAAGCGATTGCATACTGGTCAACCTGCAGGTTTGTCATACACAGCTGGAGATAATTTTTTCTTTCTGCGCCGATGTAGTCAAACACAATTTCTTCAAACTCAAAGCTGGAGAAACAGGTTGCTACTGCTTCTGCAGGATATGTATCCAGCATAGCATGTACTTCTTCAAATGTGAGGTTGTAGCATTTGAACTCACCTGCATTGATGATGTTAATCATGTTGTTACTGTCGATAAGCAGTAAAGGTTTGTCGTGTATAGCCATATTAGTTCTCCTTTTTCCTCTTTAGTCACGATTATTATCCATTTATATCGTTACCTTCTTATTGATACCATTATAGCATAAATAATCATATATCAACAGCAGTTTTTGAATATATATTCATTTTTGACGATTTAGCCAAATTAACATTATTCATTTTAAGCATATTACAATACATTCTCTGTTTTCCTTTATATTTCTGGGAAATTCAGATTAACAAACAGTCATATTTTTCACCACAGTTTGTTAAAAAATAATCACACATCAAAATTTTTAGATATATACATCTATATATTAGTATATTTATACATTTAATTTTGTCTATGTGTAATCCACCATAAAATCAAAAACAGCTATACATTCCCACAGCACAATGCTATAATAAAGGTAACAATAATTTTGTCAGGAGAAAATCATGAATAAAAGAATATGTGACGTTATAGAAAGCAAAAAAGACAGACTGACAGCCCTTTCCGACAGTATCTGGGACTGGCCTGAAACAGCCTTTACAGAATTTGAGTCTGTAAAAATGTTATGCACCCTGCTGAAAGAAGAAGGTTTCACAGTGGAAGAAGGTGTGGCTGGCATAAAGACAGCCTTTACAGGTAAATTCGGCAGTGGCAAGCCTGTAATCGGCATACTGGGCGAATTTGACGCTTTGTCCGGTTTAAGTCAGGTGTCTGGCTGCAGTGAAAAAACTGCACTGGTAGCTGGTGCAAACGGTCACGGCTGTGGTCATCATCTGCTGGGTACTGCTGGTATAGGTGCCGCCATAGCAATAAAGGATTATCTGGAAACCACAGGCAAGGAAGGTACTGTAATCTTCTTTGGCTGCCCAGGTGAAGAGGGCGGCAGTGGTAAAGCATTTATGGCAAGGGAAGGCGTGTTTGACCTGCTGGACTGCGCTCTGTCCTGGCACCCTGCAGACGCTACAAACGCCTGGAGTGGCAGTACACTGGCAAACGTGCAGGTGGCATATAAGTTCAAAGGTATTGCCGCCCACGCCGCCGCTGTGCCACATCTTGGCAGAAGCGCCCTTGACGCTGTGGAGCTGATGAACGTAGGTGTAAACTATCTGCGAGAACACGTAATTCCAGAGGCAAGAATGCACTATGCCGTAACAAACACAGGCGGCTTCTCACCAAACGTGGTACAGGCAGAAGCAGAGGTGCTCTACCTTATCCGTGCACCTAAAAATGCACAGGTGCAGGAAATTTACAAGCGTATAAACAAAATCGCACAGGGCGCGGCACTGATGACAGAAACCGAGCTGGAAATCGACTTTATCAAAGCCTGCTCCAACATTATTCCAAACAACGTGCTGGAAAGAGTGCTGGACGAAAAACTGCGCGAAATCCCACACCCAACATACACAGAAGAAGAGCTGTCTCTGGCGGCAAAATTCAGAGAAACCTCACCGGGCAAAGGCTCCACAATCAACAGCTATGTGGAACAAGTAACTGGTGCTGAAAACAAAAAAGAACTGCTTGCGCTGAACGACAAAGCAATTCTGGACGTGGTAATGCCATATATTCCAAGTGAAACCGCAATGCCTGGCTCTTCCGACGTAGGCGACGCCAGCTGGGTATGCCCAACTGCACAGATTAATGTAGCCAGCTATGCACTGGACACACCGGGCCACTCCTGGCAGCTGGTGGCACAGGGCAAACAGGGCCCAGCCCACAAAGGTATGCTGTATGCTGGTAAAGTAATGGCGGCGGCGGCAATCAAACTGATGGAAAACCCAGAGCTGATTGCACAGGCAAAAGAAGAACACAAAATGCGTGTAGGCGACGGCTATGTATGCCCAATTCCAAAAGGTGTACAGCCACGCTCCATCGCCCCAAAGAAATAAAATAAAAAAATCATCCTCCCCGTAACCATTTGTTAC
>JAZQYH010000057.1:0-1052 GCA_045633415.1 Oscillospiraceae bacterium | reverse complement strand
AACCAGTGCAGATGTAGGCTGATAGTAAAAATCATAACCCTTTAAGCTGCAAGGTTGGAAAGACAATCCAAACTTATCATCATTAAATATGGTAATATAACCATATTTGAAAAGGCAATATACAAAGAAGTCCTTAGTTTTTCCTTCCCATTCTGCAGGTACTTCAAAATCAATTACAGAAGCTGCACGCTGGAAAAGTGATCTTGACCAAAACCAAAATGACTTATTATTTTTTGCTTTTATGCTACTGGGCGAAAAACGCCCAGCAGCCAAATTGATATTCTGATAGTTTAGTGGTGCATAGTTCATAAAAGCACCCCCTTCAATCAGCCTTCGCCGCCTTCACCATCATTAGAAGCAGGGTCAGCCATGATAAAGAGAACGCAATTTTCTGTGAAGTCAGAGATAGCGTTCTTTGAGAAAGACCACCACATATTTCTATAGTGCTTTCTAGCTTCAAGTGGTGTGGTTGAAGCAGCTTCAAGCTGGTAGTCAATCATAATAGCGTCTGCGTCGAAGATCATACCAACAACGTAATCAAGTTCAACTTCAGCGCCTACAGTCTGCGCTGTACCTGCTGTATTTGGAATAGCAGGAACAACATCAATAGCAGATGGATTGTTTACGTTCTGCCAGAAGTCAACGCCTTCATACTGTGTATCAATATCAAGGTAGTTAGGCCTGAAGATTTCAGGAAGTACAAGCGCTTCTGCTTCAGTAAATAAAGGCTCATATAGCATTACCCTCTGACGATCATAAGGTGTATGACGAAGAAGTGTATAAGATGTACCGCCAACTGTCTTAGCAGGTGACCAGTGATATTTACTGCTTCTATAAGTCATATATCTGGAAGCGAGCTTAAACTGTGCAACAAAGAATGCTAAAAACTCTTTAAGGTATGTGCTTCTAAGCTGTGCAGAAGTATAAGCTGTACCAAAACGGCTATTAAATGCAGCAGTAAGATTGATAACACGGCCGTTAGCTGCGCCTGCTGCTGTATCAAGATCATAAACACCTGCAATGTGGTTAAGGATAGTCATTCTGTTGAACGC
>JAZQYH010000056.1:0-6651 GCA_045633415.1 Oscillospiraceae bacterium | reverse complement strand
TTTTGATGTGTCTGTATTCTGTAAACTTTCAAACAGTTTATTCTCGATTTCTTTCATTGCTTCAAAGGTATGACCATAGCTATTGTTGACCATGCCGGCTACACAAAGGTCTTCCTTCAGGGAGAATCTCCAAAATGTAAGGAAACCCTCGTTTCCACCGTAATGATATGCGGTATCCCCATTGCGGAACAGACAAAGCCCACAGCCACCTAATATAGGAGTTGCCATTCGTTCAGCAGTCTTCTGTTCAAGCAACCCCCGTTTGCGGAAGCTTCTCGAAAGCGCAATACCGACCTTCGTCATCTCTATAGGCGTTGTCCAAAGACCTGCTGCAGCGTGTTCCGGATAGTAATGATAACCATGGGCGGAATCTTCCTTTTTTCTGTATGCGAGCCTACCTCCAAACGCGGCATTAGCAACCAAATCCTCGTCAAGCGGTTGGAAATAACCGGTTCTGGTTAAGCATAGAGGCTCGGCGACTTCTTTCTGAAAAGCATCCCTGAGCGATGTTCCCGCAAGTCGCGTAAAGGCAAGCTCAGCCAGCGTAATGCCACCGCCAGAATATCTGTACTGCTTTCCGTAGGGCTTGATTTTGACGACCTTCTTTGAGTTGCCGCGTCCTGCAATCACATCCTCCAACGACAGTAACGGGGCGTCGGCGCGATATCCCATGAATCCGCCAACGCTGTACCCTGCTGTGTGGGATAGCAGTGCAGGGAAAGTCATAGGAGGCTTCTTAACAAAATCGCTGAGAATACCCGAAATATCCGCATCTAAATCGATGAGTCCTTTGTCCACATATCGAAGGAGCGTCAGTGCAAACATGGGCTTACTGATAGAACCGGCCTGGAACAGCATGTCAGGATTTACCGGGAAGTCCTGTCCGTATCTGCCACTGCCAGAACAGTATGTCTCGATTTCGTCGCCTTTGACAACGGCAAGGGAGATGCCGTAACCTCGTTTTCCTTTTATTTTCAATAGACGTTCCACATCGATAGCGTGAAAAAATCGCATGAATTATTCCCTCCTACAAATTCTTATTTTCCTAACTGTTCGACAAATTCAGATTTATCTTACAATTGACCCTTGATAAGCTTTTCTGCATTTTTCCAGCAGATTTTTTCGTAAACTTCTTTATCCAGCTTACCAGCTTCCAGCTGTTTGTCCAGATATTCGCCCAGAGGGAATTTCATTGTCACGTTTACCATATCTGTTGCAAAGAAAAGTCTGTCAGCATATTTGTGCAGGAATTCAAGGCCGAATTCTTCGTCTCTCATAATAGCCTGACCACCGCTGTTTGCAGAAAGGTCACCATAAAGGTTTGGATAGTTTTCAAACAGATATGGGATGCGTCCGCCTGGTTTTACAGGACCCTGGCCCCACTGGTTTCTGCTTTCTTTGTCTGTAGCGGCTTCACCTGTCATTTCGTGCCAGAAAGTCTGGCTGTGACCGATAAATTTAAGATTTGGGAATTTTTTCAGTGATTCTTCCAGCATTGTAAGACCTGGTTTGTCACAGATACCATAACTGAAGCCTTCTTCCCCGCTCATATGGAAAAGCACAGGCATATTCAGTTTTTCTGCGGCGGCAAAAAGCTGCTGGATTTTTTCGTTTTCAATCCACAGGTTATGTGTGATTTCACCGACGCCGATTGCACCGTTTGTTTTGTGGTCTGCCAGCTGTGCCTGGATGTCATCGTTCAGTTCAACATGGCACATCCAGTGGAATTTATCAGGATACTGTGCCACAGTTTTTTTGTTGTGTTCATTCCATTCGTTTGAAATAGACATCAGAACACCGTGATCAATGCCCAGTTCTTCCAGATGTGGCAACATTTCCACTGCAGGAGAAGACATTTCCATAAGACCTTTTTCGTTCTGAAGATGGAGATGTATATCAATTCTACCCATAATTTCACCTCATTTATTTATTGAAATAATTTTACCATAGGATAATGGACAATGTAAATAAACAGTGATAAAATATTAATATCAAACAACGGAGAAATATTATGGAACAGACACTTGTAATCAAAAAATTTGACAGACTTACACCAAGAGAAGTATATGAAATACTGAAAATAAGAACTGCTGTTTTTGTAGTTGAACAGGAATGCCCATATCAGGAAGTGGACGGCACAGACTACAACAGCCTTCACGTATGGCTGGAAGAAGGCGACGAAATAGTAGCTTATCTGCGTATTTTTGAAAAAGACATTGAAAGCAGTACTGTGCAGATTGGCAGAGTATTGTCCAAGCGTCGTGGCGAAGGTCTGGGTGCCAAAGTAATGGAATACGGCATCGAAGCGGCACAGCTGGAAATGGGTGCGAAATCAATCTTTATTGAAGCACAGACATACGCCCTTGATTTTTACAAAAAATTCGGTTTTGAACCATGTGGCGAAGAATTTCTGGAAGATGGAATTTCACACACACCAATGACAGTTACATTTTAATAACCACTGCCCTGTTTTATTATAAAACAGGGTAATTTTTTATATTTTCTATTGCATTTTATTACTTATTAATATATAATGTCATTAAGAAAAAATTTACAATATTTTACATAAATAGAAATAAAAGGAGGAAATATTAATGGTTAAAACGATCTCTCCACAGGCTCTTGAAATAATTAAAAAAATGCAGCAAAGCGAGCTGACAGAAAGTGTTATATATGCTGAAATAGCAAAATTTGCAAAAGGTGAAGAAAACAAACAGACTCTTCTCCGACTTTCTGAAGAAGAAAAAATACATTATGAAATCTGGAAAAGCTACACAGGTATCGAAATGAAACCTGAAAAAGGCAAAATCTTCAAATACAAACTGCTGGCCAGAATCTTTGGTTTTACATTTGCAGTAAAGCTTATGGAAAATGGTGAAGAAAGCTCACAGGAAGAATATGAAAAACTGGCTAGTGAAGTAGAAGAAAGCATTATTATAAGACAGCAGGAAGAAGAACACGAAAGTGCACTGCTTGGTATGCTGGACGAAGAAAGACTGCAGTATGTAGGCAGTATGGTTCTGGGTCTTAATGACGCTCTGGTTGAACTGACAGGTTCTCTGGCTGGCTTTACATTTGCAATGCAGAATACAAGACTGATTGCGCTGTCTGGCTTGATTATAGGTATTTCTGCCACATTCTCAATGGCTTCCAGCGAATTTCTGGCGGCTAAAAGTGAAGGCAGAGACGACGCTTTGAAATCCTGTGCATATACAGGCTCTGCATATCTTATCACTGTAGTGCTCCTGATACTGCCTTACCTGCTTCTTGGCAACAGCCAATATCTGCTGGCATTGGCACTTATGATGCTGACAGTAATTCTGATTATTGCAGGCTTTACATACTACACATCAGTTGCACAGGACCAGCCATTTAAATCAAGATTTACAGAAATGGCTGTTATCTCCATCAGTGTTGCTGTTATCTCCTTCTTTGTAGGTGTAGCGGCAAAAGCCGTCCTCGGCGTAGATATTTAAAATCAACTCACAAAATTCACATTATATAACCTCTTAAGTATTAATCTCAAAGCTAAAGCCACTGCCTTTGCAGTGGCTTTGCTTTTTGTAACAAAAAATGCGGTGAGAAATCTCACCGCATTGATTATGTATGATTATTTTGCGTTAACAACGTTCATTGTGTCGCGAGCAATCATAAGTTCTTCGTTTGTAGCAACAACCAGAACTTTAACTCTTGAGTTAGGACCTGTGATGTCGTTTACTGCAAGACCACGTTTTTTGTTCTGTTCTTTGTCGATTTCTACGCCGAAGAAGCCCAGACCTTCACATACGCCTTCACGTACGTTTGCAGAGTTTTCACCGATACCTGCTGTAAATACCATTACATCAAGACCGTTCATAGCAGCTGTGTAGCTACCTACGAATTTCTGCAGCTGGTAGAAGTACATATCCAGAACCAGTTTAGCTTTTTCATCGCCCTGTTCTGCTGCAACTTCGATGTCACGGCAGTCGCTGGAGATACCGGAAACGCCCAGGAAGCCAGCTTTCTTTGTCAGGTAGTCTGTCAGGTCGTTACCTTTGATACCTGTAACTTCAGAGATGTAACCTACAACTGAAGGGTCAAGGTCACCAGAACGTGAACCCATCATGAAGCCGCCAAGTGGTGTGAGACCCATAGATGTGTCTACAACTTTACCACCGTCAACAGCTGCCAGGGAAGCACCGTTACCAAGGTGAAGTGTGATCATTTTCAGTTCTTCTGGTTTTTTGCCCAGATATTCAGCAGCAGCTCTGGAAACGAATTTATGAGATGTGCCGTGGAAGCCGTAACGACGAACAGCATATTTTTCATAGAATTCGTATGGAACAGCGTACATGTAAGCTTTAGGTGGCATTGTTGCGTGGAAAGCTGTGTCGAATACTACTACGTTTGGAACGTCAGCACCGAAAACTTCTTTTGCAGAACGCAGACCGATAGCATGAGCTTTGTTATGAGCTGGAGCCAGAACGGACAGGTCGTCGATGATCTGGATAACTTCATCGTTAACAAGGCATGGTTCGCTGAATTTTTCAGCACCCTGAACGATACGGTGGCCGATAGCATCGATTTCGGATTTGCTTTCGATAACTTTGCCTTCGCCTACTGTCATCATATCAACAACTTTGTTGAATGCTTCTTTGTGTGTTGGGAAGTCAACTTCTACTTTCCATTCGCCGCCGTTTGCTTTATGTGTGATGAATGAGCCGTCGATGCCAATTCTTTCACAGTTACCTTTACAGATAACGCTTTCGTCTGTCATATCAATCAGCTGATATTTCAGTGAACTGGAACCGCAGTTAATAACTAAGATTTTCATTGGTGTGTCCTCCAAGTAATTTTATATTGTTTATTCAACTACTTTATTATATAATACCATTAAGAATTTTTCAAGATTAAAGGAGAATTTTATGTCTAAATCTGTTGGAATTGTGGCAGAATATAATCCTTTTCATACAGGACACAAGTATCAGATTGATTTTTTGAAAGAAAATGGCTTTGATACTGTGATTGTTGCTATGAGTGGCAGCTGTGTACAGCGTGGCATGCCTGCACTTTTGAATAAGCACGACAGGGCCAAAATGGCTTTGGAAGGCGGTGTAAATCTGGTGGCTGAAATCCCATATCCATTCTCATCCATGAGCGCAGAAGGCTATGCTATGGCCGGTATGCAGACATTGAAAGCCATGAGTGTAGATGCCGTATGCTTTGGCAGTGAAAGTGGAAACGCACAGATGTTACAGGAAATAGCCATATTTATTCTCAGTGATGAATACGAAAATTCCCTGAAAAGATATCTTGAACAAAACCTGCCCTTCCCTACCGCCCGAGAAAAAGCCATTTTTGATAAGTTTGAACTAAACAAAGAAGTAGTGTCTGCATCAAATGACATTCTGGCAATAGAATATATAAAAGCCTGTATAAAAATTAACTGGCAGCCAGAAATAATCGCCCTTAAACGAAAAGGCGCTGGTTATAACCAGATGGGTGAAAAAGATGGGTTTGCATCTGCCAGCGGTGTAAGAAAAATGATAAGCGAATACCGCTATGAGCAGATTTATAAATTCATCCCACAGGAAAGTGCCGCCACTATGGAAACCTGTCTGGACAGAGGCAGTTACTTTTTACCTGATACCAGCTGGGAAAAAGCGGTGCTGTTCAGTTTAAGAAATAAAACCAGCGAAGATTTTATGCAGATAACTGATTGTAACAGCGAACTAGCTGGTAGTCTGGAAAAGGCAGCAAGTGTAAGCAACAGCATGGAAATGCTGTTTGACAATCTGCCTACTAAAAGATATACCAGAGCAAGACTGAACAGAATTATCCTGTCTGCTTTTCTGGGTGTAAAAAATGATATGCCAAAGGATATTCAGTATATCCGTCTCCTTGGCTTTGATAAAAACGGCGAAGAATTTTTAAAAACTGCAAGCAAAAACTGTCCTTTGCCAATCTCCCACTCTGTAAAGATTTTAAGCGAAAAAAATGATGACTGCCGCAAAATAGCAATAGCTGAAAGCCGTGCCTGTGATATGCAGGCAACTTTCTGTAAATTCAGCGGTGAACCAAGACAGGATTTTGTAAGGAAGTTGATAAAAGTGTAATTTTGAACCAATATGGAGGGGTAAACTATGAAAAAGCTATCCACTGAAAAAAAATATATCTGTTTATTCTTATGTTTTTTGTTAGTATATATCTTTACGACTTTCCAATACAAAGAATCCGTGCTGAAAAAGCCGTGGACAAATATATGATTTTGCAGGGAGTGGATTTTTCCCAGATAGAAAGCAAGGAAGTTTTAAAGGACTACACACAGAACGGGCATTATATACACATAAAATTCAAAAATGACCCAGAATACATTTACGCGTATCACTACAAGAAAAACGGAGATGTACTTCTTATCATATATAATCAGATGTGGAACAGTATTGATAACCGGTATCTGGAAACACCACCGAAATATCCGGATTTGGATTAATAGAAAAAAGGTGAGCACAAATGTGCTCACCATATTTTTTAATAATACATATAAACCTGACAAGGAATCATACCGTTGTACAGTTTTCTTCTTTTGTTTGCTTTTTTGCCGTAGTTTGTTTCAAATTCGCTGTCTGCTGTGATGATATATGCAGATTTTACTGGGTTTTCTTCCAGACG
>JAZQYH010000055.1:0-11294 GCA_045633415.1 Oscillospiraceae bacterium | reverse complement strand
GACCTGCCAGAAGTACCATCCAAAGGTGCTATCCTTGCAGAATTCTTTGATGCTTATGTTGAAGAAAACCTTATCCAGCCTACATTCATCTACGACTACCCAGTAGAAATCAGCCCACTGGCAAAACGTAAACCAGAAGATCCAGCATACACAGAACGTTTCGAATACTTCATCAATGCTATGGAATTCGGTAATGCATTCAGCGAACTGAATGACCCAATCGACCAGAAAGGCCGTTTCGAAAGACAGGTTGCAGAAAGAAAAGAACTGGAACCAAACTCCAAAGCACAGGTTGACTACGACTACGTAACAGCACTGGAATACGGTCTGGCACCAACAGGTGGTCTGGGCTTCGGCTTTGACAGACTTGTTATGCTGCTGACAGACTCTGCATCCATCCGTGATGTACTGCTGTTCCCAACAATGAAACCTGAAAAATAATTTCCATAAAATTACAGCCTGCATTTTGCAGGCTGTTTTTTATTCCCTATTGAACTCTATCTTCATATGTGCAATAATATATACATATTTAAACTATCATTTCAGGAGAATACTATGGATAATAAATATAAAGACATTGAACTGTACGACCTGCAGGATTGCCCATACTGCGGTGGTCCTGGTGTTATGGACCACGTTGGTGGCTGGTGTGTTTACATCGAATGTGTAGACTGCGGCGCACGGACAGGCCATATGGAATACAAGGACGAAAAAAGCAAAAAAGAAGCAGAGCTGGCAAGCGTTAATCTGTGGAACAACGGCAGAGTGGTAAACTTTGGCCGTGGTGAATAATCTGCCTATACAAACTATTAATAAACAAAACCTCCCGATGTAATTTGCATCAGGAGGTTTTTATTTGTTTTTATCAGGAATTTTTGGCAGACAGTTCTTTGTTTATCTGCTTCATTCGTTTCAAATCAGCCTTTGTGGCAATACCACCGTATCTGGCGGCAAGGTAAATCTGTCTCATTTCACTCAGAACATCAGGTGATGTTTCGTTTAAAACTTCTGCTGAATGGTTCATTACATCTTCACTGGTAAAGCTGGTTTCAATTTTACCACCGTTTTCCCTGTATAATTTAAGAAACTGTCGGTACTGGCGTCTCACCTGCAGGACTGTTGTGGTTGCACGTTCTTTTTTAGGTTTCGCAGAGTCTTTACTGCGAATCATATCAAAACCATAGCTTATAATTGAATCTTCCCCTTTGTGCAGTGCAAGCCAGCGGAAGAAGTAAAATGCACAAATCAAAAGAACTATAATTACCAGCGCTGTAAGAATGGTTTCTGTTGTGGCAACATGGTCGCCCACAACTACTGCATCTTTGAAAGATGGACCCATATCACCACCGGACAGGTGATTTTCTTCAAATTTGATTTCCCCAAGTTTAAACCATGAGAATATGTACATCAGCAATCTGAGAATGCCCATAAACAGATAGATAAAAGCATTCAGCACAGGATAGATTGCTTTCATATACACAAAAGACATTGCGCCGCCTATCAGCTTAAAGGCAAAGTCTCGGCTGCACAGCCACCCTGTCAGAACCACCACAAGGAAAAGAGAACAGTTTTTTCTCTGGTAGTGTGGGTCCATATAAACCGCTGGTGACTGACGAAGCATTCTCATAAGGAAAACAGATGTTGCCAGTGAGATAAACACCATTGGCAGTGCATACTGTATAAAGTTTGCATATTTCCCTAAAAAGCAGATAAATACACCTGCCAGCGGGAAGAATTTAATACTGATGGAAAACAGTTCAGACTGCCTGTCCCAAGTCAGCTTCGTATTCTCGTTATAAACAAGATACAGAATATATATCACAGGCGGCAGAAGCGCCAGAATTGTACTGCCCGGTACAAACAGCACCAGCACAGGCAAAGCCAGGTATATCTTGTTGAAATTGCGGTTTTGCAAAGACACCATAACACCATAGCAAAGCCCCAGCAGTAAAAACTGTACAAACTGTGACGAGCCGCCCATTTGGATTACAGCTAGTTCTGCGAGAAAGAAATATACAGACAGGTCTGCTATCATTCGCAGAGAATGTATGAAAATCATAAATTAAACTCCTTAAAAAGCAGAGGCATCCAGCACCAATATCTGGCTGTCAGATGTGGTGTGACCCATCATTGTAGTGTCAGGTGTGATGATAATCAGTCCACGTTCATTGCCGTTTGCTTTTTTAGCATTGTATAAAAGTTCGTTGTAGGACATTGAGTGAATGTGTGTACCCCTGCCCAGACGTTCCATTATCTTTTTAAAGTGATGGGCACCGATACCATCGTCTACACAGTACATGTCCCCTGTACCACCAGCCATCTGTGCGTTGATATAAAAGCCGTAGGAAATGCCCTTTGACTCAAGGTTACTGCAAACACTACGGGCAACGGAATACGCCTTTTCCATATTTGCTACTGTCTTCTCCCCTGCTGTTTCCATATTCAGCATAACAGACAGGATAGGCTCTATTGTATGGTCGTATTCCTTTACCATCAACTGCTGTTTCTGGGCGCTCTGTTTCCATGAAATCATCTTCATTGGTTCCCTGCCGGAATATTCACGGAAACCTATTGTAAGTACAGGGTCTTCGTAAATAAAACGACGTACAGAGTATTCGCCCATAAATTTACCCAGCACCTGTTTTACTTCTTCTGTTTCATGCTCTCTTGGAGCCACAACAACTTCACGGAAATACATCATTTCTTTCTGTTTTTCTTTCAGCCCAAGGAAGTCACCAAAATGCAGTATAGGGTTTGGCAGGTAATATCTGCCTCTGTCTGCTATAGAAACAGGAATCTTCATTTTCAGTGTCTGGTTGGCTTTCAGCCATGTAGCCACAGATATTTCCTGACTTTCCCTGATAAATCTCTTTGATGTGATTTTGGCATCAGAAGCAACGTTGAACTCTTTTGGGAAGGTCATTTCAACATTGATAAAATATATCGGGAAGGCTTTTTTGTTTTTTAACTCTACTATGATATTGAAAGCATCGTCCGGGTCAACTACATTTTCTTCCGGCCAGAAATTTGCATCCACAAAATCTGTTACGTTGTCCAGCATCCATTGCTGTACCCACAGGACAATCACAATACATATTATAAGAAATGCTATCATGCTAAAGTCTCCAGTGGAACAGGAACATTTTCAATAATCTTGTTCAGGAATTTAACTGCAGCAGCTGTTTTGCCACTGTCTTTTGAAATTCTGTGTGCAAGAACATGTGGTGCCACCAGTTTAACATCTTCTGGAATTACATAATCACGGCCTGCAAATGCGGCAGTTACCTGACTGGCTTTATACAGCGCGATAGCACCACGTGTGGATACACCTGTAACAAAGTTGTCTTCTGTACGTGTGCCTTCGATAATGTCCATGATATAGCCAAGAACAGCTTCGGAAACTGTTACTTCTTTAAATGCAGAGCAAACATATGCTGTTTCTTCTGCTGTAACCACCTGCTGTAAATCTTCAATCAGTGTAACAGAGTCTTTTCTGCCAAGAACGCTCATTTCCTGCTGGCGTGTCATATAACCAAGGGACAGTCGCATAAAGAAACGGTCCATCTGTGCATCTGGCAGTGGGAATGTGCCATAGGATTCCAGTGGGTTCTGTGTTGCCATAACCATAAATGGTGGTTCCAGCTGTGTTGTAACGCCGTCTACTGTAATCTGTTTTTCTTCCATAGCTTCCAGCAGGCTGGACTGTGTTCTAGGTGTGGCACGGTTGATTTCGTCTGCCAGAATAATGTTTGAAAACAGTGGACCTGGGCGGAATTCAAATTCACCTGTTTTCTGGTTGTAGAAGTTGATACCTGTCAGGTCACTTGGCAGAAGGTCAGGTGTAAACTGGATACGTCTGAAATCGCCACCGATTGTTTTTGCAAATGCACGAAGAAGCATTGTTTTACCGGTACCAGGAATATCTTCCAGCAGTACATGACCACCACATACAAAACTTGTCAGTACAAGAGAGATTATGTCATCTTTACCAACAATAACCTTTGAGCAGTTGTCTACTACTTTGTTGTGGTATTCCACAAATTTTGTTACGTTCATATTAGTCTCCTCTATATATATAACTATTGTAAATTTATAACTGTGTTATATCGATGTCCTATATTATAACTTATATTTAATAAAATTCAAAGTGTTTTAAATACACAGAACAATATTTTATTGTTACAACAACCATATAGTAGTATAATTGATATAAATACAGACACGAGGTAGCATATTATGTTCAATAAAATTTCTGACCGCATTTACATTCAGCCACCTGAACACTACACAGACCGCCCGAATGTGGGCCTTATTACAGGTGATAAATACACACTGATGTTTGAAGCAGGCAACTCTTCTGCCAATGTTCAGCTGCTTAAAGGCCGTCTGGAAGAACAAAGTTTACCTATGCCTGATTTCGTAGCTGTTTCCCACTGGCACTGGGACCACAGTTTTGGTATGCACGCATGGGCAGTGCCTACCATCGCAGGCAGTAAGACAAATGAATATCTAAAAAAAGTTTCACAGTGGCAGTGGGATGATGAGTCCATGGCAGACCGTGTAGAAAAAGGCGAAGATATTGTTTTCTGCAATGAAATGATTAAACGTGAATTTGAAGACAGAAGCAACATCAATGTTGTGCCTGCAGATATAGTTTTCACAGATAAAATGACCATTGATTTAGGCGGTATTGAATGCCAGCTGATACACTGTGCTGGTCCCCACGCTGACGACTCTGTGCTGTGCTATATACCAAGCGAAAAATTTATTTTTCTCGGAGACTCCAACGGCAAGGACCTGTATGGTCAGCCATGGCATTTTGATATAGAGCACGAAGATGATTTTCTGGAAGAAACAGCAAAAATCCCTTATGACAAACAGCTGGTAAAAGAATATCTGGCACTGCTGGACACTCTGGATTTTGACAGATGTATCGGCGGACACGCTGATATTATGACAAAAGAAGAACTGTATAATATATTTAAATAACGATGAAAAACATATTCAAAAATCCCGTATGTAAAACGGGATTTTTGTTTTGAATTTCGTCTATTTTTATACTTACACAGCTGTGTTTCTATGCAGTTTTAATATAGTTTTTTTATACATAAATATGTTATGATATGTTTAACAGGTGCGGCATTCTGCCGTGCGAAAAACGGAGGAATTTTTTATGATGAAAAAATTAATTGCTCTTGTTCTGTCACTTGCTATGGTATTATCACTGGTAGCTTGCGGCGGTACAGAAGCACCAAAAGAAGATGTAGCTATTCTCTACACCAACGACGTGCATACCTACATCGACAACCCACTCAGCTATGACGTTATAGCTGCTATCAAAGAAGAACTGAAAGCACAGTACAAAAACGTGCTGCTGGTAGACGCTGGCGACCATAGCCAGGGTACAGTTTATGGTTCTATGGACTTTGGCGAAACAATTATCGAACTGATGAACGCTGCAGGTTACGACCTGGCAACATTGGGTAACCATGAATTCGACTACAGCATGGAAGGCACAATGGACATCATCGAATGGGCTGAATATCCATACGTTTCCGCTAACTTCTACAAACTGGATGGCGACACAATTACAGGCACAGTTCTTGAACCTTACAAAATGTTTGAAATCGGCGGTCAAAAAATCGCATTTGTAGGTATCACAACACCTGAATCATTCACAAAATCCACACCAGCTTACTTCCAGAACGAAAACGGCGAATACATCTACGGTATCTCTTCCGGTGAAAAAGGCGAAGACCTGCAGGCAGATGTACAGAAAGCTATCGACGATGCTAAAAAAGCTGGCGCAACAAAAGTTATCGCTCTTGGTCACCTTGGTGACGACCCAGCTTCACAGCCTTGGACATCAGCTGAAACAATCAAAGGTGTTTCCGGTCTGGACGCATTTATCGACGGTCACTCACACTCTACAGTAAAAGGCGAATTGGTTGCTGACAAAGACGGCAAAGATGTTCTCCTTACTCAGACAGGCGAATACTTTGACAGAATCGGTCTGATGGTTATCGGCGCTGACGGCACAATCAAAACAGACTTTATCGAATACGAAGAAGTTCTGGAAAAAGTTAAAGACGAAAACGGCAACGTAAAAGTTGACGACAAAGGCGAAGAAGTAACTGAAGTTGTTGGTTACAAACTTGTAAGCGAACTGTACGCAGGCGCTGAATGGCCAGTTTTTGAAGATATCACATCCCTCAAAGAAGGCTGGATTAACGAAATTACAGACGAACTGGGCGCAATTATCGGTAAAACAGACCTGGTATTTGACAACTACGACGCAGAAGGCACACGTCTTGTTCGTAAACAGGGAACAAACACAGGCGACTTCTCTGCTGACGCTCTGTACTATCTGTTCGACGATATGGACCTTGACATCGACATCGCTATCATGAACGGCGGCGGCGTAAGAAACAAAGCTATCACAGGCGATATCTCCTTCCTTACATGTAAAGAAATCCACACATTCGGTAACGTAGCATGTCTGCAGACAGTTTCTGGTCAGCAGGTTCTGGATGCTCTTGAATGGGGTGCACAGAATGTTGGCGTTGGCGAAAGCGGCGGCTTCCTGCACGTAGCAGGTGCAATCTACACAGTTGACTCCTCTATCCCATCCACAGTTCAGAAAGACGACAAAGGCGTTTGGACTGGTGGCCCAACAGGCGAATACCGTGTAAAAGACGTTAAGATTTTCAATCAGGAAACTGGCGTATACGAAGACCTTGACCTGAATGCACAGTACAACATGGCTGGTAACAGCTACACACTGCGCAGCCTTGGTGACGGCTTCAATATGTTCGACGGTGCTATCAATGTTCTGGACTATGTAATGGTTGACTACATGGTACTGGCAAACTACATCATGGGCTTTGACGGCGGCGTTATCGAAGCTACTAACTCCCCACTGCGGGCAACATATCCAAATATGCTTCTGGACTACGGTACAGTAAACGGCTCTGGCAGAATTACAATTAAATAATTCAACATATAATTAAAGCGGCCTTCGGGCCGCTTTTGTTTTGTCTGGAGCTGATTAATATAAATATTCTGTCACTTTAATTGTATTTAAAATCTGTATATGATAGGATAACTACATAGTAACTGTTTGTGAGGTGCGTATGAAAATACAAATTTTACCAATTACCTTGCTATTATGTATGTTTTTCCTGCCAGCCTGTGGGCAGATTAAAAGCACTGATACAGCCAGTCTGGAAGTTCCTGTACATATTGCAGACAACTCTCTTATTTCTGTAACACAGCAAACAGAAGAAAAACGCAGTAATTTCATTTCTTCCATAATCAAAGAACATCTGCTTCCCGCTGACAGATTAACAGATTTGTACCGTGCCGGGCTGGAGGTGGAAGTAATCAGTACAGAGGAAAATGCAGACCATACATTGCTGATTACCATTCAAATCAAAAACAGCAACGGGCGCACTCTTAACCTGCCTGTTACTGCCATGCTGGATTATAACACATACGGCGATGGCTTCCACAGTGAAACATTGTATTGGGGCAGTTTGAATATAGCAGGAGATGAACTAATTCTCACCACCCTTAATGATATATATGTTATTGACACAGATAAATTGGACTTAAAAGACATCTCTTTTGACACCACCCCAATATCAAATAACAACTACTATCTGGGGGACACTGTAAAAAAAGGTGATGATTACATTACCAGTTTTATCAAAGAACCTGACAGTAAAAACGGGCTGATATTATTTAATTCAAACGGCACAATAAAACAGGTTATAGAAACAGACTATCGTTTCCTCGGAAGAATTTTCGACCATACCGATTACGAGCCTTATGCCCTTGATTTGGATACTCATAATCAACTGTTTTTTATAGATAAAGAGCAAAATCTGCTGGCAGACAAAGATTACTATGGTGGCAGTTATGTTTGCAACCTTCAGACTGGCGAATTCATATATTATCGCAACATATTTAATGTGCCTGTTACCGATGGCAGTATACAATTGATAAGTCTTGAAACCCCAAGTAACTTACAGAAAATTGGAGAAATAGCTGTATTGTATAATACAGAAGGAGGTATAAAGGACAGTTTTCAGACTCAGGTACCATTGCACCCGTCATTCAGCGAATATTATCACTATTATATGGAAAGCAAAAATCTGTCCCTTGATATAACTATGACAGGTCAAAATGTTTTCACTGTTTACAATCCATACTGTGCCCAGCAGATAGTGTTGGACTTTACAAGCTATACCGCACAGTCTGATTACATATATGACAGCAGATGGGATTGTAAACCGGTAGCTACCTCTGCTGACGAGAAATATTCTATTGTTACCGGTTCTTACTACGGTGGTGGCGATGCTTCATTCCAAGCAAATGTACTTTTAGAAAGAGCCACCGGTAAAATGAAATATATCGGAGAAACAGGTGGTATGTATGGTGGTGACAATGAAACCGGCTTTTTAAAAAATGGCGATGTATATTTCTATGACTATGATGCTTTCAATATTTTCGACACAGACATTGCCAACACTGAACCTATATGGCGTCTGACTGACTACATTCCTATGGGAGAAAACACAGGCAAAAATATTTCTTATCGTTACCTTATGGCCGCCCGACGCGACCCTGAAGATAAATCCGTATCCATAGTTTACTTTGACTATCCTGATGTGGAAGATACCAGAAACGCCTATGCAGACTACGAAAAAGATGATATGCTGTTAAATGCAACCTATCATTTTGCCAGAATTTCCCAAAATGGTCATATAGAATTTGACTATGACACAGGTGTAAATGTTTTGCTGGGTTTTAATCTTATACCTGTTTCCATCTATCCAGAAAACAATGGAAATATGCATTTCTACGGATGGTCAAATTCCCACAAATACATCTGGTTTGAAGGCAGCATAAACACACAAACAGGTCAGTATTCACCGATAAAAGAATACTAAAACATCAATCAGTAAACCCTGTATGCAATAAATTTTACCAAGTTTCAGCACAAAAAACCTCCCTGCTCAAATCAGGGAGGTTTTATCGTTTCATTTATTTGTCATGCCCGCCTTTATTTACCGTAAAACAGCTCTACAAGAGGGCTGTCCTGATTGAGTATCAGTACATTACCATTCTGTGCAAGGGACTTTTCTGCGGCTTCCAGACTGCGTACAAACTCATAGAATTCAGCTTTGGAAGAATTGTTGTATGCTTCGGAAAGAATTCTCATATATTCTGCTTCGCCTTCAGCACGCAGCTGTTCTGCCTGTGCATTTGCAGTAGCCAAAAGAACTGCCGCTTCTTTTGCCGCTTCGTTGGTGATGATTGTAGCTTCCTTTTCGCCTTCAGCAGTATATGTAGCAGAAATATTGTTTCTTTCTGCAATCATACGTTTGTAAACAGACTCTTTATTGTCGTAAGGCAGGTCAAGATGTTTTGTTTCAACAGACAGCAGTTCGATACCATACTGTGAAAAGTTTGGACGGGCTGTTTCTGTAATATCCCGTGCCAGCTCACCTGTTCTGTCGCTTACAACTTCGTTCTGTGTTCTGGAAGAAATTTCGTTTTTCATAGCATTGTAAACCAGATATTCAATACGGCCTGTAGCTGTTGTGATTGAGCCGTTAAGACTGGAAATAAATTTTTTAGGGTCAGAAATTCTCCACATTGCAAAGGAGTCAGCAACCATTGTCTGCTTGTCCTTTGTAATAACTTCACTTATAGGCAGGTCGTATACCAACACTTTGTTTGGAAGTGTGTCCACAGACTGGATAAAAGGCACTTTCACCTTCATGCCAGGCTCATCGTGGATAGCCACTACTTCACCAAACTGTTTTACAATGGCATACTCACCCTTATCAAGTACAAACATTGATTCAGAGATACCTATAAAAACCAATACAGCCACTATGGCAAGAATTATTTTCTTTTTCATAAGGCACCTCCTACTCTTTACCAAGGACATTTACAACCTGACCGCTGTCGTCCTGAATAATAACTTTGATTTCTGGAAGAAGTTTTTCCATTGTTTCATAGTACATACGCTGTTTTGTGATTTCAGGGAATTTTACATATTCTTCGTACATAGCGTTGAATTTTGCAACTTCACCTTCAGCTTCTTTAATTCTGGCTGTTTTGTCTGCTTCTGCATTTTCCAGAATTTTGTTTGCTTCAGCTTCTGCGTTAAGAATCTTTTTGTTTTTATCTGCTGTTGCGTTGTAAACAGCTGTTTCAGCATTCTGTTTAGCATCTTCTACAGCTTTGAACGCCCGTATAACTTCTGTTGTTGGCGGGTCACAGTCCTGAATGGAAACATTTCGCACTGCAATGCCTATACCTTCATCTTCCAGTCTTTTTGTCAGTTTTTCCCTGATTTCTGACTGAATCTGTGATTTACCTGTTGTAAGTACTTCGTCAACACCGTAAGAGCCGATTGTATCACGGATATAGCTCATAGCCAGAGTTTTCAGCATTGTGGCAGGCTCCTGTGCTGTATAAACAAATGATACAGGGTCTACTACCTGCCATTCCAGATAGAAATCAACGTTGATAAAGTTAAAGTCTTTTGTAATCATCAGGGCTTCGTTTTCGATGGTGTTGTCGTGTTCATCGTAACCGATTCTCATACCCTGTGTTTCTGTGCTTACTTTTTTGATTTTCTGTACAAATGGGATTTTGAAATGCAGACCACTGCCCTCTTCTATGGTTGGCACACCAAAGGTTGTGATAACAGCGTCTTCTGTCTCATCCAGTGTATAGATAGAGTTAAATACTGTTACCAGTGCCAGTACTGCTATAATACCGATTTTGCCCAGACCAGACAGTTTTCTCTGCTGGTCCCGTGTCATTTTAATATCAATCACATTGTCTTCCGGGTTTTTCTTTGGCATTTTGGCTTTGATGGCTTTGAAAATTTCCTTGCCTGCGCCGCCGAACACCAATACAATAACCAGCAGTTCAAACAATACTGAAAAAATATTGCCGTATTTATTCATTGTGTCCTCCTGAATTTTACTTATGATTAAATCATATCACATCCCTTTTTATTTTCAACAGTAAAGGCAATATTTTGACATTATTTTCACAAATTGCAAAATTTTATCACAATTACCTTTTATTTCCCTCTGAAAAATAGTAAAATATAAGCATAAAACAATGACAGGTGAATATTATGGCAAAAGTAAAACTTACAATTACAGAAAGCAGATGCCGCAGTGGATATTTTAAAGCAGGCGATACCTTTATAGTGGATGATTTATGCCCGCCACTGTGCCACGAACTGTGGAATATAGCATATC
>JAZQYH010000054.1:0-2864 GCA_045633415.1 Oscillospiraceae bacterium | reverse complement strand
TTATTGCTCCATCCATCACAAAACTTGGCAACAACGCAACAAAAATGCTTGGTGTAGCACTTGGTTTAGCATACGGTTCTTCTGTATTAGCAGCTTTCTTATCAATGGGTGCTGGATATGCTATCATTCCTAACTTAACATTTGGTGCAGCTGCAGAATTAAAAGAGTTACCAGCAGACGTGTTTGCGCTTGACATTCCACAGATCATGTCAGTTATGAGTGCTTTAGCATTCTCTGTGATGATCGGTCTTGCAGCAGTTTGGACAAAAGCAAAAACAACTATTAACTTATTACAAGAATTTCAAAACATTGTATTAGAACTTGTAAACAGAATCGTTATTCCAATCCTTCCAGTATACATTGCTTTAACATTCACATGTTTAGCATACGAAGGAACAATTACAAAACAATTACCAATCTTCTTAATTGCTGTTGTTATTGTAATCATTGGTCACTACATCTGGTTAGCAGTACTCTACGTATCAGCTGGCGCATACTCAGGAAAGAGCTTCATGGAAGTTTTAAAACACTATGGTCCAGCTTACATTACAGCTGTTGGTACAATGTCTTCAGCTGCTACATTATCAGTAGCTCTTAAATGTGCACAAAAATCAAAAGTTCTTCGTGATGACATGGTTGATTTCGGTGTTCCATTATTTGCAAACATCCACCTTTGTGGATCTGTATTAACAGAAGTATTCTTCGTTATGATCGTTTCTAAAGTTCTTTACGGCGAATTACCAGCAGCAGGAACAATGATCCTCTTCTGCGTATTATTAGGTGTATTCGCAGTAGGTGCTCCTGGTGTACCAGGTGGTACAGTTATGGCTTCTTTAGGTCTTATCACAGGTGTATTAGGATTTGATGAAGCTGGTACAGCTTTAATGCTTGCTATCTTCGCTATCCAAGACAGCTTTGGTACAGCATGTAACGTAACAGGTGATGGTGCGTTAACATTATTCTTAACAGGATACGCTGAAAAACATAACATTGAAAAACAGGATATCAATATTGACCTGTAATCTGCCACAATAACACACTTTATTCCCTGCTCTTTACGGGCAGGGAATTTTTTTGTTCATAACAGCAGTTGACAAAAATCTCCTACAATTGTAGTATATAGTTAAACAACTACATTTGTAGGAGATTTTATTATGAGTATTTTAAAAAAATTACCCGAAGCGGAACTTGAAATAATGCTTTTACTGTGGCAGTCTGAACAGCCTGTGCCCAGAAACTATTTTGACAAAGCTTTGAAAGATGAAAAAAACTGGGCAGACAGCACCATCCTAAGTCTGCTTTCCCGTCTTATAGAAAAGAAATTTATTACCTGTGAAAAGCGTGGTAACAAAAACTTCTATTCTCCCCTTGTTAAAAAAGCAGATTACCTTGCTCTGGAAAACAGAAGTTTTATGAATAAACTTTACCAGAATTCCTTAAATCAGTTTATTACTGCATTTTCCCAGACAAATCCTTTGTCAGATGATGATATTGAAGATTTGCACAATCTGCTGAACAGTCTTAAAAGCGAGGTGTAAATATGACAGCTATTTTAAAGAATGTTTTTGAAAACAGTATCGGTATTTCAGTTATTATACTTATACTGTTTTTTCTGCGTGGTATCATCGGTAAAAGATATACAGCCAGATGGCAGTACTGGGTGTGGATAATTCTGACCCTCAGACTTATCCTGCCATTTGATATATCAATGGGTAAATTTGAGCCGCCCCTTGAAATAAATATGTCAGACCCCGTTGTATACGAAAAGCCTGTTCAGTCAGACAGCGAAGACACGGTAACAACAGCACCTGATTATTCAGATAACAAACCGATTGATTTTACAGAAGACAATATTGTTATAATGGAAGAAGACAACATATATGACCGCAATATATTTGAATATACTGCAGGTCTTATGAAACGCAGTTCCATTGCGTTGTCGGATTTTCTTTGTTTTATATGGATATGCGGCGCTGTTATGCTGCTTTGCATACGCCTTGGCAGTTATTTTATTGCCCGCACTTCTCTTATGAAAACGCTTAAACCATATGAAACAGATATGAGTTATATACAACAGTACCTTAACATAGGCGGTGAGGTGGAAGTTTTCACATCATATATGGTTACCACCCCTGTACTTACAGGGGTTTTCAACCCGCGTATTATTATTCCCGAAGACAGCATAAACGATGTTCATCTGCAGCTGGCTTTATACCATGAACTTGTACATTACAAACGATGTGATATAGGTGTAAAACTGCTTTTATTTGCTGTTACATGCACATACTGGTACAACCCTTGTATCTGGCTTATGAACAGACTTGCAATGGAAGATATTGAACTCAGCTGTGACGAAACTATATACCGTAAAATGGGTACAGACGGCAAAAACCTGTATGGCGAAAGCATACTGATGTTCGCCGCAAAGAAAAAGGAAAACCTTTTGTATTCAACTTCTTTCAGCAACAACAAGCAGACAACAGCAAACCGCATTAAAAACATCTTCAACAGCAGTAAAAAACGTACAAGTGCTGCTGCACTGGCATTTATTGTTGTGTTTGCAATGTTAAGCGGCAGTCTTGTAGATTGTACAACAGCAGAAGCTGAAACACCTGCGCCTGACAGCAATACTGTGCTGGAAATAGGCCCTGAAGATGATACTGCTTTGTACATAATAAACCTGTACGAAAAATATAGTCAGGGCAGAGATTATGACTGCAATACTGTTCTTGACGATTTTATGAACCAGTATTACCATATAAAACCTGCTTTGTGGGGACTTTTTAATGAAATGGGGTTCAGCCAGTACCGCAACTATTATAACGATTATGGCGATTACCAGTATGAAATACCCGCAGACCTGT
>JAZQYH010000053.1:0-3315 GCA_045633415.1 Oscillospiraceae bacterium | reverse complement strand
CCTACACCACTCTTAACAACTGTAAATGTATTGCCGTTGGAGGATGTTGCACTGCCGTCTGCAAAGTTCCAGACTGTGTCACTAATAACTGCTATTGTTACTGTTTCCAGTTTTGTTGTTGCCTGTTCATCTGCAAAGTTACCTTTACATACTGAACAATGCCAGTGTTCAACATTGCCTTCTGCCACGCAAGTGGAGTCTTTTGCTTCCACTTTTGTAAGTTCGTGGCCGTTTGTTGGAATAATCCAGGAGTCTTTTTCAATTTCTGTTTTGCCTTCAGCGTCAGAGTAAGCCTCGCCACAGTTTTCACAAGTCCAGTATTTTGTATTGCCGTTTTCTGTACATGTTACATCTTTTGCTTCGTGCAGAACGAGGGAATGTGTCATGCCTGGGATAATCCAGGAATCTTTTACGACTTCTGTTGTACATTCAGCATCTGAGAAGTATTTGTCACAAGTCTGACAATACCAGTATGCTGTGTTGCCATCTACGCCACAAGTAGCGTCAACAGCTGGTGTTGCTTCTGTTGGGTGGTTATGAGCTTTACCACAATTTGTACAGAAGCCATTTTCAAATACGTGAACGCCGTCAGAAGTTTCTGTTGCCTGCCATGCAGCATAAAGTGTTACAGGAACAAAGTCTTCCACAGTTACTTCAGTGCCTGCTGGGAGCAGTTCGCCAGAGCCGTCTGGTGTTTCTGCCCAACCAATAAATTTAGCACAGTAGTCGCCTACATCTGGTGTAGGAAGTGTGAATGTTGTGCCTGGAAGTGCTGCAAATGGTTCCAATGGGATAACAGCATCGAGACTTACTGCCAGAGTTACTTTTGCTGTATCTGTAAAGATTTTCAGTGATTTAACGCTTGCTTTAAGACCCTGTGAGGAAGCATTTGAAGATGAACCATTACCAATGTAGTTCATGCTCAATGTAGCAAGGTTAAATGGAGAGCCGTTGCCCTGTGTGTATACAGGTTTGTCTGAACCACGGGCAGAGGACTGTTCGGACAGAGCATAGTTGCCTACTTTTACGCCATCCAGCCAGAAGCTGAATACACCATTTGCACATTTAATCTGATATGTGTGGTATGCATCTCTGTCAAATTCTTCTGTTGCCAGAACACTGTTGTTGAAATCTTCTTCGGATACTTTGTAGTAAGTGTAGCCGGAAGAAACTGTTGTACCATCGTCAGCTGTGAAGCCGCCGTTTTTAACGATGCACAGTTCGCCGTTACCTGCGATATAGAAGTATACAGATGAGCCGATAGCTTTGCCAGTACTGAGGATTGTACGGATTGTGTCTGTGCCGCTGGATTTTGCCACGATTTCAACTGCCCAGCTCTTACTGCTGTCCAGAAGAACAGGTTTTGACAGCTGCATTGTGTTGTTGCCAGCACTTGCATCCAGAATACCGTCTTTCAGCATATCTTCCACTGATGTCACTGCGCTGTTGGAACTCTTTACAAATGTAAGTGTATTGTCAAGGCTGGAGCCTGCTGTGTTTGTTGCAGAGCCTTTGGAGAAGTCCCATTCGTACCAGATAACATCTTCGATATCGTCTGCTGTAGGTTTGCGTACAGTTACGCTGATAGTTTTCAGTACAGTACCTTTTTCGTCTGTGATGGACAGTGTGCCTGTGCCGATCTGTTCACCTGTGATGAGACAGTCAGCATAGGAGATAGCGCTGCCACTTACTGTGAATTTCAGTTTTGCGCTGCTTGGCTGCGCCATTGGTACTACTGCATATGTCTTGCCTTCGACAATTTCGATAGAATCAGGTACTTCGTCCACACCGTTGAGCTGCATGAATTCTACAGATTCAACGCTGTTTTTACCATACCAGTATTCATACAGGCTTTCAGTTGCTTCAATACCCTGAACATTGTAGCCTGTCTGTGCATAGTGAACACCGTCTTCAGAGAAGATGCCATCCAGCTGTTTCTGTGGGCTGGTATGTGTTGTACCGTTCTGGAGTTTGCCGTAAAGGTTTTCGATTGGGTTTGCTGCGAAGTATGCAGCAACGTCTGCATCAGATGTCCAGTTACGGCCTACTGTAGATGCCATTACCACACCGTTTGTGCCGTATGCAGACATAGCATAGTTGATAAGCTTGCCGTTATAAGTAATGCCTGATGCATTGTAGAATGCCAGTGGCTCGTCACTTGATATGCTCCACAGTGGGAACAGACCGATTGCGTCAACTGTGTCTTTTTCACCGTCGCCGTCAAAGTCGTACACTGCCATTTCTCTCTGGAAACCTTCCCACATGGAATTGAATGCTGTTGTATAAGCTTCTCTTGTCCATGTCTGGTCGCCATTAGCTGTCGTGTAGTTCAGGATACCAAGTTTGTTTACAATGTAGTGACCTGCCTGAACTTCGTTGTACAGGATTTCTTCTGCTGTTGTGAACAGTTCCACAGCGTGACGGTAGTTGTAACCACCTTCCTGCCATGTCTGCAGACTTGTAGAGCCTTTAGCAGAGTTGAGAACCCATACTTTTTCCCCTGTCAGCTGTGCCCAGCGGTAACCCACGGCACTGTCAACACCGTTTACGCCAGAGCCAACTTCATTAAGGGCTGTGATTTTTGTTGGGCGCAGAGCTGAACCATAGCCCAGACCCATACCTGTTACATCGATGCCTTCTACTGTGCCTTCAGATGATGAACCTGTGCAAAGTTTGAATGCATATGCTCTTTCGTTTGTGGAGTAAACCTGACCTTCTTCAGTTACGATTGACTGGGATGCGTCGCCTTTTGAGCCGGAGCCAAGGCTGTGGCCAGTAACCATAATCATGGAGATTGTTGCAGGCTCAACAGTGATGGTGTAGGAAACTGCGTTTGCACCTTCGCCCCAAGTTACAGTAGCTGTACCTACGCCAACAGCAATCAGCTTGCCGTCAACATATGTGAGAACTGCGTCATCAAGGACTGTTGTGCCCACTTTTGTGGATGTAACTGTTTTTGTTGTGATAACAGGCTCGCCAGTCTGACCAAGTTCGCTAACATTGAGTCTGTCATCGTATTTCATTTTGATGCTTTCCAGTTTTGGAATAGCTTCAGTTTTTATTGTGCCACAAAGTGCACAAGTAAATGTTTTTACGCCATCTTTTTCTTCTGATGGTTTATCTGTGATTTCACCGTCATTCCATGCATGAGCGGAATCGCCTACAGTGATAACGTGTGTACAGCCTGTGTTGTCACAAGTTGTATCACAATCGTAAGAGTAATCGTGTGCTGGGTAGTAGCCCAGTCTTTCAACTATAGCCATCAGACCCTGATTGGATGGGTTTGAAGAAGAACCACAACCTACATGTGTGATT
>JAZQYH010000052.1:0-1027 GCA_045633415.1 Oscillospiraceae bacterium | reverse complement strand
AGTAGATAAAGCTACAGCTAAGATTGGCGAAACTGTAACAATCACAGCTACACCAAGCGAAAACTACAAACTGTCTGCAATCCTTGTAGACGGCAAAGCAATCAGTGGCAATACATTCGTTGTAAGCGGTAAACATACAGTTTCTGCAGAATTCGTAGCTATTGAATATCCAATCACAGTAACAAGCCCAGAAAACGGCACAGTTACAGTGGACAAAGATAAAGCAACAGTAGGTGAAACTGTAACAGTAACAGCCAAAGCTGATGAAAACTACAAACTGTCTGCAATCCTCGTAGACGGCAAAGCAATCGAAGGCAACACATTCAAAGTAACTGGCAAACATACAGTTACAGCAGAATTCGTAGCTGTTGAATATCCAATCACAGTAACAAGCCCAGAAAATGGTACAGTTACAGTGGATAAAGATAAAGCAACAGTGGGCGAAACTGTAACAGTAACAGCTACACCAAGCAAAAACTATAAACTGTCTGCTATCCTCGTAGACGGTGTAGCAATCGAAGGCAATACATTCAAAGTAACTGGTAAACATACAGTTTCTGCAGAATTCGTAGCTGTTGAATATCCAATCACAGTAACAAGCCCAGAAAATGGCACAGTTACAGTGGATAAAGCTAAAGCAACAGTGGGCGAAACTGTAACAATTACAGTTACACCAGATGCTGACTACAAGCTGGTAGCTATCTACGTTGACGGCGTAGCAATCGAAGGCAATACATTTGTTGTTTCTGGTAAACATACAGTTACAGCAGAAGTTGTAGCCAAAAACTACGCAAAAATCACAAAACAGCCACAGTCTGCAAATGCACTGCTGGGCAAAGCAGCCACAGTAATAGTGGAAGCAGAGGGTGACGGTCTGACATATCAGTGGTACTTTAAAAACAAAGGCGAAGCTGATTCCAGATTCAGAATCACAACAGCCTTTAAGACAAACAAATACTCTATCTCTATGACAGCCGCACGTGATATGCGCCAGCTCTACTGTGTAGTAACTGACGAATATGGCAAC
>JAZQYH010000051.1:0-1224 GCA_045633415.1 Oscillospiraceae bacterium | reverse complement strand
CCTTGTCCACCTGAACCACCCCAAGCCCAGTTCATGCCTGTAGTATCGCCTTCGTAGCTGTCTTTCACTTCGGCTTTTTCTATGCCACAGCCACCACCACCAGCTCCACCACAGCCACCTTGTCCACCTGAACCAGCTATGGTTGCATCTGCACCTTTTAGTGTGGCATTTGCTCCATTACCACCATTGGCTCTATTGTCACCAGCTCCACCATTTGCACAAGCAGCAGCTCCACCACCACCACCTGCATAATAGTAAGACTTTTGTGACGTGCCACTTCTTGTGTCATAAGTACCTGCTGCACCACCTGTATGTGTTTCGTTATTACAAGTTATATCTTCGCCCTTAGTACGCTGTCCACCAGCTCCACCTTCAAATTCGCCTTTGAAGCCTATAGTGCCATAGCTTATGCCTTCAAACATTTCTGTAAAGCCTATACTTGACATAGTGCCGTCACTTGACGAAAACTCACCAAAAGTAGTATCTGTGCCTTCTTCGCCTTCGTAAGGCCCTGAACCAGTGCATATACCACCAGCCCCACCTTCGCCTATAGTAAGTTCAAACTCTGCACCTTCGACAACTTCTACAGTAGTGATATAGATTTTTCCGCCTTTGCCACCAGCACCAACCTTGCCACCAGCTCCGCCTTTACCATAGCCACCACTTGCACCTGTGCTTTCGCCGTTTTCGCCTTTGTAGCCACTATATCCACCCTGTCCGCCACCAATAAGAACTAATCTTATCTTTTCTACGCCTTCAGGGACTTGCCATATACCAGCTTCGGTTATAACTGCCACATTGTTATAGAAGTTTCCAGCGTTTGGCGGTTCATAGTCAGCAGCAACTTCTACCCTAGCTTTTAAAACATTGGATATGCTGCTATCTAAGCAAGTAATTATACCTTCTGTATCTTCGTTGTATGGGTCACTGAAGGTAACTACATCACCGACTTTTTCATTATCTACAACAATATCCATAGTCACGCTTTTAGCTGAACTGTAGTAGTTCATAAGTCTTTCGGCTACATTTTCGCTGTTTGCAATAGACACCAAAGTAGCATTCGATACAGTGATTTTATTTTCTGTGCTGCCGTCGCTTTCGGCTGGTGTTTCAGGTCTTGTAACCTGTCTTACAGTGTGCGTATATTTCTGCCCTACAAGCTGGCATTCAGCAGAAGGGCTTAAAACGGCATAATTAACGCCGCTTTCTATGATTTCTGTACCT
>JAZQYH010000050.1:0-1143 GCA_045633415.1 Oscillospiraceae bacterium | reverse complement strand
GACAGCAATCCTCGTTGATGGCGTAGCAATCGAAGGCAATACATTCAAAGTAACTGGCAAACATACTGTTTCTGCAGAATTCGTAGCTGTTGAATATCCAATCACAGTAACAAGCCCAGAAAATGGTACAGTTACAGTGGATAAAGCTACAGCAACAGTGGGCGAAACTGTAACAGTAACAGCTACACCAAGCAAAAACTACAAACTGTCTGCAATCTTCGTAGACAGCGTAGCAATCGAAGGTAACACATTCAAAGTAACTGGTAAACACACAGTTTCTGCAGAATTCGTAGCTGTTGAATATCCAATCACAGTAACAAGCCCAGGAAATGGTACAGTTACAGTGGATAAAGCTACAGCAACAGTGGGTGAAACTGTAATAGTAACAGCTACACCAAATGCTGACTACAAGCTGGTGGCTATCTACGTAGACGGCGTAGCAATCGAAGGCAATACATTCAAAGTAACTGGTAAACATACAGTTTCTGCAGAATTCGTAGCTGTTGAATATCCAATCACAGTAACAAGTCCAGAAAATGGTACAGTTACAGTGGATAAAGCTACAGCGACAGTGGGTGAAACTGTAACAGTAACAGCTGCACCAAGCAAAAACTACAAACTGACAGCAATCCTCGTAGACGGCGTAGCAATCGAAGGCAACACATTCAAAGTAACTGGTAAACACACAGTTTCTGCAACATTTGAAATTGACAGTTTCCCAATTACAGTGGAAAACAACGCTAATGCAACTATTACAGTAGACAAATCGGAAGCAACAGTGGGCGAAACTGTAACAATTACAGTTACACCAGATGCAGACTACAAAGTGGTAGCTATCTATGTAGACGGCGTAACAATCGAAGGAAATACATTTGTTGTAAGCGGTGAACATACAGTTACAGCAGAAGTTGTAGCCAAAAACTACGCAAAAATCACAAAACAGCCTACAAGCGCATCTGCTTTGGAAGGCAAAAAAGCAACAATAACATTTGAAGCAACCGGTGATGGACTTGTTTATGAATGGTTCTACAAGAGCAAGAGTTCAAGCAAGTTTGTAAAAACAACAAGCTTCAAATCCAACAAATACTCACTTGAAATGACTGATGCACGCGATATGCGCCAGCTCTACTGTGTAGTAACTGA
>JAZQYH010000049.1:0-1242 GCA_045633415.1 Oscillospiraceae bacterium | reverse complement strand
GGTTTTTACAGTAGTCACAAATCGGTTGCCATTCTTATTCAAGCTGTCAAAATACTTTTTGTTTATAATTGCATATTTGCCATCGCCAACATCGAATATGTAAACCTTTGTTTTCCCAGATTCACTCACCCTTGGCTCCATATCGATGTTCAATGTATCATGTTCTGTCAGCTTTATTGCATCTGCCAGCTGCTTGCTTTCTACGATATTATATCCAGCCTCTGCCATAGAAGCTGTTGTATCGCTATCAATATTACCATCCACAACATAGCCTACATGTCCGTCAGTAAGAAAAACTTTGTCTTCTGTATTGCAGAAATGCAATTTATCACTTTTCTTAAAGTTTGTGCGAAGTGTTTTCTCAATCGCACTTTCTGGCGCTGTAAAGCCCAGATTATCCAGCACGGCACCCACAGCTTTTTCGCTGTTTATAATGCTTAACTGTCCATCATTTTCAACATCAATGTCAATTCTGGCTTTATCTGTCTTTACTCCTTCCAGCAGTTCGTCTGCAATCTGCTGTCTCTGGTACGGTGCGAATCCGTGTACAGTCTTTTTATCGGCAGTCAGTTCAAAATCCTGTGTAAGCAGTGCATTTGTCATTCTGTCAGCATTTGTTTTTGGCTTTTTGATAAATTCCGTTTTACCAGCTTTCTGTGCATTTGCCTGTTCTTCAAACTCTTCTCTCTGCTCTGCCGCAGTTTCTGTCTGGGTTGTTTCAATGTTGAAATATTCAGTAAGATTTACTCCGTCGCCCTCTCTGGTACCGATGCCCCGATTAGCAGTGCCACCAAGTCTTTCAATGGAAATGTCCTCTGTGTTAGCTTTTGTAATTTCTTCGTTAGAAATATCAGCCACTTTTTTGGACTGCTCAAATCCAGAACTATACTGTCCGTCAGGCTTTACTGTATATTTTTTTGTAATACCATCAATATCCAGTTCAGCCTGTATATTACCATCAGCAGTAATACCCACAGATTTAACTTCAACATTGTTTCTCCAACGATTAATAACTTTTGCCTGTTCTTTTGTGAGCTGTGGTTTTTTGTCCACTGTTTCTCTTGCAACCAGTGCATGTTTTCGTTTTCCACCAAACAAACTTTCGCCATTAGTTACACCTTCATATCCAGCTGGCGCAGTCTGCATATCAAATCTTTTCCAGTCTTCTGGTATGCTGTCCAGAATATCCACATCACCCTGCTTGCCGATAACTTTGGCATTACCATAGCCTGTTGTGTCAAC
>JAZQYH010000048.1:0-14802 GCA_045633415.1 Oscillospiraceae bacterium | reverse complement strand
TTGTTAGCAACAAAGCCGTTTGGGTAAACTTTTGTTATCTTATCCATAAGCAAAATTTCTTCTGGCATATTCCTCACCTCACTAAGTATTAAAATTCATATATATTGTACTAAAAAACGAACAAAAAGTAAACAAAAATTTGAGTATTATACAAAAAATAGGCAATACTCATAGAGTATTGCCTTATTTTTGGTTATTTTACTTACATTAAAATAATATAAATTATTTAGCCATTGTGTAAGCAGCTACTTCGTCAGCTGTCATACCGTAAGCTGTTGGAACAACGATTGTACCATCAGCAAGTTTAGCTTTGATGTCATCCATCTGTGCGCGTACATCTTCTGGAACGAGAGCAATGTAGTTTTCGTTTTCAGCGATACCTGCGCAACCTTCTGGCATACCGAACCACATGTAATCTGCCCAAACGTATGTGCCATCGATAACTGAACGGATAACGATGTCAAGAGAACGACCTACGTTTTTGATAGAAGAAGTAACGATAGATTTTGCCAGTTCTGGTTTAGCATCTTTGAAAGATTCGTACTGGTCGGAGTCAACACCGATACCAAGTTTGCCTGCGATCTGTGCAGCTTCGAGGTAACCGTTACCAGCGGAACCAGCAACAGCGTGGAGAATGTCAACGCCAGCATTGATGTCGTTTTCACCCATGTTTTTACCAGCAACTGTATCTGTGTAGCTGTTAAGGTTTGTATATTTTACAACGATTTCTGGGTTAACGTATTTTGCACCTTCAACGTAACCAACGAGGAAGTCGTGGATAACTGGTGCGTCCATACCGCCAGCAAAGCCGATTTTGCCTGTTTTTGTCATCAGAGCTGCGAGAGCGCCTGCGAGGAAGTCAGATTCGTTAGCTTTGTAAGCAAGAAGCTGTACGTTTTTGTCTGTGTTAACAACTGTTGGTTCATCGTAGATAATGAACATTTTTTCTGGGTAAGATTTTGCATTTTCAGCAAGCCAGTTTGTAGCTTCGCCGTAACCAAGGTTATTACATACGATGATGTCATAATCTTCAGCTGCTTCTTCCATGTAAGCTTTAACTTTAGAGTTATCCTGGCCGTATTCTGTTACTGTATAGTCGATGAGGCCTTCATCTTCCATAGCCTGGAGACCAGCGTCTGCAGAGTCGTTGAAAGATTTGTCACCGAGTGTTGTACACAGCAGGTTAACTTTGAGTTTTGCATCAGCATCGCCGTCGCCGCCTTCAGAACCGCCGCCACATGCAACGAGGGAGAAAGCCATTACGCCAGCAAGAACCAGAGCGAGTAATTTTTTCATTTTGGAATTTCCTCCTAATTATTATTTCAGGACTGAATGTCCTATGTCATAATAAATTATATATCAACAGGTTATTTTTTGCAACAGTATTTTTTTACACATTTCACAAACAATTCTCCTTTTATATGCATTTTTTATAAAAATATATAAAAATAATTATTTATTTTATACATATAAAAAATAACAAAATTGTTACAAATTTTACAGTTGTCAAAAAATACATTTATGTTAGAATGATATTATAAATATTAAGGAGATATTATTATGCAAGATGTTATGTATAATATGGGCGCTGCCTCTTTTTGGGGCGTTATAATTGCAATAGCAGTTATCTGCATCAACATAATCAGAAAGAACAGAGCAGAAATTAAAAGACTGGAAGCGGAAATCGAAAGAGAAGAAAGAAATAAAAAGTAAAATATTGGCACAGCCGCTGGCTGTGCCTTTTATTTGTGTATTGCAGAGTGTCAGTGGGTGTGAATAAGGTTCTTCGGCTTTGTCTCAGAATGACATTCTGAAGCTGGACAGCTTAAAAATAACACACATAAAAAGAAAAATCCCCGATTGGGGATTTTTTTTAATCTTTCCGGGTTATAACCAGCAGTACACTGCCGTTTTTTACAGATATTTCTACATCTTCACCTATAAACTCGTTACTGATGCCTATAGGGTAGAAATTTGAAAGTGTATAGTTGTCCAGAGGGTATTTTGCACCTTTTATGGAAACACCTTCGGCTTTATCCCCCATTGAGAAAAGGGAAAAGAATTTATCCGCCATATCAGGCAGACAAACTATACCGTCTTTTATAACCATAAGCTGGCTGTATCTGTCCATTGCAGTGGCATTTATCCTGTTTTGTGCAAAATAAACCAGTGTCTGGATATTGGCTATGGTATGCTCTATTCTTTTGCCACCTATAAGCCCCAGCATAAGCACATCTGTGTAGCCGTTTTCCACTATGTATCTGGCGATATAGAAGGTATCTGTATCATCTTTTACCACTGGGAGAACAGTAACAGAGGCATCCATATTTTCAGGATAAGGGGAAGAGTCAAAGTCCCCCACTATCATATCAGGCCTTATACCCTGCTTTACAGCGTTTTGCCAGCCTCTGTCTGCACAGATAACAAAGTCTGTGTCTCTGATAAGCTTTTTCGCATCAAAACCGATATCTACAGCACCGATAACAACACATCTTTTCATTACAGTTCCCAGTCCTTTATGTTTTTCTGTCTGTCATACAATGCGCAGTAGCTTTCGTATCTGGAAAGCGGAATTTCACCATTGTCCACCGCTGTTTTTACAGCACAGCCCTTTTCACCTGTGTGGGAACAGTCGCTGAATTTACAGTCACCTATATGGTGGGCAAATTCAATAAATGCATGCTGAAGGTCTGTTTTGGAAATAAAGTTGTCGTAATCCAGTTCAACTGAAGAGAAGCCCGGTGTGTCTGCCACCATACAGTCTTCCATCTGGAAAATTTCCACCTGACGTGTAGTATGTTTACCACGTCCAAGTTTTTTACTGATAATGCCTGTTTCCAGTTCAAGATGCGGGAACAGCTTGTTCAGCAGTGTTGACTTGCCTACGCCACTGTTGCCGGAGAAGGCACACAGTTTGTCTTTCATAAGGGCACGCAGGTCTTCCAGCTGGCTGTTATCATTTTCACCTGTAAAGAAAACCTGATAGCCTGCTTTTGTGTATGTGTCGTACACATGCTGGTATTCAGCCATATCTGTTTTTGTGATAACTATTGCCACATCCACATCCTTGTGCCGTGCAATTGCACACATTTTGTCCAGAACCAGATAGTTTGGCGCTGGCTCAACTGTGGACACAACCATAATAAGCAAATCAAGGTTTGCAAATGGTGGGCGTATAAATTTATTTTTTCGTGGATGAATTTTTGTGATGATGTTTGTACTGCCATCAAACTCTGTATCCACTATATCCCCTGCAAGAGGAGAAAGGGAAAGATTGCGAAACTTTCCCTTTGCTTTACATTCTATAATTTCATCTCCTGATTTTACATAGTAAAAGCCACCTATGCTTTTCAGGATAATTTTGTCTGTCATAAATAGAATTACCTACTGATTGTTTTTAAATTCGTCCGACTTATCCGGCGGATACTTAAGATTCCTGCTGTTCTGGAGTTGGCTCTGGGTCTGGCTCTGGTGCAGGTGTTGGGTCTGGCACTACAAGGTCAGGACATTCTGTTGCTTTGTGTTCGCCGATATGTGTCTGACAGCCTTCTGGGCAGTTTGCAGTTATGTGTTCACCTAATGCACCACAGATACGGCACAGATGGTCTTTTGTAAGATGTTCCAGAGATTCACAAAGTTCACATTCTGGATGTTCTGTATGTTCTGTAGCACCGCAAACAGGACATTTTGGCAGACCTGATGAAATTACAAGGCTTACTGTACTGCCTGCTACAACCTGTGTGCCTGGCTGTGGATGCTGTTCTATAACAGTGCCTTCTGGTGCAGCGTCTGTGCGGTAGGAGTAAGTACCTACTACAAGGTTACTTTTTGCAAGAATTTTTGCGGCATCTGTAAGTGTGTTGCCTGTAACGCCAACAACAAATGTTTTGTTTCTGTCTTCTGGGTCACCTGATGAAACATAAAGAATAACAGTGTCGCCAGAGTAGATTACTGTGCCTGCTGCAGGTTCTGTTTTTACAACATAGCCACGGTCGATTTTCTTGTCAGCTACAGTTTTGATGGAAACGTTTACGTCAAGGTCTGCAAGAAGTCTTTCGGCTTCACTTCTTGAACGTTTTATAAGGTCCTGCATCTGACTGCTCTGTGGGCCGTTACTTACTTTAAGTTTGATAACACTGCCCTGTTTGATTGTTTTTGGTGGTTTAGGGTTCTGTGACATTACAACACCCTGTTCATACTCACCGGAATGGATATATTCTATATCATATTTAAAGTCGTGGTTTGCTTTTACTTCTGATTCGTACATACCAACATAGTTTGGCAGGTCAACGTCTTCCATTTTTGAAAGCAGAGGGCTGTTGCCGTTTTTAAGAATCATAAAGCAGGCAACCAGAGAACAAACAAGGAATGCCGCTGCCACACCAGCCATTACAGGCAATGTAATGCGGAAGCCTTTTTTCACTTTTACTTTTTTAGCTGGTTTTTTCTTTTCCACTTTATCCACCACTACTGTCTGTGTTTTTTCATCTTCGCCGTAAGAGAAGATGATTGCTGGGTTGTGTTTGAACCGCTTGATATCTGCCAGCATTTCTTCAGCAGTCTGGTATCTGAAAGAAGGCTGTTTTTCGATAGCCTTGAGAACAATCTGTTCCAGACCTGCTGGAATTGTTTCAACGATTTCTGATGGTTTTTTTGCTGTGTCCTGAACCTGTTTCATAGCAACTGAAACTGCGGAGTCTGATACGAACGGAAGAACACCTGTCAGCATTTCGTACATCATGATACCGATGCTGTAGATGTCACTGCGACCATCTGAATTTTTGCCACGTACCTGTTCAGGGCTGATGTAATGCACTGAACCGATGGCTTTGTCTGTGATGGTTTTCTGGTTGGCTGTGGACAGACGTGCAATACCGAAGTCCATGATTTTCAGAGTGCCATCGCGGAGAATCATAATGTTGTGTGGTTTAAGGTCTCTGTGTACGATGCCGTTTTTGTGGGCATGTCCCATAGCTGAAAGGATAGTGGATGTAAATGCCACTGTTTCCTGCCAGGAGAGAACTTTGCGGTTGTCGATATACTCTTTGAGAGTGATGCCGTCGATATATTCCACAACAATATATTTTTCATTCCGGTCTATATTCACATCCAGAACCTTGATAACATTTGGGTTATCCAGAAGTGAAATAGCCTTGCTTTCATTTTTAAAACGGCGTACCAGTTCTTCGTTTTCAAAGAATTCCTGTTTGAGGAACTTCATTGCAACTGTTTCACCTGTGGTAATATCAATGGCTTTGTAAACATTTGACATACCGCCAACGCCAACCAGTGAGATAACATCGTATCTGTTACCCACTCTTTTTCCTATATAACTGTTATCCATATACTATAGCCTTTCTCTATCAATACTCCATCACAACGGCAGTGATATTGTCTGTTGCGTTGTGTTCCAGAGCAGCTTCAATAAGCTTTTCAGGTATTTTATAAAAATCATCACCAGAGAGAATCTCTGTAAGCTGTGGTGATAAAACAAAGTTTGTAAGACCATCAGATGCACACAGAATCCTGTCATTTGGCTGGAGGGAAAGTTCGCTTACATCTGTTTCTACATCTGTGCGCACCCCTACAGCACGGGTGATAAGGTTTTTCTGTGGGTGTACAGCCATTTCAGCCTCGGTTATTGCACCCTGCCGATATAACTGCTGTACTACTGAATGGTCCTCAGTAACAAGGTTGAGCTGACCATCACGGAGAATGTATACACGGCTGTCGCCTATATTGTATATAGTGCAAAGGTCATCTTTTACTGTGACACCTGAAATAGTGGTGCCCATGCCCTGCAGAGTGCTGTCTGCCCTTGACATATGGTAAATTTCTGCACATGCTGAATCTATGGCATCCAGAACTGTTTTTTCCTGGTCCATAGCCTCGTTATCATTTTGTACAAACAGACATTCTTCCATCATTTTGCACAGGCTGCTGCTGGCAACACTGCCACCATTGGCACCGCCCATACCATCGGCAACAAAGCCGAATGCTATGCCGTTTGCCAGAACGCCTGCTATATATCTGTCCTGATTGTCCGGGCGCTTATGCCCTTTGTCTGTTTTACCAGCAATTCTCATAACTCACCTGTTTTCGTTTCGTAATTGACCGCAGGCTGCAGAAATATCCTGCCCCAGTCGTCTGCGGATAGTAGCATTTACATTTAAATCTGTCAACTTTTTCTGGAATGCTCTTATAGCTCTGTCATCACTCTGGGTGTATGCAGAACCATCCACCGGATTAAGTGGAATAAGGTTCACATGGCTTATCATACCTTTCAGAAGCTGTGAAAGGCGCAGCGCATCTTCGTCTGAATCGTTTACGCCTTTAATCATAGTGTATTCAAAGGAGATTCTTCTGCCTGTGGTTTTTGCATAGTCACGGCAGGCTTTGATAAGCTGTTCCACACTGTAAGCATTTGTTACAGGCATTGTAACTTTGCGCTTTTCAGTGGTTGTGGCGTGAAGTGAAATGGACAGTGTGATGCCCAGCTTCAGCTGTGCCAGTTCATAGATTTTTGGCACGATGCCACAAGTGGAGAGACTGATGTTTCTCTGACTGATATTTTTGCCCTGTGGAGAGGAAATAATTCTGATAAATGCAATTGCATTGTCAAAATTATCAAGAGGTTCGCCAATGCCCATCATAACGATGTTGGACACACGCTCGCCAATGTCTTTTTCTGTGTGATACAGCTGCTGAAGAATTTCGCTGGCTGTAAGGTCACGGACTTTGCCGTGCTGTGTGGAAGCACAGAAAGTACAGCCCATACGGCAACCTACCTGACAGGAAACACAGATGCTGTTGCCATGTTCATAGCGCATAAGCACTGTTTCGATGCAGTTGCCATCCTGCAGCTGATAAAGATATTTGATTGTGCCGTCTTTGGAAACCTGCTTTTTGCGGATGGAAAGAGTGGTGATATAGCACTCTTCTTCCAGTTTCTGACGGAGATTTTTTGAAATGTTAGTCATTTCATCAAAGGAGTCAACTGATTTTTCGTGGAGCCAGGTGTAAATCTGACCTGCCACAAAAGCCTTTGCACCAAGTGATGTAATGTATTCTTTCAGCTGGTCCAGCTGTAAACTTTTAATATCTATCTTTTCCATTTTACCATACTTTTTCCAATACTGCTATAAAAAATCCGTCACATTTTGTGGTATGAGGTAAAAATGTAACCATATTGTTATCATTTTCAGCTCCAATCACAGGGCAAGACTGCTCTGCAAGACGGAAATTTTCGTATTTCTGTAAAAACTGTGTTATCTGTTTTTCGTTTTCTTCTTTGTTTATTGTACAGGTGGAGTAAACTATACGTCCCCCTGTTCTGATATATCTTGCCGCTGTACACAGAATGTCCTGCTGCAGTTGGCACAGCTGGTTGATGTCGTCCAGCTTTTTGTATCTCAGGTCCGGCTTTTTAGGGATGATGCCTATACCTGAACAAGGCACATCACAGATTATCACATCTTTATCCCCAAGGTCTTCCCTGTAGTTCTGACCAAGGTTTTCAAGAGTGGTGATGTTTGTAAACCCAAGGCGCTGTGCACCGTTTTCAATAAGTACAAGACGGGATGGGTTTGGGTCACAGCTGACAATACTGCCTGTGTTGTCAAGGTAGATTGCCGCCGCAAAGGTTTTGCCACCAGGGGCGGCACACAAATCAAGGATGTTGTCCCCTTTTCTGATGCCTGCCTGTAAGATGGCATACCGACTGGTAATGCCCTGCACAAAGAAGTGTCCGTCCTCAAACCCTGGCAGGTCTGTGACAGCACCGCCAGATGTGATTTCAAGGCAGTTTTCCAGTGCTGTGGCTTTATATTTAACCCCTGCTTTTTCAAGACAGGAGATATATTCTTCTGTAGAAATTTTTGTGGTGTTGATATTGATAGTAAGCAGTGGTGTGTTCAGCATACCTGAAAGAATTTCTGTGTATGTATCCGGATAGTCTGCCATTACAATATCCACGATTTCTTCACTGATAGAGTAAAGAACGCTCATTTTTTCTGTTTCTGTTTTAAATCTGGCTGTGGAAATATCAAAATCAGCCGCTTTTCTTAAAACAGCATTAACCAAGCCTTTTGCGCTGGTCTTTTTAAAGGAAGAACACAGGCTTACTGCTTGGTTAATGGCCGCAAAAGACGGCACAGAATTCATATATAAAATCTGGTAAAGACCGCTCTGCATAATAGCCAGCACTTCTTTGTCCAGCTTTTTAAGCGGCTTTGAGATAAAGCTTTGCAAAATATAGTTCAGGGTAATTTTTCTTTCGATGGTACCGTAGAACAGGTTTGAAATAAAGGCTTTATCCTGGGAGGAAAGTCTTGAGTCTTTAAGTAAAGATGGAAGAACAAGATTGGAAAAACCTGATTTTTCCACCTTTAACAGACCGTCGACAACAAGTTTTCTGTTTAAATCTTGTGCCATAAAACCTCTTTTAAATAATTAATCGTTTCTTCTGCCACCCAATCTGATTAAAAGGCGCAATAACTGTGCAAGTGAAACTGCAAGGGCGGCAACATATGTCATAGCGGCGGCTTTCAACACCTTTTCAACACCGAAAAGTTCGGTCTGTGTAACTGTGCCGCTGAGTGCCAGCGCATCTACTGCACGGTTGGAAGCATTGAGTTCAACTGGCAGTGTAACCAGCTGGAACACTGCGATTGAGCTGAAAAGTATAAGGCCGATATTTACCATTAACTGGCTGTTCATACATAAGCCGAAGAAGATAAGTGGCCATGAAATTGTACTGCCTATCTGACATGCCGGCAGAATTGCGGAGCGCATTCTGATAGGTACATAGTTTGTGGCATACTGCACTGCATGACCTGCTTCGTGGGCGGCAACACCTACTGCCGCAACACTGGTAGACCCATAAACGCCATCTGACAGGCGGATAACATTTGTTCTTGGGTCATAGTGGTCGGTAAGGTTGCCGTGCACTCTTTCGATATGCACATGGCGCAGACCGTTTGCATCCAGAATTCTGCGGGCGGCTTCGTAGCCTGTCATTCTGCTGAATGTGGTAACACGTGAATATTTTTCGTAAGTGGAATTCACCTGTGCCTGTGCCCACAGAGAAAGGATAAGTGCTGGTACTACCAGTATAAAGTAATATATATCAAATCCGTAAAAATACATATAAAATCTCCTGTAAATTATATATTTTCAGACTGATGATGTGCTGACAATCCTTCAGTCTGACAGCAGTCAGCCAGCTCCCTTTACATAAGGGAGCCAGAAATGTTCTGACTTTATGCATTTATCTATATTTTAACCCAAAAATTTGAAAATTCGGTTAAAAGTATATGGAAATTTTATAAAACGCTGTCACCTTTTTTAAAGCGGCGGCCTGCAGCCCAAGCTGTGCCGTCCATAGCTTTGCCACCTTCTGGCTGTACTGTAATGAGGCGCAGTGATTTTTCACCTGCGGCAATTACCAGAGGTTTTGTGGAGATGATTTCACCAGCTTTGCCGGAAAATTCTTCCACCTGTGCCTTGATAACCTTTACCTTTTTGCCCTCGTACATAAAGTGTGCGCTTGGCCATGGGTTCTGACCACGGATTTTGTTGTGAAGTGTGAGGGCATCTGTGTTGAAATCAAACAGAGCCATTTCTTTTGTAAGGGGTGGCGCAAGAGTTGCTTTGGAATGGTCCTGTGGAGTACGTGTGTAGTCGCCTTTAACCACATTTTCCATAACCTGACTTAAGAAAACCCTGCCTTTTTCTGCCACTTTATTAAACAGTTCTTCCTGTGTTTCGTTTTCTTCAATATCGATAGGAAGAACATCGATGATGTCGCCTGTATCCAGACCTTCGTCGATGTGCATTACTGTAACACCTGTCTGTTTGTCACCGTTAATCAGTGACCACTGGATAGGTGCGGCACCACGGTACTGTGGCAGGAGTGAAACATGCAGGTTGAGACAGCCAAACTGTGGCACATCAATAACAGCCTTTGGCAGAATTCTGCCATATGCCACAACCACAATCATATCAGGTTTCAAATCTGCGATTATATCACTGTATTCACCTTTAAGTGTTTTAGGCTGGTAAACAGGAATATTATGTTCCAGTGCCAGCTCTTTTACAGGTGGCGCTGTGAGAACCTGTTTTCTGCCTACTGGTTTATCTTCTCTTGTAAAGGCACCGATAACATTCCAGCCATCAGCCAGAATCTGTGCAAGACAGTCACGGGCAATGTCTGGTGTACCCATAAAGAGAATTCTTGCTTCGTTTTTATTCATAGTCTTCTCTCCGCTGGATTTCTTTCAGCTGTTCAGCTGTAAGGTCTTCGAAGAATGTAGTAGCGTTGTCAAGAACTGTTCTGCCGTTAAGGTGGTCGTTTTCGTGGCAGATAGCACGTGCAAGGATGCCTTCTGCTTCGATTTCAAACCATTCACCGTTTCTGTCCTGTGCTTTTGCACGAACATAAGCTGGGCGTGTGATAAGACCGTTTCTGTTTGGGAAGGACAGACAGCCTTCAAAGGAAGTGATTGTTTCTTCACTTACTTCCAGAATTTCTGGGTTAACAAATTCTATGATTTCATCTACTTCGTTTTCATCTTCGTCAAGGTACTGGTCCAGCACAACGAAAACTCTGCGCATCATGCCAACCTGTGGGCCAGCAAGACCAAGACCGTTTGCGTCCAGCATTGTGTCGCCCATATCGTCCAGCAGTGTTGCCAGTTTTTCGTTAAAATCTGTAACAGGACGGCAAACTTTTTTAAGGATTGGGTCGCCGTCTTTAACAATATTTCTGATTGCCATAATAATACTCCTTTATTCCCCCACAGGGTTTATATTTACATAAACTGATGATTTGTTTTGTTTATCTTTGAGATAAATTTCGATTACTTTGTTTAAAAACTGTCTGAACGCAGGGTTGTTTCTGCATTTTATGGACAGGCGCCAGCGGTATGTCTTGCTGACCATAGCCACATCAAATGGCACAGGGCCAAGAACTACCAGTGGGATGTCGTGTTTTTTTACTTCTTCTTTTATAATATTGAGAAATGCACGGGCATCTCTGGCAACTGTTGCTTCTCCTGTATGGGTGAAAGCCACTGTCACCATACTGCAGAAAGGCGGATATGTGTTCAGCTTTCTGTATGCGATTTCACTGTTATAAAAGGCGGAATAGTCACCCCTTGCAGCCAGATTGATAACAGGGTTGTAGCTGTCATATGTCTGTATAACAGCCTTTGCCCCCCGGCTGTGTCTGCCGGCACGTCCTATAACCTGTGTCACAAGGTTGAATGCCTGTTCGTTGGAATTGTAGCCCGGGTGGTTCAGCATACTGTCTATGCCCAGAACGCACACCATATTCACTGCTTCAAAGTCCAGACCTTTGGCTACCATCTGGGTGCCTATCAATATATCATACTCTTTTTTACCAAAAGCTTCAAGCATTTCTTCGTGGGAATCAGCCTGATTTGTGCTGTCAGCATCCATTCGCAGTACTCTGGCAGATGGGACTGCCTGCTGTATATATTCTTCTATGTGCTGTGTGCCAAAGCCACTGTAGGAAATTTCGCCGCCACATTCAGGGCAGGTTTCTACCACAGGATATACTTTGCCACAGTAATGGCACATAAGTTTATTCTGTTTTTTATGCTTTACCAGATTTACAGAGCAGTCATCACATTTGATAGTGTGACGACATTCCTTACACACACCCACTGTGGAATAGCCACGGCGGTTGATAAGAATAATGCTCTGTTTTCCTTCTGCTATATTTTCTGCCAGATAGCGCAGTACCACTTTTGACACAGGGCCTGTGTCACCTGTCATAGCCTGCATGGACATATCAATAATTTCCACCTGCGGCAGTGGCAGGCCAGCATAACGGTGTGGCATTGAGTGCAGATGGTAATAGCCATTATTTGCAAGGTAAAAGCTTTCGATACTTGGTGTAGCAGAAGCCAGCACCAGCTTTGCCCCTGTCTGTCTTGCTATATGCTGTGCCACACGGATGGCAGAATAGCGAGGGGCAGACTCTGATTTAAAGCTTTTTTCGTGTTCTTCGTCGATGATAATCAGCTTCAGGTTTTCAAGTGGTGTAAAAACAGCACTGCGGGTACCCACTACTACCCTTGACTGACCTTTCAGCCCACGGTTATACTGCAACAGCCTTTCTGTATGGGAAAGCCGTGAGTGTATAACACTGACTGTATCGCCAAAATATTCTTTCAACAGACGAATCATCTGTGGTGTCAGGGATATTTCAGGCACCAGAATCATGGCACTGCCACCAGAGGCAAGTGTATGCTGGATAAGCTTTATAAACACCATACTTTTGCCAGAGGATGTTACACCGTGGAGCAGGTGGGTTTTGCCATCATTTGTATTTAAAATTTCATCATACACTTTCTGCTGTTGGTCAGACAGGGTTACACTGTCTTTGCACTGTTGGATGTGATTATAGGCAGATGTATTTTTATCCTGTATCTGTGTCAGTACAGCACCACATTTTTCCAGATTGTCCAGCACCGCTTTAGTGGTGGATGTGGATTTGGTTATCTGCTGTGCATCAAACCATCCTGAAAGCAGAAAGTTGTACACTGTTTTCTGTTTTTCTGTTTTAAGGGCGGATGAGTCAAAACCACCATTGGCTGTGTACACCTTTTTAGTGTGGCGCACCAGCTGTTTTGATAAAAACTGCCCTTCGATTTTATAAAGTGCACCGTAAGGGATAACGGTTTTCACCGCTTCGTACCAGGTGCAGAATGTAGTCTCTTTCAGATGCTTGATAAGTGAAAGAGCATATGGTGTGATGGTGTGGTCTTCGTTTTTCACATCCACCACAGATTTAAGCTTTGCCACATCTTCCCTGTCTTCCACTGTCAGCACAATGCCTATGCGCAGTTTGTCGCCACGACCGAAAGGCACAAGCACAATTGAGCCTGTTTTGATTTCGTCTTTGAAAATATCAGGCACTGTGTAGGAAAAAATGCGGTCAAAATCAAGGGTGGCTTTATCAACCGCAACACCCGCTGTCAACATAAAGCCACCTCCAATCAGTTATTTTTCGTTTTCGTATATTTCAATGATAGACTGGGCACACTGTTCCACAAAATTGTTTTCCACTATGTAGTCATAGCTGCTCTTGAAGCCCAGTTCTTCGTTGGCTTTGAAAAGACGCTGCTGGATAACATCTTCACCTTCTGTGCCGCGGTTACGCAGGCGGCGTTCCAGTTCTTCCAGTGAAGGTGGAGCAACAAAGATAGTAAGTGAATCTGGGTAAACTTTTTTCACATTAGCGGCGCCTTCAACTTCAATTACAAGGATAACCACCTTGCCGTCTGCCACTTTTTCTTCAATCTGGCTTTTGAGTGTGCCATAGTAGTTGTCGCAGTACAGTGTGTGTTCAAGGAACTGTGCTGATGCGATTTTGCTGATAAATTCCTGTTTTGTAAGGAAGATATAGTCAATGCCGTCTGTTTCTGTAGGGCGTTTTGCTCTTGTAGTGGCTGAAACGCTGAGAACAAAGCGGTCGTCTGTTTTAAGTATATGTTTTACAACTGTGTCTTTGCCACAACCGGATGGACCGGAAATTACAATAAGATTTTTACCGATTTCACTCATCTTCTGTCTCCATAAATTTAATCAAGCTGTCGTTGGATGTGCCAAAAATTCTTTCGGCTGAAAAGGCACATATAATAATCTGGTTTGTATCAGTGATTATAACTGTTTTTGTTTTGCGACCAAAGGTGGCATCTATCAGCACCTTGTCAGTCTTTGCCTTTGACACCATTCTTTTAACTGGTGCAGAGTCTGGGCTTAAGGCTGCTATAACCCTGTCTGCACTTATCATACTGCCAAAACCTATGTTAAGCATTGCCATAATGTCACCTATTCAATGTTCTGAATCTGTTCACGGATTTTTTCGATTTCAGATTTGATTTCAACCACCATATTTGTAATAGCAAGGTCGTTGGATTTAGAACCGATGGTGTTTGTTTCTCTGTTAAGTTCCTGTGTAAGGAAGTCCAGTTTTCTGCCCCGTGGTTCGCCACCTGCAAGGATTTTGCGATACTGGGAAATATGGCTGTAAAGACGTGTAGTTTCTTCGTCCACCGCTGCTTTGTCTGCAAAGATAGCAGCTTCTGTAAGGATGCGTGCATCGTCTATCTGCTTGTCCTGCAAAATATTCTGCAGTTTTGCATAGAGTTTGTCTCTGTAAGCCTGTACTCTGTTAGGGGCTGCGATTTCGATTTCCTTTACGATATTTTCAATCAGTTCAAGGCGGTACATAACATCTGCATAAAGTTTTTCACCTTCTGCACGGCGCATTGCCAGAAATTCGTCCATAGCCAGATGCAGTACTTCTTTTACATCGTTCCACAGAGTTTCTGCATCTTCTTCGTTTTTAACCTGTGTAAGAACACCATCAAAACGGGAAATAGCCAGCACATCTGCATTGTTTGCCAGACCAAGACTTTCTGAAATTGTATTCAGCGCGTCGTAGTAGCTTTTTGCCAGAAGCAAATCCGGTTCAATTTTTGTTTCGCTGTTTTCCACTGCACGAATCATAAGGCTTACTTCCACCTTACCGCGTGCAATCATGCCCTGAATTTCTTTTTTGATTTTGTCATCAAGGAAAGAGAAAAAACGGGACATTCTGCTGGAATATTCAAAGTATCTGTGGTTGACACTTTTTACTTCAACTGTGATATCTTTACCATGTAAAACAAGGTTGCCCTTGCCATAGCCTGTCATACTGTAAACCATAATGAGAAACCTCCGATTAATACTTAATTTTACACTATTTTTAAGTGATATGTCAATTGGATG
>JAZQYH010000047.1:0-1185 GCA_045633415.1 Oscillospiraceae bacterium | reverse complement strand
CTTTAAGTTTTGTATCAAAACTTAAACCACCACCGCTACTTGCAACATCAACTGTCAATTCACCCTGTCCGTTATGATAACCAGCAGGTATTGTGTATGTGCCATTTTCGGTAATTGTCGCAGTGCCAGTACCACGATTTATGATGTTTTCAATAGCAGTTGCTAAAGCTGTTAAATTGTCTGTGCTTGTGGCTATACCCAGTTCAACCAGCTTATTTCTTATCGTATCTCTGTCAGTCTGTATGCGACTAATTTCTGTTGTTATACTCATAAGCCAGCCCCCTTATATAGATTTAAGCAATGCTTCCACATCACCAATTAATTCCTGCACATACCCTGCTGAAATAGGTCTTGAATTGTCACCCTCAAAGTCAGTTGCTACATCAACTTCAGCTTCAATAGGTGGGATATATCTCACATCTAATTTGTGGAAAACAGTACCTTCAATTTTACAGTTGTATGTGCCAGCTGTTGCTGTTCCTATCATTAAGCCACCATTGAACAGTGTCATATAAAATGGTTCGCCAGTGTCATTATTCAGGATTGCCATTTCAGGCGCTATTTCTGTTACAAATTCTTCCCTTGATGATACAGTCATTCCAAAACTTTCATATATCGCAATAATCATATCCAGCATTATAATGCCATTACCTATTACGCAACCATCGTCTTCAGCTATAGCTGTACAGTTATATCTTGTACCATTCCACACAACCGTATAGTTATCTCCATTGTCACCAGCTACTATATCTTCGCTTTCATATTCATAAGCAATAAAGCCACCATCATCAACAGTGGTAATATCAGTGGCAGGCATAATTACACCAAAACCTTTGTAGTGAGTTCTGTTTTTGATGTAATCACTTGCTGTGCTGTCATTCTGTGCATGGTTTGATTGAGTGCCACCTGAACTACCTGTGTCAATCTTTTTCTCAAGTTCGACAATGCCAGTTTCTATGTGGTTAAGTTCAGCGGCAGTAAGAACATTGCCATCAATAAAATTTTGTTTTACATAACTCATATTTAATTACTCCCAAGAATCATTGTGCCAAGAATAGCTACACCAAGAATTGCAGTTGTATCATCGCTGGTTGTTGGTACACTGAATGGCAACACATATCCGTCTGTAAAATCATTATTGAAAACTACTACAAGGATAGAGTCATTGATTTTCATTTTTGATAA
>JAZQYH010000046.1:0-3390 GCA_045633415.1 Oscillospiraceae bacterium | reverse complement strand
TAGCTGGTACTGACAAACGACAGCCCAAGCTAGGATAATAACAGTCACAATATAAATATCCATTTTCATCTGTGGTATAATCATAAATTACACATTCTGTACCATTAACAAATGCTTTAGCCATTTTCTGACCCCCTTTTATTATGCTTTCTTTCCTGATCAATACAAACTTCGTGATAAAGATTTGTTGTTTTTCTCTTAGTCTTGATTATAACAACACCGCTGTTTGTCTTGCCGTTTATCCAGCTGATAGTCTGACCGCAGATAGGGCAAGTTGTATGTATGTCGTATCTCATTTCATCACCCTTACAGTCATATACTCTACGCTGTCCTTGTTTAATGTCTTTGTCAGCTGGTCACCAAAATCTGTGATAAAGTCTATTACTACATTATCACTTATGTTAGTGATCTGGCTTACATGGTCATACAAATGACGCTTACCGTCTTTTTCATAAATGGTTACATCAAACATAGCTTACCACCTTTCTTTAGTAATATGCTGGCAGCATATAGCCGCCAGCACGGTAGAAGGAAATATAGTCAAGCTTCAAGAAGCTTGTCAATCTGTTCGTCAATCAGCTTTACAGTAGCTTCATCAAGCTTGATATAAGCGTGACTGTAATACTTACCATCACTTCCTTTATAAGAAGGGAAAGACACAAAATCGCCATTCTTACCTTCTACAAAGCGGCAGCCGTAAATACTTACACCATTGATAGTTACATCAAAGAATACAGTGTCTTTGTACTCTTTAGCCCTGATCACCTCACAGCTGTAAATCTTTGCTGCTTCCTGTTTTGCGCCTTCTGCTTCCTTGTTTGCTGTTCTTCTGCTCATTTTCTTTTATTCCTTTCTGTTTTTGATAATGTGTGCATTTATCGGTATAAATACATTTTTCACACGGCAGACCAGTCATAAGCCTGATCTGGCATACACTTTGCATATCTGCTTTAGATGTCTTCTTTCTCATTGTTTCACCTGATCATAATTGACTCAAAATCTTCAGTGTCCAGAAATACCCTTTTAGCACCAAGGTCAATATGAATACCATTATCATAAGATTTAATTATTACAGCTTCAGACAATTCAATATCAACTGTCCTTGCCCTATAATTAAGTTCTTCTCTTTTGATTGCGCTGGGTATAATGTCACGAATTTCTGCGTATGCGTCCGCAGATAATGAGTTGATCTGACGTTTCATGCTTACCACCTTCTTTCTATCTCACGTCAGTTAGAATTATTGGTTACATATCTAGGATAGATTATCGCTTTTTCGTTGTCAAGACTAAATTTTAAAAAACTGCCTGTAATTCATAATAAGGTCATACATGGTATATTGTTCAAAAATCATTCTATTTTCAATAGAAGCTTCCTGAAGGTCAATACACCAGTCTATGTAAAAAGCCTTCTGGTCATTTTCGACTTTAAGATTATAAATGCGCGGTACTTTAGCTGGTGCCAGTGTCATGTAAAAGGACCCTTCTTTATTATAGATATAGTAAGTCTTACTCTTAAACTTCACCCCCAGCATGGGTATATAGCCTTTAAGATTTGACCGCTTTACGGCTGTAAAATCATCATAACCAAACTCATTATTAAGCGCCATGCGCCCCCAGTCAGTCTGAGCCATAGCTTTATATATCTGACTTTTGGCTTCTTCTTCCATAAAAGCTGCATTATCCATGATCTGATGTACAAATATGCCCCTGTCCTGATCTTTATAGAAAGCGCTTTTATTTACTTGCATATCTACTAATTTATCCGTGATCTCTAATATGTTACATACAGGATTGCTTATCTTTGTAGCGTTGGCAAGACAGATAAGCTTCAGCGCTGGCTGTCCTCTATGCTCACGGTCACGGCTTACTGTTTTATATAAGTCAAGTAGCTGCTCACCTTCGCGCCTGTTTATTCTATCCCACGGCTGGGGTATAAATTCATCAAATATAAGCCAGTCGGCTTCTGATAAGTCAAAGCCTTTCACTTTTGAAACACCATTAAGACTGACCACATAACCGATAGGAAGGCCCAAAGGGTCACCGTCTTCATTACATTCATAAAAGCCCCCTATACCCTTCTTGATCTTGTATGCGCGTACATTACTGCCTATATCTCTATTGATAGACTTAAAAGGCGAAAAGTCAGCGTCTGGGTCAGTTTCATCATGCTTTTTATAACCGCACAATAAGTCAACATCTTCAAGTGTCCGCTTTACAAAGACAAATTTACGCTTATTCATGTAGCAGCTTTTTAAGGTGCTATATGTCTTACCAGTATTTCTGCCCCCTATGATGATATAGCACCAGAAGCTGTTATCTGTTATGTCGTTTTCTATATCATAATAGTAATTATTCTTCATATATCTGTACCTCTATTTCTTCATCAAAAAGACTTTCCCAGTCAACTTTATTTACTGAAGATAATAAATAATCGCATGGTGATAAATCTATTGAATCACCTATTTCATTACCATGATCATCTGTATGGATATCTTCAGAAAAGAAGTAAGTGTGCGTCTGTTTACCTGTTACAGTTCCGGAAAACACAAGCCCATCTTTAAAATTTTCTATATCGCCATCAAGACACAGCGCACCTGTCTTTTTAGGTACACCAGCCACAGTGATCTTTAGTTTATCACCGTCACGCACACAATATCTTTTCGCGCCCATTGTCTTAAACTGGTCATGCTTTTCAATGTCTACAACACCGAGCCAGTATTCTTTACCATCACGCATTACAGCGCCGTAGCCGTTTTTCTTTAGCTTTTCCTTGCACCCTTCATTATATGCGTTTACTTTGTCCATATCCCAGTCTCTACCATAGCAGCTGTCTGTATCTGAATACAGCCATAGACCGCAGCAAGCCCCCAGCTGGAAAAGATTATAAAAAGCAAGTGACGTTATCCAGACCCCTGAAGAATATAAATGTATACTATTTCTGTTCTTCAGGTATTTATTGTAAGCTTCTTCGTAATCACCCATTTCAATAGTATATTCACCAGTCTGATAGTCTTCTTTTATATCTTCCTTGCACGGCTTTTGTACCATCATGCCATACAACGAATTGACTTTAGCTTTAGCCAGTGCGTATGCTACTGGGTCACCGCCTTTAAGCATTGTCTTATCTTTGAAACATTCAAAAACATAGTCAGTAAACCAGCGCGGCAAGTAGTCTTTTTCTGCGTATTCAACTTCAACACAAGCTGCTGCTTTCCATTCATACTGGCTGCTGATCACCTTTAAATCTATTTCATTTAGATATATTTCTATATAGTTAGCACAAAGCACGCGGCCATTATCAAGACACGCATTAATGTCTTTTACACACTTACTGTATTGAAGCGCTGGCATGGGCAGCGCGTCTGATCTTAGTTTTACATTCACCAGAAT
>JAZQYH010000045.1:0-28161 GCA_045633415.1 Oscillospiraceae bacterium | reverse complement strand
ATTTTTTACTTTTGCAAGGTCAATTTTTGCTTTGTAATCACCATAAAGGCTGATTTCTTTTCTGGAAAGTCCCATCTTCTGGGCTATTTCCTCGATTGGCAGCATTTCGGCGGCCTGTGCTATTTCGATATCACTTCTCATTTTTTCCTCCTGTATGTTTAAGACTAATGATGGTACGGGACATCTGTCCTTTCCCATGAAACATATCACAAAAAATATTATACCTTATGGCGAAAATATTGTAAATTGATACTTTAGATAAGGCTTTTTTTCATAATGGTATATATTGTACAAAATACGCTGTTTATGATATAATTATAAAATGTAAATTAAGATGGGGTATTATGGTCTCATTTTGGTTTATTACAACGCAAAATATTTAAAATCATCTAGTTAAAATAAATATTATCAAAGGAGTAGTATTATGATTTATCTGGACAATGCTGCCACCACTCCTGTAAATCCACAGGTTGCACAGGTGATTTATGAAAGCATGCAGAATTCCTTTGCAAACCCTTCATCACTTTATGGTGCAGGGGCAACATCAGAAATTGAAATGAACAAAGCCCGCACATTTATTGCAGGCTGTATCGGTGCAAAATCAAGTGAGCTTTATTTCACATCCTGTGCCAGTGAAAGCAACAACATTGCTATCTATGGTCTTGCCCTTGCCAGAAAAAACTGGGGTAAAAGAATTGTAACCACGGGCTATGAACACCCTGCAGTGCGCCAGCCATTTGAAAATATGGCAGAGATGGGCTTTGAAACAGTTTTCGTAGACCCAGACAAAAACGGCATAGTAGATGAAAATGCCATTCTGGATGCTGTTGACAGCAAAACCTGTCTTGTTTCACTGATTCACGTAAACAATGAAACAGGTGCAAAACTGGATATCGAAAAGCTGACAGCCAGAATCAAAGAAAAAAATCCACGCTGTGCAATTCATATCGATGCTGTGCAGTCCTTTATGAAGTTCCCATTGGACGTTAAAAAACTGAAAATCGAAAGCCTTTCCTTTTCAGCACATAAAATAAACGGACCTAAGGGTATTGGCGGTCTTTACCTGCGACAGGGCACAAATATCAAACCTGTTTTTGTAGGCGGCGGTCAGGAAAGTGGTCTGCGTGCAGGCACAGAAAACATCCACTATATTCAGGGGCTTGCAAAAGCATGTGAAGTGCTGAAACCAAACCTTATAAGAAATCTCCAGCACTATGCAAAACTGCGCACACAGTTGCTGGATGGTCTGAAAGCCTTTGATAATGTGGTTGTAAACAGCCCTGAAAATGCGGCTCCATACACAGTGAACTTCTCATTTGTGGGCTACCGCAGTGAAACACTGCTCCACTTTCTTGACAGCAAGGGTATCTGTGTATCATCTGGTTCAGCCTGTTCCAAAGGCAGTGCCAGCCATACACTGACAGTTATGAAACTGCCACACGAAAGAATAGACAGCTCTGTACGTGTTTCCTTTGGTGTACAGAACACAGAAGACGATGTTGTGGCATTGCTTGCCGCACTTAAAGAAGCAACAGAAAAATTACAGAAAGTGAAAAGATAAAATGAAACAGATTATTATGTGTTATCTGGGCGAAATGGCTCTGAAAGGTCTGAACAAATCCACATTTGAAGCCCAGCTGATGAAAACTATCAGAAACAGACTGAAAAATCTCGGTCAGTTCAAAATTTATAAAGCACAGTCCACATTCTACATTGAAGCAGAGGACGAATACAGCGACATCGATGCGGCTTTTGAAAAAGTTAAAAAAATCTTTGGCATTGCGGCAGTTTCCAAAGCTGTTGTAACAGAAAAGAACTTTGATAAAATTGCTGAAATGGCACCGATATACCTTGAAGATGCACTGAAAAATGCCAGAACATTCAAAGTTACAGCAAAACGCAGTGACAAATCTTTTCCAATGGGTTCACTGGAAATCTCCCGTGAAGTTGGTGCAGCTATCCTGCGCAAATTCCACCATCTGAAAGTTGATGTGCACAATCCACAGGTTACAGTTATGGTAGAAATCCGTGACTTCGGTGCATACATTCACGAAGCAAAACAGCCAGGCGCAGGCGGTATGCCTGTTTCCACATCAGGCAAAGGTGCGCTGATGCTGTCTGGTGGTATCGACAGCCCTGTTGCCGCATATATGATGGCAAAACGTGGTATGTCCATTATGTCTGTTCACTTTGCTTCACCTCCATACACATCTGACAGAGCGAGACACAAAGTTATCACTCTGGCAGAAAAACTCACAGACTACACAGGCGATATGAACCTGTTTATCGTGCCATTTACAGAAGTACAGGAATACATCCGTGACAATGGTGTGGCAGAACTGTTCACTATCCTTATGCGCCGCAGTATGATGCGTATCACAGAAAAACTGTCCCGCAAATTTGGTGCCAGCGCTATCATCACAGGTGAAAGTCTTGGTCAGGTTGCCAGCCAGACAATGGCGGCTATCACAGCCACAAACGCCAGTGTTGATATGCCAATCTTCCGCCCTGTAATCGGTATGGACAAAACAGAAATCACAGAAATCGCACGCAAGATTGACACATTCGAAACATCAATCCTGCCTTATGAAGACTGCTGTACAATCTTCACACCACCACACCCAAAAACAAAACCTTCTCTGGAAGAAGTTATTTCAGCAGAAACAGCAATGGGTCTGGAAAAACTGTTCGAACTTGAAGAACAGGCAACAGCAGAAGCAGAAAAACTGAGAATTAACGTACAGTAAAATTATAAAAAAGCAGCCCTTGGGCTGCTTTTTATTTTTATATAATACTTATAACTATACAAAGATGTGGTTTTATGGTATACTATTATAATAGGTTAATTATGCGAATTTTTAAGTCGTGTAATTATTAAATAAATAATTTATGGAGTTAATATGCTTTTTAATTCTTTTGATTTTTTAATATTTTTTCCTATAACATTGCTGATATATTTTGTTATTCCGCGGAAAATCAGATGGGTGTGGCTGCTTTGCTGCAGTGCATATTTCTATATGTGCTGGAAAGCAAAATACATCCTGCTTATTGGCTTTTCTATCGCTGTCACATGGGTGGGGTCCATGATAATGGACTATTGCAGAAAGTCTGATATGGACAAGACAAAGGAAAAAATTATCAGCAAGATAACATTGTATACAGTACTGGCTCTTAATCTGGGCATATTGTTTGTTTTCAAATATTACAATTTCTTTATTGATAACATCACCGCAGTTTCAGGTATTGTCCTGCCGTATCTGCGCTTTGCACTACCTGTTGGTATCAGCTTTTACACTTTTCAGGCACTGGGCTATTCCATCGATGTTTATCGTGGCACAATTCAGGCTGAAAAAAATCCTTTCAGATATGCATTGTTCGTTTTGTTCTTTCCACAGCTGGTTGCCGGCCCGATTGAGCGTGCAAGCAATCTTTTACCACAGATTCAGAAACCTACAAAGTTTGATATAGATAACCTGCAGAAAGGTCTGTTGATTATAGGCTGGGGTATGTTTATGAAGGTTGTTATAGCAGACAGGCTGTCAATCTTTGTAGACAAAGTTTACAACGGCTATGCACAGGCAGATGGTGTAATGCTGTTGCTGGCTACAATACTTTTTGCTTTGCAGGTTTATTGCGACTTTGCATCATATTCTGTTATAGCTATTGGTGTTGCAAAAACGCTGGGCTTTACACTTATGCGCAACTTCAATTTCCCATACAGCTCCAAATCCCTTGCAGAATTCTGGGACAAATGGCATATTTCTCTTTCAAAATGGTTTGAAGACTATATCTATCAGCCATTTGTATGGGGGTCAAAAAATAAACAGAGGGCAACATACTGGGGCTTTGTTCTGGTATTTGTTATCAGTGGCTTCTGGCACGGTGCCAGATGGACATATGTAGTGTGGGGGCTGATTCACGCTATGTATCGTGTGGTTGGCGCACTTACCAAAAAGAAAAGAAGAAAATTTTATAAGAAAATCGGTCTGACAAAACACGAAAAGCTTTATGATTTTGGCAGAATGTCCACAACATTTGTACTGGTTGATTTTACATACATCTTCTTCAGGGCAGATACTCTGCCACAGGCATTCAGTATTGTGAAATCCATACTGTTCAATACAAACCTTTCAGTGCTGTTCACTGATGTGCTGTTTACTTACGGTCTTGACAGCAAAGACCTTATTATCGCAGTGCTGTCATTGGTGGTGCTGTGGGTTGTGGATATGCTGCAGTCCAAAACAGACCTTGCAGACAAAATTCTGTCTATGAAAATTCCGGCAAAGTGGGCAGTTTGCCTCGGCCTTATTTTAAGTATTCTGATTTTTGGTGTATATGGCCCACAGTATGATGCCACACCATTTATCTACTTCCAGTTTTAAGAGGTGTGCAGATGAAAAAGAAAATAATAGAACTTATCGCATTTGCACTGCTTGCAGCTGCTGCAATTATGGGCGTGTCCTACGCCCTTGCTGACAGGGAAACAACATTTTCTGCAGTTTATTCAGAGCCAGACAATTCAGTTGATGTAATGATAGTGGGCTCCAGCCATGTAAACAGTGGCTATATCCCAAGTATGCTGTGGGAAGAAAATAATCTTTCCTCAGTAAATGCTTTTTCATGGAGCCAGCCTATGTGGGTTTCATATCATTACATAGTGGAAGGTCTGAAAACACAGTCTCCTGACTATATCGTACTGGAAATGTATGGCATGACATATGGTCATTCATACATTATGCCACAGGAGATAGACAAAACAAGTTATAACAACAGCTTCAATCTGGACCCAAGCTGGAACAGATGGCAGCTTATAAAAACAGCAGAATTCTGTGGTCTTGATTTAAGAAATGCACAGGACTTTCTGTATATATCCAGATATCATACCAGATGGAAAACTTTTGACTGGTCATATCTGTCATACAATTCACACAACCAGCACGACTACCTCAAAGGCTATGGCTATCTTACAAGTGCACGGAACATAGAAACCCCTGTGGTTGATATTGCACAGGAAGAACTTGTACCATACGAATATTGTGTAGAGTATCTGGACAAAATCGTAAAGCTTTGTGAAGAAAAGGGTATAAAGCTGATTTTTACAATGACACCATACGTTTATGCATCTGAAGAAACAGGTGTAATCAACTGGGTGGAAAGATACAGTGCAGAAAAAGGAATACCATTCTTTAACTACCTGTATGGTGAAGATTATGAAAGAATAGGTTTTGACTACAGCACAGACCTGGCAGATACAGGCCACTGCAACTACAGCGGTGCCACAAAAATCACACAGGACCTGTGCAATTATCTTGAATCTGTTGGCGCCAGCCTGCAGACAAAAGAACAGCATCCTTATTTTGAAATGCTGTGTGAAGATTACAGCAGATACGAAAGAGTACCTGCCCTTAACGAAATAATGAAAGAAACTCACCTTTCACAGTGGCTACAGGCCGCAGTGAAAGACGAAAATGTTACACTGCTGATTAATACAAAAGCGGCAGATGATAACACACTGTCAGTTATAAATGATACTGTTGGCAGTATGGGCACTGTTGCCACAAACGACAATGTTGTGCTGACAGCAGCAGGTATCAGCCATATCGAATCAGCAATGGATTTTGATATGTTTGGTAAAAAAGGCAGTGTAAGCTTTGCAACTGATGTAGCAGAAATATATCTTAACGGCACAGCAGTACCTGGTGGTGATACATCAATGGTTAAAATTGTGTTGTTTGATAATATAATTGAACGTCCTGTTATGGCAGTATGGATGGAAAACAGCCAGATGATGACCAAAGAATTCACATCAGATATTATCGACAATTATAAATAGTCGGTGGAGGAATTATGGGAAAAAGAAAGTTTAAAGGAATAGCGGTAATCGTTATTGCTGTAATTACTTGCTTGTTTTTATTTTGCAATAGAAGTTCAGACTTTTATTCTGTCCAGTATGGCCAGTCAGATTTCAGACAGGTTTACCTGGAAGAATATTCCGGTGACAGCTCTGAATTGCAGTATTATGTTGACAAGGGAATAGACACTGTAAAATGCTTTACAAAAGGTCCAATAAACCTTTCAGGGGAAAATACTGTTACATACAATGTGGAATTACAGTATGCGGCAAATGATGATTCAACAGTATTCAAAATTTTCGCTGCTGATTATATTTCACCAGATAATTCGGGCGGTAAAGTGTTTGTAAGCGAAAGCCTTGACCCACAACAGTCAGCACTGAAAACATCATTTGAACTTGACCAGAATGTAGATACTGTTTTTGTATTGCTTGAAACAAAAGATGAAGATTTACAAATAGGCAGAGTAAATGTTAAAAGTGAAGACAAAGTATTTTCTGACACTACATTGATGATGTGGCTGATGGCGTTTTTATCTTTTGTAATGCTGATAATTATAAATTTAAAAACAAAGGACAACCATTATAGTATTGGTCAGTATATTGTAAATGAAGAACAGGTAAAAACTGTTATGATTTTGCTGGGTATAGCTGCAATATTTTTATCAAGCTTACCTATACTTGACAGTGGTATTATTGCTGGCCACGACACACCATTCCATATGGCACGTATAGAAGGTATCGCCCGTGGTCTGGAAAGCGGACAGTTTCCTGTCAGAATACACGGTGGTCTGATTAATGATTACGGTTATCCAAACTCTCTGTTCTATCCTGAACTTCTGTTATACGTTCCTGCATTTTTAAATGTGGTTGGGCTTAGTGTATATACCTGCTATAAAATATACATAGTGATGATTAACATCATTACACTTGTTTGTGCATACATTTCATTCAAAAAGCTTTCAGATAACAGAATGACAGGCTTTGTCTTTGCAGTGGTTTATCTTCTTTTGCCATATCGTGCAATATGTGCTTATTACAGAAGTGCAATTGGTGAATTCACTGCCATGGCTTTCCTGCCACTTGTAGTATATGGTTTATACGCCATAGTTTATGGCAATAAAAAGGATTGGGGTTATCTTGTGGCAGGTGCCACAGGTGTTTTACAGTCACACATTCTTTCGACAGAAATGACAGCAGTGTTCGCAGCTATTTTTGTTATGTTGAGTGTAAAAAGACTTTTCACTAAAGAAAAAAGATTTTTGTATATTATCTTTGCGGCTGTGACTACTGTTATGCTGAATGCATGGTTCCTTATACCGATGCTTCTGATGATGTTACAATTGAATCTTATTGTATTTACAAGAGCGGCACTGACATCACAGTTTGCTTCAGCAGATATTAGCAATATGTTTTCGCTGACAAAACTCAATTTCTTTGGTACTCATCCGTTTGGATTGGTTACTACCATGGTATTGTTTGCATATCCTGTATTTAAGGTTATTTCAGGCAATAAAAACGATGAAGATAATTCATCTGCAGATAATATGTACATCAATATGCTGTTCTTTATCCTTGCATCAACAGCATTATTCCCATGGGGCATTGTAGAGCAGATACCGGTGATAGGCACAGTTCTTTCGTCAGTACAGTTCCCTTACAGATTTACATCTATCAGCCAGTTGTGTTCAGTATTCATACTATGTATGATGATGTATAAAGTTAAAATCAGCAAGAACACAAAGTATATAGTTAATTTTATACTTCTTATAGTTGTGGTTGTTTCATCACTGTCTATGACTGAAAATATTGTTGGTTATGACAAGGAAAAAATTCAAAACAAAAGTTACTATGAGAATTCTATCGATTACCAGTTGTCAGTAGGACAGGCTGAATACCTGATAGGTGGCAATAACCTTGATTACATGGTTGCACATCCACCTGTCCTTGAAAGTGAAAATGAAACAATGTCCATTGAAAACTTCGCACATTGGGGCACAAAAATGAGTTTTGACTATTCTATGGATTTATCAGCTGGTAACAGCGATGTTATTGTTTTACCTGTAACATATATTCCAAACTATATCATTGAAATTAATGGTCAGCGAGTGTATCCTTTTAAAACTCTTGATGCCCGTGTGGCGTTCAATGTACCTTCTGAAACAGGCAGTGTAACAGCCCGCTATTCCGAACCACTTACATTCCGTGCCTGTGAAATGGTTTCACTGGTATCATTGATGGCATTTATCTTTATATCAACGCCAAAAGGAAAGCAGTTGCTTTCAAAAATAAAGAAAAATTAATCTACCAAGAGAGGTGAATAGATTGAAAGCAGAAATTATCTGTGTTGGCACAGAACTGCTGCTGGGTGACATAGTAAACACCAATGCCCAGTTTATTGCACAGCAGTTGTCAGCTTTGGGTATATCTGTATATAACCAGCAGGTAGTAGGGGATAACCCAGAGCGTCTTCGTCAGGCGGCAATGCTGGCAAAAGAACGCAGTGACATAGTTATATACACAGGTGGTCTTGGACCAACTGATGACGATCTGACAAAACAGACAGTGGCGTCGGTATACAACGACACACTGGTTTTCAACCAGAGCATTTGCGACGATATACGGGATTACTTTGCGCGTATGGGTCGCACTATGACTGACAATAACAAAAAGCAGGCTTTTGTACCAGAAAAAGGCAGATGGCTGGAAAACAACTACGGCACAGCACCGGGCATCATATTTGCAGACGATGACAAAATGGCTGTTCTTATGCCTGGGGTACCTAGAGAAATGAAGCCTATGATGACCAATCAGGTTGTGCCAATGCTGGCAAAACTGGTGAATGGTACAATAGTGTCACGCTATGTTAAAACCATCGGTATAGGCGAATCTGCACTGGAAGAAAAAATAGGTGTTCTTCTGGATGGCGAAAATCCAACAGCGGCACTTTATGCCAAAGAAGGGGAAGTAACAGTGCGCCTTACTGCCATGGCAGAGGACAGACCAACAGCTGAAAACATGCTGGACAAACTGTATGCAAGGCTGGATGGTATGATACACAGCTATATATACGGTGTAGATGTGGAAAACATCGAAACTGTGCTGGTAAACAAGCTGAAAGCAGAAGGTAAAACAGTGGCAACTGCAGAAAGCTGTACAGGTGGTGGAGTATCTGCCAGAATCACATCTATACCGGGTGCATCAGAAATTTTCTCTCTGGGTATATGTACATACTCTGACCAGCAGAAATGTGAAATGCTGGATGTAAGTCAGGAAGATATTGAAATATATACAGCAGTTTCTTCACCTGTTGTTGCACAGATGGCACAGGGTGTAAGGGCAAAAGCTAAAGCAGACTACGCTATTGCAACCACAGGCTATGCAGGCCCGGGTGGTGGCACTCCACAGGAACCTGTGGGTACAGTGTATGTAGCAGTTGCAACAGAGGACAAAACATTTATAAAAAAATGCAGTTTCACAGGGGACAGGGCAAGAATTACCCATCTGGCATGCCAGTATGCACTGGACTTGTTAAGATGTGTTGTTTACAATCTCCCATGCGAAGGTGTACGAGTAATAGACTATGTTGAAGATGAATCAGACGATGATTCACAGCCAAAGAAAAAAGGTGGCTGTCTGAAAGTATTTTTCACCACCATGCTTTTGGTGCTGATTTCAGTTGGCATTGCGGCAGGCTATCTGTGGTTTAAGTATGACGGTAATATACAGATGCCAGCCATCGACCTGCCAGCTGTTACACAGACAATTATTGATGGTGCAGGTAAAATCAAAGATTATATCACAGATTTTATAACCAACTTTACAGATAAAGGCACCACAGATGTCAGCGCTTTGTTGAGACAAAGGCAGGCAAAAGATTTTTTTTCAGAAGGTTTTGAGAAACAGACCACAAAAATGGTAGCTGACCTTCACTCTCAAAACCATAATCTTGAAGGTTGGCTCACATTCAGAAATTCAAAGCATGAATATCCGGTTTATTCTTCAAAGGAAGAAATGCCGGCAGATATGGCTGTTTATAAAATGCCGTCAGGCAGTATTTCTGAATATACATTTTTCTCTGGCTTTACAGCGGAAAATATGTTTGACCTGACAGACATATCACAGCTTCGCCAGAATTCATCATTTATCCTTTTTGACAAAGACGGATATAAAAATTATCAGATTTTTTCAGTAGCTACTTTTTCCACGCAGGAACTGGATAGTCTGGCTGATTTACAGGACAAACAGGAATACATTGTTCAAGTACGTGCCCGCAGTCTTTACGACATAGATGTTGTGGTGAAAGAAACTGACTCTATAGTAGGCTTTTTGCAGAATCTGGGTGATGACAGATACATAGTTGTATTTGCGGTGGAAAGTATCGACAATGTTATTCCTAGTGTGGATATAAAAACACTTACCCTTTATGCAGACTGGTATATGGAGGAAAACAATCTTTCTGATGAACTGGGTATAGATGCCCTGCTTTATGCGCAGGAAGTATTTGACAGGGACAACTGGAACAGTCTTACTCTGGAACAGCTTCTGGCAACATCCCAGATTTCAGCTGTTACAATTACAAGTGATATGCTGAACCCGTCCTCTTCACAGAAATCTTCATCACATTCTTCGTCAAAAGTAGTATCATCATCAAAACCTGTTTCCTCGAAGGTTACATCATCACAGACACAGAACTCCTCTTCAAAACAGAGTTCTTCCAGTGTGGCACAATCTTCTTCCAAGGTTAACTCTTCCTCCAGTGTATCTTCACAGGTATCATCAGTGGTAAGCTCATCTTCAGTGCCAGCTTCTTCACAGACAGCTTCACAGCAGATATCACAGGCACAGCCTACAACACAGCCAACTGAACAGCCACAGGCTACACCTACAGCTGCACCGACGGCTGCGCCAACACCAACTCCTACACCTGAACCAGCAGAAGAAATGCTGACAGTTACCATGAATGGTCAGGTGGTTACAGGCACAGCCACACAGATACTCAGCCAGATTGTTGCCATTGAAATGACACATTCATGGAACCCAGAGGCTCTCAAGGCACAGGCTATAGCGGCACATACATATCTGGAATATCAGTACAGAAATGGTGTTGCAGCACCAGCTGTAGCAGGCAGAAGCAGTCCTAACCAGAAGGTTGTAAATGCAGTAAGTCAGGTTTCAGACCAGATTATGACCATTGGCGGTGTTGCTCTATACACACCATATTTTGCATCCTGTGCAGGCTATACAAACCCTGCAGGTCAGACCTGGGGTACACACCACTCACATCTTGTAACAGTGGAAAGTAAATACGATTACCTGTCCACAGGCTATGAAAAGGTTTACACCATCTCTGCCGAAACTATGAAAAGCATCCTTGATGAACGTATCGGCACAGACCTTGACCTTGAAAAAGCGGGGGAATGGTTCACTATTGTGGACTACACAGACGGTGGTTATGTAAGACGTATGAGCATTGATGGTGTTACTACCTATGTTTCACAGTCTGGCAACACCAGAAATATTACAGGCAACTGGTTTGCCACAGATATTCTGGCAGATGCAGGCTATGCACTGCGAAGCCACGCATTTACCATCAGCTATGCAGACGGCAACTTTACCATCGTTACAAAAGGCTATGGCCACGGTGTTGGTATGAGCCAGTGGGGGGCACAGCTTTATGCACAGAACGAAGGCTGGTCCTATTCACAGATTCTTACACACTACTACACAGGTGTGTCTATTACTAAATGTCCTAAACGGAAATAAAAAATAAATCATAAGGAATGATTAAATGAATTACATAGATTTGCGTTCAGACAGTGTTACACAGCCTACACAGGAAATGCGTGACGCTATGTATACAGCACCTGTAGGGGACGACGTTTTTGGCGATGACCCTACAGTAAAAAATCTTGAACAGCTTTGTGCCCGCAAAGTAGGAAAGGAAGCAGGCCTGTTTGTTGCCTCTGGTACAATGGGCAACCAGCTGGCTGTTATGACACATACAGCCAGAGGTGATGAAATCATCATTTCCTCCGGCAGTCATATTGTTGTACACGAAGTTGGTGCGGCAGCAGTGCTTTCAGGTGTTATGCTAAAGGTTGTGGAGTGCGAAGATGATATTCTCACCTCTGAAATAATCGAAAAGGCAGTGCGCCCACTGGATGCTGGCTTTATGTCACATACCAGTCTGGTATGTATGGAAAATGCTCTTACAAACGGCAAGGTTATGACATTGAACCAGATGAAAGATGTATATGATTCCGCAAAAAAATACAATCTGCCCGTACATCTTGACGGCGCCCGCCTGTTCAATGCATCAGTTGCATTGGGTGTGGATGCCAAAGAACTGACACAGTATTGTGACAGTGTTATGGTATGTCTGTCAAAAGGTCTTTGCGCACCGGTTGGCAGTGTGCTGTGTGGCAGTAAAGAATTTATCGAAAAAGCACGCCGTAACCGTCAGTTACTTGGTGGTGGTATGCGACAGGCTGGCTTTGTGGCGGCGTGTGGCATTATTGCATTGGAAAAAATGGTGGACAGACTGCAGGACGACCACGATAACGCCAAATATATGGCACACCGCCTTAACAAAATCAAAGGCGTAAATGTGCTTATGGACAATGTGGATGTAAACATGGTTTTCTTTAAACTGGATAAACCAAAGGAATTCATCTATTCACTGCCGGGCAAAATGCTGGAATACGGCATCAAAATGGCTGGTGAAGAAGGAGGCTTGCTCCGTTTTATCACCAACAACGATGTTTCCCGTGCCGATGTAATACGTGTATGTGACGTGTTTGAAAAAATACTGTCTGAAGATGACAAATAACATAAAAAATAAACCAGCAAGGATTTCCTTGCTGGTTTTATTTATCAGTCCATATTGTAAAATTCTTTTTCGTTTTTCAGGATGTTGCACACAGGGCAGGAATCTACTCTTTTAATCAGTTCATCTTTCTTTTCCTGTGGAATATCCGCATCAATTTCGATTTTTTTATACAGCTTTGTAACGCCCGGTGTAGAGTTATCCATATCCACCATTACAGTTACATTTTTGAAAGCCAGACCTTCTTCGTTCATCCAGCGGCGAAGCATAATGTTCATACATGCGGCATAGCCACTCAGTACCAGCTGGCCTGGACGCATATCAATGCCTGCACCACCAATGTCTGTGTCCTGGTCGGCATAAATTGCGTGGAAGCCTTCTGCATCCAGTTTCATTTCTGTCAGGTAATTTTTACCACAACTTTTTGCAATAATCATATATGTTCTCCTTTTAATATGTTTCTATAATGTTTCTATAAATTTAATTATACATTGGAGAATATTTTTTTACAATGTAAAAAAGAAAATAAATATCTTGTCAAATAATGGTGCAATATAGTATAATAACAAAGTTCGAGTTTAAAATAATAACAGCCGATGGCTGTTTATATTAATTTTTTATGGAGGAATTAAATAATGTTAGCAATCGTTCTTAAATTGCTGGTTGTTTTTCTTGTAGTTATGGCTCTTGTAGCTAAAAAACAGCCAATTTACGTTGCAGTTACAGCTGGTGCAGCAACTACTTGGGTTCTTTACGGCATCTCTGTACAGCAGGGTATCTCATCTATTATCAAAGCTTGCACATCCTGGTCTACACTCCAGCTGATTGTGGTTATGTATATCATCACTTTCCTGCAGAAAATGATGGCACAGCGCGACGCTATCGACAAAGCACAGAAAGGTCTGTCCTCTCTGTTCAACAATCGTTGGGTTAACTGTGCTGCAGCACCTATCTTTATCGGTATGCTGCCTACACCAAACGCTGCATTTATCGCAGGTGACGTTGTAAAAGCTTCTGCTTCTGACTATCTGAAACATGAAGAAATGGCTGTTACAACAACATACTTCCGTCACGTTTCCGAATCTTTCATGCCTACATACGGTGCTATCATCCTTGCTATCAGCCTTGCTGGTATCACAGCTGGTGAATTCGTTGTTGGCATGCTGCCAATCGTTGCATGTATCATCATCTCTGGTTGCTTCTGGTTCCTGCGTGGCAAAGTGCCAATGGCAACAGGTGAGGCTGCTTCTGAAAACAAAGGCAAAGATGCTATGAACATCTTTATCGGTCTGTGGCCAATCCTTGCTATCATCCTGATGGTAGTTGTGTTCAAAATGCCTATCTATGTAGCTGGTGCAATCATTCTGGTTGCTTACTTCTTTGTACATAAATTCTCTTTCAGCGAAGTTACACCAAACTTTGCAGCATCCCTGCAGTTCAAACTGTACCTTAACACATTTGCTGTTATGACACTGAAAGAATTCCTTACAGTTTCAGGTGCTATCAACGCTCTGCCAGAATTCTTTGCAGAACTGCCAATCCCAACATTCATGGTATTTATGCTGATTTTCTTCTTCGGTTCCATCGTTTCCGGTTCCCAGACAATCATCGGTCTGTGTATGCCAGTTGCTATGGCTACTATCCCAAATGCAGGTCTGCCAGCAGTATGTCTGCTGATGGGTACTACATACGCTGCTATGCAGATGTCTCCAACACACATCTGTCTCACACTTACAGCAGAATACTTTGATATTTCCCTTGGTACACTTATCAAGAAAACACTGCCTGCAGTAGCTACAACAGTTGTATTTGCAATTTGCTACTATCTGGCATGGACAACATTCTTTATCTAATCTGATAAAAATAAAAGAGAGGCTTTAAAACCTCTCTTTTTTATTTGCTTTTTTTAAGTAATTTTAACGGCGCTTTGTATAGCATTGCTATGGCAGTGCAGAATACAAATATAGAAAGTGAGTATATGCCTGTGAATAAAACATACTGGCCAAAACTTTCACTGCCATTAAGGAATGTGTTTATCACCCATGTTTTATAGCCCAGACCAGAAACTATTTCAGACACTATAACATGCAGAATATAAATATCCATGGTGTTGCCAGCCAACATATTTACAAATCTGTTTACAAAGTCCGGCATACACAGTGCAAACACCGCCAGCGCCATAGCGCATATAAAACCGACACTGGTATACCAGCCGTACATATGTGTAAGTGATGTATCTGTAGCCAGTGCTTTTTGCATATACACACTGCGTGCGGCATTGACACAGAAAAATACTGCAAGACTGAATACAGCCAGAATCAGATTTTTTGATAATCTGTGTCGCTCTTCATATATAATTCCACCTATAACAACGAAGATACAGCCCGGTATAAACACTGTCGCAGGTTTCATTTCACAGTGGAGAAGGCCGTTTGACAAGAAGTCGTTTATCCCCAGAAAAACCAGTGAGAATATAACAAATAATAGTTTTCTTTTGCCTGTTGTCAGTATTTCATTTTTGAACTTCAACAGCAGTGGGCTGACAGTGATTATCATACCATACAGATACATAAACCACAGGTGCTGTGCATTATGTATTACAGGATTCCATGTGGTTATGGTGATTATAAACTCGTTGATAATATTGTTTGTGTCTATGGTCGAACCTATAAGCAGAGGATATATCACCGAAACAAACACTGTGCAGACGATGGTAGGGATAAATATTTTTTTGATATAGGATTTTATTCTGGATGAATATGGCTGGCTGCCAAAAAAGAAAAATCCTGTTATCAGCAAGAAAATCCCCACAGCATCTGTAGAAATACAGGTTAAAAATATTCTTGATAAAACTGGTTTGCCGGAAAGAAATGTAGATGGCTTGAAATGCAGTGTAAGAACAGAAAAACAGGCAAGTAGTCTTAACAGTTCCACTCTGCTGTCTCGTTGCCTTCTGACTCTTGGTAGTGAATTGTTCATTGTTTCGTCTCCGAAAATTACTGTGTTTTATCAATTATAATATAACGCCAAATGCTTTGCAATGGTATATTGCCGTCACAGCAGATTGCACAGAAGGTATAACAATAAAAAGGTCGTGTATCATCTGATACACGACTTATTTTTTGTTCAGTTTATTATTCGATAACTACAGATTTCATAACAACTGGCTGAACTGGTTTATCGCCCCAGCCTGTTCTTACTGCTGCAATTCTGTCTACAACTTCGATACCTTCTACAACTTTACCGAATGCTGCATACTGACCATCAAGGTGTGGAGCATCTTCATGCATGATGAAGAACTGGCTGCCTGCAGAGTCTGGATGACCAGCTCTTGCCATGGAGATAACGCCTTTTGTATGTTTCAGGTCGTTTTTCCAGCCGTTTGCTGCGAATTCACCTTTAATCTGCCAGCCTGGGCCACCCATGCCGTTGCCATTTGGACAACCGCCCTGAATCATAAAGCCACGGATAATTCTGTGGAATGTCAGACCGTTGTAAAAACCACTGTTAACCAGTTTTTCAAAGTTTTCTACTGTTTTTGGTGCGATTTCAGGATAAAGTTCCAATTTGATAACTTCGCCTGTATCCATTGTAATAACTACCATAATAAATAGTCTCCTTTTATTTTATGCTTTTAATGTTATACACAAATCAGACATTTTTTCAAATGCTGTTATAAACCTTTTGCTTTTTTATAGTACAGGTACAGACCTTCCAGCAGTAAGTTTTCATCCAGTGTGTGTGGATGCTGGCACAGTGGCATTATATATTTTGAGCCGCCGCCTGTGCAGTATACGTTACATTCGTAGCCCATTTCCTTTTCAAAGGCAGCAATCATACCATCCATAAGGAATGCATTGCCAAACATTACACCGCTGGAGATACTGTCTGTAGTGTTTGTGCCTATTGCTTTTTTAGGTGCAGAAAAACTTTCGTCAATTGGCAGTCCTGTTTGTGCCCCAAGTGCCTGCAGAGCAATCAGTATACCAGGTACAATGCTTACACCCAGCAGGGCGCCATCTTTGTCCATGGCTGTCAGTGTACTGCCTGTGCCCATGTCAACTACAATTGCTGGCAGAGAGTATTTTTCTTTGACTGTGATACAGCCTGCAAGAATATCAAGACCTACTTCTTCAGGGGTGTCTGTTTTAATTTCAATACCAGTAATGCTGTTGTTTTCAAACAGAACAGGCTTATGGCTGAATGCGATTTCCAGCGCTTCGTAAACACCCTGTGTGGAGTTTTCCACCACACTGCAAAGAATACTGCCCTCAACCTCTTCAGGCTTTATGTCGTGAGCTTTCAAAGTTTTCAGTATGCTTCCCAGATATGTCCAGCAGCTTTGCTCTTTCTGGTATGGAATGTCAAATTTTTCCACAAGAATATCATTGTGAAAAACACCCACATCAATATCAGTATTGCCAATGTCAAAACACAGTATCATTTCAGTGCACCTCATAGTACTAATATATACATTGTATCATATATGTCAAGTTATGTGAAAGGTTATATTTATTTTTTTACAGCATAATAATTAATAAACAAATACCAAACAAATTAATAGCTTGTCACAAGGGGGATAAAGATGTTTGTTCTGACATTGAATAAAAAAAGCGGAGGAAAAATATTAAAAACAGTGCTGGCTGTCTGTGTTGTTTTAGCTATAGCCTGTTCAGTCAGGCGAGTAGTTTTTACCAGACGGGAAACAGTATCAGTGGCAAAAAACAATTTTGAAATGACCACCACACAACAGATGGCAGACTACATTCTGTCAAAGGGCTATACAGTTGATTTGCAGTCAGCACAGGTAAAAGAAGTGAAAATCCCCAGAAAATTTGATGCTGAATTTGAAAATTTCAACGACAAAATCAGACAGACAGATGGTCTGTCACTGGAAAAGCATAAAAATGACAAAGTGAGCAAATGGACCTTTGATATAGTGGATTATGATGTAGAGGGCAAAACAGCAGTGGCTGTACTGCTGGTACATAAAGAAAAACTGATAGGCGCATATGTGATACAACAGCCTGACGGTACAGCCCACCCTATGTCAAAAGATATTTTAGGCCCGGATATACTGGAATAACTGCTGATTTTATGGTAAAATAATGTAATCTCCCCTTTATGGGGAGGCTATATTATAAAGTAATACTATTGATAAAAGGAATAAATTATGCAGACACGATTGGACAAGTTTATCAGCGAAGCAATGGCTATTTCCCGTGCCGATGCAAAAAAATTGATATCAAAATCAGCAGTAGTGGTAAATGGTACTGTTGTGAAAAAATCAGATATAAAAATAGATATAGATACAGATGAGGTCAAAGCAAACGGCAAACTGCTTACACATGAAGAGTTTGTTTACATTATGCTGAATAAACCTGTGGGTGTGGTAAGTGCATCCACAGACAAAAACGATGTCACCGTCATTGATTTGGTAAAAGATGAGTTTCCACGCCGCAATCTTTTTCCTGCAGGCAGACTGGACAAAACCAGCACAGGATTTGTGCTGATAACCGATGACGGACAGTTTGCCCACGATATTCTGTCTCCAAAGCACCATGTGCCTAAAACATATATTGTCACAGTGGACAGCCCTGTTACAGAAAATGTGGTAAAAGCATTTGAAGAAGGTGTTACACTGGCGGACGGTCAGCTGATGAAAAGTGCCACTATTATCCCACAGGGTGATTGCCTTACAGCTACAATAATTCTTCATCAGGGTGTATATCACCAGATAAAACGTATGCTGGGTGTGTTTGACATCGGTGTTAATACACTGCACCGCACCACAATAGGCGCACTTGAAATGCCGGCAGATTTACAGCCTGGTGAATATGTAAAACTTACCCCACGGCAGGTAGCACAAATTACCAGCAATATGTTTACAGAAAATTAAAAAAAATAACACAATTGTGTTTTATTATTAAAATAATACTGTAACATCTGGCATTTGATGTTTTGCACATAAAAAAGTGAATAAAATTGTAAAAAAATGTTGCATTTTCTAAATCTATTGTGTAAAATATAAATGATTAATTGTAACTGTTGTACAAAATAACAACAGATTATTTATTTTAGGAGTTAAATATGTCAAACAGGATGTTCCAAGGCGTCATTTATCAGATGAAAGACACTATCGGCAGAGTGATTGGTGTTGCTGATGAAATGGGCGTTGTAGTAGCTTGCAGCGAATTAAATCAGATAGACAGTATCAAAGATGGTGTTCAGACAGAAAGAATGTCTAACAGCCAGTCTTTTATCCGTAACGGATATACATTTAAAGGCTTTACAAATGCAAAAAGAAATGACTTTTATGTTTTTGTTGAAGGTACAGATGATATGGCAGATAAATTTGCCTCACTTGTATCTATCTCATTACAGAGTCTGAAACAGTTCCACGATGAAAAATTCGACAGACTGAACTTTATCAAAAACGTTGTTATGGACAACATTATGCCTGGCGATATCTATGCAAAAGCAAGAGAAATGCACTTTGTTACAGATATTCCACGTGTAGTGCTGATTATCCGTGTTGACCAGCGGAAAGATATGTCTACATTTGATGTAGTGCAGAACCTTTTCCCAGACAAACAGAAGGACTTTGTTTTTGAAACCAGCGAAAATGACACAGTACTTATCAAAGAACTGAAAAAAGGCATTGAAACAAAAGATATTGAAAAACTGGCAGCTTCAATTGTAGACACACTGAACGTGGAATACTACATCAAAGCATCAGTAGGTATCGGCACACAGGTTACAAATATCAAAGACCTGGCATCTTCCTTCAAGGAAGCACAGATTGCTCTGGAAGTGGGCAAAGTATTTGATATCGAAAAAACAGTTGTTAACTATGAAAACCTGGGTATTGCACGCCTTATCTATCAGCTGCCAACTACTCTGTGTGAAATGTTCCTGAGAGAAGTGTTCAAACAGGGTTCTATCGACAGCCTTGACCAGGAAACACTGTTTACAATTCAGAGTTTCTTTGAAAATAACCTGAATGTAAGCGAAACTTCCCGTGGTCTCTTTGTTCACAGAAACACACTCGTTTACCGTCTTGAAAAAATCAGAAAAATCACAGGTCTGGATTTAAGGGAATTCGACGATGCTATCGTGTTCAAAGTTGCTTTGATGGTTAAGAAATATCTCCAGTCAAGCCAGGAAAAATTCTAATTTCTTCCGCCCTTAAATGTACCTGTTACATATAGGGGCGGTTTGTCGTCTAAAACAAATAAAGGAAAAGTAGTAATTTTTGAGGATAATAAATGATAGACTTTAAACATGTTACCAAGGTTTACGAGCCTAAAATCACCGCCTTGAAAGATGTGAATGTTCATATTGACAAAGGTGAGTTTGTGTTTGTGCTGGGTCATTCCGGCGCAGGCAAAAGTACATTCCTCAAGCTTATGCTTCGCGAGGAAAAAGCAACTAAAGGCGAAGTTATTGTAAACGGGTACAACCTTTCCAAAATCAAAGAAAGGGATATTCCGTATATGCGCCGTACACTGGGGGTTGTTTTTCAGGATTTCCGCCTGATTCCAAACCTTACAGCTTATGAAAATATCGCTTTTGCAATGCGAGTTACAAACATTGCAGAAAAAGAAATCAAAAGAAGAGTACCATATATTCTTAACCTTGTAGGGCTTGCCGGCAAGCGGGACAAGCTGCCTGCACAGCTTTCTGGTGGTGAACAGCAGCGTGTGGCACTGGCACGTGCACTGGTACATAATCCAGACCTTGTTATCGCTGACGAACCTACAGGTAATATTGACCCACGGTTGTCTCTGGAAATTATGGAGCTGCTTAAAGCCATTAACTCCACAGGCACCACAGTTCTGGTAGTTACCCATGAACACGACCTTGCCCGTCGCTATGCAAGAAGAATTATCGAAATGCGCTCTGGTGTTATTGTGAATGACACTGCGGCAGGAAAGGTGGCGGCTATATGAGATTTTCAAGCTTCAAATACCTTTTCAGGCAGGGTTGGAACAATTTTAAAGACAATCGCCTTATGAGCGTAGCTTCTGTAGGTGTAGTAACTTCCTGTCTTATACTTGTAGGTCTGTGTGGTTCGCTGGTACTGAATGTAAACAGTTTTGTAAAGTACCTCGGTGCACAGAACGAAGTTGTGATTTATATGGACGATACAGCTACTGATGCACAGGTGGCAGAAATCAATGCATCACTTACATCAGACGAAGATGTATCTTCATTTAAATATGTTTCAAAAGAAGAGGCTCTTGCAGAACAGATGGCATATATGGGCCGGTACGAATCACTGCTCAGTGGCTATCAGGGTGAAAACAACCCTCTGCCAGCTTCTTTCAGGGTTCATCTGGCTGACCTTACCCGCCTTGAACCAATTTCTTTTGAATTTTCATCCTTTGAAGGTGTAGATTATGTTTCTACACCGACAGAACTGGCAGGTGTATTGATAACACTTAAAAATGTTACATATTATGCTGGTCTTATGATTCTCGTTATTCTCTTTATGGTAAGTATGGTGGTTATTTCCAATACTATCCGTCTTACTGTGTTTGCAAGAAGAAGAGAAATCAGCATTATGAAATATGTAGGCGCCACAAACGGCTTTATCCGTATGCCTTTCGTTGTGGAAGGTATGCTTATAGGCACCATATCTGCAATTATCACATTTGCAGTGGTGGCAGGCGCATATATCTATCTCTATAATTACATTACCACACAGGCTGTAGGCTTTATTGCTATGCTCAGCATGTGTATGATACCATTTTCATCCGTCTGGCTGATTATGCTGGTGGGTTTCTTTGCATTTGGCTGGACAATTGGTTGTCTGGGCAGTGCAATGTCTATGAGAAAATATCTCAAGGTTTAGGGGGATACATTGATGAAAAAGAAAAACTTTCCTGTAAATGTATTCTGCGTAATGATGGTCTGCGTTATGTGTGTAGGTCTTATGCATCCACTTGTGGCATCAGCTGGCACAAAGGAAGACTATGCCGCAGCACAGGAAAAACTGGACCAGATTAACCGGCAGATTTCAAGTATCAAAAACACCAAGGATAAACAGAAAAAAGAACTGCAGTCTGCACAGACACAGGCTGACCTTGTAAAAAAACAGATTAATATACTTAACAGCGATATCAAAACTGCCAACGAAGAACTGCAGGCAAAACAGATGGAGCTGGAAAAGAAAAAAGAAGAAATAGAAGCTACTGATGCTTTGTTCAAAGAACGTCTGAAAGCCATGTACATCATGCGCAGTGGCGGCACACTGGCAACAATTCTGGCTGTGGACAGCTTTTCACAGCTGCTTACAGCTACAGATACACTTCAGCGCATTTCCATTGCAGACACAGAACTGCTGAAAGAGCTCAATAACCAGAAGCAATTGATTGAACAGGAAGAAGCGGCAATCCAGCAGGGCCTTAATGACCTTGTTGAAAAACAGGGTGTTCTTGAAGAGAAAAAGAATGAACTGGCGGCAGCACTGCAGACACTGAACAATAAACTGTCAGCCACAGAGGCACAGGAAGCAGCTGCCAAAGAAACCCAGCGGGAAGTTTACGCTGAATATCTCGCGGCCAAAGAAGCTATGGAAAAAGAATTCCAGAGTTCGGGAGGCTCTTATGTAGGCGGCGAATGGATATGGCCTGTTCCAACCAATGGCTACATCTCCTCTGGTTATGGCGCCCGTACACTTTATGGCGTTTATGACTGGCACACAGGTATAGATATTGCCACAGGCTGGGCGGAAGGCTGGTCAGCAATCAATAACAAACCTATTGTTGCGGCCAACTCAGGTGTTGTTACAAAAGCCCACTATGGTACAACAGGCTATGGCTACTATGTTATCATCGACCATGGTGGCAACAACTTTACCCTTTATGGTCACTGTTCATCACTGGCTGTAAAAGCAGGGGACTATGTTACACAGGGACAGACAATCGCTTACGTTGGTTCCACAGGTAACTCCACAGGTCCACATCTTCATTTTGAAATCAGACTCAACGGCTCTTGTGTAGACCCAGCACCATATATTGCTTCTACACGTCCAAGAAGATAGTCGGAAAGAGAGGAATATGAAAAAGAAAATTACTTTAAGTGCGGCAATCAGCCTTATGTTTGTTGCCATGACTGTTACATTCTGCCTTACAATGATTGCTTCATCCCGCATTTTTGAAGCAAAGGTTGAATCAGTTAACGAAAAAGAAACTATGTACGATAAAATTTCTGATATCGACCAGGTGGTCAGACAGAATTTCTATGTATCAGTAGACGATGCAAAAGTTCTGGAAAGCATGGCTGCTGGCTATGTTGCTGGCCTTTCCGATACAGAATCAAAATATTACACTGCTGATGAAGTTATGGAATATCAGCAGGTTCTGGATGGTAAAATCATCGGTATCGGTGTTGACTTTGTAAAATCAAGAGAAGACAGCGGATATATGAAAGTGTACAAGGTATATGCTGAATCTCCAGCAGATATTCAGGGTATTGTTGCAGATGATACTATCACATCTATCAACGGCCAGAGCACTATCAACATGTCTGTTGAAACAGCTGTAGATATGCTGTCTGGTGTATCTGGTGAAACAGTTGACATCACATACATTCACGAAGGTACAGAATCAGCCGCTACACTTACACACAAAGCTTACGATGCACCATCTGTTTCCTACGAACTGTACGACAGTTATGGCTACATCAAAATCTCCAACTTTTCAGCAAGAACAGCTTCTGAACTGGACTATGCTACAAACAACCTGCTGAGTCAGGGTGCAAAAGCTATGGTTATCGACCTGAGAAACAACACTGACAAAGACTTTGACAGCGCTGCAGCTGCAGCAGATGTTCTGCTGGCAGAAGGCACTACAATGTATGCTGTATACAATGACGGCGAAAGAAAAGTTCTTTATACATCTGACAAAAGCAGTGTTTCTGCACCAGTGGTTGTAATCACAAATGCAGGCACAGGCTATGGTGCAGAAATGTTTGCGGCTATGTTAAAAGATTCTGCAGGTGCAAAATCTGTAGGTACAGTTACAATGGGCAAAGGCTCAATGCAGAAAATGTTCCGTCTGCCAGACGGCAGTGGTGTGGAACTGACAGTGGCAACACTTTCACCTGTTTCTACAGACTACAATGGCAAAGGTATTGCACCAGACTATGAAAAAGTTCTGGAAACAGCACAGGAACAGTATTTCTACTCACTTACAGTGGAAACTGACCCACAGATACAGCGTGCCTTTGAAGTTGCAAACAACCTTATGGGTAATCAGTAAAAAATAAAAATCCCTTGTAAACCAAGGGATTTTTTACAGCTTTATGAAAGGAAAAAACTATGCCTTCCAAAATTAAAGGTAAACTGTTGCTTATTACAGTGTTCTGCATTACTCTGGCAGTTTTGTCAGTAATAGCACCTACAACGGCGGCAATGTATGGCATTGTGCTTCTGGGCCTGTCTATGTTTCTTGCTATCCTTGCATGGTACAATGCAAGGGGAGAAGTAAAACTGCAGTACAAAGTCAGCGATTTTATCACACTGTGTGTACTGGTTTTCTGTGCCACATTCTGCTCTGTTTTGCATTTCGCCATCGGCGGCATGCATTATGTTGTTATTCTGCTGTGTGTTATTATTGCTTTCCGCTGTATGTCACTTCTGTTTTCAGAAACAAAATAAGCAAATATTGATATATAAACCACCTGTATGGGTGGTTTTGTTTTTTTATCAGATTATTAATTTTTACTCACATTTATTGACATTATTGGTCTACAATGATAGACTGAAATTAAAGAAAGGTCTACTATTCTAGACTGGGAGGCTGTATATGAAAGAGTTAAAACTTGCTGAAAGCGAATATAAATTTATGAAAATTGTGTGGGACAACCAGCCACTTTACAGTGCCAGTCTGGTTAAACTGTGTGCTGAAACTCTGGGCTGGAAAAAAAGCACCACCTACACTGTACTTAAACGCCTTGGGGAAAAGGATATTGTAAAAAACGAAAATTCTAGCATTATCCCGCTGGTTACACAGAAAGAGGTACAGCTGTACGAATCAAACTCTGTGGTTAACCGCTCTTTTGACGGAAGTCTGCCTGGCTTTATTGCCGCATTTATGGAAGGTAAAAAGCTATCCAGAGAAGAAGCCGAAAGAATTAAACAGATGATAGAAAATTTTGAGGAATGACATGAAAAATTTATTTTTATATTTTCTGCCTTTGTCAATAAAGGCGTGCATTGTTATCCCACTGATATTTGCTATAAGGTTTATAATAAAGCACCAGCCTAAAATTTATTCCTACTTTTTGTGGATAGTGGTTTTTGCGGGGCTGATATTCAATATCAGACTTTCAGTGGCACGTTATAACCCGCTTAGTAATTTAAGTATAGCGGTAAATGGTCAGTATACAGAGATTCTGGATGACTATGTTGGTGAAGTGCATTTTTACCACGATAACAAGCTGGAATACTACACCGCCATAGAAACCGGAATCACTCCTGTGTATATTCAGGAAGATGGTACACGATATGTGGCAGTATCTGCTACGGGCAAAAGTCCAGACACAGTAAACAGTACCCTGATGCCAAAGCTGGCATTTATCTGGACGGCAGGTGTGCTGGTAGGGTTGTACAGTATGCTGAAAAGCTATATCACTTTTAAATACAAGATAGATATAGTTGAGAAAGATGCCAATATCTTCTACACACAGGGGATAGCAACACCTTTTGTCTATGGTTTATTTAATCCAGTTGTGTGTATCCCACTCAAAATGAAAGAAAAAATGCCACTTTCGGTAATAGAACACGAAAAAACACATATAAGACGTGGCGACCATATTATAAAGCCACTTTGTATGGCAATCACTGTTCTGCACTGGTTTAACCCGCTGATCTGGCTTGCTTTTAAATATATGTGCATGGATATGGAAATGTCCTGTGATGAGGCTGTAGTCAGAAAGACAGGCAATAAAAAAGAGTATTCACTACAGCTTTTAAACTGCGCTGTGGAAAAACAGCCAGACTACACAGTAGCAGTGCTGTTTGGTGAGTCTAATGCAGAAAGCAGAATCAAAAATGTGCTGTCCTACAAAAAGCCAGCAAAGATAATATCTGCTTTGCTTGTCTCTGTGGTGGTGGTACTGTCCACAGCATGTATGGTGGAAGAAAAGGTAGAGGAGATATTGCCTATTCCAGTGCCACAGACTTTCTACGAACAGTTGGCGGAACTGAACTCCACCGATGGTGTGCAGTATAGGGAAAGGGAACTGATAGAAAGCGCACAAGGTATAAGGAATACAGGCATATTCAGGGCTAATGAAATGTCTGTTAAAACCGTAATGCCACCTGAAGTAACACCAGCTTCAGTAGGTAAATATGGAGAGGGGTACAATGGGCTTACAGGTACCACTACACAGACAAAAGATGGACCTTTTTCATCCTTTGCTTATGTATTAAAAAACAGTGAAAAACTGCATATATGTTATGCGGACGAGACAGAATAGGCACAGAACACAGTAGAAATGACACAGGGACACAAACTTCTATGTGTTGCCACAGGTTTGGAAATGTTGTCTGAAAATCTTGAGTTCCTGTCTTACTATACAGAAGATATTAATGGTAATTTATGGTTGAATATCCATAAGATTACAGATGGTGAAACATCTGTACATCAGCATAAGATGGACAAAGACAATGGGGTTATTCTTCGTGGGTTGCGATTTATAAACGAAAGTGTAGGCTTTATGGGACAGACTGAAAGAGGAAAATTTGATATTCCACAGGCAAGTATTACTATCGATGGTGGTAAAACATGGCAGCAGTTGGATTTTTCAGCTTTGACAGCACCACAGTATTTCACTTCTTATCGCTCTTGTTGTATGGTTGTACTGGACAATATGATAGAAATCAGATATTTTGCCGACCTTTCACAATCGGCTAAAGATAAATTGCAAAATATAAGTGACCTTTCAACATCTTCAGAAAACTACAGTATTATCAGTGAAGATGGTGGTCTTACTTGGACAGGATATTTAAGAGTAAGGAAAACATTGCCGACCATAGAATACACACATCAGAAAGTCACCGACACCATACCTGTGCAGATTTTAGCACAATAAATATGAATAAACAGTTACACCACTGTGACACAACTTTTAATATTATTAAACTTTGATTAACATACAGTAAACAATTGTTAAAACCTGTTGCAAAACAAAATTTTTGCGATACAATAAGGTCAAACCAAAAAGGAGTGTATGATTATGACTATCAAAAGATTGGCAGCCCGGGGATTGTGTTTGTTTGTGTTCGCGGTAATGTTTATTCATTGACAGTAGGAACACTTCACCTTATATAATTTCCTTTCTAAAATTTTTCAAACAAAACAGGCCGCACTTTTTGTGCGGCTATGCTTTATAACAGATTTGTCACAATTATTGGTTAAACTGGTGGCATATGATAATATATGTACCAAGTATATACAGAGGTAATAAAATGGCAAGAAAACTTTTTTGTGAGATTTCACCTCTCACATATAAAATTTCAACACAAAAAGAAATATTAAAAAGAAATATACAGGATAAAAAAGCAGATATCAATTTTGCCACAGAAAAAAGCAAAGATACTTTGCCAGTGGTTGTTTACAGACACAAGTCACTAATCCGTCGCAGGCTGGGAAATGTGGATATGACACTGCAAAACAACAAAGCTGTCAATCTTGCCATTGCGGCACCAAAAGTAAACAGAGTGCTTATCCGTCCGGGACAGGTGTTTTCTTTCTGGCAGCTGGTGGGTAAAGTAAACGAAAAGCGGGGCTACAAAACAGGTCTTACCATAAAAGGCGGTAGCCCATCCAGCGACATAGGTGGCGGCATGTGCCAGTTTACAAACCTTATTCACTGGCTGGTGCTTCATTCATCTCTTACAATAGTTGAACATCACCACCACGATGGCGTGGACCTGTTTCCAGACTTTGGCCGCGTGGTACCTTTTGGCACAGGCACAAGTATTCTCTATAATTACAAGGATTACCGTTTTAAAAATGATACTCCCTACACTTTCCAGTTGCTGATAACCACCGACGATGAATATCTTATTGGCAGTCTCCTTTGTTCAGACAGCCTGCCAAATACATATCACATAAAGGTACAGGATGAATTTTTCAGCCGCGAAGATGGCGTTGTTTACAGGAACAATAAAATCTACCGAGAAACCGTGGATGTAATTACAGGCAACATCATAGAAACCCAGCTAATAAAAACCAACCACGCCAAGGTTATGTACGACACATCAAATCTGGAAATAAAAGAAATGTAAAAAATACAACACATATAAACAAAACTCCCACTGACTGTGCAGTGGGAGCTATTTTTTATTCAATTATTCTTTTACAGCGGCGATACAGGAAACTTCCACCAGAATGCTTGGAGATGCCAGTTTTGCTTCTACACAAGCTCTTGCTGGTTCGTTGTCTTTCACAACCCATGCATCATATAC
>JAZQYH010000044.1:0-1025 GCA_045633415.1 Oscillospiraceae bacterium | reverse complement strand
TCTGCGTGATTCCGGCAAACCTTACTACACAGGTTGCCCATTTGCAAGCAAACTTGAAACACTGAAAATCACACATGTAGGTTGTGGTTCAAGCTCCAATCCATCAAATCAGGGTCTGCTGGCTACAGTGAAATACCTTGGCTTCTACTCTGGTCATACTTATACAAACTCCTGCGATACAACTTGTGACAACACAGGCTGTACACAGACAAGAGAAATTGCTCATACTCTGGCTGTAACAAATGCTGTGGCACCAGACTGCTCAAGCAACGGTAACGATACATACTACACTTGTGAAGTTTGTGGTCTGTATTTTGCAGACGAAAACGGCAATACAGTCATTGAAAAAGACTCTTGGGTAATTCCAGCAGCTGGCCATACAATGGCTAAAACAGAAGCACAGGCAAACAGCTGTACAACAGCAGGCAACAGCGAATACTATACATGTTCAGTTTGCGGTCTGTTCTACTCTGACATTGCTGGTGAAAACGAAATCGTAAAAGATTCATGGATTATCCCAGCAGCTGGTCACACAATGATTCATACTCCAGCAAAAGCAAACAGCTGTACAGACGCTGGCAACGATGAATACTACACTTGTGAAATTTGTGGTCTGTATTTCAACGATGAAGCTGGTGCAGAACAGATTACCATTGAAGGTTCATGGGTAATCCCAGCAGCTGGTCACACAATGTCCTTCACAGCAGCAAAAGATGCTGATTGCACAAACGCAGGTAATACAGCATACTATACTTGTGATGTCTGCGGTCTGTACTTCTCTGATGAAGAAGGCAACAATGAAATCAGTGAAAACTCTTGGGTAGTAAAAGCTCAGGGTCACGAAATGACATTTACAGCTGCAAAAGCTGAAACATGTACAGAACCTGGTAACGAAGCATATTACACTTGCGGTGCATGTGAAAAAGACTTTGCAGACGCAGAAGGCACACAGGAACTGACATTTGAAGACATTTACCTTGGTGCTCTCGGTCACTCACTCACAAAGACAGAAGCAAAAGCAAACA
>JAZQYH010000043.1:0-1599 GCA_045633415.1 Oscillospiraceae bacterium | reverse complement strand
AGTACAAAGTGGTATTCACACTTGAAGGTGCGGCTAAAGCAGTGACACTGAATGTAACAGTAAAACCTGTGACAATGAAAGTATCAAAAACAAGTGTGACACTGAACAAGCTGACAGATGATAATGCAGTAATAATACTGAATACAACACCTGCAGATTACATACTGAACGAAGATAACATCACATATACAGTAACAGACAGTAAGAATAACCCTGTTGACTGTGTGGACGTGGAATTTGATTTCAGCGACATGAAAGCAGGTAAGTTTGCAAAGATAAGTGTAAATGAAAACAGCACCTTTGGAGCAACATACAAGGTTAATTTCACACTGAAAGAAACAGGCAAGACAAGCACAGTTACAGTAAAAACACTGGCAGAGAAAAACAGCACAGTAAAAGTTGCAGTAACAGCTAAAGGCAAGCTGGAAACAGGTTATCTGAACAAAGGTGTAACAATCACACCTAAGTGGACAAATCTGTTACAGTCTGTGGATATATCTGAAAACATCAGGGTATACGCCACAGCAAAAACAAAAGGTGCACAGCCTGTTGATGTAACAGAGTGCTTCAATATTGTTCTTAACGAAAATGGCACATATCTGCTGACTTTCAAAGATACAGAATCTATCTCAAAACTTAATCCGAAAGATAAGTACACAGTGGTGTGTGAAGATGTGACAGTAAAAGGCCAATCTGTAGCAGATACAAAGGCTGTAAATCTCACATTTACTGTAACAAAGGCAAAGGTTACACAGAGTACAAAAACAGTAAACCTCTATCTGAATGATAAATACAGCAGGGGAGAATTTACACTTAAACTCAGTGATAAAAACCTGCAGAAGATAGCAAAAGTAGAAATCGCAGATGCAAAAATGCAGGGATTCTATCAGCTGATTGACCTTGGTAATAGTGAATATGCGATAGAATTCAAAGACAATGAAATTGCAGACAAAATCAAAGCCGGCAATATCAAGCTGAATATCTACCTTGCAGGCAACAATCCAGAAAACAAAACACCAAATGCTACAGCAAGCGTAAAAGTGAATACAGTTAAGTTTAAAAACTCTGCCCAGAAACCTGCTGATGTAAGATATACTGGGACAATAACAATATTGTCCCAGGCATCAAGCCAGGCAAATGCAAATATCCTTAGAGATCAGTTGACAAAGGCTGGATTCAATGCAAATCTTAATATCCGGGCTAACTATAGTGAATGGAATCAGGCATTAAATAAAGGTAATTTTGATATTGCGCTGACAGGATGGACAACTGTAACTGGTAATTTAGATTATGCTACAAATGGCATCTACCATTCAAATGGCAGCTATAACTACGGCCCGATTGCAGACCCTAATGTTGACAGACTTATAGAAAAAGCGGCAACAGAGACAGAAGCGAAAGCTACGAAAACCTATACAGAACTGGAAAACTATCTCGTTGGCGAGCAGGCTTATATCCTTCCATTGTATGCTTCTGTTAAAACACAGGCGTACAACAACCAGTTGCTCAAAGCTGAATCTGTGTATCAGCCAAAATCCAGACCAGGCCGTTGGGAAATGTACGATTACATTAATGAATCCCTCAGGGATACAAGAGCTA
>JAZQYH010000042.1:0-36846 GCA_045633415.1 Oscillospiraceae bacterium | reverse complement strand
TAGAACCTGATGATGACATTATTAGAATTCAACGTGCCAGAAGCAAAATGAATGACGAAGAAAAGGCACATATGATGCAGACATTAAAAATGGTTTACACAAAATATTTCACAGAGGGATATGAGGAAGATACCGAAGAATGAGTGTTGTTCCTAAATACCGTAGAACCGAGATAAAAAGAGCAGTATTATCAGTCTTACAAGCACCCGGTAATGCTGTGTTTCCCGTCCCTGTAAAAAGAATAGCAAGGTCTTTACCTAATTGTCACCTTATTCCTTATTCAAAATTAGCACAAGACTCTGGTGTGAGCACAGATGAGTTTATTCGATTGGTTGAATCTCGTGATGCTTTTACTGATTATATTCGCTCTATTGATGGTTATATTATCAGTTATAATGATTGTTCGCATGATTTGATTGAAAGCAATCGATACCGATGGAATATTGCACATGAAATAGGACATGTTGTATTACAGCACCATACGCAAAATAATATTCTCCGCATTCGGCGAAACCCATTTTCTGACAAAGAACATCGTTACCTGGATGCAGAAGCGGATTTATTTGCAAAGTATCTTTTAATACCATATGCTGCTTTAAAAATACATGGTGTAAGAAACGTAGATGATTTTCGAAGGTTGTGTAAAATATCAAAAGCAGCAGCAAACAACCAAATTAAAGACTACAATAACTGGCTGGACAGCAGTTTTAAAACACAATATGACTATTTAATAGCCAGAGCATTTATCCACTACTATCATTGCCCTGAATGTGGGTATATCGGACATTTAAAAGATGGTATTCACATCTGCTCGCAGTGCGGAAATAAAACAATCGCTTTTTATAATCCAAAGGAGGACGATTTGAAATACAACTCAATACCTTTAAATGAGCATAACAAAGCACAGATTTGCCCTATCTGTAATAACGAACACACAAATTTTGTAGGAGATTATTGTCAGATATGTGGAACACTCATTATAAATAAATGTTCATCAGGAAATGACTTTGGTTCGAATTATTGTCCTGGAACAGACGGACTTGACGGCGATGCACGTTTTTGCCCATACTGTGGACATAAGTCTACATTTCTCCAGAATGGAATATTAAAGCCATGGAACTTTAATACAATTTCTGAAAACGAAACATCTTTCGAATTACCAGAATTTCCTTTTGATTTTTAAATAAAAAAACCCCCTCACAGTTGCAGCTGTGAAGGGATAAATATAAGAGCTTATCAAAATAATTACTCCTACATAGTATTTTGAGTATACCATTTTTCGATAGGCTTTGCAACCCATACAAACTTTATCGAAAGGTGGTATTTTTTTTATGGCCAAAAAACCAAAACTCCGTGCCGATGGCAGAATGGAAAAAGTTATGACCATAGGCGGAAAGAAAGTCCATTTTTACGGCAAAAACGAAAGCGAAATACTTCGCAAAATCCGTGATTATAAAGAAAAAGAAGACAATGGTCCACTGTTCAAAGATGTGGCAGAGCAATGGCATATACAGTACGAAAAAGAGGTGGAATATAACACTTACTACAAATCACTTGTTTACTACAACAGGGCTGTAGACCACTTTGGTGATATGTATATTAAAAACATCACACCGCAGGATATCAACAAATTCTACACCCAGCTGTCAGCACAAGGCTATGCCCGAAAAACTGTGGCAAACCAAAAGACCATTCTGGGTAACATCTTCCGCTATGCCATAGTCAATGGTCACATCTTCGACAATCCTTTAACCTTTGTCAGCCTGCCGAAAAATCTCAAGCAAAACAAACGAGAACTGCCAAGCGATGAAGATATCAAAAAAGTGAAAGACTCTGTACAAGGCGAATTTGGTCTGCTTCCGTTCTTCCTTATGTATACCGGCTGTCGCAAAAGCGAAGCCCTGGCTCTACAATTCAAAGATATAGATTACAGCAGAAAGAAAATCAAAATTACAAAGGCCGTGTTCTATATGAACAATCAGCCAAAAATCAAACAACCTAAAACAGAAAACGGAATCCGTGAAATTCCTCTGCTGGATAAACTTATCCCCCACCTACCACAAGGCAAACCGGATGATTACATCTTCTCTCCAGATGGCACACAGCCTTACAGTCAATCCTGGTTTCAACGCCACTGGACCAAATACCAACAACAAACAGGTATAACAGCTACCCCACACCAGCTGCGCCATGCCTATGCCACTATGCTGTACGAAGCAGGTATAGACGAAAAACTGGCACAGGAGCTGATGGGACACGCCGATATTTCCACAACAAAAAACATCTATACACATATCAGACTATCCCGTCTCGAAGATGCCGCAAACAAGCTGAACAGCATTGATTTTTGACGAACTTTTGACGAACTTTTTAATGTATTTTCAGGCATTTTCGGGCATTTCCCACATACCCTAAAAACAACAAAAACCCCAGTAAAATAGCGGTTTTCCGCTAAATTACTGGGATTTCTTATTGGTGGAGCTGACGGGAGTTGAAACTTAATCTTTCCCTTAAATATAAAAGAAAATCAACTCACCGACGAACTTTTGACGAATTAAATGTATGGATTTTTCCAGTTACTGTTGCCAAGAGCTGCAAAAAGGTATGCTTTTTCAGTCTTACTCAATCCGCCACGGCTTTCAATGTATGCCATAACTTCAGATTTTGAAAGTGTGCCGTTGGCATTGCCTTCACTGCCCATACCATCAGCTTCGATAAGACCACCAAATACTTCGTATGCGGACAGACCTTTTTCCATAGCTTTCTGCTGGTTTGCTTGTCTTGCTGTCAGCTCTTTATCAACTACATCGTTGGATGCGATCGCTGTGGAGTATTTGTAGGCTTTGGCAATAACTTCGGCTTTGTAAGCATCTTCCATAGACTTAAAGCCTTTGTCGCTGGACAGGTCTTCGAGAATATCGTAAGATGTCTGGCCGTATGCTTTTGTGTATGCCTCATACTGTTTGTCCGTGAAACGAATTGTTTCGTCTCCCATTCGTTTGTATGTGGTGTAGTTGCTTGGCAGAACACCTGTTTCCCCTGTCTTGTCATACAGGTCAACAAGCATCTTTTCAACCTTATCAGTTGATTTCTTTTCGATATAACCAGGTGACAGCATATTGTAAGCCAGTCTGCCTGGGAAACTGCCGCCAACGTTTTTCACTTCGTTGCCCCATACATCCATATATGGCACGTTAGCCTTTGACGCAACAGGAAATTTATTCTGCACCTTTTCCGCCGTTTTTGCGAGAGGTTTCATAACACCTTTCACATTAGTGTAGCTGCTTCTGGATGTGTCATCCACTGCCCTTGCAAACTGACCAAGCAATGTAGGAACAAACTGGCTGAGATAGCTTGAAAGACCGCTTGCCAGGAATGAAGTTACAGATTCTGCCATATTGTCTTCATAACTTGCTGTCTTCAGAGCAGTCATAAGACCTGTCATCATTGAAGTTTCCATAATCGGTGCAGAAGCATTTGCGAAGACATCAATCATATTATTCAGGAGGTTTTCATCGTCCGCTGAATTATCGTACATCTGAGCACCAACAAACAGAGGCATCAGAGCAGCACCGCCCCAGTCAAGTGTATAACTGTAGTTGCCAACATTGACAGAATATGCCTGCTGTCCCATCTGCTTTTTCATCTTGTCTTCTTTATCATCACCAAGACCGCCTGTGAGAATACCACTTTTTGCCAGGGCATAACCAAGCAGCATCAGAGAAGAACCGGAAAGAGATTTCGCAGTTTTATTTATTACTTCCACAGGATTATTCAGCCTGTTTGCCCACAGTTCTGTCGCAATTCCCACCGGAGTGTATTCAAAAGCACGTTTTGTTATGTTCAAAGGAGTGCTGCGGAACGGCATTATACCGCCAACAATCTTCGCGCCTGCCCTGGATATTTTACTGTTGCTGTTTGCCAGGTCTCGCTCAAGTTTGCTGATAGCCTTGGCTATTGCATTTTCTTCACGGTAAACAGATTCAAGAGACTGTTTCTTCGCCCAGCTTCGTGCAGCAATTCTTATCTTGTCAGTCAACTGTTCTTCACTGGTGATTTTATTGGCTGCCAGGTATCTTGCATAATATCTCTTATAAGCAGGTGCAGAGAACAGCTTATCCCCGGTATCCATTGCCCAGTTTGTTGCTTTGTTCCATTTTGTCAGAACACTGCCAAAAAACTCACCAGCCTTACCGCCTTTGCCTTTGAAGTCAAACGGATTCCGCAGTTTTTCGATGCTGTTCAGGGTATCGTTTGCATATTTCTGTCCGCCAAGGATATCCCGGATTGCTGTATAATCTTTTTCAGCCTGTTCCATCTGCCAGTCAGTGTATCTGAGGGCAGATGTTTTTTCGATTTTACCCTTTGTAGCTACTTTTGCCACAGGCTCAACAATGGCTGCCTGCACAAAGTTTGTATATTCCTGTGCCATTGTGCTGATAACGTTGGAAGTGATATTCCTCACCTGTGTTCTGGTATTACCCAGCATCGCAAGATATCGCCAGGATGCTATGAAGTTTGACCAGGAGAATGGCAGCTGTTTTGCAATTTCATTGTTGATGTCTGCTGTAGCTTTCCGGATTTCCTCGTCAGTTCTGGCATTTTTCAGCTTGTCCAGCATTTCTTGCGGCACTTCCAGTTCCGGAGATTTGTCGCCGTACTTTTCGTTAACCTCATCCTGAATAGCCTCCACAGTTTTCTGTGCATAATACAGTCTGCCTTCAGGTGTTGTCTTTTTGAGAATTCTCATAGACTGCACAACCTGACCTGCCTTTGTAGCCTGGATGGAAATATCTGTAGCCAGTTTCATCGCAGTGTCATAGTCACCTGCTGCAACAGCAGAGGAATACATTATCTGTGCCTGTGTCATATCGTCTTTGGTGATTTCCTGCTTATTATTCACCTTTTTGCGCCATTCGTTGTAGGTGTTTTTAAAGCCGTATTTCTCGATGTATTCCACAGCTTTGTTCACTGCAGCCTTGTCCCTGTTCACATCATAGGAGAACTCACCTTCGGCGACAGCTTTGTTGAATGCATCCAGCATATCATCCTTGGTAGCAGCTGCTTCCATAATGGTACGAACACCACGGGAAACGTTTTTTCCGTCCATGTCTTTTTTAGGGACAGAAATGTCTCTTGCCGGTTTTTCGCCTTTTTTGATAGCGCCGTGTTTTTTAATCAGTGCCTGTGTGATTTCCTGTGTGGACATTTCTTTATATTCTTCAGGAACAGGTGCTCGTTTTGTTTTTAAGCTTGGAGAAATAACATTTTCACCATCATAAATAAAAGACCGAGAATCAACAGAATCTGGGTCTTTTATAAATTTATTCATTTCTTCAACTATATCTTTGATAGTCGGGAACTCTTTTTCGCCAAGGAATGACACATATCCACCATTGTAACCTTGCTGTATTATATAGTCTTTATCATCAGACAATGTTACTCTTGGTAGTCCATCTTCAGACATATAGTCATCAAGGTCTTCACTGATGTATCCTGTTAAAGTGCCAGAATTAATTCTTCCATTGCTTTTGGGTTTTTGCACTTTTCGAACTGTTTTAAAAGCCTTTCCGCTTCCGCTTCGATTTTCGATGTTTCCTTGAAACTTCCGAGGTGTGTTGAAACTTTCTTTATCATAATAGGTGACATTCGCATCCGGAAAAGCATCTCGAATAGATTCCCGCGCTGTTTGAATGTCAAGGTATTTTCCTGCTTCATATAATGCCCTTTCCATGTTGGCAACAGTGTCGCTTATTGCCCCTTCAAAAACTATAATTTGTTCGTATGATGGTTTATTTTTATCTCCGTTTGTAGTAATTATTTTATTATCAACAATTACCATTTGATTGCCTTCTGCGTTTCTGTTTGCATACGGCTTCATTTTACGGACTGCTTCTCTAAAAACTGCTGCATCTTTCGCAGTGAGAAGATAGTCGCCATCATCTTTTCTTCCGAGTATAGCCCATCCATAATTAGTATAATCTTTCCAAGTCATATTGGCAACATCTCTGCGCATTTTTTCTTTTCTCTTTGAAAAACGCACATCATTATTCACCGGCGCATACTGTCCCTCATCACTGTCTATCCATGCAACAGACTCCAACGGCACTTCTTCGCTATATACTTTACCTTCACCGGCATAATCCTGCGCCGTCATTTTGCTTGGTGTAACAAATACACCGGTTGATATAGGATAACTGCTATATACTGTTACTTTACCTTTTTTCAGGGCAGCTTGCGCATCTTCAAAATTCCAGTCCGGTGTCCCCATGAATTCATTTTCAGTGAAAACTTCATCAGCAGTATGTATATCATACGTACCTCTAATACCGGTATGATAATCATCCTGCATAGGGTTTGTTTTCTGTAATATGTCAAATTGCTGTGACTTATGGTTTTCTCTTTTTTTACTGAATCGAATATCCGGGTCAGAGGTAGGAGCTTTGTTATCAATATTCTTTACCTGCTCCGGAGAAAATACCACATAAGACAATCCACGGCTTTTCAGATTACCTTTTATATCGTAAGCACTGCCTTCGTCCAGGATGATACCGTCATAATCGTATTCCATTTCTTCAATGAATTCCTGTAAATCCATACCGTCTGTCCAGTCCGGCAGTCCGCTTTCCATCAGCGGTGTTCCAGTACCCCACTGTCTGTAATATTCATTCTGGAAAATTTGTTTTTCTTTCCGGTTTCGTGTGTCAAATGGTTTCTTTATATCCAGATATACGGCATATACATCCGGATTATCTGCACTGCGCTTTACTGACAGGCTGCTGGCACCCGGATTTTTGTACACTTCGGCATATTCTGGGTTTTCAGTAAAATAAGTACCGCTTCTGAACTCTGTAAAGCCGGCGTTAGGTGTACCGTGATACATTACTTTCAGCCTGCCATTTTCATCACGCACTTTACTATCCACAAAGTACTCCTGCTGCTGTTGTGTCAGTGCATTCCCCACAGAGTCTGTGTTGATTTTTTTACTGAATTTTGCTTCCTTTGCATCTCCCTGTGCCACATCACTGCGCAAATATCTTTCCAGAGCAATAAATGCATTGTCAACTTTCGCTTTCTCACTGTTGGTCAACGCAATCTTTATATTGTTAATTATTTCACGGAGTATATCAAAAATAGTTTCAGCTACAGTCTTTTCTTTACCCAGTGTATCAAGAAACTGCTCCGGATTTGAAACACATTCTTCACACAGCTTGGCCACTACTTCCTCATTGATATCAGCCTCTTTGGTATATCCCATTTTGGCATATTCATCCCTTGTCCAGAAACCTACTTTGCCATACTCTGAATTTCTGTCAGTTTCCAGCTTGAATATCCGTTTCTGCAATTTGTTGAATTTATCAATGTTGTTCTTTTTAAAGATATGAATTGCTTCGTGAATAGATGTTTTCAGCAATATATCAGAGTCATTGATGTCAAGGAACATTTCGCCGTCTTTTGCGAAACCTACAAGGTCACCCAGTTCTCCGCTGTAGAAATACACAGGTATACCTGTGCGTTTTTCAAATGCTTCCAGCTGTTTTACAATATTACCTTTGCCATTGTCTATCAGCTTTTTGCGAAGCAACTGTTTCTGTGCTTTATTTCTGGCCTTTTCTACAACCTGTGATACTTTTGCCTTATCAATGACTGAAGATTCTTCGATAGGTGCTTTGGTATCGACATTCACTTTCTGTTGTGGTGTCATTTGGTCTGATGATTTTGCTTTTTCTATCCGTTCAGCTGCTCTTTTGGCTATTGCCTGATTTTCTTTTCGGTTTTCAATAGCTTCATCGATATACTGGTGGTATTCGTTGGACTTGAAGTTTTCGCCCAGCTTATTCCAATAATCAATCTGTGCATCGTAACTTTCAGGTGTGTAGTTGCCTACATCCATCAGTTCTTCGTACAAATCGGCATCTGCTTCTTTCAACAGTTTCATATCTTCTGTTGAAAACTCTTTTTTAATGCTTTCATATTCAGGGGAATTGTTGACTACTTCGTGCAAGTCATCCATCATATTGATTTCTGATATGTCTGCATCTTCATCCCGACCAATAAATTCTCTCAAATACTCTGTATCTTTTACATAGTTTTCTTTATTTTTCAGCCAGATTTCTTCGCTATCAGCTTCAAAACTACCGTACAATGTACCCTGCTCCAGCTGTCCATCAGCATTATATACCGGCATTACAGTCTGCTGGTTTACTCCGGCATTTGCAGGCTGTTTTTCGTTTTCAGGTGTCTGTTTATTGCTTTCAGTTTCAACCGCCTGTGATGCTGTTTTCCGCTGCTGTGGAATCAGATTTTCTCCCTGTGAAACCTTAACAGCCTCATCTTCGGTTTCTACAGTTTCACCGGTCTGTGATTCTGTTTCCTGCGGCGTATTATTTGTTTCTTTTCCTTTGGCAATATTTTCTTTGATTGCTTTGTACTCCTGCACATTACCGCCAAAGTTTGCCACCCCCAGAACAGCAGAAACAAGAGCGCCGTTTCCGAATGCTGAAACAAGTTCTTTCAGTGATGCATTCCGTGCATCCTTATCGTAAAACGCACGTTTCAGGAATGGCTCAATAATGCCGGAAGCCACCTCTTCAATACCTTCACCTGTTATGTCAGCCAGTCTATTTACCAGCAGTCTGCCTGCTGCAGTCTTAATGTATTTCTCTGTCAGACCTTTTACACTGATTTTACCTTCACTGAGGAAAGGAATACCGCCGAACAGCTTTTCAATACCCACTTCAAGAGCAGTGTCAGCTGCGGCATACATCATTGCCTGGTCCTGTGTAGCACCGCTGGAAAGTGCTTCTCCCATAGCATTGCCAAATACTCCAGCTCCGAAAAGTGAAAAGCCAAAAGCACCGCCTGTTGCAGCATTCAGTGCAATGGTCGGAATAAGGTTACCTACACCCTGACCGACATTCACAGCAGTTTCCGCAAAAGGAACACCGGTATATTTTTCCTGAACACCTTTTATTGCTGATGCCTGTCGCTGATTCCTCCGGATAATATTCTGCTGAATATCCCTGTTGAACTGACTGCCCACACCATACTGCTGCATTACATTTCCGGTAACATTTTTAACTTCAGGTGCTTTGTTTATGTCATAATAAGCACCTTTGAGCTGTTTGTTCATTTCGCCGGCCGGTTTCAGAATTGTGGCCGCAACATCAGATACACTTGCAATATTTCCGCCAAAACCTTTTACACCCTGAACAACACCCTCGCCAAAAGCACCTATCAGGTTTTTATTTTCAGCCCGCTGTGGCATTTTTTTATCCTGCTCAAAAGAAACAGCAGGAGAGTTTTTCTCCCCTGCCGCATTCTGTGAATAAGCATTTATCAGGTCATCCTCCGTAAACCATGCAGATGACCTTTTTGTTTTTTCATCCGTTCCTGCATAAGCCGCCTGAAGTTCTTCTTCAGTAAATTTAAATGCCATATTCAACCACCTCTGTTACATCAGTCCCTGAGATTTCAGATACTGTCTCGCCTCATCAAGTGTAAGACCTTTGGACACAAGGTCATTCAGAAGGTCCATCTTGTTGCTTTCTGTGTAAATTTTGCCTGTACCGCCAATCTGGAATCCTTCTGTGCTGCCGGATGTTGCCGGTTCACTGTCTGCTTTGTCTGCCAGTGTCTTCATTCTTGAATCTTCAAGATTATAAAGGCCTGTCAGATAGTTGGAATAGTCACCTGCAACACCGGAATTATATGCCGCCCTTGCCTGTGCATTGGCATCGTTTCTCCGCTTCTGGATTCCCATTCTGTTGTTCATATATGTATTTTCAATGTCGGTCAGAGCGCTTTCACTCCGTCCGCCTGAAACTCCAAGAGCCTTAAGCTGCTGCGGAAGATTTCTTTTTGTCAGCATATTGGCAACATAGGCATCACGGAAACTTTCGCTTGCCGCTTTGTTGTTCGCTTTGATTGTGGCATCCATAGCAGCTTTTCTCTGCCTTTCGGCAAGTTCATACTGCTCCCTTAGAATCTGGTCTCTCCGGTCCACAGCAGTAGAGTAAGCCTGATATACCTGTGTGTTTTTCACAGGTTTAATATCAGGTATTTCAGGCTTTTTTTTATATCCTGTTGCAAAATAAACATTCTGCATATATTATTCCTCCTCACCTGCTACCCAGTGGCCGTTCACATAAACCTTGATTTCTTCATACACCAGTGTGACCACCTTCTGCAGTTTTTCAATGGTCACCACTGTCTGCAGATAATCAGGAATGAATTCATAGAGTTTACCAACAGCGAATGCCAGTCTGTCTTCCCCTGTGCCGCTCACAAGGTTTTCAGCAGCACGGCAGAGCATCCCGATGATTTTCTTTGTTTCCTCGCTGGCGAAGAACTCTTCCAGTTCAGCCTGAAGTAACACCAGTGTTTCCTGTGGCTGTGCCAGTGCTTTTTTCAGCTTGTCTCTGTATATGTAAGCTACAGCAAACACAACACCGAGCGCCAGTATAAGCACGATAATCAGTCTTTTATCCATATATCATTCTCCCCTTATGTCTACATGATGCCATTCGTCGATTCTTTTGTGGGCACTCTTGGTGCTTTCCTCGACTCTTGCCACCTTGTCCTGCAGGTCACGGACATCTGTTTTCACACTTTTGATGTCCTGCTTTATTTCGTTCACACCGTTCTGAATACCTTCCAGCTTAATCAGAACAGTTGTGCTTTCCACTGTGTCCGCTTTAACATCCTGTTTCCAGTTTCGTGACACACCGAATATTGTGCAGCAGATACCGATAACCGATATCAGAATTGTAAGTTCTATTGTCATCATTCGCCTCCAAACAGGATTTTACAAACCCTTAAAAATAAGCTTTTTTCAGGTGGTTTCGGTTCTTTCATTTCCTCCAGCTGTTCCTGCAGGCTGATAATCGTTTCTTTCAGAGTGCCGTTTTCCACTGTCATTTTCCCCAGCTTTTCCTGCAGTTCCTCTTTTTCCAGCTTCAGCTTTGTGATATAGAAATCATCTGCCTGTATCTGTTCTCCGGCGATTTTGATTTTTTCTGCAGCCAGAACAGCATCTGTTTCCATTCTGGAAATTTCAGCTTTCAGTTCCTCACACTTTTTGCAAGGGACATTTGTGCCCTTATCAAAATCTGACTCCCTTACCCATTCATATCCTCCACCGTCAATGATGTTCACATCATCGCCTACAATGAATATTTCGTGTGGTTTCAGCTGTTTGTTTATTTTCCAGACATAGTTTCCGGAAATATCTCTCAATGGTGTCTGACTCCAGCCTGTAGGGGTAAATGGGGCCTGTCCGACTTCCATATGTATGTGATTACCTGTGGCACCTGCTGTGCCTTCACAGTAGAATTTTTCGCCCTGTCTGAACACTTTCCCCACCTGTATACCAAGGTTTTCCAGTACCGGTGTGTCGATATGCAGCATCAGGAACACCAGCTTTCTGGCCTGTCCGTCTGCACACATAACCTCTTCCAGAGTTTCAAACCACACGGCGTTGTATGTACCGTAAATTCTCTTTACAACAATATCACATGGGGCATAGGCCCAGTCCTGCCCCAGGTCCTTTCCGCCCAGGTCAAGAGCAAAACTGCCTGTGTGGGAATAGCTTGTATGGTCAGGGGTGCAATCATGATACACCCCATAACCCTGTGTCACTCTCAGGTATTCCATGAAAAACTTACATTTCTGCATAGTCTTACCTCTTACAGTTCTACGTCAATGCTTGCCTGCAGTTCACCCACATAGAATGTAGGTACTGTTTCTTTCTTTACCTCAATGCCCAGACCATACAGTGCTATTGTGTGCTGGCCGTCTGCAGCTGAAGAAATATATTTTATTGTGCCTGTTGTTTCTGTACCTGTGGAGTTTTCCACATAACCAACAGCAAAAGCTGGGTTTTCTTCATCATCTGTAAGCACAAATGCAGACGCGCCGTCTACTTCCTGAATTTTCGCCACGCATTCATACTCTTTGCCGTCCCAGTGCACTATGTATGTTTCGCCCTCTTTCAGTCCCAGCAGGCTGTCCACTGTTTCTGTATAGCTGTACATACCGTCCATTTCGCTATCTACAAGGAAACCAGATACCACAGCCTTTTCTCTCAGTACATCTTTCACTCTGCCCCACATATACGCAGGCTGACCTTTGGATGCTGATGTAGACAGGAACCAGTAGTTCATTCTTGCGCCATAGTCCTGTCTGGCGGTTCTGAACTGAATTTCTACATTGTTTGCCATCTTGCCACCGCTGGCACTGCCTATCATCTGATTGCCTGTGTTGGATGTACCACCAATCAGTTTTCTTTCATAGGAAGCCGCTGAAGGTTCTGTTGATACCGCACCTGTAGAGGCATTAGGCTCTGTGGCACACAGCCCCATATACACTGCTGTTGGTGCAGAAAGCTGGCTTCTGCCAGAAAGTGTATTAAGAATTTCGTTTGCTTTTGTATTTGAAATCATATTTTTTCTCCTTTATGTTATGTTAAACCGCCGATTGCGACCCAATAAACTGTTTTCCCGCTTTCAAACCAATAACTTGAAGTACCTATTATTACAGTGTTTTCGTTTGCCGAGTTTATTGTTTCCGATGCACTTGTTGTTTCTATACCAGTGGTACTGTTATTTATAAGGTTTAAAGTTTGAGTAGAAGCGGATGACGAAGATTTTCTACTCATTGAATTCATTATATTATAGGCAGAACCACACAACTGACCAAATGCCGTAGACATACCTAAAATACTTAATATACTAAATTTTGAAGTATTATATGATGTTGGGTTGCTTGATACTTTAGCAAATATTAAATCAGGCACAACGCCTAAATTGTGTGAAAGCGTTAATGCCGCACCTGTGCCTGTCACTGTTCCAGCCGCACATACAACATTACCGCCGCCACCTGCTGCAAGACTGCCGATAATACCCGCAATATCCACACCCTCTGCAATGTTTTCAGGTATCAGTGTTTCAGGTTTCTGCAGAATTGCTGTTTTCACAACCTGTCCTTCGCCTGCACTGATTGTCTGATTGCCTGCGGAAAAATCAAGTGTGATAGGCACATTTTCCAACACTTTATCTTTGCTTACATCAAGTGTCACACCTACCATTGCACTCGATGAGCCATACAGATTTACAATGGTAAATTCTCCGTTAATCGTCCCTATAATAAATGGTTCCGCTGTCTGCACACCTGTTGTAAGAACCGTATTGCCTATGGCAATAATCTCAACATCTGTGCCGTCCGGGGCAGGGCCTGCATACTTCCATGCTGTGCAAGTGTATTCATCCCCACCAAATACCACATTATAGCTCGCACCTTCAATAATGCAGTTTATGTCCACAGGGGTTATTCCCACAGGTACATTTTCGCCGAAGATATTTCCAATACTAAAAATAATTTCCGTTTCTGGCTGATTGAAAACCGGCTCCGCACTCCCTGCAAGATTGAGGGAAACACTCACGTTCAATGCATCAGAACTTTTTCCATATATTTCCTCATACAATGAAATTATCCTTATTTCACCATTGACATCAGCAATTATAAACGGCTCTGCTCCCGGCTCTCCCGTGGTAAGAATCTTATTTCCAATACCAGTTACTTTTATCTGGGTTCCGTCTTCCAGTGCATCTGTTAAACTCCACGCGGTACAAACAAATGATATACCGTCCCATATTACCGTGTATTTTGCGCCGTCAATAATATATTTCAGCGGAACATCCGTCTTGTTCATCGGCAGCGTCATTGTATAGAAAAACTCTTCCCCAAAGACAATTTCTGTTTCTTCCATATTCAGCAGACTGTTTATATCATCAACCAGTTTGATACTTATAGTGTGCTCTGTTGCTGTATTATCCGGCACATTTATAAGCATTTCGCCATCTACAGAGATAAGGATAAGAAACGGAATATGAGGATTTTTTTCTCCTATACTTCCCAAGACTCCCACATTTAATCCTTCTGGGTATTCACCCTTACAGCAATATTCCACACCGTCAAAAGTCACTGTGTATGTAGCATTGTCCAGAATATAGGTTATGCCTTCCCCCTGATATACACCCGTTGTTGAAGTCACATCAAATGTAAGTGTTGTTTCTTCCATCTCCAGTACAGGCGGCTTGTTTCCCTGCGCTGTACCTGTAATACCGGCTATTACCACATCTTTCTTTATGTTTTCTGCGGTAAAGTTTTCCGGCAAGGGAATGTTCACTTTGCTGAACAGTTTCTCTCTGTCCGGCTTTACAACCATATCTCCCTCTGAAAAATCCAGCTCAACAGTGGTTTCTTCAGCATCGCCTTCTGAAAATATTGTTGTAGCTCCGCTCCGTCTGTGAATCTCCAGCTTGTTATATCCGCCGAAAGTAACCGGTTTCCCCAGAGGGTTATATATCACTATGCCATCTGTTACTGCCAGTTTATATATCTCTACAGAATGAGTTGCAGGTTCTGTATCATACAGACACAGCACATTCATCGGGCTTGTCCGCTGACCTCCTATAATGAAAGGTTCATTGTTGCCCTGCAGGCCTATAACTGCAGTATTTCCGATAAACGTTGCGCCTTCTATCTGAGCACTACCGTCTACAGCTGTGCATTCATACTCTGTACCATCCCATACCACAAGATATTTCTGTCCCACTTCCGGCACAAAAGGGGCCGGAGAAATAAATGCTGTCAGAATTCCGTTTATCCCGGTCACATATAATTCGGCAGGTATCTGTTCATTAAATATCACTTCCCTGTCCATCTATATCACCTCCAGTATTCCTCTATCTTTGTGTTCAATTATTCGGAAAGCTTGCCTGATTTCCAGCACCTCTCCATCTTTTGTTATATCCACGCCGTCTTCTTCAACCAATGGTATCCCGTCTCCTATAGGCGGATACCACAGTATCAACGCGGCGTTTGCATTGTTCTCATTCTTTTCTCTTGCCCTGCAGAAAAAGGCCGTGTATTTTTTCAGATTGCCATTACCGCCGCTTTGTGCCGTCACATTACCGCCGGAAAAATCTGCTATGCTGACTATGGCCTGCGCCAGTGTATCGATAAAACTTTCTGTATCACCGCCGGCATCTACAACATCATAGACACAGCTTCCCCCGGATATATATGAGGCGGTTTCTTCTGCACTTGCACCGGCAGCCACAACAGGTCTGTTTACCGGTGCGGTTTCATATGTTACAGATTCACTTTCGCTGGATAAGCCCCGCTGTGTAAGTGCAGCTACAAGTGCCACAGATGTCCTGAATTTCTCTTTTTCCATGCCATTGATATCCAGCATGTACAGGGCCAGCCCCTGCCCGTCCGTACGGAAAATTGAGGCAATTTCACTGCTTACAGCCTCGGCATTGCCGGTAACTGCTGCACCACCAATCCTACTGTTTTCCTGTAATTTTGATGAAATATCTCTTACCCGATTACTTACTGCATTCGCCTTTTCGTGTGTATACGAATCTTCTATGCCCTGTGCAATCTCCGCAGTCTTTACTCTGCCAGGAGAATCTGTCCTGCTGTATGCAGTTTCAGTGGCCGCCAGCATAAGCACTTTCAGCAGTGTAAGCGAACCTGCTGCTTCTGTCCGGTTTTCACTTACACCCTGCAGCATTTCAATCTCTATCATCACAGGTTTTGATACACCATAGCTTGTAGATGTGCCTTTACCTGTCAGAACTTCCAGCGAAGGCACAGCAAACCTTGCCACCGTTTTGATGAAAGAGGTCTCATCGCCATACATACGCAGTTTTCTGTTTCTCTGCCAGATAATACCGCCGGCAAGCATCACTTTATATACACTTCTGCCGTCAATCTTTACTGCAGTAATTATCATTTTCCATCATCCTCTACGAAAAAGTATGGTGTATCCGGGTTTACCTGTCCGGTAGCCTCCAGCCTCTTGTATTCTTCTTCGGTTATATATATCGGCATTGAATTCATTACTTCATTGAGCTGTCTTTTCAGGCTTTCTATTTCCTCTGTGTCAGCATCCTGTCCGTCTTCGCCGTCCTGTCCGTCTTTCCCCGGCTCTCCCTGCTCACCTTTCAGGCTGGCTATAAAGTCAGTTTCACTGCCCGTATTTCCCAGAGAAAGCCATATTTCATAGGCAGATTTGCCATCAGCTCCCGGCTGTCCCTCTCTGCCGGCTTCTCCCGGCTGTCCGGGTTCGCCTTTATCGCCTTTTTCACCCTTCAGTGCTTCCAGCTGTTCCGGTGTGAAATCTTCATACTCAAAGGCTTCGCCTTTTTCGCCCGGTTCACCCGCAGGTCCCACAGGCCCCACATCGCCCTGAGGGCCTTTGATGCTTTCAAGGAAATCGTCAACTGTACCTTCATTGCCTTCAGACAGCCACACTTCATAAACAGACTTTCCGTTTTCACCTTTGATTGTGTGCAGTATTTCCGCAGTGCTTGTTCCCAGTTCAATACCACGGGGAGATTTCCGCATTTTCAGTTTTATCTTAAACACCTATCTCACCCTCCTGCAAAACATCCTCCAGGGAGAAGTAATCAATTTCGCTGCTGTCAGCCGTGCCGTCAGCTGCCGCCCATCGCACCTGTACTGCTATAGGGGAGAATGCCCTGAACATAGCTGTCTCACTCTGGGAAAGCTTCACTCTGCACACAGTGCCTTCAGTTTCCAGTTCTTTCAGGGATTTTTTCTTGGTGATAATCACCCTGCCCTGACTGAAAGTCACCCACACATCAGCCATTTCACCGAGAGCGAATTCAGCTTCGATTTCCATTGTCATTGTAGAATATCTGTTCATCATTCATCCTCCCTGTAAATTTTCAGTTCCTTCAGTCTGAAATAAGACCTGTTGCCGCTGTTGTGTCGGATGCCCAGACCAAGCTGTCTCCAGCCTGTTATATCTGTTATATCCCAGGTAATCTCAAGACCTGAATGTGTTGTCCATGTGCCGCTGGAACGTTTGCTGGAAACATCATCCTCATACATACTCTGGTGTGTATATTTTCTTGTCACACCAATACCGGTTGTAGTCCAACCCGATGTACCATAGCCTTCATCGTATTTGATATAAACCCTGTTGTAGTTGGTAAGGTCACCTTCCCACAGCAGTGCACAGCCTGCATCCGTTGCCCTGAATTCTGTATAACCTTCGCCTTCGGTAACTGTCATCTTACCTTCAACGTTGCCGTCCCCTCGGTTAAACGAATCTGTAGCTGTGTATTCCCTTGTCAGAACACCGCCTTCACATATAACAATTTCCTGTGCCAGCATATCTTTTTTCACCCAGTTCACACCGTCATACCAGTACAGTGCCGAAGTGTTGTTTTCAAAGAAAATATCGTGTTTTTTCGGTGAAACGGGAAAGTCACTGCCTGTATAAACAGTGGCTTTTTTCATGTCCGCCCCACCGCTGTTAAAATTTATTGTTTCACCGTCAAGGATAAATGTATACCAGTTACCCTTTATCAGTTCAATTTCGTCATCAGTGCCGCAGACCACCCTGTACTGTGCAGTATTGACCTTGATAGCAGAGAAGGTTGCTGTATCATTTACAGCCTTGAATCTGCCGATTTTCCCCTGCACACCGCTGAGCATCCAGCCTTCGCCGTCAGACAGCATTTCATACAGGAAAATGCCGTTTTCCGCACTGTTTACCACACCGTCATTGTCATCGTCATAAACAGCCTTCATCATATCGGAAGAACCGATTTCAACAACTTTCTGGTTAACAAGGTTTTCAGTCTGCGACTTTGTGTATGTGTCAGCATCCCTTTCGGTCAGCCGGTCAACAAGACTGTTGAAAGCAGGGATAACCACACTTCTCACAGTCTCTTCCATTTTTTCCTGCATTTCTTCGCAGGACAGTTCAGGTGTATCAGACATACCGATAACACCTTTGCCCACAAGGGCAGCTTCCGTAATTTTATTATAAGCCATAAAATCACCTGCTTTCCGTAAATTCGATGGTAGTTTCGTACAGTGCCAGTGGTTCATTTACCACATCGTTTTCAAAGACAAACTGTGCTTTCCTGTTTTCAGGTTTGACACTGATTCTTTCTCTGAATATCTGGCTTGTCCTGTCTGTCCTGAAGGTCAACTTGGAGAACACCAGTTTTGAAAAGGAAAAATACCTTGCCTGACTGCTGTAATCGCACAGCAGTTCTGTCATACCGTCATATCGTGCAGACAGTCTCACACCTGTTGCCACTGCCGCACCAATCATAACTGCCACCAGTTTAAAACGTTTTTTATAGTAAAAATTTTTGCCATACAGCTCCGGTGTTGTCCACCTTGCCGCAATAGCCTGTCCGTCATCGTTATAGCTGTTTATATCCGCCCAGTCTGTGTAAAATTCGCACAGCCTGCCGTCATCAGTGCCGAAGGTAAGCACACCGCCCACATCCCTCAATACCCTTGCAGGTACGTTTGTGCGGTAAAAACCTTCATACTGTCTTGCTGAATAAGGCATATTTCTTTCCGTTGCCGCCTGTGTTCCGTCAAGAGCAAACAGATATCCGCCCACTGCAAGCATATAGAAACGGTCATAGACCGCACACACCGCATCAGCAAGATTCTGTTTCAGCAGCAGTCCGTTGAGATAGTAACTTCGCAGCTGCGCATATCTTTCCCCAAGCACATCGGAAGGAGTAACAGCCATAATACCGCTTTCTGTCAGGAACAACGGTTCCGTTTCCAGTGTGGCAAAGGCATATCTGCTCACAGCACCGCTGCCCTGATATGAACCGGACAGTCTGAAAGCCGCTGTGCCGTCATCCAGCACGCTGCCTGTTCGCAGAATGATGTTTGTGCCTGTGTCACTGCGGTCAATATGTGTAGCCAGCTTGTCATTGATTACCGAATACCCCACAATCTCCGAGTTGTCCTGACCGATTACACTGTACCATAAATCACCCCAGTAGGTCGGGTCATCCATCTGGCAGTAATAATCCCTGTTGGGATGTTCACTGTCACCTGCAAGGAAAATTCTGTCCATAGCACCGGATACACCATATAAGGTCATAATGCTGAATCCGTTGATTTTCCTGCTGTAATCCTCCACTGTCTTGGAATAGGTGATAATCACGTTGTCCTGTCCTTCCACCACACTTTTGCCCGGTGCGGTATTAAAGGTCACAGTGCCGGTCACAAGGTCAACTGAATAATCGGTTTTTTCGTCATAGCCGCCTTCATTGTTCAGCACTTCAACCTTGTCAACAGAGGATATTTCAGTGGCAGACAGCTGATATTTCTTGCCTGTTTCAGTGCCCAGAAAGCTGTCCTTTCGCCTGGCACCAAGAAGATTCACAGGTTCATAGGTTGTGCCGCCGCCTTCAGGACTTCTGGATATCACAATGACAGGCACATAGGCGGCATCTTCCAGCGCACTGCATCCGTCAGCTGAATAGGAAAGCAGTTTTTTACCATCTGCAATAATCAGTTTTCCTGCAAGCTGTCTGGAATTGCTTCTCTCATCAGCCATACCCTCATATACAACTTCGTCATCAAGGTAAAGCTTCGTGCCTGCGTGCACAAGAACCCTGTCTCCGTCATCATCAGTGAAGATATGCAGACCGTTGATTCTGCCCTCATACTGTTTTACTGTATGCCAGCCAATCCATTTTCGGATTTTTCCCCGTGACTCCCTTATCATATTCGGGCAGTCAGGGGAGCGGTAAGGAGAAACATAGCTCGGTGCATTTGTCAGGTCAGCACCAAGAAACTGTTCCATAGAAATTACCGAAACACTTGGCGGCGCAACAGGTTTGATTCTTCCCATTATTAAATACACCACCCGTCTATATCAGTTCCGCCCACAACCGAAACACCAATGCTGTTTTCTCTTGCCAGAATCTCATCTCGCATATCGGTGTACACGTTCCAGTAATATCCTGCCCTCGAAGCATCATCATCAAGGAACAGTCTGCTTGCCATAAGATAAGGCATCAGATTCCGCCATTTTGCAGGGAGCTGACATTCTGTTTCATCAGCCGAAGACACTGTCAGTCTTGCAGGCATTGCCAGGATATTCACAATCCGGTGACCTTTGTAGCCGGAAGGCATTTCAAGGAAACGGTTGTCCGTCAGTCTCCAGCCATCAATGGAGTTGTTGTTCATATCGGTAACACCAATCTGTGCCACAGCCACAAATTCTTCCCCGTAGTTGTTTGCCATATCCTCAAGGTCAAATATATGTCGGTGGTCACCGTTGCAGCCGATACCGATTTTTGCAGGCACACCGCCCACAGTGGAAGCAATCAGAGCCTGCCGCCAGTTGTATGCCTCAACCCATGCCTGTCGGTTTTTGTCATAGACCTTGATTTTTTCAAAACCAAGCCCCACAGTCTCTGTTCTTATATCTTTCCAGGTTTTCATCTAAACACTCCTGTATAAAAAATAAGGGCAGAGGATTTCCCCTGCCCTCAGTGTTGTGTTTATCAGCCTTTATGTACTTTCATACATACCATCTGTTCCGGTCTCACAACTTTAGCACCGAAAGTATGAAGAACCTTCACTGCATCGGAGAAGGAATCCTGAGGACGATATGCTTCAACTTCTTCAATGCCGTCAGCATAGGCAATAGCATCTTTTGTCATGATAGCAATGCAGTCATCAGTACCATCGTTGTAGATGTTGTTGGACATCTTCACATAACAGCCGTTGTACATACCGAAAATACCTTTTTCAACCATGTCAACGTTGTTTGTCAGAATTTCTGTAAGGCTGTTTTTGAACAGTGAATAGAACCAAGGTGTAACAACAATGTATGTGTCTTTACCTGTTTTAACACCTTCATCCCACAGAGCAACGAAAGCAGCATCGATTGCAGCTTTTGCAGCTTTTTCTGTTGTGATTGCAGCAGAAGGAACAACTGTTTTTGCACCTGTAACCAGAGATGCAATGTATGTATCAGCCACTTCTGCGTGCTGTTCAGCACTGCCTTTCATCAGGGACTTCATAATGTCAACGTGACTCTGTGCATCGTCGACATCATCAACCAGGAAGTTGGAGTATTTGTACTGGTCGATTTTCAGTTCCATTGAAGTGTCAGTAGGTGTTTCAGCTGCAGCAATGGATGTACCAGGAATATAGTCCTTGATTGTTGGTTTTGAAATACCAACGATTTTTACAGTTTTACCACGGCCTGCTTCGCCCTGGAAATTTGTGTTGCAGATTTCTCTGAACACCATGAATTTTGCAAGGTCCATCTGAATCTGTTTGGACCAGATAGTAGGTTTAAAATGAGTATATGCCATTTTTTAATCTCCTTATTTCAGTCTTGCCATGGAACGCATAGCTTTTTCCATGATTTTCGGATTGGAAAGCCGCTTGTCATCCAGTGCATCCAGTTCCGCCTCAGTGAAAAATTCATTTTCCACAGTGCCTGTACCTGTAACACTGCCGACACTTGCAGGCTTCGGTGCTTTTGTCTGCTGCTGAATAGCCTTCACAGCAAAAAAAGCTTCTTTTGCACTCATAGGTGCATCTTTGTTGAAACGCAGAGCTGTAAATGTTCTCGGCAGGTCATCCAGACTTGTCACTGTCGGATCAATGGACTGAATCTCCCTCAGGTCATCAGCCATCATTTTTTCGATGTCTCTCTGTCTGTACTGCTCAAGTTCTCTCTCAAGACTGGACACTCTGTCCGCAGCCTCTCGCTCTGCCCTGATATCAGCCACATCAACACCTCTTGTCTGGGCAGCGGCATAATCCATCTGCTCCTGAAGAGTCGAACCTTCAAAATAAGATGCGAAAGCTTTCTGTGCATCCTCCAGCTGACGTTTCAGCTGTGAATTGCTTTCCCTCATCTGTTCCAGTTCCTGCTTTCTTCTCATATCAGCAAAATAACTGTCTTTTTCGGTTTTGCCTGTTGTCTGTGTCTGTCCGACCTGTTCATTAACCGCAGGTTCGGCGACTTCCTGCACTTCCACGCCGCTTTCCGCTGTCTGTTCAGACATATCGGATGTAATGTTCATGTCTTTTTCTTCCATTTGGTTGCCTTTCTGCCATTTCTACCCTGTTGGCATGGGAATTTATCTAATAAAAAAGGGAATGCCAATTACTGCATCCCCTTGTCTATTATTCAGTTTTGTTGTTTTCAGCTTTTTCAGCTGTATTGTATCCATAGTTCGAGCACTGTTTATTCGGGCACTTGTAATGGAATTCCACCACACCGTCTTCCGCCCTTTCAACTGCCCTGTCCACAAGCATTTCTGTATTACATATTCTGCATTTCATTGCCTGTTCCTCCCAAAAGCTGCTGATACTGTGCAATCTGCCGCTGCTGACTGCTTATAAGCTGCTGCATCTGTCCAATCTGATTTCTGCCTTCCACAATCTTTCTGAAAGCTTCCACCGGCATCTGAGAATCATCACCCAGTGCGGAAACATATTCCTCAAAAGTGATAATTCCGCCCTCCAGCAGTGCCTTCAGCTGACTGTCTTTGATTGCCGCATAAGTGGCATTGGACGGCACCGCATCCACCTTTATATCCACATTCAGCGCTTTCAGTTCCAGCTGACTGATTAACACAGGCATTTCGCCCTGTTCAGTGTCCACCACAACTTCCACACCGTTAGGATTGTAGGCAACGAACATTTCAAACATTATCCAGGCAATGTCCTCCACAAACTGCTTGTAGGAAGCCACCTGCATGTTCACATTCTGCATCTTGGCATCCAGTGCCGCCTGAATAGCCACACCGGAAGCCTGTTCAGGATTGACGTTTTCCAGATTGTCACCGCTGCCTGCCAGTTCTCTCGTTCTGGTTATAAGGTCCTGCCAGTAGCTTGCCGCATATGGCGAAATATTCGCAGGCTGGATATATGTCAGTATATTGCCGACAGGTTCTGCGCCCATCCCTCTCACAGAAAGTGACCGGCCAGGCTGATTCAGTTTTTTAATCTGCACATCAGTCAGTGCATTCTCCCTGAATGCCTTCACAGGATAGGCAGATTCCTTCACTGCGTGTTCCAGCCTGAACAGTGCCTTGTTGATGGATATCTGGTTTGGAATCTTGTCCCATATATCCCCGTCACCTCTTGCAAGTCCCTTTCGGGGCTTCCATGTATACATAGCCAGAGGATAACGTGTAATACCGTCAATAGCAGTTTCAGGCTGTATAACCACAGTCTTGGTTGCCCTTGCAATATGAACAATACCGTCCTGTTTCCACAGTTTCGCAATCACAGTCAGCTTGCTGCTGTCCCTGATTTCTTTTTCGCCGTTAATCTGCAGTTCAGTGTCAGAGTCCGGAACAATCGTTGCAATCACATCTTCCCGGATACCGCAGTTCCTGGCAAGTTTCTTCACTTCTTCAATGTGCTTTCTCTGCACAATCAGGATATATGGCTGTTTCTGGATGTCCGCCTGATGTTCATCCCCAAGCATAATGTTGGTTGTATCCAGTGTCTCCACAAGAATTCTGCCTTCCTCGGCGGATGCATCATCATAAAACCAATAGGCAGCATTGCCTGCAATATAAGCATCCTGAAGAATTTCCCAGTTCAGCTTGTCCAGTTTCAGTTTTTCCCACACCTTTTTCGCATGGGCATTCAGCATAGCTGTAACCTGAAGCAGATGCTCTCTGTTGGTTTTATAGTTCTGGCTGACATATTCAATATTCATCACATTCTGTCCCACCATAGCAGTGGCAGATTTCATCATGGGCAGAAGTATGTTCAGCTGCGGCGGACGTTCCGCACCGCTTTTCAGCCCTTCCCACTGGTCGCCGTTGACCATGTTGAAGCAGGTTTCCACCTTTTTGAAAAGGTTGATGCCGTTCAGATAATCCCTGCCTTTTTGGTAATCCTTCCAGATATCAGTTACATCCAACATTTAAATCACCTCCTGCTGCGGAATTGATGTGCCGTAGTTCTCAATATTTTCGGAGATAATTCTCCGTTTTCTCTCTGCATCTGTCTCCCTGTGGAAAGTTTCTTTCACCTTTTCCACTGCCGCATAACCGGGAATATTCTCCCTTGCCACAGCCTGCTGTGTGAAAACACCCTCCGCAGTGTTGAAACCATAATAAAAGCCGGCACAGAACATAGCCGGCAGCATAAATCCCATAGCACAGAATGCTATAATCAGTATTACGTTCATATTACCTCCTAAATATATACATAATCCTCATGGTCCGGTTCCCTCACAGGCTTTTCAAAGCTGAAGCTGTACACTTCTTCCTTCACCTTCTTTTCAGTCGGTGCAGGTCTGCCTGCCGCAAAGTAACGCAGGGCATCCGGTGCGTGAGTCAGTTCGTGGTCGGTTTTGCTGTCCACATCATTAGGGTTCGCCTTGTCCTTCTGAACAGCCTGCATCGTCCTTATAAGGTTTTCACAGTTGGAAAACACCACAATGTCCGCCTGCCTCACATCTCCGTTCTCGTAAACCTTCAGCCATTCCTTCAGGTCAAGCCATCCCTGTTCACGGTTGTTTGCCGCCTTGGACAGCCATATGCCGTTATCGGCAAAAATCTCCGCAGCACTCTTGCCGGTTTCCTGCCTTCTGTTCCACAGGTCAGGAGGGGCAAAAGTCTCGTAGATGTATTCATTCCGGAGAGTCATTCCGTTAATTTTCTCTGCGGCATCGGATATAATCAGGTCACTTTCGTACAATTCTTTATATACGTATGCCCTGCCGTTATCATCCAGGGCAATCCAGTAACAGGCCAGCATATCCAGACCGTAGTCGAAAGCACGGTATCTTCTCCAGTGCCGCGGAATCATGAAAGCTTCACAGGTATGTATTCCCACCTGGAACTCTTTAAAAAATGCTCCCTGTGACTTTACAAACTTGCAGAGCGCCAGCATATCGTACCTGTCACTGTCAATATACTTCAGCTCCTCAATATCGGCTTTCTGTTCGCTTGTAAGATAAGGGTTATCCTTGTATGTCGTGCAGACAACAATGCACGGAAGGCGGAAATTGCCGTCCTCCAGCTCAACATCTATACTTACCTCAAACACTTTCGGTCTGCCGTCAGGAAACCATTCAAACACCTTATCCGGTGTCCTCTGGAAGAAATACTGGTTGATGAATCCTGCTTCATTAATGGGGTTCAGTGTCAGGAACAGCTGTCTGTCTTCCGGCCGTCCGCCTCGCAGCTGCATCCTCAGAGCCTTGAACTGATTGTAGGTTATGTTTTCCGCTTCTTCATACCAGGCAGCAGTGATTTCATTCAATGACTTAACCTGCTTCTGCTGGTCTTCGGTGCGGTAACCTTTGAACAGCACTTTATTGCCATTTAAATGAGTTATAACAGGCGGCATCTTAGTGCTGCCGAACAGCAAATCAAGACCGAACTCCTCGGCCCTTTTCTCGATACCGTCTTTCACCCCTGCACCTATGTTGGTTTCGATGTCCTCAATAACCAGCAGGGTGTAGTCCTCGCTGTTGTGGAGATTAAACACCGCCAGTTGCTCCATAAAATAGGATTTTCCGCTGTTTCTGCCGCCCACAAGCACGTTGACAGGATATTTTTTATCTATCAGCCAGTCATAGTAAACAGGCAGAATATCAATGTCTCGCTCGCTCATTCTTTCCTCTTCAGTGATATCTTCGGAATGGAGCTGATATCAAGCTGCTGTCTCTCCGCAGGTTTTTCTCCCACAGTGTCCCTGATAACCTCAAAAGCCTTTGTGTCACCGCCCACAGCCTTTACCACCTGTGCCAGACCTATGTATTCCGCCACAGTAAATCCGGATGTATCAATGCCTAGGGCTGTGCTTTTCTCATTCAGAGCCTCAGCCAGTTCCGGTGTCAGTTCGCCTGCCAGAAGTTCATTAAAAACCTGCTTAAATGCTTTTCTCTTTTTTCTTGCCCGGGCAGAGTTCACTCCACCCTTCGACTGTTCTTCCACAGTGAGTCTATGTGCCGCAGGTATTAAATTTTTTTCGTTGGCCATAACCTCACCGCCTTTCAGGTATAAAAAAAGCACCTCTTTTTCTCGCCGGAGACAAACAGGGCAGCAGACCAGACATCTGCCGCCGCAATCTCCGGAAACCAATAAAAAAAAGGAGGTACCGTAACCAGCTATTAATCCTTTCGCTCTCCATGCTGCACTATCACAAGCTCCCTCCCCTGCATTGACAGTGATAGACTTTCCCTTAAAACCACCGGATAAGAAAGGAGTAATAATCCGGGCACTTCGCACAAAAGAGACGTTGAGAAGCATGCCATCACACTTCTCAACACTAATATTATATCACAGTATTCACAGAAAATCGTCCGCAGTTTTTCCGCTCATCTGCCATACATGGCAAGGATGAATGCAGTCAGGGCATTGTCTTTGTATCGGTAAGCCTGACTTCTTTCCACACAGAATTCAGCCATAATGTTCTCTATGTGGAGCTTTCCTCTGTTTATGTAGGACAGGTGCAGCACTCGCTGGTCCTGCCGGGAAAGACTTTCCATGGCACGTCTTACAGCCTTATAGTCCAGCATATTGGTTTTAAGCTGGTTTTCCAGTTTGCCTTTCAGGGCAATGCTGTTGACATATTTGTCTTCAAGCTGCGGTCTGCCGCCGCTGACAGGTGTACTGCCCAGGGAGGCATTGCCGCCTTCCATCTGAATTGTCAGCGAAGAAATCCTGTCCTGAAGACTTCTTATGCTGTTCTCAAGGTTTGCATACCTGCTCAGGTCATTTATTGCAATCTGTTTCCAGATTTCCATATCTTATCCCCTCCAGTCTTTTCCGTGTTCTGTTCTGTTTGCAGAAAATTTCATCCTGCAGCTGTTCTGTATCAACATTGTACATTTTCTGCAGCATATCCAGGCAGATATATACATCCGCTATTTCCTCAGTCAGATGTGTCTTATCACCTTTGCCACGAATAAACTTACTTATCTGCTGTGTCAGTTCCGCAAGTTCTTCCATACACACAACACTCTGAACAGTGATACCGTGTGTAAGAACAGCCTTTGTATTAATGCTTCCGTTTACTTTAATCAGATATATCTCCCCTTTCATTTTGCAGTTAAATGCAAAATCACTCTTTCTTCGGTGGCTGTGGTGTAGGCATCCAGTGTGTAACATTTCCTACAGGGAACCTGTTGTTACAAAACAATGCTATTCTCACAATCTCACCGTCAGTCGCCAGATAAAAACCGTCCTTTTCCGGCTTTTTCTTTTTAACATTTATCCATTCCATAATTACCTCACAATCCCAGCAGCACCGCTGCCACAATGAACAGCACCAACCCCGCCCCGATTATTGTTTTCATTTGTCTGCACCACCTTTATATTTAAATAACCGTTCTATGTTTTGCACCGCTTTCAGTGCATATATTGCCATATTCAAAGCCTGTGCTATTTCAATGCGTATCTGCTTGCTTTCAGGTTCGTTTTTCTTTATAAGGTAATCTCTTTCAAGTTTTACAAGCTGAATTGCTCTTTCAAGTGTCATTGTCTGCACCTGCCATTTCAAACACAATACCTTTGCAGTATTTTTCGCCGTCATCATAAATATCAAAGGTTGCGTGTGGTATATTTGTTTCATAAGTCCAAGCATAATCATCTTCACACCAAATTGCCTTGATGTATTTGCCTGATTGTTCAAAAATTACACCGCCATTATAGCAGTCAACTTCATCATCGATTGCGCCACAAAATTCTGCATTATCATCTGAATAACCAAAAACCACAACAAAGCCAAGTTCTTTTGCTCTTTGGGTTTCAAAAGGTGTGATTTCTTTCAAATATTCTCTGCCATTTAAGCCTTCAGCAAATTCATATATTGTCATTCTTCTGCACCTACCATTTCTTTTACAAGGTTGTCAATTTTGTATTTAATAAGTTCACGAACATCTGCATCCGCTTTTTGTGGAATAACACAACTTTTCAGCTTTTCCGCAAACTCTTTGATTGCTTCGGCTCTATCTCTTGCAATACATCTGTCGCATTTATCATCAAGCTGTTTTTGCAGTCTGTTGATAAGGTCAAGGGCTGCTTCTTTCAGATTACCGCAGCAGTTGTACTTGCAATCAAACGGACAATCTGCACAAGATATTGTTCTGTCGGTCATATTGGAACACACTTCCAACCCTTTAATAATTTCTTTATCTGTCACGATTTTTCTCCTTTACGCCTGCCTGATAGCCAAATTCAAAATAACTTATATTTTTTGATATGCTTATTCGCAACTCTTTAATTTCGTCAGCAATAACCATCAACCCACCAAATATGATAATTGCACTTACTATTCCATTCATTCGTTCACCACCGTGTAGTCCTTTCCATTACCAACAGGTATTGTGTTTGTGCGGGTGTTCCATAGTTCAATAGCTTTTAATTTTGTTGTTTCATCTGCTCCGTAGCGTGTTTCTTTTGTCACTTTGCAAGAAGCTGTACTGCCCCTTGCATGACATTTGTTACACCTTACTGTTGCACTATGTGTGCCTGTATTAGCCCAGGTCCCGTTGTGCTTGCTCTGTATCGTTAAACTTGTACCCCCACAGAAAGGGCAGGGTTTCAATTCTGTTTTGTCCATTACACATCCACCTCTCCCAGAGCCTCATCAATTAGTTCCACAATATCTATAAGCGCCATTTTGTTGAAATCATTCCAGCCGAGCATATCCCCGATTCTGTCTACAATTGTGTTTCGGAACTCCTCAACCTTGTTCTGGTTCTGACACAATCCTTCCCGGTACGCCCGGTTAACTTCATCTATGTAAAGAGAAAACAGTTCTTTTGTTTTTTCATCTGCCGGACCCAGCTCCTGTTCACAAGCTGCCAGCATTTTTTCTTTATTAACCGGATATGTCATATAATTTCTCCTCTGTCTTTATTCAGGTATTGCTTATACTTCAGACTTTTTGCGTTGCTCACTGCCTGCGGCGGTGTGTTGTCCCATTCTATCAGTTCCATACCGTACTTTTTGCGGATTTCATTCAGCTTACTTATCGCCAGGCAATGTTGTCAATATCATTGCTGAATTCTTCCCGGAACAGCCTTACCATTTCAGCTTCAATAGCCTTTGCCAGTCCCGCCTGTGTCCTGAAAGTCTTAACCCAATCGTCAATCACGTTATAAAACGCTAGTAGCATCATAAAATTACTTGCCTCAAATCCGGCAATATTGCTTTCTTTCAGTCCATTGTTATACCCGGCCATATATGCCTGCATAGTGTCCTTGAACACCGGTTTGTGGCTGTGGCGGAAATTTTTCTTTTTAGCCATTTTCATTACCTCCGCACAGTCTTTCAGTCAGACCTATCACACCGTTTATATAAAACAGCATTTCCTTGTCTCCTGCACCTGCATATCTGTCTGTGATATCAGCAATTTCATCAAAGGCGGCTGCTTTTATTCTTTCGTTGCTTTCACAACGTTTGACAGGCTCGACATCCTCTGTCACCTCCGCATCCTGTTTTTCTTCCACAGGTCTGAATACCGGTTCAGGACGCGGTTTCAATATACTGTAATCAAATTTCTTTTCAGTTTCTTCAGGAACTGGAATTTTTTCCACCAGCTCTGATGCAGGGAATATCACTTTAACCTCCGTCAAATCATCTTCGCTTTCTACCGGAACTTCAGCCACCACCCAGTCTTCACCGAATACACCGGTTTTCTCTCTTTCTTCCTTCAGCCAGCGTGTCAGACTGCTTCTGCCTACTCCAAACTTATCAGCCACCTGCTGAATAGTCAGGCCCCCTTTGTTTACATCTTCCACTGCAGCCTGTTTTATATCTACAGTCACAAGTCTTCTTGCCATATCCAATTCTCCTTTCTTCATTGCCTGCATTTTTGCATCTTTGTCTTTGTCTTTTCTGCTGATATATCCTGTGCCGTCCTTCTTATAGCAGTCCACAGGCGGTATCAGTCTGGGATATCCGTTTTCCAGCGCAAAATGACACATCATATTGCCGCTTGTTTTCTCCTGTCCGTTTGCACTGTGGTAATACACACAGTCTGTGCATCTGCAGATAATATCATCCGCCATATTAACCTCCTTTAACCTGTGGGTAAATACATCTCACTCCACTGCCAACCCACTGCCCGTGTCTGCATTTTCTGCAGCAGTAATAACAAATCCACTTGCCGCAGGCCTTCTGCACCACAGGATGAGGGCATTTTTTCATGTTGGATATATAAAATTCATATTTACATCTCCCACAAACCTCTGTCTTTTTCTCTATTTCAGGCACATCAACCGAGGCATTTCTCTCCCGGATGTCCCTCATAGTCATTTTTTTATTGTTTTTCTTCCTTCCGGTCATTTTTTCACCATTTTCCCCAGAAGGTTACAGGGGATGGTTACACCATTTTTCCCAGTAAAATAAAGGAAAATCAGCATTCTGAAATGTAACCGTAACCTTACTGCCTATAGAGTTATATTTTTTATATATTTTATTTTTGAAATTATTTTTACTCTCTGTATGGAAAAGATGGTTACATATTGATTTTAAAAGCTTAATTTTCCCTTATATATAAAGGAAAATTGGATGTAACCTTCTATGTAACCATCCTGTAACCTTCTATGTAACCATCTATGAAGGTTACATATCAGTCATCAAAAGGCAGGTCATTTTCATCGGGTAAAATCAGCTGTTCCCCTGTCTCTCTCGCCCATGCTTTCTGCACACCGAACTTACCGAATCTTCTGGAACCTGCCTTGCTCCATCCTTTCATGGACTGGAGAATAAGTGCAATCTCGTTGGAATCCTTCTTGGTGGGTTTTTGAAACCGGTACCCGAAGGCATTCTCCCATATATCAATTACACAGGTGATGTTTTTGTCTTCCAGATATCCGATAACCGCACCTTCTCGCCAGTCATCCTCCACAGCATCAGACTGTCTCTGCCTGATTTCCTGTTTCAGCTTTGGGTCTGCCATAGGTTCCAGAGTCCCTGCATCGAACATGGCTTTTGCCTGCCGCCAGCACTGCAGAATATCTTGCTGGCACTCTTCCTTATGGTTAAACAGGTCATATCCGTCCGAATGGCATTTAACCGGGTAAAAACGTCTGTTGCCGGTCTTGTCAGTGAGAAACTGTTCCCTGTTGGTTGTGCCGATGAAGATGCACTGCCTTGGCACTTCACTGGTTCTTCGCTCAAAGGGCTTGCGGTATTTGTCTGTCTGCTTGGTTATGTAAGCCTTCACAGCCTCCACCTCTTTTGCCTTGGTCAGTGCCAGCAACTCCGCTACCTCACAAATCCAGCTGCCTTCAATATTCTCAATGCCCTTCTGCCCTTCTATTTCCGTCACTTCAGTAAAGAATGCATCCCTCAATGCCAGCCATCGTACAAAGGTAGATTTACCTTCCCCCTGTGACGTGCCAATCAGCACCGGAACATCATCAAACTTACATCCCGGGCGGTACAGTCTGTGTATACCGCCGGCAAATATCAGACGGGAAACCTCCCTCGAATAAGGTGTGTCCTCACACTTCATCCATTTGTGCAGAAAGGTGGTAATCCTGTCCACACCGTCCCATTTTTCCCTTTCTATAATGTCTTTTACAGGATGGTAACTTTTCTCCTGTGCCACAATTCGCAGGGCATCCTCCAGCTTGTTGGGATGATACAGGGAGTATTTCTTTTCGATATATTCCCTGCTTTTTGCATCGTCCTCATCAGACCATCGCCTCATTCCCTGTCCGGTCTGCTTTTCCACCGTATTGGACAAAAGATTGAACTTCAGTCCATGAAAAAAGTCATCATTTTGCAGAACGGTCACAAAATTCTCAATGGTTTTCAGTGGTTGTCCCCTGCCGTCAAACTTCAGGGGAATCACAGCACTGCTCATCCGCTGCTGCTTATTGTACCGGCTTACAAGCTGGTTTTCCACCTCATCAAAATTCTTCAGCAGTTTTCTCGCCGCAGGCTGAAGACCCAATTCTTTGGCACGGAGCAGGTAAACAGTTTTTAACCTTTCCTTTTCCAGCCTGTCCTCTTCATCATAAATTTCATTCAGAATTTCGTTGCTGAAGATGCTGTATACATCAAGACTTTTGATTCTTTCGTCATTCACCGCCCCACCTCCAATCATAACTGTCTAACCGCCACTCTATCTGCGGTATTTTTTTTATTGCCACAACAAACAGCGGATGCAGCTCTTCTCCCTCTGCCTGCGGTGCATATCGCTGTGCCAGGTCTTTATACCTGTCCAGTTCCTTCAGGTTGTATAAATACTGGCTGAACTGTTCATCAGCCGTTTTTTGCTTTTCTTCCTGTTTCCTGCGGTATTCTTCCACCATCTGTACATTTTTTCGGTGCTGTGTCAGAGTTGGTTTCTCATACACTCCCAGCCGGAAATCCCGGTCCAGTCTCTTCATTGCATCAGGATAAGTCAGGCCAAACAGCAAACTGACAAACTTTATCAGGTCACCGCCCTGACCGCACACCCAGCAATAGAAGCTGTCAGAATATATAACAAAGTTATTGTTCTGGCCGTTATGTATAGGACAGGCACATCTTTTCCTGGATATCTTTCTCGGTGCATAGAACTGCAGCACCTGTTCCATTGTCAGTTTTGAAAGTATCAGTTCTTTTTCCATAGCCTACTCCATATTCAGCAGATACTCCCTCAGGGAATAATACAGAATATCGTGTATCAGTTTCGGAGTGGTTTCCGCTTTACAGAAATGCAGCTGCATCCCGTATCGGTTTCCCCAGCTCAGATAACTCCGGATAAAACTTCTCGGGTTCAGCTTACTGCGGTATGCGCCGTTGTACAGCTTTTCGTAAGTGGCATTTTCGATAATTGTATGTATCTGTGTACCGGCCCGGGCTGCCCTTTCAAATTCCCTGGCATATCTTGCCCTGCCGCTTGTAAAGCAGCTGGCCAGCTCGGTCAGACTCATTTTTCTTTCCACTACTGCTATATCCTGTCCATTTTTCACTGTTCCGTCAGGCAAAGTATACTGAAAAGAATAATCCCCATAGTCCAGCTTGGCGCGGATGGAAGGGCATCCGAACCCCTCCATCCTCTTTTTCAGCCGGGCTGTATTCTGTTCCCTGGTGTCCACGATTATTTCCATGGTGGAGAGAATACCGTCAATTTCACTTGGGTAATATTTCATACAGTCACCCCTTTAAAACGGCAGATCTCCATCATCAGAGGCCAGCGGAGTAAAATCATCTGCAGGATTTATACTGATACCGCCCTTTTTGTTTGCCAGCGGTTTGTCCGCAGGCAGCTTGTATTTGCCTTCACGGAGTTTTTCAATGCTGATAAAGCTGTGTGGCTGTGCACTCCAGCCTGTCTGATTGTTGAACTCCCACTCTTTGTTCTGGAACAGCATTGCTACCTTTTTGCCGGCAAGTCCTGCCTCATTCCAGTCCCAGTGATAACCGGCATTGCTGTCTTCCACAGCCACAAGGTTTGTTTTCAGGCGGCGCAGTGTCCACTCATCCTGTTCAGAACCATCCTCTTTCGGCAACGACATACGGAAAACACCTTTGTATTTTTTGTCTTCCAGCTGGCTGCTCTGGAACTGCTTTGTGTAAAAATCTTTATATTCACCTTCATCAATATCAAAAGGAACCAGCAGCACTTCGCCCCAAGTGTACTTTTCTACTCTTGCACCTTTCATCAGACGCACAATATATGCTCCTGCAGGCAGTTTTTCTGTTTCTGTGTAAACCTTCGCTTCATTATAGCCTTTAAATGCTCTCATATTTATTCTCCTTTACTGTTAGGTGCCAGGTCCCAGTATTCCCTGATAAGCCTGTCCACCTCTTTCAAATCGTTGTCTATTTCTTTACTGAACATATCCATCGGGCTTTTTGCTGTAGTATAGCCATCACTCTGGGTTTCAAAGTAATATCTTGTGCCGTCTGTTTTTGCCAGCAGTACAATGGAGAACAGCCCCTCCACCGTCAGCTTTTCGTCCAGCATTTTACCTATTGTTTTGGCTTTGGTTTTACCTTCTGTCTGCTCGGTATGATGCAGAAAGAAAACTATTGTATCTTCCGGCAGCTGTCTTATAACAAACTGAATCAGGTTGTAAAAATTCAGTGCCAGGTCTGTAAATTTGCTGTAGCCTGTTTCCTTTGCCCTGTCAAACATCTCAAAGGCCAGCAGATACTGGCTGTCATCTATGGCATAGGTTTTCTTTGTCCCTTTTGCCAGACCGCCCATTATTTTTTGATAATCTGCTGTAGTTGCCACCGGCAGTTTCTTTTTAAAGGGCAGGCGCTTGCCTGCCACATTGAATATACTTATCTCTTCCGGGGAGAAATTGCGCAGGCTGGTTGACTTGCCACTGCCGCTTTCCCCTATTACAAGAACAGGTATTCCCATAACCTACTCCTTTCCCAGACTGAACAGGCTGTCATTGTCATCAATAACAATCTTGTCCACCATGTATGCCGCTATCTGCTGTGTAATCACATGAACAGGCAGATTTGTTTTGATTTTTATGTAAGAAACCAGTTCATCGAAAGAGTCAGAAACTCTCATAACTTTACTGTTTTCCCTTGATGTATGCGGTCTGAAGACCAGAACATCCTTACTCATTGTTTTCCTCCTGATTATCAAATACTATCGGGCAGCTTCCCCCGATGCTGTTATACGGATTGTAAATCATCTCATTGGTGAGCCTGCACCAGTATCTCTCCAATTCTTTTTCACTTCTGCAGAACCGGCAATACTGACATATAACCCTGTCCTGCGGAAAGAATACCGGTACATGGGCCACCCCTCCGGTGTACCACTTCACACCGCCTGGGAATTCATCCTGAATTTTCGCCATCAGAATATCCCCCGCTTTCTTTCCTGTGAATAGTCCCACAGGTAATTCTCATATGCATCCTGTGCCGCTTCCTCTGCATCTTCTTCCAGCAGGCAGGGGTATGTAATATCCACACAGTGTTCACATCCAACTACGTCCCCGCCCTGAAGATATACCGCAGTGTCCACGTCCAATTCATTACCGCAAACAGGACACTCCATATAATCTAATTGATACATGTTGACCTTTCCGCCACTCTGATGTTATAATCAGGAGTGACAAATTGCTTTAGATTTGTTGTTACTGAAAAGTCTTATGTGCCCCACACATAAGGCTTTTTTTATGATTTTTTACAGCTTGCTCGCGATCCACTGTAGCTCGCTTTGCTTCGCACACGGGCTCTCTTTCTTTTTGTGGCTCTGTGTTCCAGCCACAGACCAAGCAGGAATGTACCTGCAAAAAATGCCAGTCTGCCAACCAGACCCCAAAACCCGAACCACTCCTGCGCCCATCCGTCCAGGCATGCCCCTGCCAGTATTGCAGAGGATATCACCATCATCTGTCCTATGTATTTCATATCTACACCTTTATTTCAATTTCGCCTCTGTCGCCTTTTTTCAGCTGCCCCAGATGCAGTTCAAGTGAAGCCAGGAATACTGCCTCCCGGTATTCTCTGCTTTCGCCTTCAAAATCTTTCAGAAGAGCCGCCACAAGGCCACCGGCTATAAGAAGCTGCGTCATATGTCCGCCCTCTGCCTGCATGACTAATTTTCTCTCTGCACATTCAGCTTTTATCATTGCATCAGTGCTTGTCAGATTGTCCATTGTTATTGCCAGGGCAACCTTCCGGTCGCTTATTTTTTTTCCCATTCTTTTGTAAATTTCATCTTTTTACCTCCATATTTATCACTTCAACACAGCGCTTACCAAAATTGCCGTGCTTGTACATCTTTGTAAGTTTAAATGTTTCTTCATCGTAAATACTGCAGCATACTATCTGCCCGTATTCATTTCTCGGGTGCTTTCTACAGAACAGTTCCTCTGCCTGGTGCCTGTCCACTGCAAACACCTCTGTCCAGCCGCCGCCCGGCCAGTGGTCTGTACCGTATGTAAAATAAAATTTTCTCTGTGGCTGTTTTCTTTCCATCATTTACCTCCTGATTGTCTTCTGCTTATCGTTAAGAATTTCATAAAAATCCGGCGCCGACAGCACCGCTTTGTAGTGCTCGCATTTGTGACACTCCACCGGTTTCATTCTGGAGCACAGCACCTTCTGACCATCGGTCAGCTCACACTTCAGATTCACCGCATAAGCTTTTCCGTTTATATGTACCAGCTTTCCGCCCACCATCTCACCTCCTAACTCAGTGCACTTGCCAGCTTAACCTTGCTGATATACCATCTTCCGCCAACCTTGTTAAACGGAAACATCTCCTTGCATCTTTCCTCTGAAAGACCGCAGAACCTTGAAACCTGCCGAACAGACAGCAGCTCTTTTTCAAACTGCCCGTCCAGCCTTTCCAGGTTATCCCTGAACAGTTCCTTTTCTCTGGCCATAGTTACCTCCTACAAAAACTGTTTAAACACGTCCACGGCACTTTCAAAATACCTGAATGTCTCCACTTCCTTGTTGCTGTATTTGCTCTTATCGTAGAAAAATTTGCCGTTCTTCGGTGTTTTCAGATTATGGGTATTCGCTATCTTCCCTACCATATTTGCCGAAATACCGAGGATTTTCCCCAGTTCTGTAGCAGATAATGTCTTTTCCCCGGCTTCCGGCAAAGGCAGCAGAAATTCACCTGTCAGTTCTTTGGTCGCATAAGACTGCAACACCTGTCTGTATGTACCGCTGTAATCTTCTGCAATCTTATTAAGTATTGCTGCTTTGCGTATGCGGATATTGTGCATTCTGGTTTCGGCCACCATCTTCTGGTTTTCTGTCATTGAATAACTACCAGTTTTGCGGATTGATGGAAGAACCTCACTTGTTACCCAGTGTTTGAATTCCTTGGCAGATTCAAGCCTGCTGCCAAAAATCAATGCATACAAGCCGGATTCATTGATGAATGTCGGATACTGTTTTCGCCCCATGGAGTCCAAAATATATGGGGTAGAATTTGGCTCACCCATCACCTTGTCTTCAACATACACATGATTTTTAATGGCGTCTTGTGGATTCTGATATCCTAATGCCTCTGCCACGTCTTTGCCTATAAAATACAGCTGTT
>JAZQYH010000041.1:0-1469 GCA_045633415.1 Oscillospiraceae bacterium | reverse complement strand
ACAATGTCTTTTTCTTCCATATTGGTTGCCTTCTTTCTGCCATTTCTACGCTGTTGGCTTGCGAATATATAAACTGACAGACTCGATACCCTTTATAGAGTCTGTCGAGTCTGCTTTGTTTCTGTCATTCTGAACGTAGTGAAGAATCGCATCTCCACAGACTATTCAGCTTTTTCTGCTGGTTTTTCCTTGTAGCCATAATTGCTACACTGTTTGTTTGGACATTTGTAGTAAAATTCCGCCACACCATCGGCTTCTTTTTCCACCACTCTGTCCACCAGCATTTCTGTGTTACACTGTTTGCATTTCATTGCCAAGTCCCCCTGTTGTCTGTGGCAGGCCACCCATGAGCTGTGCCATAAGTGCCTGCATCTGCTGTGCCTGCTGTCTGTTTTCCACAATTCGTCTGAATGCTTCCACAGGCATCTGGCTATCTTCCGCCAGTGATGATACATATTCCTCAAAGCTGATAAATCCATTATCAAGCAATCCTCTTAACTGTGCATCTTTTATTGCGGCATGTGTAGCAGAACTTGGCAGTGCATCCACCTTGATATCCACCTTCAGTGCTTTCAATTCCAGTTGTGGAATAATATATCTTGTTATGCCTTCTGGTGTTTCTTCCACCACCTCAATGCCGTTTGGATTGTATGCTACAAACATTTCGTACCAAATCCATGCAATATCTTCCACAAACTGTTTATATGCTGATACCTGCATGTTTACGTTCATCAGCTTTGCATCCATTACAGCCTGAATAGCTGCACCAGATGCCTGCTCTGGGTTTACGTTTTCAAGATTGTCGCCACTGCCAGATAATTCCCTTGTCAGCGTAATCAAATCCTGCCAGTAGCTTTTTGCATATGGTGAAATATTTGCAGGTTGCAGATAGTTGATAATGTTTGCAAGGCTTGTTTCACCCAGCCCTCTCACCGCTACTGATGCCCCTGGCTGATTCAGCTTTGCCAGCTGGTTATCCTGCAACAGCTCACTTTTATAAACCTTGATAGGATATGCGGCACTTTTTACAGCCTGTTCCATCCTGAACAGTGATTTATTAATGGAAATCTGGTTTGGAATCTTATCCCAGATATCACCATCACCTCTTGCCAGCCCTTTTCGTGGCTTCCATGTGTACATTGCAATAGGGTAACGTGACAGCCCATTAATAGTTGTCTCTGGCTGGATAACCACTGTTTTAGTAGCTCTCATAATGTGAACTAATCCGTCTTTTTTCCAAAGTTTTGCAATTACTGTTACCTTTTCACTGCCTTTTACTTCGTTATCCCCATTAATCTGCAATTCTGTGTCACTGTCCGGTACAATGGTATCGATGTCGTGCTGGTCAATTCCAAAGTTTGCCGCCAGTTTTTTCACATCCTGCACTTGTTTTCTCTGTACAATCAGTATGTATGGCTGTTTCTGGATGTCTGGCTGTTGCTCATCACCAAGTAAAAGGTTTGTAGTGT
>JAZQYH010000040.1:0-2167 GCA_045633415.1 Oscillospiraceae bacterium | reverse complement strand
TCCAGGAATCTTTTTCGATTTCTGTTTTGCCCTGTACGTCTTCAAAGAACTTACCACAGTTTGCACATGTCCAGTATTTTGTATTACCGTCTTCTGTACAGCTGTTGTCTTTTGCTTCTGTAAGGGACATTGCATGACCTTTAGCAGCGATAATCCAGGAATCTTTTGCGATTTCGTTTTCGCCAGCTTCGTCAGTGTAGTATTTACCACATTCTGAACATGTGTAGTAAGCAGAGTTACCAGCTGTTGTACATGTGTTTTCTACTGCTGCTGTAAATGTCATTTTGTGACCCAGAGCTGTGATAATCCAGGAATCTTTTTCGATTTCTGTATTACCTTCTGCGTCTGCGTAGAATTTACCACAGCCTGAACATGTGTAGTATTCACTGTTACCAGCGTCTGTACAGCTGTTTGCCTGTGCTTCTGTTTTAGCCATTGTGTGGCCAGCTGCTGGGATAATCCAGGAATCTTTTTCGATTTCATTTTCGCCAGCAATGTCAGAGTAGAACAGACCGCAAACTGAACATGTGTAGTATTCGCTGTTACCTGCTGTTGTACAGCTGTTTGTCTGTGCTTCTGTTTTAGCCATTGTATGACCAGCTGCCAGGATAATCCAGGAATCTTTTGCAATTTCGTTTTCGCCAGCAATGTCAGAGTAGAACAGACCGCAGTTGCCACAAGTGAAGTATTCACTGTTACCAGCATCTGTACAGCTGTTTGCCTGTGCTTCTGTCTTGGCCATTGTATGACCTGTTGCCGGGATTACCCAAGAATCTTTTGCAATTTCTGTTTTGCCCTGTACATCTTCAAAGAATTTTCCACATTCAGAGCAAGTCCAATATTTAGTATTGCCAGCATCTGTACAGGATTCATCTTTTGCCTCTGTAAGAGACATAGTGTGTCCTTCAGCGGCAATAATCCAAGAGTTTTCGCTGATTTCGTTTTTGCCGTCTTCATCTGCAAAGAACAGGTCGCAAGCTGAACAAGTGTAGTATTCACTGTTACCAGCATCTGTACAGCTGTTTGCCTGTGCTTCTGTTTTGGTCATTGTATGACCTGTTGCAGAGATAAGCCAGGAGTCTTTTTCGATTACAGTTTCGCCCAGTTCGTCAGCATAGTATTTGCCACAACCTGAACAAGTAAAGTATTCACTGTTACCTGTATTTGTACAGTCAGGAGCCTGAGCTTCTGTTTTGTTCATTTTGTGAACATGGCTCAGTGTTGGGATAGAATCTGTATATGTATCACCACAGTTTTCACATGTATAAAGCATTTCGCCTTCTGTTTCTTCTGTTGGTTCTACAAAAACCTTACCTTTGTCCCAGCTATGACCTTTAGCTGTAATAATCCAGGAGTTTTCGCTGATTTCGTTTTCGCCGCCTTCATCTGCAAAGAACAGACCACAAACACCACAAGTGTAATATTCGCTGTTGCCATCTGTTGTACAAGAGTTTTCAACAGCGTCTGTTTTTGTCAGTGTATGACCAGCTGCTGGAATAATCCAGCTGTTTTCTTCGATTTCTACTTCGTAGAATTCGTCTGCAAAGTACAGACCGCAAGCGTCACAGGTGTAGTATTCACTGTTACCAGCTGTTGTACAGCTGTTTGCTTTTGCTTCTGTCTTTGTGAGTGAGTGACCGAGAGCACCAAGGTAAATGTCTTCAAATGCCAATTCCTGTGTGCCTTCTGCGTCTGCAAAGTCTTTTTCACATACACCGCAAGTGTAGTATGCTTCGTTACCAGGTTCTGTACATGTTTCAGCTTTTGCAGCTGTAAATGTCATTTCGTGACCCTGAGCTTTTACTACCCAAGAGTTTTCACTGATTTCATTGTTGCCTTCTTCATCAGAGAAGTACAGACCGCAAACATCACAAGTATAGTATGCTGTGTTACCTGCGTTTGTGCAGTCAGCATCTTTTGCTGCTGTGAAGGACATTGTGTGGCCAGCTGCTGGAATAATCCAGCTGTTTTCTTCGATTTCTACTTCGTAGAATTCGTCTGCAAAGTACAGACCGCAAGCGTCACAAGTGTAGTATTCACTGTTACCAGCTGTTGTACAGCTGTTTGCTTTTGCTTCTGTCTTTGTGAGTGAGTGACCGAGAGCACCAAGGTAAATGTCTTCAAATGCCAATTCCTGTGTGCCTTCTGCGTCTGCAAAGTCTTTTTC
>JAZQYH010000039.1:0-1513 GCA_045633415.1 Oscillospiraceae bacterium | reverse complement strand
TTCAGCTTCAAGCATTTGCTGTGAAGTGGTCACGCCTATATTGCCGTGTATTCTTCCAGTATGCACACCTTCATTATCAAGTGTACTGGTGTTGTTTTCAGTCGTATCATTGTCAATAGTTTCTGATGTTGTGACTTTTTCCTTTGGCTGGTAGCCAGTAGAATCATACGCGCTTACATCTGTTGTGACAGTTCCAGAAGTGCTGGTGTCGTTTGTTCCTGTTGTGCGACTTGTGCCATCAGAATCAAGGGTGTCAGTCCAGTCTTCGTGCCTGTCATAATTTTCAAGTGGTGCGTATTCAATAGCCAGTGCGTCAACCCATCTTTTAAAGGTAGCAGCTTCTCTATCAGCCCATATAGAAATAGCATTTTGAAAAAAGAAAGGGTCAGAATACAGCACTTCAAACTCTCCGCCCTGAAGCAGAATGTTATTTGTAAGCGTGTTTTTAGCCAGTCCTTCAGGAAGCGTCAGCCCCTGAAAAAGATCACCGTTAGCATTAGCGAAAAAGGTATTCATAGCAAGTAATGTAACTTTTGCGCTACTCATTTTCGTCACCCCCTTCACCAGCTTCGCCATACCTTAGACGTGCCGACAGTTTGATGTCTGGGTACAGCTGCTTAACTTCTTTTATTGATGAATCAAGCGTATTTATCCATACGATTGATCTGGCTTTAGCGTCAATTTCAGTGCTTTCAGCTTCAGACTGTACAAGTCTTTCCTTCTTCTGATATGGTATAGTTGGTATACCTATTTCTCTATCAAAGTCATTAAGAAGTGTCTGAAAGTCCTGAAGAAGATCAGAAGTGATATAATTATTCTTCATGCTATCCCTAAACCACGTCTGAAAAGGTGATACATCACCTTTTGAAGAAGGGTCATCAAAGATACGCGAATCATATATCACTGCTGGCTCACCTTTATTGATCTGGTCAAGTAGCTTCTTCAGTGCCTGTGCTGCGCCTTTAGTCTTAGCACCCAGTAAGTAAGCAAACTTACTATTAACAATAGAAGAATTGATACTTACATCAAGCATAGAAAGCTTTTCAGCGTAGTAGTCAATTATATCAAAGCAAGTAAAATAATCAGGGGTAAGCTTCAAGATTTCACAGTCGTCACTGATAGTGAAAGTCTTTTCAAGTAATGGGTTAGCTACAAGCGCCTGTGTGGGCTGATAGTAAAAGTCATACCCTTTAAGGCTGCAAGGCTGAAATGATAACCCAAACTTATCATCTGTAAATATGGCAACATAGCCATATTTGAAAAGACAGTACACAAAGAAATCTTTTGTCTTACCTTCCCAGTTTTCAGGTACTTCAAACTCTATGACAGAAGCCATGCGCTGATATAAAGACCGCGACCAAAACCAAAAAGATAAATTGTTATGCGCTTTTACGGTGCTGGGCGAAAACCGCCCAGCAGCCAGATTGATATTTTGATAGTTTAGTGGTGCATAATTCATATTAGCACCCCCTTTTCTTAGCCGTTACCGCCTTCACCGTCACCGCCTTCACTG
>JAZQYH010000038.1:0-27790 GCA_045633415.1 Oscillospiraceae bacterium | reverse complement strand
GATGGTATTCTGTTGAGCCAACGATACTTGAATTTTTAGCAAATGCTCTGTCATAAACAAGTTTTTTATTTTTGTGGTCAATCTTAATGTAGTTAGTCATAGTCGTGTCCTCGGCTTTCTTATTATCTGTTGATTTTTATTAAGCTGCTTTTTTTACTGTCTTGCCTAAAATTTTGTTTGAATCTGTCTTTGTGCCAAATTCTTTAACATCAGGGAAGTTTTTAAAGAACCATTTTTTAACTTCAAGGTAATTGGCTTTATCTTCGAGCAGTGTATCAAATTCTGCTCTGATTTTATTATCTTTTTCTGTATGCTTTTCAATATATGCTTTCATATATTTGTAGTTCAGGCCATCGTAAGAATCTCGTTTAGCTGTCTTTCTAACTTCAATTTTACAATCAGGATGGTTTCTTTTAAGTTCTTCGATGAAGTCGTAAGCTTCTGAACCATATTTACAAGAGGCATTGTAAAGTTTCTTTGTGATTGTGAATGTGTTTGTTGCTCTGTCAAAGTTTGTGCTGTTAATCATTTCTTCTCTTTTCATTGGGTTTTTCATAGTGGTTAATCCTTTCAATCTTTTATCTTTTTTATTTTGTTTGGAGAGGTTTTTCTTTTTGTTTTCCTCTCCCTTTCTTTGTCTTTATTATACACCCTGACTTGTCAGTTTCTCTGATTCTAATGTAAGTCGAGTATTGGCAACAAAAAGATTTTATGATAAGATAAGAAAAAGAAATTTGCGAGAAATGTGCTTGGATATGAAAGGAGTCCAAGTATGGCAACAATAATCAAAAACAAAAATAAAAATGGGGATGTAATCTCATTCAGAATAAAAATCTATAAAGGTGTAGATAGAAACGGAAAAGAACTCCCCCCATATTTAAAAACAGTAAAAGTGCCAAAAGGAATATCTGAAAGACAGCTTAAAAAACTTATAGAAAAAGAAACAGCTTCTTTTGAAATAGAGTGTAAAGGCCTGATGATAGAAAGCAACAATATTCGCTTTGACGAGTTTGTGGATAAAGCTATGGAACTCAAAAAGTTATCAGGTGTAGAATTAAGCACTTTATCAAGGTATCAGAATATGTTGGATAACAGAATTCTGCCTGCTTTTGGCCATTGGAAAGTTAAAGATATTACAGGTAATCATCTGAATAAATTTTATAAAAGTTTATCAGAAGCAGGCACTAACAAAAAGCAATCAGATAAAGGTTTATCACAAAAAACTGTTTTGGAATATCACAGACTTATATCAAGCATTCTTGAAGAAGCACGAAGACAACATTTAATTGCTTTTAATCCTGCGAAAGACATCAAGGTTTCATCAAGTGTTTCAAAAACACCTAATTATTATCAGTCTGATGAAATTGAGAAAATAAAAAAAGCTTTCCAAAAGGAAAGCATAAAATGGCGAACTATTGGATTTTTAATGCTCCAATATGGTGGCAGACGAGCAGAATATACAGGGCTGAAATACAAATCAATAGACTTTAAAAATCATATTCTTACTATTGATAGCTGTGTGTTATACAACTCAAAAGATGGTGTGTATGAAAAAGATTACACCAAAGCAAGAAAAGCAAGAAGTTTGCCGATGTCAAAAGAAATTGAAGATATGTTAAGGCTGTACCTCTTTTGGCTTGATGGCGAAAAAGCAAGATATGGAGATGATTGGATAGAAACAGACTACATTTTCACAGGAGAAAAAGGTGGCCTGATGAACCCTGACATCATCACAAGACAATTCAAACGCATAACTGATAAAAACAGGAAAACAGACCCTGATTTTCCACATATCAATCCTCACGCATTCAGGCACACAGTTGCCTCTACACTTATCAGTAAAGGTGTAGATGTTGTTTCGGCAGCGGCCTACATAGGAGATGTTCCTACAACAGTTTCCACAAGATATGCCCACACAATTACAGAAGCAAAGTTAAAAGCTTTTCAAGAAATGAATACTGTAATTTTTGGCTGATAAAAGAAAAATCATCCTTTCAGTACAGAAACTGTACAGATTTTTTAATACCTGTACTTATCTGATGTAAAGAAAAGATGATAAAAAGATGTTAAATTTTGTTAGATTTAGGTTAATTTATGTATTAAACTTGTAAAAAATATGTTTTAAAGTTGATAATATCTAATTTCAGCTCGGTACAATTTCGGTACAACTATTCAAAAAAGCTGTACTGAAATAATGTAAATAGGGTTTCAGACAAAAGAAAAAAGCCCTAATCACTGGGATGATTAAGACTTTTATGGTTGCGGAGGCCGGATTTGAACCAACGACCTTCGGGTTATGAGCCCGACGAGCTACCATGCTGCTCCACTCCGCGATATCTATTTTTAGCGTAAAATTATTATATCACGCGTTTTGTGGTTTGTCAACACTTATTTTTAGAAAATTTCATTTTTATTATCCGGGGGCAAAAGCCCCCGGAAATATATTTTTTACATTAGTCTTCGATAGCGTTGTTGATAGCTTCTTTTACATCGTAAAATGCATCTGACACTGCAAATGCTACATCGCCAGCAGCTGTTTTAACAACCTCTTTCACATCTTCTGCTGCATGAACAACTTTGTCCATTTTGGATTCAACTTCTACATATTCTACTTCGTCTTCCATATCATCTGCATAGAGAAGTTCTTCGTAATCCTGTTCGGATGTTTTGTTCTTTTTGTAGTAAGCATAGCCAGCACCTACTGCTGCGCCGATTGCCGCGATTGCAACGATACCTTTAATCAAGCTTTTCATATCTGTACTCTCCTTGTCTGTTTTTTCCATTGCTGCTGTGGTTTGTGGCCGTGGGCTCATTTTTTCTTTTGCCGCCAACATAGCCAGACTGTTTATAGCCATATCTGTGGCAAAGACTTTGCTTTTTAAAACTGTGCGGTGTCCCATCAGTGCCAGCTGCCCGGCTTTAAGTGCTGCCAGTTTTACACTGGTATTTCTGAAATCCATGGCAATTCTCCTTTACAGTTAGTGGAAAAATCTGTATAAGCTTTCCTTATTTATAGTATACCACTTTTTCTTCAGTATACAAATGAAATTTTTGTGATTAATTTGCTAAATTTCATTTGACATTGCACACCTTATAATATATAATATTCCGTTGGGTAAATTATCATTTTTTTAATTTAATTAAGTAAACAGGTGAATATATATGGATAACAAAACAATGGTTTTAATTAAAAAATATTTAATCATTATAATCGGCCAGATTATTATCGGTATCGGTTGTGCATTTATGGTTACAAGTGGCATGGGTAATGACCCAATGGGCGTTATGGTAAGTGGCTTCAGCCAGATGTTTGATATTGCTTTCGGTACAATGACAAACATTGTCAGCTTTATCATTTTTGCATTTATGCTGCTTTTCTACCGCAAAAGACTTACTTTCACAACTGTTATCACTGTTTTTGCAATCGGCTGGACAATTGACCCTGTTTGTGCTTTGCTCAATGTAATCAACGCACCAGAAATGATTGTAAAATTTGCATATCCACTGATTGGCTGTATCATTCTCAGTATCGGCGTTGCATTCTATCTGTGCATCGACTTCGGCGCAGGTATTTCTGACAACCTTATCCTGATGATTGCTGACCTGAGCAAAAAAAGCTATGCTTTCGGCTGCTACACAACATACGCAGTATATTGCATTATCGGCGTAATCACTGGCGGTGTATGGGGCTATGCAACAATTCTGGGCCTTATCCTTAACGGTAAAATCATCGACAGCCTGATTCCTGTATTTGCAAAATCAGTTGCTGTATGGGCAAATAAATAATATATTGCAGTGGGCTGACAACAGCCCACTTTTTTATTGCTTATAACACAAAAAAGCTATATAATTATATGTATTCATTATTCACAAAGGGCGCTTTATTATGATTATTGCATTTCTTATCAGTTTCTGTGCTTGTATCGCAGGTGCTATCTGCGGCATGGGCGGCGGCGTTATTATAAAACCTGTGCTGGACTTTATACAGTTTGGCAGTGCAAGTACCATCAGTTTTATATCTGGCTGTACTGTGCTGGCAATGACAACTTATTCTGTGGTCAAAAGCCTGAAAAGCGGTGAAAAAACTGTTGAAATGAAAACAGTTACTCCACTGGCTATCGGTGCGGCCATTGGCGGTGTGCTGGGTAAAAACCTGTTTAACACTGTGCGCGATATGTTTGCCAACCGCCAGATGGTTGGCGCAGTGCAATCTTTTGCACTGGCAATTATCACCATAGCAACATTGGTCTACACCCTTAACAAAGAAAAAATCAAAACAAAAAATGTAAGCGGTACAGTGGGCTGTTTTGTTATCGGTCTGTGTCTGGGCGTGGTCTCCAGCTTTCTGGGTATCGGTGGCGGCCCTATCAATCTGGTGGTATTTTATTACTTTTTCAGTATGCAGACAAAGGTGGCGTCGGCCAACAGCCTGTATGTAATTCTGTTCAGTCAGGCGGCCAGCGTAATATCCACATTCATCACAGGTGTACCAGCATTTGAGCTGCCAAAACTGTTGACAATGATGGCTGGCGGTGTGTCTGGCGGCATTGTAGGCAGAAAGCTGTCCAAGAAAATGGACAACAAGGCTGTGGACAAGCTGTTTATCGTGATGATGTGTTTTATCATCGGCATCAGTTTTTACAACGCTTATGTTTATGCCAGCACATCTTTGATTCTGCCAATGCGGACAGGCGACAGTATTTTTACAATGATAGGATTTTAAAGCGGAGATTTCTCCGCTTTTTTATTTGTGACAGTTTTGTAATTTTCACATATTTATCATAGCCAACACTGTACTATGTGATATAATCAGTTTAAAGGATGTGATTGCATGAAAAAGAAAATTTTACGGATATTGATGCTGGCAGTAATTGTGGTATCAGCAGGCTTTTTGCTGTATAGAAAATCAACGATGCCTATAACAACCATTGTATCCACAGATACTATTGATTATGAAATCACTAAAAAATATGTGCCGGATTCCAGAGAAAAGATGGTTATAATAAAGTATTCTGAAAATGGTTATGAAACCATTATCTCTATGGGTATAGGCTATCGCACCTCATCAGTAAGAAATATTGAAACTGATGCATATAAAATGTATATGTCTGACAAAGATACTCCGAAATTTATTTTTGACGAATATCCATCGGATGAAGAATTGATTTCCGGTTATCTGGATTTCGAAAAAGACAGATTGATTGGTCAGTACGGAGAAGTTTTTGAAGATGGTTCATCAGTTACTGAAACAACACCAGCCGACTACCCTGCTGTAGATGTGATTGGTGCTGATAACGCTTTGATATGTGCAGATATTATCAGCGAAAGAATTACACGAGCTGTAAACACAAGTTCCACACCAGAAAACCCACAATTCAACTACAGGTATTTTATCTGTCGGATGACATATATGGATGACACAGAATTCTGTTATTACAACATTTTTCCACTGTTGCAGGACAAAGGCGTTTCACAGTTTAAAGTAACCAACATGAACAAGGTAATCCGTCATATTTTTGGCGATTATGATTGGGATGCATTGACAGATTTTGGCAACCCACCAAATGGTGAATACAATGAAAATACAAAATCTTTTGAATTTTCTACAGACTTTGGCTGGGGAGTACAGTCTTATAGGGTTAATGGCGATATAAACAGCTATTTTTCTGACGATGGCAAGCAAGTTTACAGTGAATTCGAAATGCTGGCACCCGATTCTTCTTCTGGCGACCCAGACCATAAATCCATAGGCCATTACCGACTGGTTTATGATATAATCACCGAAGATGGCGAAACATTTTTAAGATTTAACAGATATCAAAAGATATAGCAAAAACAAAAGCGGAGTTTTCTCCGCTTTTTATTTTACAATTTTTGCAAGTAGTGCTATTATATATTAGTAGCAAATTATATTTAAAAGAAGGCGAAAAAATGAAAAAATATCTGGATATATTTTTCTCTTTCTGCCGTGTAGGCGGGCTGACCTTTGGTGGCGGTCTGGCTATGCTGCCAATTCTGGAAAGAGAAGTAAGTGACAGCCACGGCTGGCTGACAAAAGAAGAAATCGCAGACTATTATGCGCTGGCACAGTGTGCACCCGGTATTATTGCCATTAACACAAGTGTACTGTGTGGCAACCATATTGCGGGTGTGCTGGGTGGTATAGTAGCCGCATTTGGCGTGGTAGTACCATCAATTATAGTTATCCTTATTATCGCCAGCGTGCTGAACAACTTTATGTCTGTGCCTGCTGTTGCGGCGGCTCTTATGGGTATCCGTGCAGGTGTATGCGCTCTTATTCTGAAAACAGTGCTGAATCTCCGCAAAAAAAGTCTGGTTGACACGGTGACAACTGTAACATTCCTTATTGCATTGGCGGCACTGCTGTTTGTAGATGTAAGCCCTGTTGTTCCTGTTATTATCGGTGCTATTATCGGTATTGTATCAAAAAATATGGAAGAAAAAAGAAAGGCAGGTAATGACAAATGATTTATTTCCAGCTTTTCTATGAATTCTGTAAAGTAGCTATTTTCACCTTTGGCGGTGGTATGGCATCAATTCCATTCCTTGAAGATATGGCTGTTGAAACTGGTTGGTTTACTCTGGCACAGCTGACAGACTTTATCGCCATAAGCGAAAGCACCCCTGGTCCTATTGCTGTTAACATCGCAACCTACGCAGGTTACAACACAGCAGGCTATCTGGGCGGTGTGTGCGCCACAATGGGTCTGGTGTTCCCTGCCATTGTGCTGATGACAGTAGTGGCAAAGTTTATCACTGCTTTCCGTGGCAACAAATACATCGACCGGGCATTTTACGGTCTGCGCCCATGTGTGCTGGCGCTGATTATGTCTGCACTTATCGGCATTGCAAAAGTTACCCTGCTGTATGAAGGCGCTACACTGGCAACACTTATGACAGCAATTAACTGGCGTGCAGTTGGTATTTTTGCTCTTGTTGCCGTATTACAAAACGTAAAGAAATTCAAAAAATTACATCCTGTAGTATTTTTAAGTTTATCAGCTGTATTAGGTATCATATTATTCTAAACAACAAAACGACCTGTTTTCACAGGTCGTTTTTTATATGCTTAATTTTTTAAATCTTCTGCAATTTCGTCAGCCATTTTTTCGATAGGCTCTATATCATGCAGTGCAGATTTTATAGAAATCTTCTGCTCCAGAATTCTCATGTTTTTCATGGAGGACAGTATTTCTGATGCCACTTTTATAACTGCTGGCGCCCATGAGCCGTTTTCGATTATGGACACTGCTCTGTTCTGGAGATTGAGATGTTTCATATCCATCACAAAGTGTTCCATTTTCGGATGCATGTTCATATTGTATGTTGGTGCGGCAATTACGATGTTACTGTATTTCCACGCCAGAGAAATCAGTTCAGATACATCTGTTACTGATACATCTCTAACCCGTATTTTATCTATGCCTCTGTCTGCCAGAGCCAGTGACAGTGCATTTGCCGCCGCTTCTGTGTTGCCATACATGGAAGCATAGGCAATCAGCACGCCTTTTTCTTCTGGCTGGTATCTGCTCCACAGGTCGTATCTGCCTATAAAGTCAGCTATATTTTTGCGCCATACAGGTCCGTGGAGAGGAGCAATCATTTTAATATCAAGCTTTGCAGCTTTTTTGAGAACAGCCTGTACCTGCAGACCATATTTGCCCACTATGTTTGCATAGTATCTTCTGGCTTCACCCCACCAGCTTTCATCAATCTGGATTTCGTCATTGAAAATTTTGCCATCTAGTGCTCCAAATGCACCGAATGCATCAGCAGAGAACAGTATGCCTGTGCTTTCTTCATAGCTCATAATAACTTCTGGCCAGTGAACCATAGCCGCTGTGATAAAGTGAAGCTTGTGTTTACCAAGGGAAAGGCTGTCACCGTCTTTTACGATTATCGCTCTGTCGCCTAAATCCGCACCGAAGAACTGCTGTACCATCTGGTTTGCTTTCATAGAGCATACCACCTTCATTTCAGGGTACATTTCTATAAGTCTGCCCATATTGGCGGCGTGGTCTGGCTCCATATGATGAACAATCAGGTAGTCCAGTTTTCTGCCCTTCAGCAGAACTTCAAGATTTTCAAAAAATGCATCTGATACAAAACGGTCAACTGTATCAGCCAGTGCTGTTTTTTCATCATCGATGAAATAAGAGTTATAGGAAACACCGTTGCTCAGTGGGAATAAATTTTCAAAAAGTGCAAGGCGTCTGTCGTTTGCGCCAAGATAATAAATGTTATCAGAAATTTTTCTTATTGTTTTCATATATATAGTCTCCTTTTCTGGATTGTTATTGGTATAATGTTTTATTAAGGTCATTATACACCATATGCCAGAATATGTAAGTGACTATATCACAATGGTAATTTATTACAGGTTTATTTTTCCAATAAAACCATAGCTATGGCATTGTCGCCTTCGTGAGAAAGGGAAACCTTTGCCTTGTAGCCAGCAGTGGATACTATTTCAGCGGCTTTGCCATAAAAATTGAAATATGGCGCACCCAGTTCGTCTCGCAGTATTTCTATTTCGTTTATATTGAAATCTCTTATACCTGTGCCAAGAGCTTTTGAAAAAGCTTCTTTAGCCGCAAAGTTTGCCGCAAGAGAGGAAAACTTTGGCTTTTCCCTGTTGAAAAACAGGTCCTGCTCTGCCTGTGTAAACACATGATTTCTGAAACTTTCTTTCCGGCAACTTTTTTCTATTCTTGACACAGTTGTCATATCTATTCCTATATTGAACATAAATAATCTCCGTATATTTTATGTTTAATATTATAGCTTGTTTTATAAAAAAATAAAAGGCTGTCTTTTGACAGCCTTTAAATTTGTATTAGTAACGCATTTCAGCGCCCCGTGTATGCACGAGAGTTTTTGTAACTGTTGCTGCTACTTTTTCGATTTCTTCAGAAGTAAGAGTTTTTGTAGCGGAAGCAATAGTAAGACGGATTGTAACAGATTTTTTGCCCTGTGGAACCTGTTTGCCTTTGTATTCATCTACGAATGAGGCAGATTTCAGCAGTTTTTCTGATTTTGCTTTTTTCATAATTGCTTCGTAGATTGTTTCCCATTTAGTTTCTTCGCCAAACAGCAGGGAAATATCGTAGTTGTTTTCTGGGAATTCTGGCAGGTGTTTGAATTCGTTTGTTCTTGATTTGAATGGAACAAGTTTGTAGAAGTCCAGTTCAAACAGGATAGCAGCCAGATTTTTGATACCACATTCCATAGATGGTTTCTTTGCCAGCAGACCCATGTCGCCAACTTTTACATCGCCAACATAGATGTTCAGCCATACAGTGTTGTCTGCCCATACTGGTTTTTCTTCTTTTTTGAATGTGAAACCTTCCATGTGTGTGTATCTAGGCATCATTTCCAGCACACCTTTAGCTTTGCGGAACAGACCTACAATGTCGTTTGCATTGCCTGTGAATGCACCACCGATAGCTTTTGTATAGTGTGGGATTTTTTCTTTTTCATCGTATTTGCTTACATAGTCTTTGTCCAGATATGTCTGTGCTTCTTCGAAGATACCGAATTCAGAGTAGAAGCGTTCGTTTTTAGCAACAGCATCACAGATATTTGGCAGGATAGAGCATTTGATGAATTTTTCTGTTGGTGATGGTGGTGTTGAAAGTTTCAGCAGACCATCAGTTGTGCCCATGATAGCTTCAACAGTTTTATCTGTCATCCAAGGATATGTGAAAATTTCCTGCATGTTGCAACGGAATGCCAGATATTCTTTGATTTTTCTTGAAAGGTCAAAGTCCAGCTGGTTGATAGCTGCATCAAATGTAGTTGTGATTTTTGTAGCCTGGATGTTGTCGTAACCGTAGATTCTTGCGATTTCTTCCATGATGTCAGCTCTTTCAGAGATGTCACCTGTTGAACGCCAGGATGGTGTTACAACATGGAGGTTGTCGCCGTCGATAGTTACATCAAAGCCCATGCGGGACAGTTTATTTTCGATATATTCGTTAGGGAATGTCTGGCCCAGACGTCTTTCCAGCCAGTTAAGACTTACATCGATAACTGGTTTTTCGATTTCTGTTGGGTATACATCGCTGTGTGCCACAACTTTCATTTCTGGGAACAGTTCTTTATACATAGCCATAGCCATGTTGAATGCAAGGTCACATCTTTCTGGGTCGATAGCTTTTTCGTATCTGGAAGATGCTTCTGTTCTTACATCATAGCGCTGTGTTGTTCTGCGGATACCACGGGATTCAAAGTTAGCTACTTCCAGAATTACATCTGTTGTTTCTGGCAGGATTGAGTCTTTTGCACCGCCCATTACACCAGCAAGACCTACTGGGCCTGTAGCGTCAGCAATAACTACGTCGTCTGTGTTCAGTTCCAGCTCTTCACCGGAAAGAAGCAGGAGTTTTTCGCCTTCGTTTGCCATTCTTGCACAGATAAATTCAGAAATGTGGTTTGAATCGTAAGCGTGTGTAGGCTGACCTGTTGCCATCATTACATAGTTTGTAACGTCAACCAGTGCATTGATTGGTCTCTGGCCTACTCTCCACAGACGGCTCTGCATTTCAAATGGAGATGGTTTGATGGAAAGACCTTCCATTTTTGTACCGATGAAACGACGGCATCTTTCGTCATTGCCGATTCTTACATCGATACCACCTTCTACTTCTGGTACGAATGCTGGGATTTCTACCAGTGGCAGGTCGTACAGAGTAGCGATTTCTCTTGCAATACCGTAGTGACCCCACAGGTCAGGACGGTTTGTCATTGATTTATTGTCAATTTCCAGAATAACGTCGTCCAGATTCAGTGCTTTTGCGATTGGGTCGCCAGCCTGACATTCAAACGCATTCAGGTTCATGATTTCGTGTTCACCGCTCAGTGGCAGAAGGTCTTCCAGACCAACTTCTGTAGATGCACAAATCATACCATAGCTTTCTACACCACGGAGTTTGGAAACTTTGATTTCTACAGGTTCGCCTTCGCCGTGCCATTTAACAAATGTGCCTGGCAGGGCAACAGCAACTTTCTGGCCAACTTCCAGATTGGAACCGCCACAAACGATATCTTTGATTTCACCGCCACCGATATCTGTTTTACAGATACGCAGTTTGTCAGCATTTGGGTGTGGCAGAAGCTCTGTGATAACACCTACAACAATGCCATCAAATTTTTTGCCCAGTTCTTCTGCATCTTCAACTTCAACAGTTGACATAGTCAGGTCATAAGCCAGCTTTTTCAGGTCCATGTCATCAGGAAGCTTTACATAATCTTTAATCCAGTTCAATGATACTAACATCTTGTATTACCTCCTAAATTAACGGAACTGTTCCAGGAATCTCAGGTCAGCTGAGTTGAACAGACGAACGTCGTCGATACCATAGCGCATCATAACAAGTCTGTCCAGACCGATGTTTACATAGAAACCTGTGTATTCATCTGGGTCAAGACCAGCGGAACGGAGAACGTTTGGATGTGGTGTGCCGCCTGGCATAACTTCAATCCAGCCTACCTGTTTACATACGCTGCAGCCTTTACCACCGCAAACCAGACATTCCATGTCGATTTCATAACCTGGTTCTACGAATGGGAAGAAGCCGGAGCGCATTCTGATTTTAACTTCTCTGCCAAATACTTTGGACAGGATTGTCTGAATCATTACTTTACCAGCTGTAAATGTAAAGTCTTTATCAACGATAAGAGCTTCGTACTGGAAGAATGCTCTTTCGTGGCGTGCGTCAGTAGTTTCGTTACGGTATACACGACCTGGGTATACAAAACGGTATGGAGCTGTGTGTGTCTGGAGATAGCGCACACTGTCACCTGTAAGGTGTGGGCGCAGGCACAGCTTGTCCCAGCTTTCGCCACTGTCGTGACCTTCCAGCCAGTATGTATCCATGCTTTCTCTTGCTGGGTGGTTTGGAGGGAAGTTCAGTTTATCGAATGAATAGTATTCACTGGAAATATCTGTAGCTTCGAAAATTTCAAAACCCATAGAACGGAAAGCGTCGTTCAGGTCGTAGCACATCTGGATGATTGGGTGCAGACCACCGCTCATTGGTGGCAGACCAGGAACAGACCAGTCAAAGTCAGCAGAAACTTCGCTGGCTTTCAGTTTCAGTTCTTCTCTGCGGCTGTCGATAAGTTCGCTCAGCTGGTTTTTTGCCCGGTTAATCAGCTGGCCAGCAGCTGGGCGTTCTTCAGCAGGCAGTTTGCCCATGCCTTTCATCAGCAGTGTAACAGAGCCCTGTTTACCTAAAAGAGTGCCCTTTACCTCCTGCAGTTCAGCCTCTGTTTTCGCTGCGTTTATCCGCTGGATACCATCACGAACCAAGGCTTCCAATTTTTCTTTCATATATAGTTCCTCCACTTTTTAAATGCTACCGCAATAATATACATTTTCTCTCTATACAACATGCTATTGCGCCAGCACCATTATTTAAAAGAAAAAATAATTCTAGTAATATAATATTATACAATCGTATATGCTGATTGTCAATTAATACATATGTATATAGGCAAATTACAGTTTGCCTTTTTGCCATGATATTTTCAGAGAAAAACTGGAAATTTATGCACCTTGTCTGTAGAAAAATGGCGCATTGTGAAATACGGTGTTTTTGTACTTGAATTGTTCACATTTATACTGTACAATAGTAGTTAGTACAAAAGGAGGGTGTAGGATGAGCGAAACCACTATTTTTTCAATTTACAATGCAAAAGATGAAGAAATCAGACAGACTTTGAAGGAAGTGTATGATGCTTTGCAGGAAAAAGGATACAACCCTATCAACCAGATAGTTGGTTACATTCTTTCAGAAGACCCTACCTACATCACTACACACCAGGGAGCAAGAAACAAAATCAGAAAGCTGGACAGAGACGATATCCTGCGGAGCCTTCTGAAAAACTATCTCGCATAAACTCCCTGAGAAAATTCAAGGAGGTACCCAATGGACACACCATTGACTTACAAAGGTTTACCGCTGGTGCGCAACAATGACGAAATGTATTATGGTAACCCAGATGCACCTGTTATTGTTTATCTCAAGGTACTTAGCACAAAGCAGGTAGGTAACCAGACAGTATCAGATAAGATACATGTTTCTTTGATTTCTACAGACACAACTCTGGACCCTATTCAGAGAATGAAAAAACAGGGTATCAAAAACGGCCTGTACAACGCACTGGATGTTGGTGCAGTATGGCTGCAGAGCGAAATGTCTAAATAATCGTGACAATAAAAGCGGAGCACTGCTCCGCTTTTTTGTTTGTGTGAAATTGTTTATTACAGAAACCTACACTGCATACTATACATAAAACTTTAATTTCATATTAAAACATTTGACTTTTTGGTTTATCTGTGGTAAACTCCCTGCATACAATAAAGTTTCGATAGAGGAGCATAGCTCAATAGTAACCTTTGTTCAAACCGTAAAGGCGGAAAGGTGAAAGGGGTGCTGTGCCGAAGTTGCCGGTGGGCCTTTAACTGCCGGAGGCTGGGCTGTTGCAGAATATGTAACGGACTGTCACGAAAGTGGAGTGCTATCTAAAGTTTTAATACAAGCCTTTTGGCTTTATTGACTATGGTGCGCATTCTTTGCGTGCCATAATTTTTTTTGACTTTAAGCTATCGTGCTTTATTCCATAAATTAAAGACACTGAAAAGGAGAAGTTTTTATGAATTTCGTAGGAACATTCTGGTCACTGGTACCACCAATCATTGCTATTGCCCTGGCACTGATTACAAAAGAAGTTTATATGTCACTGTTTATCGGCATATTGAGTGGGGCACTGCTTTATGCAAACTTTTCACCTGTTGCTACAACAGAAGCTATTTTTGAAGTTATGATTTCCAAACTGGGTGACAGCTGGAACATCGGTATTCTGATTTTCCTTGTTTTTCTGGGCATTATGGTTGCCCTGATGACAAGAGCAGGCGGTTCTGCAGCTTATGGCGAATGGGCCAACAAAAAAATCAAAAGCCGTCGTGGTGCAATGCTGTCCACATTTGGTCTTGGCGCACTGATTTTTGTTGACGACTATTTCAACTGCCTTACAGTTGGTTCTGTAATGCGCCCTGTAACAGACAGATACAATATCTCCCGTGCTAAACTGGCATACATCATCGACGCTACAGCCGCACCTATCTGTATTATTGCTCCTATTTCTTCATGGGCAGCTGCTGTTTCCGGCTATACAAGTGGCGACGGTTTTGCACTGTTTTTACAGACAATTCCATTTAACCTTTATGCCCTGCTGACAATCATCATGGTTGTTTATATGGCCTGGTCTGATTTTGACTTTGGTCCAATGGCGAAATTTGAAAACAATGCAAAAACAACCGGCGATTTACACAGCGGTTCCAAAGAATATCATTCAGAAAGAGAACTGCCTGTATCTGGCAAAGGCAAAGTAATCGATCTTGTACTGCCTGTTCTTTTCCTTATTGCATCCTGTATCACATGTATGGTTTACACAGGCGGCTTCTTTGCAGGCGAAAGCTTTATCAATGCATTTGCCAACTGTGATGCTTCCATGGGTCTTGTACTTGGCTCTTTCTTCTCTCTGATTTTCACATTCCTGCTTTACCTTCCAAGAAAGGTTATTTCTTTCAAAGAATTTGCTGAATGTATTCCAGAAGGTTTCCAGATGATGGTAAGCGCTATTATCATTCTTATCCTTGCATGGACTCTGGGCGGTTTCTGCTCTGACATGCTGGCTGCCGGCGCATTTGTTGAAGCAGCACTGGAAGGCAGTTCAATTTCCATCGGTATTTTCCCTGTTGTGCTGTTTGTTATTGCAACAGGTCTGGCATTCGCTACAGGCACAAGCTGGGGTACATTCTCTATCCTTATTCCTATCGCTACAGAAATCTTCCCAGAAGGTTCCTCACTGCTGGTAATCGCTATTGCCGCTATTCTGGCAGGTGCTGTATGTGGCGACCATATCTCCCCTATCTCTGACACAACAATCATGGCTTCTGCAGGTGCACAGTGCAACCACGTGAACCACGTTTCCACACAGATGCCATATGCTATGGTAGTTGCTGTTTCCTGTGTAGTGGGCTATGCTGTAGCAGGCTTTACACAGAGCTGGGTTGTTGTATTCGGTTCTGCACTGGCAACACTGTTTATAGTTCTTACAGTGCTGAAAGCCAAAAACAAAAAAGCTTAAATAAAAATAATGGGCATTGCGCTGATTGCAGTGCCCATTTTAATTTGTCCGAAATAAAACATTTAACATTTCCACCATAAATGTGGTATATTATCTGTATAGTTTATCTTACGGGAGGCATCTATGGCAAAACTTTCCCCATTACATACTGAATACAGAAAAGCCTGCTGGCGGGAACTTAAATTTCTGGAGAAGCACAAAGAGAAAAAGGATGGCAGAATCACAGCCATACTCTCTGACAAAGTGCCTGAAGGTCTGCAAGCTGCACTGGATAAAGCATTTGAAAAATCCTTTGGTCTGATATTTGAAAAAGGCACAGGCATAATCGAAAAAAGCTATAACAAAGAAAAAACTATACAGAATTTTGATTTGGATAATTATATCTCAACCATAAAAGAGGACAGAAAGTCACTTAAAACAATAACCTCCCGTGCATCTGGCAGTGGTCTTGGCAATACCATAGCCTCTGGTATGTCCGGCATAGGTATGGGGCTTATCGGTGTAGGTATACCTGATATAGCAGTCTTTGTCGGCCTGATGTTGAAAGCACTGTACCAGACAGCCCTGAACTACGGCTTTGACTATGAAAAAGAGGAAGAAAAACAGTTTATATTAATGATTATCCAAGGGGCTGTATCCTACGGAAACGAGCTGTTGAGAATAAATGACGAATTAAACCACTTTATACATTACAAAAAATTCTCCAATGGTCTGAACGTGGCAGAGCACACTAAAGCCACTGCAAAATGCCTGTCCAGAGAACTGCTGTATATCAAATTTTTACAGGGGATTCCTTTGGTGGGTGCCATAGGCGGCGGCTATGACGCTGTGTATATGAACAAAATAAACAACTATGCAAACATCAAATACAACTACAGATACCTTAATGGGCGCCTGAGAAGATAAGAGGGCTTTTATATCTTTACATTTTTTGGTAGTTCTTAATCTTTCGACAAAGTGTGACATTGTTCCCGTTGAAATATTATTTTCAGAAATGGTAAAATCATAGTGGTTAATAGAGATGCTTGTCAAATTGTGTACTGCTTATTTAGGAGAAAACAAATGAACAAAAATCTGAAAATTCTTTTCTGCGAACAAAATATACAGGTAGTACAAGGTCTGCAGCATTTCTTTTCACAAAAGGATGCAGAGATACTGTTCTGCAGCAAAGACGGAAATTTACTGCTGGAAAAGATAAAGGAATTTCAGCCAGATGTTGTATTTACTGAAATATTTCTGTCTGGCATGGATGCAATCGCAGTTAAAGAAAAGGCTATGGAGCTGGATGTTGTGCCAAAATTATTCTTTGCCACATCCTCTTTTGACAACGACGACACTGTTCAGCAGGTGATGCAGGCAGGGTTCAACTATTACTTCCTGAAGCCTTATTCTTTTGATGTGGTATATTCCAGAATATGCCATCTGCTGGAAATCAAGTCAAAACAGAATACTGACAACGACCTTGAAACAAGGATAACTGCTGTATTGCACAATATGGGTGTGCCTGCCCACATAAAAGGCTATGGCTTTTTGAGACAGGCAATAACAATGGCTGTGGAAGACCCACAGGTTATAAGTCTGGTGACAAAACGCCTGTACCCTGATATAGCAAAAATGAACAACACCACTGCCTCCAGAGTTGAGCGTGCTATCCGCCACGCAATAGAGGTGGCGTGGGACAGAGGCAATGTGGATGTGCTGAACGAATATTTTGGCTATACTATAAACAATATGCGTGGCAAACCTACAAACAGTGAGTTTGTGGCAATGATTTCTGACCGCATCCGTCTTGAAAACAAAAAGTACAAGTTAGGTTGACAAAACAAAACTCCCCTGGACTTTCACGGGGGAGTTTTATTTTTGGAAAATTGACACATAAGTGAAAGTTTTGTTAAAGGTCTTGACAGTTAGCGATAGCTAACTTATAATATAACCAAACAGTATTTTTCTGTTTTTTACAATTTATTAGCCAGATTTATCCTCACTCCAAGATTTTATATTATACTTTACTGCAGGGCACTCAACAGATGGGTGCCCTGTGGATTTTAAAAAATAATTGCATAAAAAGTGATGTAGTCACATTGCAATTGACAGTTACATTTTATGTGTTATAATAAAAGCAAGATTAATAGCACAATATACCAATAGGAAATATATTTTAACAAAGTAGGTGACATTATGACAATGGAAATTATGAGAGGCGTTTTTATCCCTCTGGTTGGTACATCTTTAGGCTCTGCGGCAGTATTCTTTCTTGCCAAGGGCATGAACAAAACAATGCAGAGAATACTTACAGGCTTTGCCGGCGGCGTAATGATAGCGGCATCTATCTGGAGCCTGCTGATACCTGCAATGGAACAAAGCAGCCATATGGGCAAGCTGTCTTTTCTGCCTGCGGCACTGGGTTTCTGGGCTGGCGTGGTGTTCCTGCTGTTTCTGGATAAACATATTCCACATATGCACCTTGACCAGCAGTGTGAAGGTCCTGACTGCAATCTGGATAAAAGCACAATGATGGTGCTGGCAGTGGCACTGCACAATCTGCCTGAAGGTATGGCAGTTGGCGCTATATGGGCTGGTATTATGAGCGGAAACAGCACAGTGTCCATGTCTGCCGCAATTGCCTTATCCATAGGTATTGCTATACAGAACTTCCCTGAAGGCGCAATTATTTCCATGCCTTTACGGTCTGGGGGTATGAAAAAATCAAAAGCCTTTGCATACGGATTTGCCAGCGGTATTGTAGAACCTCTTGGTGCATTGCTGACAATCGTTGCTGCAAAGTTTATCCTGCCTATACTCCCATTTACACTCAGCTTTGCAGCTGGCGCTATGATTTATGTAGTTGTGGAAGAACTGATACCTGAAATGAGTGAAGGCAAACATTCCAACATTGGCACAATCTTTTTCGCAGTAGGTTTCACAGTTATGATGATACTTGACGTAGCATTGGGATAAACAGTTAAAAAAGCCGGTTCAACCGGCTTTTATTTTTTTGCTGTTTTTGTAATGTAAGTAAAATCTGTTCTATTGCAGGTCACTGAGACCAAAGCTAATATTCAGTCCATGGTTCACCTTTTTCAAATCCGCTGGTTCAAGACAGCCTGTTTTTTCTTTCAGCCTTTTTTTGTCTATGGTGCGAATCTGCTCTAAAAGTACCACACTGTCCACGGCCAGACCACAGCTGGCGCCTTTTATTGCGATATGTGTAGGCAAAGAATTTTTGTCCTGTCTGGATGTAATTGCCGCCGCTATAACTGTGGGAGAATGTTTGTTACCCACATCGTTCTGCACTATTACCACAGGGCGTGTGCCTCCCTGTTCACTGCCTATCACAGGGCTTAAATCAGCATAAAATACTTCACCACGTTTTATTTCCATTTTTTTACACTCCCAAAATCTGTTTTCTGCCTACAGTATTGGCTGTTGAAAACAAAGTATTCATCTGATTCTGTGACAATTTTGTAATTGTGAATTTTTGCCATAATCCATAGATTTAACGGCATATATATGATAAAGTAGAGTTATAAATACTTTCAGGTGAAAATATGAATGTAAAAAAATCTTTAGTTAAAATAATTGCCATTTTTACTGTGGCAATGTGCATTATGGCTCTGGCTGGCAGGGTGCTGTCGGTATTTTCCTCAACTGATGAAAAAACGCCTGTTGTGGATACCTCAGGGGCACACAAATCCGCTTTGTACGACTTTAAACAAAATGGTATGAAAGGCATATGGATAAGCTATATCGAGTTTCAGTCTGTTGATTTTTCTTCACGGGAAAATTTCAGCTATGATATAAAGGAAATGTTTGAAAACTGCAAGGACATGGGGCTTAATACTGTTATAGTACATGTGCGCTCCTTCGGGGATGCCTACTACAATTCTTCCCTGTTTCCTTACAGCCATATAATGACAGGTACCCAAGGGGAAAACCCGGGCTTTGACCCACTTGAAATTATGGTAAATATTGCCCACGATACAGGTCTGCGCCTTGAGGCGTGGATAAATCCATACAGGGTTAAGCTTTATAACCACCCTAAAGAGTTATCTGCCGACAATCCTGCCCAAAAATCAGAGCTCACCATCACTACCGACAATGGTATATTCTACAACCCTGCTTTACAGGAAGTACGTGATATGGTAACTGCTGGTGTGGTGGAAATTATAGAAAACTATAATGTGGACGGCATACATTTTGACGATTATTTTTACCCTGATACCATTCCAGAGCTTGACGCTGATGACTATGCCGCCTATGATGGCAAGCTGTCTCTGGAAGACTGGCGCAGGGAAAATGTAAATATGCTGGTACGTCAGGTATATGCCGCTATCAAACAGCGCAATCCTGATATTACCTTTGGTATCAGTCCACAGGGCAACAACGACAACAACTACCATATGCAGTATTCTGATATATCCCTGTGGCTGAGCCAGGACGGATATGCTGATTACATAATGCCACAGCTTTACTGGGGCTTTGACTACCTTACAAAAAGTGGCAGTGACAGATATGGATTCAAAAACCTCAGCTATGAGTGGTCACAGTATAAAAAGTCCGGTGATGTTGACCTGTACGTAGGTCTTGGAGCTTATCGTATAGGTGATGGTGACGGCGGTTACAACGACCAGTCCGAATGGGACGCCGGCAACAATATGGCAAGGATGATACAAGTGATAAAAGCAAACCCTGACCTGCACGGGTATGCCCTTTACAGCTATAACAGCCTGTTTGACCACAGCCAGTACCAGTCTGTGAAAGCCAGCGAAATTGAAGCCATCACAAAAGAAAACAATTGATAAAAAACAGACCTATATACTGATATAGGTCTGTTTTATTGTTGCACTAATTTACCATCTTTTAAAATATAGGCACAGTCTGCATATGCCAGCAAGGATTTGTCGTGGGTAATCATAACCACTGCACTGCCGCTGTTTCGCAGGCTGACTATACCATCCATAACCAGATTGGCACTTTCGCTGTCCAGGTTGCCTGTTGGCTCGTCGCAGAACAGTATTTTAGGTTTTGTCACCAAAGCTCTTGCCACAGCTATTCTCTGCTGCTGTCCGCCAGACAGCTGATAGGGGTAGCTGTAGTATTTATCTGTCAGCCCAATTTTGTCTATGGCAGACATTGCCATATTCCTGCGGTAAAAATATCTCACCTTGTTATATTTCAGCGGCAACATCACATTTTCAAGGCAGGTTTTACTGCTGATAAGATTATAGCTTTGAAAAATAAAGCCTATGTTCTGTCGGCGCATCATTGCCATTTCTTTTGAAGAAAAATCCTTTACACTTTCACCCATCAGAAACAGTTCACCATGCTGAAACACATCCAGCCCACTGAGAATATTAAGCAAGGTGCTTTTACCTGTGCCGGATGGTCCTGTTATTATGCAAAACTGCCCTGATGCAACATGCAAATCCAAATCTTTTAGAACAGGCACATCATCATATACCTTGTGTATCTTTTCTGCTTTTATCATTATTACCCTTCAGTTGATTTACTTTCAGGTATTATTATTGCAAAAAAGCCTTCCGCTTAAACGGAAGGCTTTGATTTTATAGTTGTATGTTTACTAGAATACCAGACCGATTGCACCCAGCAGACCATAGGAAGCAATGCCCATGATGATACCTGCTGTAAGTACACCGAAGAGAACTGCTACAAAGGATTTGCCTTTTTCCAAATCCAGCAGAGATGCCGCAAGAGAACCTGTCCATGCGCCTGTGCCTGGCAGTGGAATAGCTACAAATGTGTACAGTGCCCAGTATTTTGCGTTGCCAAATTTAGCACCTGCTGTATGACCTTTTTCCAGCACAAAATTAACCAGCTTTGTAAAAACTTTAAATCTTGCCATGTACATAAGCACTGGTTTTACAAGCCAGAGAATAAATGGTACTGGCAGCATATTGCCGATAGCGGCAACAATATATGTGTTGATAAATGGCAAACCCATACCTACGCCGATTGGAACAGCACCACGAAGCTCGATAATAGGCAGCATTGATACAAAAAATACCCAGAAATAATCTCTAATTAATTTATTCATAAAAAACCTCATTGTTTCAAATTAAGTGTTTAAAATCAACATAACTTTATTATTTTAACATATTGAAAACAAAAAATAAAGAAAAATTATTGTAAAATTATAAAATAGTAATTTAGCACTTAAAGGTTGAAATTATATGCCGGAAAATATATAATAGTGTAATAAGATAAAGTGGATAACTGTGTCTTATTACCTTTAAATTCAAAATGGAGATATTAAAATATGAAAAAGTTTTTGACAATGCTGCTGGCTGGTATTATGATGGCCGGTGTGCTTACTGGCTGTGTTTCCGGTGGCGAAACAACCACCGAACCAGACCCAGAGCCAACACCTAAAGTATGGTATCAGAACCCACTTACAGGTGAAGAACAGAGCATCGATTATCCTTATGGCGTAAGCCCTGTTGCTGTAATGGTTAACAACATTATGAGCTATGACAGCTACCAGAGTGCATGGCCACAGAGCGGTCTTTCAAATGCTGATGTTATTTACGAAATGGAAACAGAGGGCGGCATTACAAGATATATGGCTCTTTTCCGTGACTGGACAAAAATGTCTGTAGTTGGCCCTATCCGCAGTGCACGTGACCAGTTTGTACAGCTGATGATGCCTTTGGGCGCACTGTATGTACACGACGGCGCATCCACATATGCAAAAAGCCTGCTGGACAGATACGGCTACTGGGACAGAGACTTACAGCCAAACAAAGACATTGCCTTCCGTGACCTGACTGAATACAACAAAGGTCTGAAAGCAAAGGAACATACAGAATTTACATCTGGTCAGCTTATTGACGAAGCTGTAAACAGCGGTAAATTTGAAGTTGATTACTATGACGAACCTGTTAACCTGTTTGAATGGGTTAAATATGATGAACCAGCAAGAGTGCTGGAAGGTGTGGACGTATCCACAATTGAATGGCGTTTTTCCAACAGCTATGCCGCAAAAATGACATACAATCAGGATACAAACAAATACACAAAAGAACATATCAATCTGGCGGCAAACTTCTCAAAACCACTTATCGATGCAGGCAACAACGGTGTTGCAGTGGAATTTGACAACGTGCTTATCCTCTGGACACAGATTGAAAGATATCCAGACGGCATTCTGTCTGATGTAAGTCTGGCATGGGGCGGTATCGGCTACTACTTCAACGGTGGTAAAGTTGAAAAAGTTCGCTGGATGAAAGGCGAACCACACGAACCTCTGCGTATAGTAAGTCTTGATGGTACTGAAACAAACATCCTCATCAACACAGGTAAAAGTTACATTGCATTTGTAGACCTTGATTATTTCGGTGCATATATGATGGATGGCGTGGTAGTTGACTCTGCAGGTGACTACAAACCTGTTGAAGAAATGCCTGTAGAAGAAGGCGTAGAAGCTACAGAATAAAATTGTAAATATATATTAATAAATTTTACACATTTTTCTGGTAAAAAGATGATAGAATATATCTCAACCAAAGTTTAAAGCAATCGAGGTGTTTAATATTAAAAAGATTATCAGTTTAATGCTGGCACTTATCATGGCAGTTGCTGTTATGACAGGCTGTTCAGACAAAGAAATTTCATCCAATGAAACTGTTGACACTACAGTAAAACAGAAAGAATACAACTACCTTACAGGTCTGCCTTTTGCAGAAGGCGCAGATAAAACTGCCAGACCTATCGCTGTAATGATTAACAACCTTAAAATTGCACATCCACAGAGTGGCCTTACAAATGCTGATATTATATACGAAGCTGTTACAGAAGGCGGTATCACCCGTCTGATGGCAGTATATTCAGATATTGAAAAAATAGCCAAGGTTGGTCCTGTAAGAAGTGCAAGAGACCGGTTTATTGAAATGATGTTACCTTTGAACGCTATTTACGTTCATATCGGTTCTTCCACATCAGCTTCTGATATGCTGAACTTCTATTCCTACCTTGATATCGACGGCATCTATCTGGGAAGCCTTGCTTTTGAACAGAACTCTGAGCTGGCCGCTTCCAAAGGTCCTGAACATTCATGGTTTACAAACAAAGACCTTATCAAAGCTGGTATAGAAAAGAACAGTATCCCAACAAAAAACAACTTCTACCCTGCATTTGACTTTGTAGAATACGGCAAGGATGCACGTATCCCTGAAGCTGGCAATGCAAGTACAGTAAGCTTTGCTTATTCATCTTATGCAAATGTTGGCTTCTCCTATGACAGTACAACAGGCAAATACTTTAAATCTGCTTTCGGTGTACCACATATGGATGCAGACACAAATAGCCAGCTGGCTTTTGACAATGTGGTTATTATCCTGACAGATATCGGTATCCAGTCAGAAAACGGCGTACTTGCAGACATTGATATGTCCAATGGTAAAGGCTACTATTTCTTCGGTGGCAAATACGAAGAAATCACATGGTCAAAAGGTGAACCAGAACAGCCACTTGTATTGTACAATGCAGATGGCGATGTGCTGAAAGTAAACACAGGTAAAAGCTATGTAGGTATTCTTGATGAAAAACAGCTGGAAACAATGGTTATCAGTGAAGAAGTACAGTCAACAGTAAGTGTGGAACGTGTACAGTAAATAATATCAAAACAGGTGCTTATGCACCTGTTTTTTATTTGCCGTATATGTTATAATAACCGAAAAGGTTGCCATAGCAACACAGAGGTATATGTTATGAAAATACTGAAAGAAAATATTTTATTCCGTGGTATGACATCTGAGGAGATAGACCAGCTGTTGAACAACACTGACCATATGCATAAAAATTATTCCCACGGGGAAGTTATAGTGCATCAGGGTGACATTATAGAAAACATCGGCATAATGATGTCCGGCAATGCTGTAGGCAAAAAATACACACCTGACGGAGAAGAAATTATTGTTTCTTATATAGGTGTAAACAGCATATTCGGTGATGTACTGTCTGGCGCCATAGGCTTTGCCAGCCCTGTTACAGTACAGGCGCAGTCTGCCTGCACAGTACTGTTTATAAACTACGAACAGCTGCTGTTTTCCCACAGCCCGCTGACACACAGGGTGTTGCAGAATATGATACAGAATATTTCCAGAAAATATTTCGCCCAGAACAAACGAATGGACATCCTTATGCTGAAAAGTGTCCGTGGTAAAGTACTGGCCTATCTGGAATGGCAAAAAAACATACATGATGCCAGCTGTTTCAGTATACCGCTGGACCGCAGACTGCTGGCTGATTTTCTTGGTGTTGAAAGAAGCGCCTTATCAAGAGAGCTGTCCCGCATGAAAAAGGATGGGCTGATAGACTATCACAAAAACAACTTCACATTATTAATGTGAAAATTGTAAATAAACTGTTGTTTACATTGTCAAACAATGCTATTATTTAAGTATGTTTAAATCGTAAATTCAAAGGAGATATATTATGCTTACACTTGAAAGAGCCAGTGAACTTCTGGCTACAACAACTACAGAGCCACATCTTATCCTGCATGCAAAAAATGTAATGTATGCTATGGGCGGCCTGGCAAAACATTTTGGTGAAGATGTTGAACATTGGAAAGCTATCGGCTATCTGCACGACTATGACTATCAGCAGCACCCAGAAGAACATCTTGACCACACAGCAGATCCACTGAAAGAAGCAGGTCTTACTGATGAAGAAATCCGTGCAATCCTGTCTCACGGTTACACACTGAGAAACGATGTTAAACCAGAAGCAAATATCGAAAAATCCCTGTTCACAGTTGATGAACTGACAGGTATTATTCAGGCTGCAGCCAGAATGAGACCACTGGGTATCACAGATATGGAAATTTCCAGCTTTATGAAAAAATTCAAAGACAAAAAATTTGCAGCTAAATGCAACCGTGATGTAATCAAAATGGGTTGTGAAATGCTGGGTATGGAAGTTAAAGCAGTGGCAGAAATCTGTATCGAAGCTATGAAAGAACATGCACAGGAACTGGAAATCGGACCAAAAGCATAAAAAATTAACCGGCACAATATTGTGCCGGTTTTATTTTGTTGTCATTAGACAAAATAAAAAAGCACCTATGTTGCCATAAGTGCTTTGGGTATATTATCTGTCCAGATAGTTTGCAGCTGCTGTTGCAGCGATTGCACCGTCAGATGTAGCTGTTACCAGCTGGCGCAGAGATTTTGTTCTTGTGTCGCCTGCTACAAATACACCAGGTACATTTGTTACACAGTTTTCACCAGCTGAAATATAGCCGCCGTCCATACCTACTTTGCCTTCAAACAGGTCGTTCTGTGGTACAAGACCAACTGCAACGAACACTGCTGATGTATACAGTGTTGTTTCTTCTTCTGTTTTTACATTTTTAACTTTCAGTCTGGATACATTGCCTTCGCCTTCAATAGCCAGTGGAATTGTATCGTAAAGGATTTCAATTTTTGGGTTTGACAGAACTTTTTCAACTTCGTGTCTGGAACCACGGAATTCATCACGGCGATGAATGAGATAAACTTTTTCACAGATACCAGCAAGGTATACAGCGTCTTCCAGAGCTGTATTGCCACCGCCTACTACAGTAGCCACTTTGTCTTTGAAGAAAAGACCGTCACATGTTGCACAGTAGCTTACGCCAGCACCAAGGAATCTGTCTTCGCCTGGGATTTCCAGTTTTCTTCTTACAACGCCTGTAGCGATGATAACTGTTTTAGCCTGATATTCACTGCCGTCGTTACATTTCAGTGTTTTTACTTCGCCTTCCAGTTCTACATCAACAACAGCTTTGTACTCGATTTCAGCACCAAAGCCAACTGCCTGTTCGTAAATGTTCATAGCATATTCCACGCCACTTACTTTGCCAAGAGCTGGGTAGTTTTCTACTTCTGGTGTGTTGATAATCTGACCGCCGTGTACGTTTGCTTCGAAGGTGATTGTTTTAAGACCTGCACGCTGACCATAGATGGCAGCCGCAAGGCCTGCAGGACCTGCGCCAATAATTGCGATATCGTAAATCATAATTTTCCTCACTTTATTTATATATCTTCTATAAATTATATTATACAAACTTCTTTTTGTCTATACAGTGATAAGCTCACATTCCCTGTATATAGGCACATTTGGTGTGAAAATCAGAAAAATATGTTTATTTTTCACCCTATATAATATATATTAATATTAGACTATGTTAGGTGGTGTTTCTTTGAACAAAAATAATATCTCTATGAAACGGGTTGCCGCCGGGGCTATATGCACTGCCGCATTCCTGCACTGGCAAAACTATGGTATACGCACAACAAGATATGTGTACAGCCACATGGAACTGCCCTCTGCTTTTAAAGGTTTTCGTGTTGCTCATATTTCTGATTTTCACAACTGTGCCCTGCTGACAAACAAGGTGGCATCTATCACTGCCAGTGAAAAGCCAGATATTATCGCGATAACAGGTGACCTGTTTGACAGGCGCCACACAGATATTCCTGTGGGTATGGCGTTGATAGATAAACTGGTAAAAATTGCACCTGTTTATTATGTACGTGGCAACCACGAAGCCAAAATGGAAAACAGCGATGAACTGACAGCCATTATAAAAGGCAAGGGTGTCCATGTTATAGAAAACAACAAGGCTACAATCAGCAGAAACGGACAAAGCATCACACTGGTTGGTGCCGCTGACCCACGTCTGCTATGTGACGAAAAGAACAAGCAAAGCACCCGAAGCATCTTCAGAAGCAAGCTGTTCAGCCTTACCGACAATGATGACAGCTTTAAAGTGCTGCTGTCCCACAGGCCGGAGTTTATACACACTTACAGAGACAGTGGCGTGAAACTGGCCCTGACAGGTCATGCGCACGGTGGCCAGTTCGGAATACCTTTTACCGATTATGGTGTTTTGGTGCCAAATCAGGGCATTTTCCCGCCATATGCGGCAGGTCTCAAGCAGATGGACGACACCACAATGGTTATCAGCCGTGGCATAGGCAACAGCGCATTCCCTTTCCGCCTGTTTAACCGCCCTGAAGTGGTTGTAATAGAATTTGAATAATACAGAGGAACAATATGAGAATACTTGCTGTAACAGACAGAAACGATACCTTGATAGAAAATCTGATTCAACTATGGGAAAAGTCTGTCAGGGCCACCCACCTGTTTTTATCCCAACGGGAAGTGGATGAAATAAAAAAATATGTGCCAATGGCTATGAAAAACGTAGAGCATCTTCTGATAGCTACTGACAAAGAAAACCACCCTGTCGGATTTATGGGTATTGAAAATCAAAAACTGGAAATGTTGTTTATCCACCCTGATTATACAGGTCAGGGCATAGGCAGTCAGCTGGTTATGTATGGTATAGAAAACTTTTGTATAAATGAAGTTACCGTAAACGAACAAAACCCAGCCGCCACAGGTTTTTATGAACATTTAGGTTTTAAAACCTATAAGAGAACCGACCTGGATGAGGCAGGTATGCCTTACCCGTTATTGTATATGAAACTTAACTGAAAAATCCCCTTTGTATAACCGTATACAAAGGGGTGTTTTTATGTGTTTTTATTTTATATAGACAACAGGCTTCCCTGTTGTTTCACTGATAAAGCTTTTAAACTCCTCA
>JAZQYH010000037.1:0-9889 GCA_045633415.1 Oscillospiraceae bacterium | reverse complement strand
TTAATATGGGGCTTTTTTATTGTTATTGTAGAGAGATTTTCTGCAAGTGTTAAATTTATGTAAAAATTCATTGACTTTTGTTTTTTTTACATACTTTTCAGTTAAAATATAAGCAGATATAATTTTCGGGAGATAAATATGAATAAGTGGAAAATACGATTATCTTCTGCACAGATGATACTTTTAAGCTTTGGTGGTATGATACTGGTGGGTACATTGCTTCTGATGTTGCCTGTTTCTTCACAGACAGGCCAGTGGACAGGCTTTACCGATGCACTGTTTACAGCCACCAGCGCATCCTGTGTTACAGGGCTGATAGTTAAGGACACCGCTACCTACTGGTCACTGTTTGGCCAGCTGGTGATACTTATAATGATACAGATTGGCGGTCTGGGTGTTGTGACAATGGCTATGGCTGTGGTAATAGCATCTGGCAGAAAAATCGGTCTGTTCCGGAGACAGACAATGCAGGACGCCTTTTCTTCCACACAGATAGGTGGCATAATCAGGCTGACAGGCTTTGTGCTGAAGGGCTGTGCTATTGTGGAGCTGGCTGGGGCTGTGTGCTACAGCTTTGTGTTTATACCAGAATTCGGTTTTATTAAAGGGTTGTGGTACTCGGTATTTCACTCCATATCCGCTTTCTGTAATGCTGGTTTTGACCTTATGGGTGTAAAGGCGCAGTTTTCTTCGCTTACATCATACCAGACAAATGGTACTGTGGCTGTGATTACAGCACTGCTTATACTTATAGGCGGTCTTGGTTTCACCACTTGGGAGGACTGTGTAAACCATAAATTCAACTTTATAAGATACAGACTTCAGTCCAAAATAGCACTGGCTGGCACTCTGGTGCTGGTTTTGGTGCCGTTTATATACTTTTTCTTTGTGGAATTTACATCACCACAGTGGAGCTATATGTCACTTGGAGATAAGTTCTTTGGCGCACTGTTCCGGGCTGTTACACCACGAACAGCTGGCTTTAACACTGTGGATATGACAAAGTTCAGTCAGGCCACAATTATGATTACAATACTGCTTATGATGACAGGGGGCAACTCTGGCTCTACAGCTGGCGGTATGAAAATATCCACTGTGGCTGTAATGCTGTCTACTGCTGTATCTGTGTTGAAGAAAAAGCCGGACAGCGCCATGTTCGGCAGAAGAGTGGACAACGATGTAATCAGAAATGCGCTGGCAATTTTTACTATGTACATCACTCTGTTTATGGCTGGCTCACTGACAATCAGCATTGTGGAAGGCCTGCCACTGCTTACCTGTATGTTTGAAACAGCCTCTGCTGTGGCTACTGTAGGGCTGACTCTGGGAATAACCCCTTCTTTGTCTGTAGTATCACACCTTATCCTCACAGTGCTTATGTATCTTGGCAGGGTAGGTATGCTGACAGTTGTGTTTGCCGCAGTAAAATCAGAAATAAATTCAAATGCAAAATTCCCAGTGGAAAAAATCACAGTGGGATAAAAGGAGATAAGTATGAAATCTATATTATTGATAGGTCTTGGACGATATGGTCAGCACGTTGCCAAAAAGCTGAACGAAATCGGTCATTATGTAATGGCAGTTGACCATAACGAAGAAAAAGTAAATGCTGTTTTGCCTTATGTTACAAATGGTATTATTGGCGACAGTACAAACGAAGATTTTCTTCGCTCCCTTGGAATAGAAAACTATGATGTGTGTATAGTTGCCATCGGCGATGATTTCCAGAGCTCGCTGGAGACAACATCCCTGCTGAAAGAACTGGGCGGCAAACTGGTGGTGGCACGTGCTACAAGAGATGTACACGAAAAATTTTTGCTGAGAAACGGTGCAGACCATGTTGTTTACCCTGAAAAACAGCTGGGTATATGGACAGCTATAACCTACAGCTCTGAAAAAGTGTTTGACTTTATAGACCTTGGCGAAAAACACGCTATTATGGAAGTAGCTGTGCCAGACAGCTGGGTGGGCAAAACTATAGTGGAGCTGGATGTGAGAAATAATTATGGCATCAACGTGCTGGCTGCGAGAACAGAGGGCAGACTGAATATCAATGTGAATGCCAACACCACATTCAATAAAAACCAGACACTGCTGGTGCTGGGTGAAGACAAAGATATTCTGAAATGCTTTAAAATCTAGATAACAGTTTAAAATAAATGCCTCTCTGGAAACAGAGAGGTTTTGTTTTTAATAGGTGTAGAAAGGGGATTGGTAGGATAGATTTGAATAGGTAAACTGGATGGTGGGTGAAATTTTTGCGGATTTAGGATACAATAACTGTCAGAAAAATTTGAATATGTCGAACAGATGGCAGGTAGAAATTTTCACATCTGTTTGATATAATACAGTTAGAAAAATTTGAATTTGCTAAATAACGGAGAAGAAAATGAATTTTAGAATTACAAACGATGGAAATCAAAGTGATATTGATGAGATTCACAATATGCTTAAGTCATACAATCTAAGCAAACGTGAAAAATCTGAGAATATCCCTTTAGGCGTGTATTATGAAGATGAGACAGGCAAAAAACTTGCTGGTCTGACAGGAAAAACATTTGGAAACTGGTTATGTATCAATTATCTGTTTGTATCTGAAAACCTTAGAAATCTCGGTATCGGCAGTAAAATTATAATAGCAGCTGAAAACGAAGCAAGAAATAGAGGTTGTAAATATGTTTTTGTAGATACTTTCTCATTTCAAGCCCCAGCTTTTTATGAGAAATTGGGTTATAGGTGCGTTTTCTCACTGACGAACTATCCTTATACTGAAGAAAGACATTATTACATTAAAGAATTATAATTTGATTCATGCGTAATTTAGTAATCCAATAAAAGCTGATGACAGCAGAATATTCATTATCTGTAAAGCTTAAATATCAGTTAAACAAATCCCAATTTATCTAACAGTTTAAGCATAAAAAAACGTCACCGTGGGGTGACGTTTTAGTTTTATAATTAATCATTGTATACGCCTTTGGCTTTCAGCTGCAGGTAGTTTTTCCAGCCAACAAGGGCGGCCAGCACCAGAGCGATTGCAAAAGAGATAAATGCGTAGTTAGGGTTGATGTCGAAAATCAGACCTGCAAATGTAGGACCAGCCATCATACCGATACTGCGGCTTGTATTGAACAGACCAGCAACAGAACCTTTGGATGAGTCGTCATCGTTTTTCAGCATAACTGCCTGCTGAAGTGGTGTGTAGATAGCATAGAATGCATAGTACAGCAGTGCAAATGCCATAACAACTGTCTGGTTTGGTGCCATAACCACACCAAACAGCGCGCCAGCGGCACCCAGAATTGTAACAACCATTGCTTTTGAAATATTGAATCGTTTTACAATCCACATATTGATTGTCATGTTCATTGTAAGTGAAATTGTGCCTACAACAGCTTTGAACATACCAGAAGATGATGGTGCAAAGTTGAATTTTGCGCGCAGGAAGTAGTTGAAGTTCTGGTCAAAACCTGTGGATGCAAAGAATGACAGCAGTGCGCTTACAAGGAATACTGCAATAGTAACATTCAGCAGTTTCATGCTGGCTTTAATTGATGTAAATGGGTTTACATCTTTGAAAGTAAGCTTTTCTGTTTTCTTTTCAAAGTTTGAATGTTCTTTGATGCAGAAGTATGTAATAGCTGCCATACACATCAGTACGCCACACTGTGCGTAGAATGAGTAGTACAGGTTGATGTCGCCGATAAGACCACCCACAAGGAAGCCGAAGGCACCGCCGATACCCATCATGGATGAGTAGATAACCAGCAGTCTGTTTCTGTCTTCTGCAGGGGCTGGCAGGGCTGCAATGTATGCCATACTGTTTACCTGTACACTGGCAAGTGCAATACCGCCGATAAATCTGCCCAGCACCACCAGATGCCAGCTGGTTGCCATGGAAAAGATAATGGCTGACACACCATATCCCACAAATCCGAAAGCTGTTGCCTTGGCATAGCCTATTCTGTCACCAACCTTACCCCACAGGGCACTTACCAGAAACTGGCCCAGAGCCATAGCGGCAAATGCAAAACCGAACATACTGTTGGAACAGTTTATCATCTGCAGGAATGCTGGTGTTACAGGATGCACAAAGTTTGATACAAATGTGTAGCTGAAGTATATTACAAAAAATAATGTAAGATTATATTTTTTTATAAGTCCCATTTTATTCTCCTAAATAGTATTTTGTTGCCTATATATTCTACATCTAAATGGCACGGTTTACAACATTTTTTGATAAAATATTACAAACAATATTCTGCCACCAAAACTTTGCAGACAATGTTAACAATAAGTGCAAAAATTGTTAAAAAGAGTGGAAAAATTTGACCAATATATACAATTTTTATCCCAAAACGCCATTTGCCCTTGAAAAAAACTGTAAATGCGGTATGATATTATATATATGAGTATTTAAACTTGTAATTTATACAAAAAAATGAGCAAGAGGTAATTAGTATGAATATTCATGGCAAAGATATCAAACTTTTCGCATGTAATTCCAACATTCCGCTGGCAGAAAAAATCGCTGCACAGCTGGGTCTGCCACTGACAAAGTGTGAAGTAAGCACTTTCTCTGATGGTGAAATCACAGTTTCTATCGGCGAATCTGTTCGTGGTAGCGACGTATTTATTATCCAGTCCACATGTACACCAGTTAATAACAACCTGATGGAACTGCTTATTATGATTGATGCAATGAAACGCGCATCTGCAGGCCGTATCACAGCTGTTATCCCATACTTTGGTTATGCACGTCAGGACAGAAAGAGCAAATCCCGTGACCCAATCAGTGCTAAACTGGTAGCAGACCTTATCACAACAGCTGGCGCAGACAGAGTTCTGACAATGGACTTGCATGCTGCACAGATTCAGGGCTTCTTCAACATTCCTCTGGATCATCTGGAAGGTATGCCAATTCTTTCTGAATATATTGAAAGAAAAAATCTGGAAGACCTTGTTATCGTTTCACCTGACCTTGGCAGTGTTAACCGTGCAAGAAAAATTGCTAACCGTCTTGATGTGCCAATCGCTATCATTGACAAACGCCGCCCAAGACCAAACGTTTCTGAAATTATGAACATCATCGGTGAAATCAAAGATAAAAACCTGCTTATCATCGACGATATCATCGATACAGCTGGCACACTGTGCAACGCTGCAAACGCACTGAAAGAACGTGGCGCAAAATCTGTAAGAGCTTGTGCAACACACGGTATCCTTTCCGGCCCAGCAGTAGACAGAATCAGAGACAGCGCACTGGACGAACTTATCCTTCTCGATACAATTCCACTGGCTGAAGAAAAGAAAATGGACAAAATCAGAGTTGAATCTGTTGCTCCTCTCTTTGCACAGGCTATCCAGAGAATTTACGCTGACCAGTCTGTTTCAACACTGTTCACACTGTACAAATAATTAACCTATGCTTTTTAAAAATACACAAGGCGCTGATTATATGATAGTGGGTCTGGGTAACCCAGGCTCCAAGTATGACAACACCCGCCACAATATAGGCTTTGCCTGTGTTGACTACATCTGCGACAAAGCAGGCGTAAAGCCAGACAAGGCCAAGTTCAAAGCGCTCTATAACATCTGGAAGTATAAAGACAAGAAGGTTGTTATATTAAAACCACAGACTTATATGAACCTTTCTGGTGAAGCTGTGGGCGCTGCGGCAAAATTTTACAAAATACCACCCGAAAATGTGATTATAATATACGATGATGTATCAATGGCTGTGGGCAAAATGCGCATCCGCCTTAAAGGCAGTGCAGGTGGCCACAATGGTATCAAAAGTATTATTCAGCATATGGGTGACAGTTTCCCAAGAGTTAAAATGGGTGTAGGCGAGAAGCCACATCCTGAATATGACCTTGCAGACTGGGTGCTGGGCAAATTCACAGACAGTGATAAAAAAGCCCTGTCAGAAAAATTTGAAAGCGCATATCAGGCTGTGCAGTTGATTATCGACGGCCAGTCCGACAAAGCCATGAATTTATATAACAGATAAACACAAAGCCGTGTGATACCCCCATGTGAGGTATTACACGGCATAGTTTGCTGTGTAAACATAAAGGTAAGTTTTTTATATCAAAGGAATAACTATGCTTCTTAAAGAAATTATAAACACTGGGGAATTTGCCCGACTGATGAACGAAATAAACAGCTATAGACAACCTATAGCCTTGTTTGGTCTGTCCAGAACTGCCCGTGCCGCTTTTCTGTCTGCCATTCAGAATGTAACAGGCAGACACGTGCTTGTTCTGACAAAGGACGAGCGCAGTGCCAGTCGTCTGCTGGACGACACACAGTTTTTTACACAGGGGGCACAGGTGTTTTCACCACGAGATTTGACTCTTCGCCCGCTGGAAAGCTTTTCCCGTGAATATGAATACCGCCGTATCCGTACCCTTGGTAATCTTATCGGTGGCAGTGCAAAGATAGTTATTTCTCCTGTGGATGCCGCATTGATGTACACTATGCCAAAGGAAAGATTTTTGCAAAATACCCTTACCATAAAAGATACAGACCGGGTAAAAAGGGATATTCTGGTGCAGAATCTGGTAAATGCAGGCTATATTCGACGTGAAATGGTAGAAGGTCCGGGGCAGTTTTCTGTCCGTGGTGACATTGTGGACCTGTACACACCAGATATGTCTTACCCTGTACGTATAGAGTTCTGGGGTGACGAAATAGACAGAATCAACACCTTTGACATTGAAAGCCAGCGCCGTATGGACCAGATTAAAAAGGTGCATATCTCTCCTGTAAAAGAGGTACTGTTTACCGACTGTGAAAAGGCACTGCAGGCTATCCACGATTTCAGGAAAACACTCACTCCAAAACAGAGAAGCCAGTTTGACACTGCCAGTGAAAAAGACATTATCACACTTGAAAACGGCATAATGCCACGGAGTATGGACAAATACATCTCTGTATGCTATGAAACAAAGGCAACACTGTTTGATTATCTGGAGGACCCAATCATCTTCCTTGATGACTGGAGCGCTGTGAAAGAAAGCTACACCACAACCATGTGGCAACACAACAAGGATATTGAGCAGCTGCTTACAGAGGGCATTATCGCCAAGGGCATGGAAGAATACTATGCTCCAGAGCCATATATTGTGGCAAAATGTAAAAAACAGCCTACTGTGGTTGCAGAAGATTTTGTGCGCACCACAGCTGATTTTTCACTGTCACAGATTGTTTCCATTTCCTGCCACGCCCTAAATGGCTGGAATGGTGAATACAAGGTTTTAAGCGAAGATATTGCTTCTCTTGTAAACCAGAAATATAAAATTATGGTGCTGGCAGGTACCAAAAAATCTGCACAGACACTGGCTGGGGACCTGCAGGACATGGGCTATAACGCCTATTTTACTGAAACTGACGGCAAAATTGCTCCTGGCACTGTGGCTGTTACCTATGGCCGCACTCATCAGGGTTTTGACCTGCCACTGCAGAAGCTTGCCCTTATTACAGGTCACAAGCAGAATGTATCTGCCCAGAAACCTAAAAAGAAAAACAAAGATGCCATCACCTCCATCGACCAGATTTCCAAAGGTGACTATGTGGTGCATCAGAACTACGGCATAGGCATTTATGACGGCATACACAATGTAAGTATGCAGGGTGTTACAAAGGATTATCTGCTGATTAAATTTGCAGGTAAAGACAGCCTGTATGTGCCTGTTACCCAGCTGGACCTTATCAGCCGATACACCTATGCAAAAGATGATGAAAAAGTGTCACTGTCCAAACTGGGTGGTGAAAGCTGGAACAAAACCAAGCAGAAAGCCAAAAAAGCCACCGAAGAGATGGCTAAAGAACTGATAGAACTGTATGCCAAACGTGAAAGGGCAAAAGGCTTTGCCCACGACCCGGACACAGAATGGCAGAGAGACTTTGAGTCCCGCTTTATTTATGAAGAAACAGATGACCAGTTGCGAGCCATAAGAGAAATCAAAGGGGATATGGAGTCCACACATCCAATGGAACGTCTGCTGTGCGGTGACGTTGGTGTAGGCAAAACTGAGGTGGCTATCCGTGCCGCCTTCAAAGCAGTTATGAGCGGCAAACAGGTGGCAGTACTGGTGCCTACCACTGTACTGGCATGGCAGCATTACAACACCTTTGTACAGCGTATGGAAAGCTTCCCTATGAATATCCAGCTGCTGTCCCGCTTCAGAAAGCCTAAACAGAGAGAAGCCACTATCCGTGACATTAATGACGGCGTGGCAGATATTGTAATCGGCACTCATGCACTGATTCAGAAAAATGTAAAGTTTAAAAATCTGGGGCTGGTTATTATCGACGAGGAACAGCGCTTTGGCGTTGCCCACAAAGAAAAGCTGGTGGAAGGTTTTACAGGAGTAGACGTGCTGACACTGTCTGCCACACCTATTCCTCGCACACTTTCAATGGCGCTGAACGGCATACGAGATATGTCCACCATTGAACAGCCACCATTTGACAGAATACCAATCGAAACCTATGTAAGCGAATATAACGAAAGCATTATAGCGGCGGCACTGAACAGGGAACTGAACCGTGGTGGTCAGTGCTATTACCTCCACAACCGAGTGGAAACCATCGACCTTTGTGTACAGCGTGTACAGAAAATGGTGCCAGAGGCAAGAATAGGTGTAGCACACGGCAAAATGGACGAAGCCAGCCTGTCAGCAGTATGGCAACAGCTGATGAACGGTGAAATTGATATTCTGGTGTGCACCACTATTATCGAAACAGGTATCGACGTTTCCAACGCCAATACTCTGGTTATTGAAGACGCCGACTATATGGGTCTGGCACAGCTGTACCAGATTCGTGGTCGTGTAGGTCGTTCCACCAGAAAGGCCTATGCTTACTTTACTTTCAGAAAAGACAAGGTGCTGAACGAAATTGCAGTAAAACGACTGAACGCCATCAAGGAGTTTACATCCTTTGGCTCTGGTTTCAAAATCGCAATGCGAGATTTGCAGATTCGTGGTGCTGGCAGTATTCTGGGCAAGACACAGTCTGGTTTTATGATGAGCATCGGTTATGACCTGTATATCAAACTGCTGAATCAGGCAATTGCTGTGGAACGCGGTGAAAAGATGAAAACAGAAAAAAGTGACTGTGTTATCGACATTTCTGTGGATGCATTTATCCCGGACAAATTTATTTCTTCCACTGTAAACCGAATCGAAGCCTATAAACGAATTGCCTCTCTGGAAACACCAGATGATGTGGACGATTTGATTGACGAACTGGTGGACAGATACGGCGATGTGCCAGACAGCGTAATGGGGCTGGTGGATATATCACTGCTTCGTGTGCTGGCGGCGTCCCTTGGTATAACCGAAATTGTACAGCGAAAAGACAACATTATTTTCTACGGTGACAAATTCGGCGAGATTGATATTATGTCATTCCTAAAAAAATGCAAATATAAAATAGGTATAAATTCTACCAACAAACCATTTATTTCAGCCACCATTCCTGCTGGCACCCAGCCACTGCAGGTGATGAAAGATACTCTGAATATGCTGAAAGAGTGCAAGGTGGAAGAATAGGAAATATATTGATAAAACTAAAAAGCTCCCTGTATAAGGGAGCTTTTTATTTATTCGTAAAATTGGAATTGGTATTATACTGGTTTAATCAAACCGTTTGTCCAGAATGTTTCAAAGGTTTCAGTTGAACCGCCGTGCTCGACAATTTTACCGTCAACAACTCTGTCAATGTCAACTCCCGTAATTTCTAAAACCTTATTGGTTGGTGTTATCCCCAAAAAATCACCTTTGTGGGTTCCACGCATGATAAACTCTGAAATTACATAGTCACCATCGGTATATTGGCGGATAATTTTCATTGTATAATCGGGATAGGTTTGTTTGAC
>JAZQYH010000036.1:0-51918 GCA_045633415.1 Oscillospiraceae bacterium | reverse complement strand
ATAAATCCCCGACCTGATTTTGCAGGTCGGGGTAATTATTTTTACATATTGGCTACAATATCTTTTACATAGTTTGAGAAGTTTTCTTCCACCAGTTTAGCGGCTTTGTCCACTTCTTCAGCAGACAGTGAAACTTCCAGAACATCTGTTGGCAGTGCTGTTACAACAGACAGACCAAGAATTGGCATACCGCAGTGTGCCGCTGTAATAGCTTCCACTACTGTGGACATACCCACAACGTCAGCGCCCAGCATACGGGCCATTTTTGCTTCTGCCACTGTTTCGTACTGTGGACCTTCGAAGAACATATAAACACCTTCGCGGATTGTCAGCGGTGAATTTTCACCGCATTTTCTTGCAATTTCTCGCAGTGCAGGTGTGTATACATCGCGCATTTCAAAGAATCTTTCGCCAAATTCATCTACATTTGGTCCGCGCAGTGGGCTGTGACCAAAGATTTTGATATGGTCAGAAATAATCATAACATCACCTACACCATATTCTTTGTTAATGGCGCCAGAGGCATTTGTAAGGATAGTTTTTTCTACACCCAGCAGTTTGAAAAGGCGGATTGGAATAACCAGCTGTTCAAATTCATAGCCTTCGTATACGTGGAAACGGCCAGACATACAGATAACCTTTTTACCTGCCACTGTACCTGCAATCAGTTTGCCTGCGTGGAATGGAGCAGTGGAAACAAGGAAGTTAGGAATATCTTTGTAGTCGATAACCACAGGGTTTTCAATTTCGTCACCGAAGCTACCCAGAGATGAGCCCAGAATGATAGCAATTTCTGGTGTGAAAGGCAGTTTTTCTTTTACGTAGTCTGCACTTTTTTTATAAAAGTCAAAGGAATACAGGTCCATAAATACCTCCGTAGCACAATTTGATATTTTAAGTATAGCATACCTTAACATAGTGTGCTATACTTATTTTATAAAAATATTGACGAGGTATGATTTATGTATAATAAAATAGAAGAATGGATTGACAGTCTGCCATTACACACATTGCCAGACAATGTGGCGGCTTTCAACTTTAATATTTACGAAGATGGCGACAACTGGTGGAGCCTTGAAATCGTGGCTACAGACCGCTTTGACGTGCTGGACCAGGACTGGGCATGTGACGAAATCGCAGACTTTGGTACAAGAGACAACCCCTTCAGCTGGCAGGAAGAAGCCGACTGGTCTGATATTCAGGAAAATGTGAACACAGCACTGAAACAGTATCTGGAAGAAGGCAAATTTGCAGATGTTCTGAAAGGTTATGACGCTGTAGGCGCTGGCTTTATTGACGGCAACATCTATATCCTTTACATAAGATAATTATGCGAAGCAATTTTGAAATAACTGAAACAACCGAAGATGAACCTATGTATAACATAGAAACAACAGCAATTATTGAACCTGTAACCGAAAGCAATATTCACAAGGCGGCATATATCCATGCTGAAAGCTGGAAAGAATCCCACAAAGCTTTTGTGTCACCACAGGCACTTGAAAAGCGCACCGTTGAAAGGCAGACAGAATATCTGCGCCAGCTGATAAAAGATGGCAAAAAAGTGTATATGCTGACAGATGATATACCTGTAGGTGTTGTATCAATAAAAGACAGTCTTATTGAAAACCTGTATGTATTGCCTGAAAGATTCAGAAAAGGTTATGGCAGTAAGCTGTTGAATTTTGCCATTGAAAAATGCACAGATACACCTGTCCTGACTGTACTCAGCAACAACAGTGCTGTAGAAATGTACCGCAAATTCGGTTTTGAGGAAACTGGCGTAATAACCCCATTGAATGAAAACCTGTGGGAAATTGAAATGAAATTGGAGAGATAATATGAGAATAATGGCAGTAGACTATGGTGAAAGCCGCACAGGTATCGCTGTATGCGACCCTACAGAGTTTCTGGCAAGCCCTGTGTGCATCATCAAAGAAAAAAACACTCTTAAAGCCATTGAAAAAATAGTGGAAAAAGCAAAAGAGCTAAAAGCTGAACAGATAGTGGTAGGTCATCCACTTAATATGAATGGCACCCGTGGCGAAAGAGCTGAAAAATGCACATTTGTAAAAGAAGAAGTAGAAAAACTGTCTGGTATAGAAACTGTGCTGTGGGATGAAAGAGCAACAACAAAAACAGCCCTTGGCATGCTGACAGACAGCGGCACTTTTGGCAAAAAGAGAAAAGACGTGCTGGACGCAGTTGCTGCAACTGTAATTCTGGAAAACTATCTGGCATGGAGAAAAAACAATAAATAACCCTTAACCCCAAACCACCCCCATGGGTGGTTTTATTTTCTGCAAAATAAACAAAATTTCTTACCCATTATCTATGTTGTAATAACACAAAAAATATAGTATACTATAGGGTGATATATTGTTATAAAGGACTTTTAAATGAAAAAAAGATTTAAAGATTATTTTAACGAAAAAACTATCAGCTATACAATTGCCCTGTGTTCAGCAGTAGCATTGTTTATGGCACTTTCAAACCTTGACATTGTTGCAAATGTGTGGCGCAGTATTATAAGTGTACTGTCACCATTTATATATGCCTTCGCACTGGCTTTTGTACTTAACAGACCTGTAATCTGGTTTGAAACAAAGGTTTTCCAGAATTCAAAACATAAAAAAGCACTTTCCATTCTGTGTGCTTATCTTATTGCAGGTATCACCGTTTCCTGTCTGCTTATGGCGGTAATCCCACAGCTTGGTCTGAGTATTTCCACTTTTATTGACACACTGCCTACCACTGCAAAGACAATATACGACCAGTCTATGATTCTGTTCAATAAATTCCACTGGAGTAAACAGCTGATTGAACAGGTGCAGGGTCTGTGGACAATGGCAGTAGACACTGTTACAAACTTTTCACTGACAGCACTGCCAGGTATTCTCAACTTTTCACTGTCTCTGGGCAGCGGACTTGTTGACCTGCTGATGATTCTCATCATTTCAGTTTATATGCTGACAGGTAAAGACAGATTAAAATTCCAGTTTAAAAAAGCGGCATACGCTTTTCTCAGCAAAGAAACTGCTGACAGACTGATTCAGCTGGGCAGAAAATCCAACAACATTTTCTCTGGCTTTATCATCGGCAAACTGCTGGACAGTATTATCATCGGCATTATGTGCTTTTTGGGTATGCTGTTTATCAACAGTGACTACACAGCGCTGATTGCTGTAATTGTAGGCGTTACAAACATGATTCCGTTCTTTGGTCCGTTTATCGGTGCTATACCATCAATATTCATTCTGCTGGTTGCAAACCCATTTGATGCAGTAATATTCGCACTGTTTATATTTGCACTTCAGCAGTTTGACGGCAATATTCTGGGGCCTAAAATTCTGGGCAACTCTCTGGGTATTTCACCTATCTGGGTTCTGGCAGGCATCCTTATTGGTAACGGCCTGTTTGGTCTTGTGGGCATGCTTATCGGTGTACCTACATTTGCTGTATTGTACAATGTTGTATCTGAACTTATTGCAGAAAGACTGAAAGAAAAAGGTCTTGTAGCCAATTACGAAGAACACAAAATAGATTTTGAAAATCAGGATAATTAACTATGCAACTTAAAAGAAAATTAAAAAGATATTTCATAGCACTTATACTGCTGGTTTTATCTGCTTATGCTACAATATTTATAAAAAACTATGTGGACGCACAGACTCCTGAAAAGTCACTGCCTCTGATGAACGTATCCATAGGCTATGTTCAGCCTGCTGTTCAGCGTGCTGGCTACACCTGGAAATTTGGTCCTGGTATAGCACCTAGCCTTTCACCATATGTTTCTGCAGAAGATGTGCCTTTGTTGGTTATGGACTGTTACCCTGGCCATGAAATTGTAATCAACTTTTCCATGGCGCCTGAACTGGTGACAGTTTATCAGACACAGGGCCTTGCCAACAACGACTTCAAACAGCTTTATTCTCTGGTAACACCAACAGAAGAAGGTATCTATGTATACAAAATTGAAGCTGATTTTGAAAAAGGCGATATCCTGTACTATTTTGCTGTTCAGGTTAAGAACGATAACATAATGCAATAAACAATAACCCCGACCTTTAAACAGGTCGGGGATTTCTTTTTTTACATACCAATTTTCAGTTTTACTGCAATTACAGTTTTATCATCATCTGTAACATTGCAGTTCAGTATAGCCTGTGCTGTTTCACTGCAGGGTCTGCCATACAGATTCATCACATCAGTGGACACCACACCCACGCCATCGCTCATCATTACAACAGTATCCTGTGGCTGCATGTCAAAATCACACTGCACCGCCTTTACTTCTTTTACAATTCCCAGTGGGAGACTGTCCTGATAATGGCGCTTTACACCAGCTTTATCCAGTGTAAGACTTACACCTGCACCTGCCTTTGTAACAGTACAGTGTCCTGTAAACAAATCTGCACACAATATGTCCAGAGATGCACTGGTTTCCCCGTTGCCTTTAAGATTCATAGACAGGTTAATCAAATCTATAGTGGTCAGCATGGACACGCCCGTGGTAATCAGGCTTTTAGCCATGGATATAACTGTCTGGCTTTCTGCCGCCGCCATATTGCCAGTGCCCATTCCGTCGCTTAACAGCACATATAAACAGCCGTTATAGGTGAAAATATCCCATGTGTCACCATTTACCCTTTTGTACCGACTGGTTTCAACCGCTGTTTCATAGCTGTACAGCGGTCTTGCTGTAAACACATACAGCCATTCCGCCCCCTGCTTTTCCACTGTGGCTGGTTGAAATTTTGCGCTGTAAATTTTTTCGGCATGGCACTGTATTCTGTACAGTGTTTTTTCATCCAGCGGCTGGAATACAGCAAAGGTCAGCTGGTCCGGGTTCTGACTGCACAGGCAGTATGTATGCCCTGTCTGCATCTCTTTTAAAAATCCGTCTGTTTCCATAGTCAGCGTAGTGTTCAGCAGGTAGCTGTGCTGATTTTTATATATGATATCACTTATCACACAGGACATGGACACAAAGGCTTTTTGCAAAAGTTTCTGATTGTTTTTCTGTGACTGTAAGATATATTTTTTAGACAGCAAAAGCCTGGAATTTTCTTCAAAGGATTTTATCAGACCGCCTGTATTTATACACTGGCTGACAAATGCTGAGGGAAATCTGTTTTCTTCCCGCCAATATATTCTCTGGGCATACTCTGTAAACTGCTGTTGTGTAAAAGAATATTTCTGTTGCCAGCACACATAGTTTTTTTCGCATTTTCTGCACACATCCTCTGCCACTATATCTTCCAGATTTTTAGTTTTCAGATTTTTTTCATTTAATCGGGATATATCAATTACACAGCCAGACAAAAAAGACAGGGTATTTTCCAGTTTTTTAAGGCTGGCTATCAGCAGGCGCCAGTCTCTGCCAGCAGTCAAATCCGGCAACGGCTGCATATTATCTGCTGATATAAGATAAGGTGCAAAAAAATAGATTATAAGGGCTAAAACACAGCTGCCTGTCAGCGCAAAGCCGTTCAGCTGTGAGATAAATACAAGATTCGCCACCAAGCCACCTACCAAAACCATAGGGTAGATGCCCACAGACATTTTTTCTGAAAAGAAGCCACCTGCCAGCCACAGCACAATGGCAGACAACAGCAAAACTGCAAAGCCCCTTTTATCCGCCAGTGAAATGGCTGAAACCACCAGCCCTGTAAATGAAAGTGTCATCTTCCCCCGTGCAATAAAATACCATCCGCCTGAAAGGGCTATGGCAAAGCCTGGGTATAGCCAGTGGCTGTCTCCGCCGGAAAATGCAAGCACCACACACAGCAGTGCCAGCAGATATATAATGCTGTCTGTAAAACTCTGGTTACCTCTTGCCCCTGTCAATATCGACCTGTCAGTATCAATCGTTTCACAGACTATGTACACTGCCACAGCTTCCAGTACAGCCAACAGTTTATATACAACCGGCATATGGAAATACACCAGCATAATATTTGCAACAGCCGTAGTAAACACACTTAAAGCCAGACCATACCTGTCCTTTTTTATTACTTTTACCGCCACGGCATAAACCATCACACCCACTAAATAAGGTATATAGGCTGTATCTTTTACTGCCAGTATACCGCAGGAAATCAATGCACCAGCCAACACACAATAGCGGTACAGCATATCCTTTGCAGTGTGGGCAAGCACCACAGCCAGTGACGTCAAGGTAATATCACACCATGTGCCACGGGCTGAAAGAGAGCCAGCCAGTACACACAGCCCCATCTTTGCAATATCCTGCTTTTTCAATGTACAGTTGCCGTTTCCCAGCCTGTTTTTAATTTTATTGGATACCAGTGTCATAAACTGCACCATACTTTCATATAATATAGTTTCAGTATACACAAATACATCTGCAGTTTTTAGCATATTATGGCAAAACAAAACACCTGCCATTTTATATATGACAGGTGTTTAATATTTTATTATGTATTGTATTTGATATTTAAAATACCATCAACATCCTGCAAAGACTTTATAATCTTCTGTGCCTGTTTTATGCCCTTTACAGAAAAGCCCATGCTTGCCTTTTTATCAGCGCCATCTGTGTCGATTTCCGCCATTGCCTGGTTGATATTGATACCACAATCACGCAGATGTGAAATAATATTAAGAAAAATATCCAGCTGTGGTTCCACTGTCAGTGAGATATGTCTGTGCTGAACTTTTCTCTGCAAAAAAGTTATTTTACCCTTTCTGCTGGCATAAACTGTAATAAACTGCCAACAATTACAAAAAAGATGGGAGCGTTGGTATGAATATTATAAAGAAAAAAGAAGATTTGACACCTACACAGCAGAAAATAATACAGTTGAAACAGGAACTGCGAGATTGCGAAAAAATGCTGAAACAGACAGAAACACTGTTTCACATGACTGTGGACGAACACCTGATAGAAGCCAGAATCTACGAACTGAAAAGTCTGGCAAAGGTGCAGGACCATCTGATAAGCAATATAAAACAGCTTATGGCTTGCCAGAATGATGCTGTAAACAGCGAGACTGTCAACGTATAGGAGATAAAATGAAAATAATGTTGCTTATATGCGCCAGTATTATCTGCTTTGGCGTGATTTATGGTTATGCACAGACGTCCCACCCTTATGTCACAGCGGCAAAAAACGCTGTTAGCGGGCTATCTGCGCTGTTTTTGATAAACATGACCAGTGCGGCTACAGGCTGTTATATAGCCATAAACAGCCGGACTGTGTTCATCTGCACAGTGCTGTCATTACCGGGGGTATTTACATTACTTGTAATGAAAATCATATTCAATTATTGATTATTCCAGCTGTTACTGTATAATTAAAAGAAAAGGGCCACAGGAGGCAGCTATGGAATTTAAATGGTATACATATGAAGATGCCGGCATACAGGACGGTTTTGAAATACGCAGAGAAGTTTTTTGTAAAGAGGTAGGTTTTTCAGAAGAATTTGAGTTTGACCTGCTGGACAAAACATCACTGCATCTGGTTTGTTATGATAACGGCGTGGCTGTATGCAATGCCAGAATATACGAAGAACACCCTGGTGTATGGCATTTTGGCAGACTTTGTTCACCAAAACAGTTCCGTGGCAAGGGCTATGGCAAAGCCACTGTGACAAAAGTTATAGAAAAATGTAAAGAAATGAATGCCAGCAAAATGGTGCTGGGTGCAAAATACGATAAAAAGGGCTTTTATGAATCTCTTGGTTGCACCGCTGTGGGCGATATTTACCACGAAGAAGGTATTCCACATATTATGATGGAAATAGAAATCGGTATAAACAGAGACTCATTCGACATTCCTCACCACGCAAATATGTTTGCCCTTATTTACAAAGCGGCACAGGATATGTATGGCGAAGAAGGTGCAAAAGCCGCTGACGAAGGTACAAAGCTTTATGGTCAGCAACGTGGCGGCCGTATGGCACAGAGAGCCGTAAAGGATGGCGCTCCGCTGACAATGGAAAGCTATCTTTTATACGGCGAATGGGTGGATAAAAACGGACATTCCCAAAACCGTACTTCTGCCACAGAGCCTGTATACTGTATGGAATGTGTAGTTTGTGGCTGGTGTGAAGCATGGAAAAATGCAGGTCTGCTGGAATGGGGTAAAAACTACTGCACATATGTGGACAAAAATCTGGTAAAAGGCTTTAATCCTGAACTGGTGCTGGATATTCACAGTGTACTGTCACAGGGTGGTGACGTGTGTGCTTTCCAGTGGAATGGCTTTGCGATGACCGCCCCAGAGGAATATTCTGCAAAAAAAGCCGCATTGGGTAACAGAACAATCAAAGATTTCCTGTACCACACAGGTCATCTGCTGAATGCCATGACACAGGCAATAGCAAATCAGCTGGGCGTTGACGCCGCAGAAAAAATCAGAGAAAAAGCACTGGCTGGCTATACAGCTATGTATGGTAAAGAAATGACCGAGGGTGTGGTTAAAGAAAGCCAGCAGGATTTTACAATAGTTGAGTATTAAATCAAAAAGCTCCCTGTTATAAGGGAGCCTTTATTGTTATTCACACTCTTTTTCGTACTGTTTCCATACCTGTGGGAGTTTTTCTTTTACAAACAGTGCATAGGAACAGTCAGGTGTTTCTATCATATTTTTCTCTTTGATATAAGACAAAACCATACCATGCCAGTTGGAAATAGCTTTTTCTGTTTTGTCTTCAAAGCGGGAAACTTTCATTTTGCCCTGTGCCACATATTCCATCAACAAGTCATAAGCATTGTCCACCTTGATTTCCTTTAATACCTTCATAGGCTGTGTGGCAAGGCGTGCAACAGGAATATTTTTAAACGGCAGAACATCGGCTTCTTCGCATTCCACCATATAGATACTGCCAGACACACCCTCTGAAACCTCTTTCAGTGCATCTGGGTATATTTCGTGGTAAACAGGCACACCTGTATCTTTGTCAAAGCCATATGGGAACCAGTAATATGGGCGCTGTACCGCATTGCACAGGTAAAAAGCTGCCACTACTTCAGATGTGGACATATACACATAAGGTCTGTCGTGGTCTGCAAGATTTGGCTGTAATATATCTATATTCTGTGTGTTACTGCCGTGGTATAGTATCATAATCCATTCTCCCATTATATAATTTAAATTCAGTATAAACAGATTTTAAAGCAAAATCAAGAATTGTAATACCGTAGTTTTTGTGGTATAATACACACAGTAAAAAGTGGTCATCGGACCACCTTTTTTTTACAGATAATAAAAAGTATTGTATAAAACAAAAAGGACAGTCGAAAGACTGTCCTTTAATATTTTATCTGTTACCGTACATTTTTTCGTAGTAGTTTTGGTATTCACCGCTGATGATAGTTTCTCACCATTCTCTGTTATCCAGATACCACTGAATTGTTTTCTTGATGCCATCTGCAAACATTGTTTCTGGCAGCCAGCCCAGTTCGTTGTGGATTTTTGTTGGGTCGATTGCATAGCGCATATCATGACCTTTTCTGTCTTTTACATAAGTAATAAGGCTTTCTGGTTTGCCCAGTTCTTTACAGATGATTTTAACGATGTCGATATTTCTCATTTCGTTATGACCGCCGATGTTGTAAACTTCGCCCACTCTGCCTTTGTGGATAATCAGGTCGATAGCTTTACAATGGTCTTCTACATACAGCCAGTCACGTACATTGATACCTTCGCCGTATACTGGCAGTGGTTTGTCAGCAAGAGCGTTGGCAATCATCAGAGGAATCAGTTTTTCTGGGAAGTGGTATGGACCATAGTTGTTGGAACAACGGCTGATTGTTACAGGCAAGCCATATGTTCTGTGATATGCCATAACCAGCAGGTCAGCACCAGCTTTTGATGAAGAGTATGGAGAAGATGTGTGGATAGGTGTTTCTTCTGTGAAGAACAGGTCAGGTCTGTCCAGTGGCAGGTCGCCGTAAACTTCGTCTGTGGAAACCTGATGATAACGCTGGATGCCGTATTTGCGGCAAGCGTCCATAAGTACTGCTGTACCTTCGATATTTGTTTTCAGGAAGATGCCTGGGTCTTCGATAGAACGGTCAACATGGCTTTCTGCAGCAAAGTTAACAACCATATCTGGTTTTTCTTCTTCAAACAGTTTGTAAACAGCTTCTCTGTCGCAGATATCTGCTTTTACAAAACGGAAGTTTGGATTGTCCATTACAGGTGCCAGTGTGGAAAGGTTGCCTGCATATGTCAGTTTATCCAGACATACAATGCGGTAGTCAGGGTATTTGCCCAGCATATGGAACACAAAGTTTGAACCGATAAAGCCAGCGCCACCTGTTACAATAATTGTCATAATGTTATATCTCCTGTTTATCCTGATTTTCAAAATATGCGGCAATAGCATCCTGCCATGTGCGCATTTCATCGCCTACTGTTACACGCAGCATCATATTGTCAAGGGATGAGTATGCCGGGCGTTTTGTAGGTGTTGGGAATTCGTCGCTTGTGCAAGGTTTCATCACGCCTTCAAAACCTGCAAGTCTTGCGATTTCAGCGGCAAATTCAAACCATGTGCATTCGCCATTGTTTGTACAGTGGTATGTGCCGTATTCTTCACTGTCTGCAATTTTCAGCAGATGGTGTGATAAGTCAGCCGCATTTGTAGGGTTACCGTGCTGGTCGTTTACTACAGATGCACCGCCACGTTCGTTACACAGCCAAAGCATTGTTTTTACAAAGTTTTTGCCAAAGTAACCATACAGCCATGCTGTACGAACAATAAAAGATTTTTTGCAATGCTGGCGAACAAATTCTTCACCTGCATTTTTTGTTTTGCCATATACAGAGATAGGGTTTGTTACATCATATTCTCTGCGTGGTGTTGGTTCATCGCCTTTGAACACATAGTCTGTGGAAACGTGTACCAGTTTTGCACCTGTGTTTTCGCAGGCAATAGCAAGGTTTCTTGGCCCGATTGCATTTACTTTGAATGCATCGTCCTGATGGCTTTCACAGCCATCAACATTTGTATATGCAGCGCAGTTGATTACTACATCCGGCGCACATTCTGCGATAAATTTTTCTGTGGCGGCTTTATCTGTAATATCCAGAGTGTCCACATCAGCCAGAACTACATCTGCACCCACAAAATTCTGTGGAATGGCACCCAGTTCTGTATAGCCTCTTTTCAGGTCAAGGGCAACCTGTGTGCCAAGCATACCTTTGGCACCTGTGATAAGAATTTTCATATGTACCTCTTAATAAGCAAGTTCGCCTTTTGCTACTTTGTGCAGGTGTGCACCATATGGGCTCTTGCCATATTTTTCAGCGCTTTCCAGCAGCTGTTCTTTTGTAATCCAGCCATTTTTGTAGCCGATTTCTTCAGGGGCAGAAATTTTGATGCCCTGACGTTTTTCAATCATTCTTACAAAGTCTGCTGCATCTACAAGGCTGTCCATTGTGCCTGTGTCAAGCCACGCAAAGCCACGGCCCAGCAGTTTAACATCCAGCAGGTCTTTTTTAAGATAAATGTCATTGAGTGTTGTGATTTCCAGCTCACCACGGGCAGATGGTTTAACTGTTTTTGCATATTCAACAACGTCTTTGTTGTAGAAATACAGGCCAGTGATAGCGTAGCTGGATTTTGGATTTTCTGGTTTTTCTTCTACTGAAAGAACCTTGCCGTTTGCATCAAATTCAACGATGCCAAAGCGCTGTGGGTCTTCCACGTGGTAACCAAATACTGTTGCTCTGCCGTTTTCTGCATTTGCAGCAGCTTCACGGAGAATTTTGCCAAAGCCTGCACCATAGAAGATGTTGTCACCCAGCACCATTGCACATGAATCATCACCGATGAATTCTTCGCCCAGCAGGAATGCCTGTGCCAGACCATCTGGACTTGGCTGTACTTTGTATGACAGATTTACACCAAACTGACTGCCGTCGCCCAGCAGTGCTTCAAATCTTGGTGTATCCTGTGGTGTGGAAATGATAAGAATATCCTTGATGCCTGCCAGCATAAGTGTTGACAGTGGATAATAAATCATTGGTTTGTCATATACAGGCAGAAGCTGTTTTGATGTTACCATTGTAAGTGGGTACAGTCGTGTGCCTGCGCCGCCTGCGAGAATTATGCCTTTCATAATAAATCCTCCTAAAAGAGCTTGAAGCCCCATTTTTTAAAGTAAATAAACATTGATTTCAGCTGTGTCATAAACCGTCCACCGCTGGAAGCTGTTTCCCTGTGCCAGAAATGTACCACATCAGCTGATGGCGCATACCAGGCCTGGCCTTTCTGCTTTGCCTTCATGGTGATGTCCGCATCTTCAAAATACAGGAAATAGTCTTGGTCAAAACCACCGATTTCTTTAAACACATCTGTTCTGATTATAAAGAAACAGCCTGTGCAGAAATCCACCTGAAACTCTTTGTTCTGGTCCATTTCCATTGCCAGATATTTATCCTCTATCTTTTTAAGGAATGGCAGACGGATACGGCGGGAAACCAGAGCCATAAGGGTTGGTCTTCTTTTGGCGATATACTGGATACTGCCGTCCGGGTGTAAAACCTTTGGGCAGGCGATTGCCGCATCAGGATGAGAATCCATAAAATCACACAGATTGTTGATGGTGTTCTCATTGATAAGTATATCAGGGTTGATAATAAAGTGGTATTTGGAGTCAATCTTGTCCAGTACTTTATTATGCCCTTTACCAAAACCTATATTTTCAGCCAGGTCGATATAGTTTGTGTCAAAATGCTGTTTCAGCATATCACTTATCTTCTCTGGGCTGGCATTGTCAATTACGAAAAGTGAAAAGTTGTCGTCAGTATACTTCAGTACACTTTCCACAGTTTTATAGGCATCATCAGGTTTGTTATAAACCACTATGCTGCCTGATAATTTATAGTCTTTCATTGGTTCACCAGATATTTCACATAGTAATACATAATATATTTTACTATTTTTATAACATTTTATCAACTATTATACGCTTTTTCTTTGCTATAAAGTGTATAATTTGTAAACTTTTTTCGGTTTTTATCACAATTTGATAAAATTTGTTATATATGATATAATCAAGGAAATTTAAATCACCTGTAAGAATATGATTATATGGGGGAAGGCTATGAACGCAAACATCAAAAAACGCGCAAAAGATATAATGAAAAACGATTTGGTAACTATGCTTATCGGCGCTGGCATATTTACATTGGTTAACACACTGGCTTCTGCTGTTAACACCAACTCAATCGGCAGTATTATCACAGGTCTGGTTACAACAATCACATCTGCCTGTGCCGCATGCTTTTACTACAGGGCATTTATCCGTGGCAGAGGCGATACTTATGACACATACGCATTGCTGACAGACAGTGTTAACCTGTCAAAAGCTATCAACATCGGATTTATCATGTGGATTGTAAACACTATTATCTCCATGCTGGTTACAGCACTTACCCTCATCCCTCTGATTGGTGCTATTGCAGCTATCGTGATAATGGCTGTGGTATCCTATCTGTTGAGAATAGTATGGTATCTTTTTGTAGTAAATCCACGCTACCAGCCAGTTGATTACCTGAAATATTCTGCTGAATATATGAAAGGTCATTTTATTGAACTGCTGGTTTTCTCAATCTCTGTTACACTGGTACCTGCACTGCTTGAAGGTATGCTGACTATCTTTGTAGGTTATCAGATAGCAGGCATTATCTGCTTACCTCTGGAAGCTTATGTAAGCCTTGCAATGGCAGGCTACTTTGCACAGCTGATACCAAGCAACTGGTAAAATCCGACAATTTATTTTAAACCAAAAAGTGAGTGCATATGCACTCACTTTTTTATTACTCTTCTGTGTTGTTTTTATTTTCTTTCCGGAATTCAAAATATGAATACACCGTTGGCACAGCTACAATCACTACCAGGACTACCGACATAGCCACAGCTGCCGCTGTTGTATTTTTCACAAAAGTCATAGCCGCAATAACCAGACCGCATGCCACCCATAAAGGGCCAGCCATACGATGTGTTTTATTCCACACATTTTCACTGGCTATGGTCCACATTGTTTTGATGCCAAATGTATAATTGTGCTTTACTTTAGGCATATAGTTACCCAGCAGTATAGTCATCAGCCCCATTACAGGGTATATAATACTGTTCATATCAAGAACCTGTGGGTTAAAGCTGAAAGCAATTGTCAGCAATACAAGACCACACTGCAGCCCTGTGATAAAAATTCTGAAAACATTGAATGCTTTTGGGAATTTTTTATAGTTTTCACCCTTTGGGTCAATTTTTTCTGCAAAAAGCATAAGTAAGTTTACACCGGCGGCAATAGCCCAGAAAACAAACAGCATATACTTTGGACCTGTGCCGTCTACCTGTCCGTCAGGACCCCAGTGTATAGGGATAATATCTGGCACTGATGGATAATAAAACAGAGTAATCGCCGCAGTTACAGCCAATATAACCGCTATTATAATATTCGCTTTTTTCTTGCTCATTGTTTGTCCTCCATAAATGAAACCACCCATGAAAGCAAATCTTCCATAACAGATGTGTTGATTTCGTAGTAAATAAAAGTACCTTTTTTCTGGTCCTGTACAAGACCTGCCTTTTTCAATATGGACAGATGGTGCGACATTGTGGCACCTGTCATATCAAACTCTTTGCCCAGTTCCCCCGCTGACATAGGACCTTTTTTCAAAAGCTCAAGAATTTTGCGGCGGGTAGGGTCTGACAGAGCTTTTATGGTTTCCTGTAACATTTTATCTCTCCTTTGTCAGTATTTAGAACCTTATCTAAATATATTATAACATATACATTCCGCCATAGCAATTATTTACAACTTTTTTCCAGACAAAAAACGGACTCTTCCGAGTCCGTTCTGATTTTGATTAATATGCTGTGTAACCGATGTTCATATCAACTGCACCTGCCACACCTGCACAGGTACCTGTGCCTGTATACTGCCAGATATCATAACGATACTGGAAGTCTGTTGCTGATGCATAGTGGGCTACCCAGATGTCGTACTGTGAAATCTGTGAGTAATCCAGCTGATAATAGAACCATGTTTTGCTTGCATAGATACCAGCATTGTAGCCGGCATTCTGGATAGTTTCGCAGAAGGCTTTTGCAATAGTAGTTCTCTGGGATTTTGACAGACCATCTGCACGGCCAGTTTTGGCTGATGTGGAGTATTCTGTGTCAAAGAATATTGGGTAGTCTATTTTGTAACCCTTTACCCGCTGTAAGCACAGTGATGCTTCTTCTACAGCTTCCTGTGTTGTGATAGCCTGTGAGAACACATACACGCCTACTTTAAGACCTACCGATGTAGCGCCCTGAATATGCTGTTTAAAGTAAGGGTCTTCAACCAGTGCGCCTGAGCCGTAGCCACGATAGCCTGCACGGATAATAACAAATTCGATACCTGCGTCTTTAACAGTCTGCCAGTCGATTTTTGGCTGATATTTGGAAATATCAATACCGATTCGGCTGCCCATTTTACCATCTTTGTCAAAGTAATATGTAATGCTCTGAATAACCTGTGTGCCAGTTACTTTTTTGCCGTTTTTGTCAAAATAGTATTTGTTGCCATCAATATTCTGCCAGCCGTAGTAAGTAGTAACATCTTTCTTAACTTTTGTTTTGATTTCCACTTCCTTGAGCTTAACCAGTGTGTTGCCAAGGCTGTCTTTTATTGGGTTGCCGTCTTCATCAAAAATCTTCACTTCTACCTTTACTTTTTCAACCGCTGAAGATGATGAAGGCGCACTGCTTGATGGTTTGGAAGAAGAGGATGAGCCTGAGCTGGATGATGAGCCACTGGAAGATGATGCTTCACTGGAGGATACACCGCTAGATGAAGATGGTGTTTCACTGGAAGATGGTACTTCACTGGATGATGGTACTTCACTGGATGATGGTGTCTCGCTGGAAGAAGGCACTTCACTTGGAGATGGTTCTGGTGTCACCTCTGGAGTTGGTTCTGGTGTAGGTTCAGCTGTTGGTTGTGGTGTTGGCTCTGGAGTAGGTTCTGGTGTAGGTTCTGGTGTTGGCTCTGGAGTAGGCTCCGGTGTAGGTTCTGGTGTAGGTTCTGGAGTTGGTGTCTGTTCAGTTTCATCAACTGTTGCCACACCGTTGTTTTCCATGCTGTCCACAGCAAAAACATTCATTGTCAGCAGCTGTAAAGGCAGTATGCCGATTTCTGCAGCCGCTGCTGCCGCTGGTGTAGGTGCGGCTTCCAGTTTGTATGCGCCGATAAGATAACCTTCTTCGTCGTATACAGGGTACAGACCACTGGACACACCTGCATTGTTTACCATTGTGCCGTCAGACAACACAGTGTCAGGTTTGTATTTGATAACAATTTCTTCTACTTCTTTTTTCTCTGTTTTCTTGGAAGATGCCACAAACTCTACAGTATCCTGAATAGGTGCAGGTGTAGTAACAGGTGCAGAAACCTGGTCGTCATAGGCGGCGTCTTCTTTTGAAACGTCAACTTTACTTTCGTCTACAACTTTGTCTGAAACGTCAACTTCTTTATATTCTACTTTTTTTGCAACTTTAATTTTTACAGGTTCTTCTGGGATGATGTAACCATCTATCTCTTTGATTTCAACTGTATAGTCACCTGATGGCAGTTTTGTAAGACGTAAGAAGCCGTCGTTTACTTTCCATGTTTTGTTGTAGCCGTTTTTAACGCCTTTTACAACAAGCTGAAATTCAGGACCTACAATCATCTGGTCAGATTCGTCAACAATCTGAACTTCAAGGTCTTCTTCAACGGATGATGGTTTAAGTGTGATTTTTTTCGCCACCTTTGATGAAGATGCCAGCTCACTGCTGGATGGAGCCATGGAAGATATTGATACAGATGAAACCATCTGGGAAATAGTGCTGGAAATTTCTTCTATTGTGCCGTTTGTAACCACTGAAGATACACCCAGACCTATAGACATAGGTATTGCAACAGCAAGCACAACCCCTGCAATTTTCTGATATATGTTAAGCTGTTTAAATGTTTCTTTTATATTTTCAAAGTTAAATTTCACTCTGATTCTCCTGATATATAATAAAATTAAATATGCTGTTTTTAAAACGTTACTCTTTATTTTACTATATTTTTTTCTGTTTTTCTACAAATTTTTATAAATTTCACAGGAAATTATAGTTATTTTTTATTGGAACTTTTTCCATTCTTTAACCAATGTGAATTTGCCTGTTTTTATATTAAGTGTACCTTTCTGCAGTATTTCGCCAGTTTCCCTGTCCACATTCTGTAATGTAAGCACATCGCCTGTAAGATACATATTCAGTGGCTCTTTATTTGCCGCCACATACATCTGTGTCATATAGGTTTTTATTATATTGCTTTCATTGTCCAGCAGTGCCACTTCGTATCGGTCCTCAAACACGCCGTTGTACTTACTGCTGTATTCAGATGTATAATATCTGCCATCCGGTAAATGGTCAAAAACAACTATAAAACTGCCATCCACAGGGTCTCGGCGTACAGCATGGAGCGCATTGTATTTTTCTCCATCTTCTTTTGTTACACCCAGCGGGAATTTTTCACCCAGACTGAAAGCAGGACCATTTTCAAATGTGTCTGTGGTGTAAATCACAAAGTCATAGTCTGTCATCAGATAGATATCACCATTGGAGAAAAATCCTGCATCAAGAGTAAATTTTCTGTTTTCTACACCTCTGTATCTGTCTACAAAGCTGATTTCTCCTGTTTTTTCATTTTTAAGTGCAAGATAGCTTAACCAGTGGCTGTTATATGAATGTTTGCTATATTCGTAAAGAGAATAATTTTTAGCTTTTGATGTATCCAGTTTTTCACCCAGCATATCTTCTGTTACAAGATAATCTCTTTCACAGGTGCCTGTTTCAAAATCTATGGTAAATCGCAGACCTGTTACAGCAGTGTGGAAAACAAGCTTGTCATCTTCCAGCCACAGTGTGCCAGGGCTTTGTTTAAAGTAAGTGTAATCTTTTGTATCATACAAAACAGCACCTGTATACTGTCCGTTTTCTTTGCGCAGAGCAAGCCCGCCATAGTAATCTTCATTATCCACAAAAATCTCATATACAGAATATTCTGTATTGCCCACTTCCAGAGAATCCACATATTCATGAATGTTCCCTGACAGTGTGTTGTCTGAAACATTATAAAGCTGATAAGTTGGATAAGCCCCACCTGCAAGCTGCATCATAAACAGATTTTCGCTTACAAATTCACCAGCATATTTTCCTTCATAGACAAAAGGAATATCCTGTTCCGCTTCATAAGTATATGGCCGTACAAAATTGGAAACCATTTTTCCGTTTTCTGTAAATACAGCTATCCCCTTTTTATCAGCTGTTCTGTAGATAAAAGCATATCTGCCAAAACCTTTTGCAGAACGTACTATATAGCCGCCCTCATCCTTTACAAAAGACAGATGGTGTGGCGTAAAATTATCCGTTTTTTCATTCAGTGGCAGGAAAGCATAGTTGTATAAAGAATGTATCAGCAAGCCGTTTTCCACCCGCTGAATATCGCCCCAATACAGGCGGATATTGTCAAACTTATCTTCAGCCAGCTGTGTATAATCTATAGCTGTATCAAATTTGTATTCATAGTCTCCATAGACTGTATGGAATATCAGCTTAAACTGTGCCATATAGTCAGCAGTAAGTTCAAAACCAGACATAGAAACAGACACGCCATTGTCTGCCAGCATCTGTTCTGTTTCATCATCCAGCACATAGTCAATATTTACCATATCCAGCAGTTCACTGCGCTCAACAATATCTATAGATGGCAAAGGCTCATCCTTTAACGGTATATCCATATTGCAGGCTGTAAAAGAAAATGCCATCGCCAAGGCGATTACAATATATTTTAAATTCTTCATATTTCCTCAAATTTATAACATAATACTATGACTTTCATCATATCACATTTCAATTTTAAAAGAAATAAAAGTGACTGAATTGTAATCAATTATTTATATATCAGATAAATGGTATCAGCCAACAGAAAAGGCGTGGTTTCCCACGCCTGTAATTATTGATTTTATTCAACTTTGTCTTCTGTTGCCAGTTCTTTTACGCTTGCTACCAGACCACCCAGATTTGCGATTTCGCTTGGGATAATCAGTTTTGTAGATTTGCCGTCTGCCACTTTCTGCAGTGTTTCAAGACTGCGCAGAGTAAGAACTTTATGGCTTGGGTCTGCTTCGTTCAGCATACGGATAGATTCAGCCATAGCACGCTGAACTGTCAGGATAGCTTCAGCTTCACCAGCTGCTTCTCTGATTTTCTGTTCTTTGATAGCGTCTGCACGCAGGATAGCAGATTCTTTTTCACCTTCTGCCACCAGAATAGCAGAGCGTTTTTCACCTTCTGCACGGAGAATAGCTTCACGACGCTGACGTTCAGCTTTCATCTGTTTTTCCATAGCGTCCTGAATTTCGTGTGGAGGAATAATGTTTTTCAGCTCAACACGGTTTACTTTGATACCCCAGCGGTCTGTAGCTTCGTCCAGCAGGGATGTAATCTGGCTGTTGATAACGTCACGGGATGTAAGAGTATGGTCAAGTTCCAGTTCACCGATAATGTTACGCAGAGTTGTAGCTGTCAGGTTTTCAATAGCAGAAACAGGTCTTTCAACACCGTAAGTGTACAGTTTAGAGTCTGTAATCTGGAAGAAAACAACTGTGTCAATCTGCATTGTAACGTTGTCTCGTGTGATAACAGGCTGTGGAGCAAAGTCTACCACCTGTTCTTTGAGAGAAACACGTTTTGCGATTCTGTCAATAAATGGGATTTTTACATGGATACCTGCGCCCCATGTTGTGCTGTAAACACCCAGACGTTCAACAACAAATTCTGCTGCCTGTGGAACGATAACGATGTTTGTAGCAAGTAAAATAATTACAAGAACTAATAAAATAATGATAGGTGGCATAAACTTTCTCCTTTTAATTTATTCATAATACAGAATATCTGTCTGTAATATTAAACAACAACTGTCAGTGGGGACACTATTACTGTAACCCCAGAAATTTTTTCAACAACTGCCTGCTGGCCTGTTGAAAGTGATACTGCAGAGGCAGCCATCCATGACTGGCCGTCTATTGACACCCTGCCTTTTTGCTGTGGTGTAATGGGCTGTGTTACGGTACACACTTTGCCGATAAGCATATCTGCATTTGTGGGTATTACTTTTCTGTTCAGGTGTTTTTCAACCAGTGGTCGTGTAAACGCCAGACACAAACCGCTTACCGCTACAAACACTATAGCCTGTAAAATAATGCTGTCTGTGATAAAGCTGACACCAAATGCAAACAAACTGCCTATAACAAACCATATACACACCAGCGTAGTTGTGCTGATTTCCAGCAGTGCCAGTATTACGGCTACTGCCAGCCATACATATGTAATATTAACAGTTAATGGCATATTTATCCCCCTTTCGGATAACAATATCTGCCTTTTTTAATATTATACTATTAATGCAGTTATAATTCAATTATCCTGCCTTTGATTTAAAGATAATACAAAATAATGATAGATTTGTGAACAAAATAAGTAATACTGTTGAAATCTGGTATATTCTTCGTATAACTACATCTGTTTACCAGCTTTTTTATGTAAATAAAATACCACAGCCAGACCGACTGTGGTATTTATAATTATAATACTAAATTCAATTATTTAATCCAGCCAAGGATTTCCCCACTTAACTCTTTTACCAGTTCACTGTTGATTGTGTAGTAAACCCATCTGGAATCTTTACGGGCATTAACAATGCCACTGTCACAAAGAATTTTCATATGATGAGACAGTGTTGACTGACCCATTTTTACCTGCCGCAGAATCTGACCTGCGCTGAGTTCTGTACCTACGAGAAGGTCCATAATCATAAGACGGTTAGCATCACCCAATGCTTTGAATATTTTTTCTTTTTCTACAACTTTCACTTCGTCACATCCTATCAAATAATCTTCACTACATATTACACCATTAAATATGTTACATTTTTCTTGATTTTATAATACACTATCAAACTATTTTTTTCAATATGATTAATATGACCATTTAATGAATTTTTGTATAAAACAATTGAACAAGCCCGATTTAGACCATTTTTAACACATCTATATACTGTTTTGTGGTATTTTTATCCAGCTATTGTTTTCGTATGTATCCAGTTATTTCAATATGGATTTTTGTAGCATCTATGTGCTTCATGCCAACAATTACACTTGTCTTTTTTAAAAATACAGATTAAAAATTCTTAATTAAATAAAGTTTGAGTATCAAACTCTTATTTTTTTATCAATATTCAGTCAGATAAATTATTTTTATATAAAGCAGAATAATCCGCCCGCTGTATCGATATATATATTTATCTTTTAAACATTTTATTCATTGATATATTTAACTATATCAGGCTCACCATTAATAAAGTTCAGCCCTTGAACTATTTTTTTGAATATTTATATCAAAAATATATTCAAATAAAAAAGTTTCAGAATATATATTAATTAATTTTATATATTATTTGATTTGGATATAATTTTTTTATATTTCGATAATCAAACTAATTTTTTGCAATAATATACGATTTATGTATCTTATGGGGCTTTCAAGACGTATCTGCAAATTGTACTTTTTTCCTGCACCATCAGGGACTCGCCGTCTGCTCACTTTTTGTTCGCATACTATCTGGCTTTCGCTACCGCTCAAGCTCTCGCTGGCTGCAAACAGTCCACTGGACTGTTTGCTTTACGCCGCGACCCTTTCGGGTTCGAGTCCTTTTACTTACATAAAAACAAAACAGACACCCAGATGGGTGTCTGTTTTATTTGGTGCACCATCAGGGACTCGAACCCGGGACCCACTGATTAAGAGTCAGTTGCTCTACCAACTGAGCTAATGGTGCATATCTTTGTTTGCCTTAATATTATACCACCAAAAAATAAAAATGCAATAGTTTTTTGACTATTGCATTTAATATTTAATGAAGAAGGGCAAAAATCTGCGCCACCACAACAGTCATAAGGCCTGCAACGGCGATGGACAGGCCAGACATAGCACCTTCCACCTCGCCCAGTTCGATAGCTCTGGCTGTGCCTGTGCCGTGACTGGCTGTACCGATGGCAAGACCTTTAGCCACAGGGTTTGTGATTTTAAAGAAGTTCAGCACCGCTGATGCTGTGATGTTGCCGAATATGCCCGTGATAATGATTACAGGCACTGTTATAGTGGAAAAGCCGCCCAGTTCATCAGCCACGCCCATACCTATGGCTGATGTAATGCTTTTTGGCAGAAGTGTTACATACTCCGGATGTGACAGCCCGAAAATAATAGCCAGTGTAAGTATGCCCACAGCTGATGCCAACACACCGCTGAAAATACCTGTAAGGATGGCAATCACATTTGTTTTCAGCTGTTCTATCTGTCTGTAAAGTGGTATAGCCAGCGAAACTGTGGCAGGTGTTAAAAACCAGCTGATATATTTTGCACCTGAATTATATGTATCGTAATCAATGCCTGTTGTAAGCAGGAATGTGATAATCAGAACTATAGCAATAAGAATAGGGTTAAATATCTGACTTTTGAATTTATTTTTTACAGCTGAGCCAATGAAGAATGTAATCATCGTCAGTGCGGCCCCTGCAAATGAAGCTGATGCAAACAATTCTTTCATTTACTTTCCCTCTTTTCTATCATTTTCTGTGTCACCTTGCCTGTTACAACCATTATAAAGGGAGTCACCAGTACAATACTGCACACTGCCGCTGGCAGCATGCTTTTAAGAGTGGACCATGACCGCATAAGACCAACACCGCCCGGCACAAACATAATAGGCATACAGTCCACAAGGAAGTCTGCCACTGTTTCAACCTTTTCCAATTTTACCGCGCCAGTAACCAAGAGAATGAACATGAGTACAAGCCCCCAGATACTGCCCGGTACAGGCAGTGGAACTATATATCTTATAATTTCTCCTGCAAAGCAAACCATAATTATGATTGCAAGCTGTTTTATATATTTCATAATAACCTCGATACAAAAATCTTGTATATATTTTACTTCCATTATCAATTATTTTCAACAGTATTTTTATAGCTAATCTAGCTAATTTAGCTATTGACATTTTAGCTAATCATGTTATACTTAGATTAGAAAGGAGATGTTATATGATTATCAAATCTTCAAAAAGTTTATGCAATAATTATGACGAATTTTCAAAACTTGCTCACTCAACAGACGAACCTATATTTATAACTAAAGATGGTGAGGGGGACATTGTAATTTTAAGCATAGAACTCTATAATAAAATCTCTTCATATGCAGATAGCACTGAAACACTAAATCAACACCATAAGGAGAAAAATATGACTGCTTTTTATTTAGGAAATGTATTAAAAGAAATGTATAACTCATCCCCTCGCGGACAGCAGGTTACAAATATTCATACATTTGCAATTTATTTTGCCAACGTTATCGAACGAGAACGCATCAATAAAAAAGAAATTTTAAAAGTAGCTGGGCTTCCAGAATCTTACCAAACAGAAATCTCAAAAGGTATAAATCTTGCCTCATATGTTGATGTAAAAGAATCTCAAGTTAGGCGTATTCTCGATATTGAAACGAATTTAAAATAGAAACGAAAGGACGGATAACCGTCCTTTCGTTTTATTATATAACAAAAAACTCCGTATGTTACCATACAGAGTCTGTTTTTATTTACTTTCTTCCTCTTCCCAGATGTTTACCAGCTTTTTAAGGGTGGCAAAGAACTGTTCCTTTTCTGCATCGTCCAGCTGTTCAAAGGCTTTTATAGCTCTTTCTCGCTGTTTTCCGTAGTTTTCGTTTGCCACGGCAATACCCTTTTCTGTTGGGGTGATTATAACATTTCGTTTGTCTTTTTCATCCCTTGTGCGCTGGATATATCCGCTTTTTTCCAGTTTGGACAGCATTTCGCTGAGGGATGCAGGGCGAATCTGCAAAAGGTTAAGCAATTTTTGCTGGGTAGGGTTTTCCATATCCCGGCTGAGCGCCAGCACACGTAACTGCCCCGGTGGCAGTTCAGTGTTGGTGTTGGCATTTCGTCTCATCAGACGGCTGGCATAAACCAGTATGGTATAAAGCTTTTCACTAATAGAAAATTCTAACATTGTATACCCCTAAAGTTCTCTGTGATAAAACAGTGGTTTTTCGTAGCTGAAATCAAGTATTCCATAACAGCTGTATGGGTTTGCTGATGGCATTACACTACCGGGATTAAAGGTATAAATACCGTCGTAATATTCGTAATACTGGCGGTGTGTATGACCAAACAGGGCTATGTCTACCTTCATTTCCATACATGCCTTTCGCAGTGGCAACAGTCCCATTTTTACATAGTATCCGTCGCCATGGCAGATGAGAATTGTGTATCCTTTGATATTTATAATCTCTTTGGCTGGGATATCCTTGTGCGAGTCACAGTTGCCTGTAACTGCGATTATATCATATTCAGGGTGCTGTGCTTTGAAATCCAGAATGTCAGACAAACCATCCCCAAGGAAAATGATATTCTTTATATCCTCTTCCTTTTGGACAATTCTGTCCAGATATTTTTTGAATCCGTGTGTATCACTGATAACAAGGTATCTCATAAAAACCCCTTAAATATTATTTCAACTGTTGTACTGCTTTATAAACTTCACTTTTGCTAAATTTTGTACCTGCGCTTGCCTTTTTGGAAGCTTCGCTTACCGAAAGACCTTCTTCTTCCATCAACCGCAGTGCCTTCTGGGCAAGGTCATCTATTGTTTCTTCCTCTGCAGGAGGTGCTGTGTAACCCTGCAGTACAAGACAGAATTCACCTTTTGGTGAGTTTGCCTGATAGAATTCCAGTGCTTCCCCTGTTGTGGTAAGCTTGATTTCTTCGTGAAGTTTTGTAAGTTCACGGGCGATTGTCAGCTTTCTGTCTGTGCCGAAATATGTGCAGAAATCCTGAAGAGTGTTCAGCAGTTTGTGTGGTGCTTCGTAGAAAATCATTGTACGTTTTTCCTGTGCAAGACTTTCCAGATGTTCCCTTCTCTGTTTTTTAACTGTGGAAACAAAGCCCTCGAAACAGAAACGACCTGTGTCCTGACCGCTGACACACAGTGCTGTGATAACAGCACTAGGACCTGGCACAGGCACCAGTGTGATGCCTGCTTCGTGTGCCTGTTTTACAAGTATCTCACCCGGGTCACTGATACAAGGTGTACCTGCATCAGAACATACCGCACAGGTTTCGCCTTCCAGAACACGCTGGATAATATAGTCACCCTTCTGGCGAAGGTTGTGTTCGTAATAGCTGACAAGTGGTTTTTTGATGTTGAAGTGATTCAGCAGCTTTACACTTACTCGTGTATCTTCTGCCGCAATAAAATCTGCTTCTTCAAAAGCCTGTTTCATTCTTGGAGTCAGGTCGTTAAGATTGCCGATAGGTGTGGCAACAACATAAATTTTACCTGCCATAATTCCTCCCAATTTATATACAATATGTAATATTATAACCTTTATAAACTTAAAGTATTTATATTTTATTATAAATCTTCAATACTTCCTGGCTGAATCCGCCATTTTCATCTTCCATAATAAGGTCTGGCATAACCGTGAGTGATACACCACCGTTTTTACGACCATCTACCAGTACAAGCCATGGGTGCGGGCTGTCTTTTCTCTGCCTTACAAAACGGATAACCTTTGGTTCAATACGGTTTGATTTCATGGCATAGATTACAGCCGCCAGCTGGCTTGGTCTCTGGCATATACACAGTTTGCCGTTATCTTTCAGCAGTCTGTAAGCCGCCCGTGCCACGTCGTTGTCTGTCAGTGTAAGCTGATGGCGGAAAGATGCTTTTTTCTCGTCATCCTTTGGCTTGCCTGCTGTAAAGTATGGTGGGTTACAGGTGATAACATCAAACTGCATATCTGTTTCCCATGTGCGGATATCATGGTTTACCGCCATAATATTTTCAAAGCTGTTCAGTTTAATGCTTTCATTTGTAAGTGCTGTGCCGTCTGCATCAATTTCAAGGGCTACAGCCATACCTTTGTGACCACGGTCTTTCCAACGAAGAGGTATAATGCCACAGCCACTGCCTATATCAAGGGCTGTCTGTGCATATTTAACCTGACAGAAATCGCTTAAAAGAAAGGCGTCTGTGCCAAATCTATGTGTGGAATTTATGCACACCTTTGTACCGTGTGCAAGTGTTTCAACAGTATAATTCATATAAGTAAATAGTCAAAATCAATGGCACAGCAATACTGTACCATTGATTTATTTTGCAAATTCGTAAATTTATTTATGCAACAAAATAGTCGCCAAGTGTTTTTGTTTCCTGTGTATTTACATTGTCTGTAACCCACAGTGTAACTGTAGAAATTTCTTCTGCATCTGTAACTGTTGCAAGGGATGCCACAGCCTGCTGTACATCAGTATCACTGCCTTTTGCAGTAACAACAATGTTTTTTGCACCCAGCTGATATGGATGCACGATATAGTGACTGTAGTTGCCTTCCGCCATAATTGCAGAGTATTCAACCAGCAGGCTGCAGCTGCCGCCTTTTGCAGAGATTTTACCTTCAAGTGTACGGTAAAGGTTCTTCATTTCTGCAAGAACCTGGTCCATTGAAGCGCCAAAATCACGTTTATCAAGGCTGTAACCTGTAGGAGTGTGGAAACCAGCATAGATTATTTCTTTTACACCCATTGACAGCAGTTCATCTGTAAGTGCAGTGATATATTCCTGCATGATTTTGCTTGCTGGGTTTGCCCATGCTTTACCGCCCAGTGCCGCACTGGAGTCCAGCCAGCGTGTGTCAGTGCCCTGATACATTACCGCTGTACTGCGCTCTACTGTGGAAATCAGCTTGTCCATAAATGTGTACATTCTGGCTACTGGTGTGATACCGTTTGCTGAAAGTTTATTTGTAAGCTGTTTCACATCTATTGCCTTTGGTGCCAGAAGCTGTGATGCATACTGGTTGGATGAAGTGTACATAACTGTGCCGTCGCTGGCTTTTACATCAAACACCAGATGTGTTGCACCTGCCGCTTTCATTTTTGAAACAACAGCGTCTATTTCTGCTTCTGTGGAAAGTGATGCTGTATCAACATAGTAATAAACTTTTGTTTTTGCCACCACAATTGGAACTTCTTCAGCTTTTGAAGAAACATCTTCTGATGAAGAAGACACATTTTCAGAAGATACTGACTGCTGTGAAGAAACCTCTGGTTTTGATGCAGGAGTTACAGGCTGTGATGATGAATCAGGTGTGCCTGTAAGCATTTCCATCAAAGGTTTACCAAGAAGGAAACCTATCAGAACAAGAGCCACAACACCTGCAACAACAGGCAGGGCACGTTTCAGTTTATAAACAGTTTTTGTGCCTGTGCCCATACTGTTTTTATATCTTTTGATTTTTATTGGTTTTTCTTTTCTGGCCATATTAACCTCCTTTTATCAGAGGGCAAGTGTATGGCCTGTAAGACCATATACAGCCAATGCCAATACAGAAATATAAATAATTGTTACCGGTAAACCTCTGAAATTTTCCGGCACAAGCTCGTGGCAGATTTTTCTTTCACCTTCACTGATAAGAAGCATAGCCAGCAGATAACCGATACTGCTGCCGAAACCAAAACCAACTGTTTCAATAAGGTTGAAACCACGACCCAGTGAAAGGATGATAGTACCTACAATAGCACTGTTGATGCTGGCTGTTGTAAGTGAATGGATGATTTTTTTAAATGTGGATTTTCTGATGATAATGCTGAGTAACACCACAACAAAAATGTAGCTTACTGCACAGCATACCACAATCACAACAGGTGTGAGGAAACGTGCATATTCTGCCAGTGGGCTTTCATAGATAAGTGGTACTGCATAGTATGCCAGCACACTGTTAAGCACCTGAAAGAACGTAAGTGCCCCGCAGAAATACAATGTATCTTTTTTAGGGTCGTTTATCATTCTCAGACCTGTTGAGAGGCCCAGGCCACGGGAGAAAATAACATTCTGTGCACCGATGGCAAGTATTGAATATGTGAAGAAAGGTATTAAACTATCAAACAGCTGACTCATAGCTTGCTACCTCCTTTTCCAGCCTGTTTTTATAGGCGTTTACAAAGCTGTGCCACATAGCACTGATTAAGCCGATTATAAGGAAACCGCCAAAGCTGTGCTGTGCCATTGGAAGCAGTTTAACACTTGTAACCTGTGCACCTGCAAGTGTGCCGAAAGCCAGCACTTCCCTTATACAGCCCAGCATCGTACATGCCAGCACAAAACCTGCTGTGTTACGCAGACCATTGATAATGGAATATAAAAAGTCTTCTTTTCTTGTTTTTTCAAAGTTTTTTACAATAAGTGGGTCTACTACCAGAATAGGCAGATATACACCGAGAGACAGTGCCGCTGTGCCCATTACACGATACATACCATAGTATGCTGCACCAAAAACAAGTGCTGAAACCAGCGGATAGAAAAATGTTTTCAGTGGTACAGACATTCGGCGTGTAATCAATGATGTGATAATTCTGGTAGGTGTAAGCAGAAGGATAACCATAACAGACAGAATAAGACTGTTTTTAACGGTAGTTGTTGCTACTGCCAACGGAGCCAGTGCAAGACCTTTGATAAACACAGGGTTTGAAAGAGTGATTTTTCTTTTTCTTACAGTGTCGTCCCAGTTAATCAATTCTGCACGCAGTTTTTCATTTCTGTCCATTACTTACCTCCTTTGCTGTATTTTTCTTCGAATTCACGCAGTGCCTGTTCCATATCGATTGTCTGTGTGGAAAATTCCACCTGGTCGATTTCGTCTTCAGCACGGCTGATGATATCCAGAGTAGTTGTTTTGCTTAAATCGTCATCAGCTTTTTCCACCAGTTTTCTGGCTGATTTTGAAGCTGTTTCTTTAGTATATACTTTTTTAGCTGGTTTTATATCTTCTTTCACAGCAGGCTGTGGCTGTTTTACAGCTACAGGCTTTTTATCTTCAGCAGATGACTGTTCATTTTTCTGTTTATCTGTGAAAAGTCTGTCCCAATAGCCTTCTGTAGCATTTACGATAAGCAGAGCAAAACAGCCGCCGATTTCGTAACTGCCATAGTATCTGAACAGCATTGTCAGCACACCTGTAAGCACACCGAAAATCAGTTTTGCACCTGGTTTTTTAGGTGTGGTAGCTGGTTCGTTCATCATAAAGATTGCATAGAACACAATTGCACTGCACAGAATTTCGTATTTAAGGCTGTCAACAATGCTTACACCATAAATGCGAGGGAATGCCAGAGATATGGCACTGCATGTTACAAGGAAAGATACAGGCACATGCCATGTGATTCTTTTTGTTGCCAGCAGGAAAAAGCCAACTGACAGAATAACCAGCACAAATGCTGAACCCATTGCCGCCGCATGGTTACCCATAAGCAGGTCAGCTGTGGAAATGTATGGCAGCCCGCCCAGCTTAATCCGGGACAGTGCAGAGTTTGTGCTTTCTGCGGCACCTGTCCAGAAGTTTACTTTTGTCATAGGTGTAACTGCTTTGAACACTTCGTCAGGCCAGTTTACAGCAGCCAGACACATTGCCAGTGCCGCCAGATTGAAAGGGTATACATCCTTGCCGCCGAAAACGTGCTTGCCCACCAGAATAGTAAGTGCTACAGATACAACAACTATGTATAAAGGCACAGATACAGGCAACATCATACAGAAAGTAAGGGCCGCCACTGTACTGGTTTTATCTGCCGTATCTATTTCTTTTTTACGCAGTACACTTACACCTACGTCTACAATACGGGCAGTGATAAATGCAACTGCACATACCAACAGAACACGTGCTGAATATACAAAGCTGGCGCAGATAATAATCGGTGCCAATGCCAGCATCATATAGTCATAGTGCCGCTGGGATGATTTTATTTTGTTTGATACTGTTAATGTATTAGCCATTTTAAATTCTCTTATGCTTTCAGTTTTTCAATTGCACCAGCTACATCCTGTGCACCGAACACATAGCTGCCTGCAACCAGAACATTGGCACCAGCGTATTTACACATAACAGCAGTTTCTTCGTTGATACCGCCGTCTACCTGAATCATCAGGTCTTTGATGCCCAGTTCTTTTGCTTTACCATGTACTCTTGCAATTTTGTCTACAGCAATTGGCATGAATTTCTGGCCACCAAAGCCTGGTTCTACGCTCATGATAAGTACAAGGTCAACTTTGTCAATATATTTGTAAACTTCTGCTGTAGGTGTAGCTGGTTTGATAACGATACCTACTTTTTTACCACAGGAACGGATGATGTTGATTGTTTCCATAACATCGCTGTCGCTTTCCAGATGGAAAGAAACAAGGTCTGCACCTGCATCACAGAACTGTTTTGCATACAGGTGTGGTTTGCTTATCATAAGATGCACATCAAAAAATGCATCTGATTTTTTACGCAGGGATTTTACCACTGGAATACCCAGAGAGATATTTGGCACAAAATGGCCGTCCATAACATCGATGTGCAGCATGTCTGCGCCTGCATCGATAACCGTCTGGCAGTCTCTTTCAAGATTAGCGAAATCAGCAGAAAGAATAGAAGGTGATACTTTGATACTCATAATTTATTACCTCACTTTTTAGTGTAAAAATTGCAAATGAACACAATTATCCATAATAATTTATTATACATATTTTTATGGTAAAAATCAATTTTTACGGCAAAAATTTACAATATTTCAATAAAATTAACACATTCTGTCTTTGTGCCTTTCAAAGATATGGGCGTAAAGAATTAGAGCTGCCCGAAAGCAGCTCTGACTATGTATAATAAAAACATTTTTATTTTCTGGATACTGGTGGATATTTGACCAAGCTGTGATTTTCTGAACCGATACTTACATTGCCTGAATATATTATGACAAACATAGGTAGGTTATTTCCAATATTACACAGGGGATAATAGTAGTGATATTCGTATGCAGGGTCACTTTTATACTTAACAACTATATCTACATCCGAAAGAAAACTTGCTTTTAATATTTTATATTCTTGGATGTCGGTTTCATCAATATTGTATTCTGTCATATATGCTTTAAAACTTTTTTCAGCACTGTATTCGGAAACCGGATAACACAAAATCATAGCCGATATTAATAGAATACCCAAAAGCACAACTGGGTGAACAGGCTTTTTCATACTACACTCCATATGAACCATTTAAAGAAACTCCTGTGATTTGGTTTGGTAATATGCCCGGTGTAACAACTCCTACTGGATATGAAACCCTTCTGTATAAGATATATCTTCACTCAAAACCCCCATTTCAATGTATGAAATATATTCATCGTATTTATCAAAATTTTCATTTATAGCATATCCTGGAATGCTCAATGAAAATGTAACTATAATTAATAATAAAATAGAAACCATTTTTTTCATAAAATTTCTACCTGAATGTCAAATCATTTTTTAATACACTAAATTTTATTTAATTTTCATCGGTATCACCTTCCTCATTTATAGTTATATCATACTATTTTTCAAAAGCAAATATATGAATAGAGTGTAAATAATTACACAATATACACCCTGCCTCTTGACATTTATGTTAAAATATAACTAAAAGATATTATGAATATCGGAGGAACGAAAATGAGCAAAAAATCTACATCCCTTCTGGGTTTTGGCTGTATGAGACTGCCACAGACAGAAGAAGGCAAAATCGACTTTGTAAAAGCACAGGAAATGGTAGACTATGCTTACGCACACGGCGTAAACTACTTTGACACAGCATGGAACTACCACAATGAAGAAAGCGAAATCTTTATCGGTCAGGCACTGAAAAAATACGACAGAGAAAGCTTTATCCTGACTACAAAAATGCCTGTTTTCAAACTGGAAACTCCAGAACAGACAGCAGAAGTTTTTGCAAGACAGCTGGAAAAATGTCAGGTAGAATATTTTGATAACTACCTGTGCCACTCTATGAACAGAGACAGCTGGCAGAAAGCAAAAGATTTCAAAGTTGTTGAATTTCTGAAAGAACAGAAAGAACTTGGCAAAATCAAAAACCTGGGCTTCTCTTTCCACGACTCTGCTGACCAGCTGGAAGGCATTCTGGATTACACCGACTGGGATTTTGTACAGCTTCAGCTGAACTATTATGATGTAGCAACAGGCGATGCACAGCAGTTAATCGACATCTGCAATAAACGTGGCCTGCCTATTATCGTTATGGAACCAATCAGAGGTGGCTTCCTGTCCAGATGTGTACCTGCAGCTATCGAAAAAATCGACGCAGCTTATGGCGAAAACAAAGCAAGCTCTCTGGCTCTCAGTTATGTATTCAATATTCCTGGTGTAGCAGTGACACTGTCTGGTATGAGCTGTCTTGACCATGTGGTTGACAATGTAAACACAGCTGCAAACCCTATTCCAATGGATGAAAAAGCTGAAAAAGTTATTGCAGATGTGCTGGCCGAAATCAAAGCATTCAAAACAGTTCCATGTACAAAATGTGCATACTGTATGCCATGCCCTGTAGGTCTTGATATCCCTGGAATCTTCTCTGTTTACAACGACTACAAACTCTTTGGCAATAAATTTGCATTCAGACGTGAATTTGAAAAACTGGAAGTTAAACCAAGTGAATGTATCGCTTGTGGCAACTGTATGAACGCCTGCCCACAGAGACTGGAAATTCCACAGCTGATGCAGGATATTCAGGCTGAATTTGACGCCCTGTAATTTCAATCTATGAAAAAGACTCTTTACAGTTTTTCAATGGTGCTGGTAATGGTGTTTACAATACTGTTTTCAGTTTTTACAGTGGTAAACACAAACAGCTTTTATTCAGAGCAATACCGGGCAATTGGTGCAGATGAAGACACAGGTGTTTCTCTGGCTGACCTTGATGAAATAACCACAATGCTGCTGGACTATCTCAACGACAAACGTGATAATCTTGATATGCAGGTGGAAAAATGGGGTCAATTAAAACCTGTTTTTGACGAAAGAGAAACCAGCCATATGGTGGATGTAAAAAATCTTTATGCATTTTTTGCAAAAGTGATGTACATTACACTGACAGGCGCCATCATCCTGCTGGCTTTTCTTTTCATAAAAGATGGCAAAGCGCAGTTTTTCACCATGGCGGTCAAAGGATATAAGTCAGCACTGGTTATAGCGGTTATACTATGTATAATATTCGCCACAGCTTTTACAGTTGGTTTTAATAGCTTCTGGACACTGTTTCACGAGGTTATGTTTACCAATGATTTATGGCTGCTGGACCCAAGGGTGAGCACAATGATAAACATGTACCCACTGCCATTCTGGCTGTCAATGTGTACTGTGATTCTGCAAAGATTTGCAATACTGTTTATCTGCCTGTACCCTGTTCTGAACACTATGAAAAAATTCTATAACCGATAGGAGATAAATATGGATTTTTCACTTATCAAAAATAATCTGGAGCACAAAGGCTACAAAGTTTTTTGTTTTGAAAACAAGGAAGATGCCGCTGTTTATCTGACAGACAGCATCAAAAACACTACAGTCGGTTTTGGTGGTAGTATCACAGTAAAGGAAATGGACCTGTATAACAAACTGGCAACAGAAAATACTGTGGACTGGCACTGGATGCCAAAAGAAGGTCAGAGCGTACCACAGGCACACAAAGCCGCCGCAGAGGCAGAGGTATATATCTGCTCTGTGAACGGCATAGCTGAAAGCGGTGAAATCATAAATATTGACGGCACAGGCAACCGTGTTGCATCCACAATATTCGGTCACAAAAAAGTGGTTTTTGTAGCGGGCAAAAACAAAATTGCCCCTGACTATGAAAAGGCTATGTGGCGCGCAAGAAATATAGCTTCACCTAAAAATGCACAGCGTATCGGTATAGCTACACCTTGTGCCGCAAAAGGCGACAAATGCTACAACTGTAACAGCCCTGCAAAAATCTGCCGCAGTTTCTCTGTTTTTGCAGAAAAACCAGGCGGAAGCCAGTACGAAATCATTCTTATAAACGAAGATTTAGGCTACTAAAAAGAAAAAAGACGGAGTTTTATAAACTCCGTCTTTTTTTATTTTGTCTGGTTTGTGATACCCCGGCTGGCAAGGTATTTGTCTACACCAGAGGATTTATGCATTGTGCCGTCCATTTCAATAAGAATGCAGTCTGCGTCCTGTACTGTTTCTATAAAGTCCATAGCTTCATCTGGTGACATAAGGAACAGTGTTGTAGACAGTGCATCTGCCACACCGCTGTCTTCACACAGGATAGCTACACCCCGGTATACTTCTTCTGGGAACAGTGTGGATGGGTCTACAAGGTGGTGGTAGCGCTGGCCATCAATAATCATAAAGCGCTGATAACCGCCAGAGCAAACCAGTGACATATCGGTATTATAATATGCCATATCGATATTGCCACCAATCATCTGCCAGCTTTCATCTACCATTGGGTTTTCAATGGCAACACCCCAGCGTTCCCTGTCATCTTTTGGTGAGCCGTGGCTTCTTACGTTGCCACCTGCTGAAATAATAAAGTTGTCATATTTTTCTGCCAGAGCATCGCAGATTTTTTCTGTGGCATAGCCTTTTGCCACAGCACCTACGTCCAGACTTACTTCTGGGTCTGTGATGTATACTGTGCTGTTTTCTACATCAATTTCAACACAGTTTATATCAATGTGTTCTGCTTTCTGTTTCAGAAGGTCGATATCCGGCACAGTTACAGCATCGCCGTTGTCGTAATCTTCACGGGTGTCGTGCCATACTTTCAGCACACTGCCCATGGCAACATTCAGCCTGCCGCCAGATTTTTCGTGCCATTCCTTTGCAAACAGCAACAGGTCGATTATATCTTTATCAACTTCCACAGGTGCAACACCTGCATTTTCGTTGATTGTTCTGATATTGTTGATGCCCGGATATTTGTTGTAAATATCATACAGCTTGTTAAGTCTGTCCATTTCGCTGTCGATATATGCAATCATTTCATCAAAGCTTTCCTGATTTGGCTGGTAAGATATAATGCTGATGATAGTGTTGAAATAGCTTTCAGTAATCATTACATCAGTAAATTTTTCATATTTAGGGCTGCAGCCTGTCAATGTAGCCATAGCCAGCACACAGGACAGCAGTAAAGCAGTTAATTTTTTCATTTCAAAATCCTTTTCCTGTTATTAAACAGATATATTCTATCATAAAACTTCAAATATATAAACAAATTTTTTATTACAATTTAGCTGTTATGTATAGAAAAGCAAATGTTTTTATACAAAATACACATTGCCAATTAATTGTCAAAAGTGTATAATTTAATCATATATATAAATCACTGGTATAGCCAGTATAAAGGAGAGTACTATGGATAGAGAATTACTCAAAAAGAAAGTCTGCGAAGCTATAGATGCCAACGCTGAAAAAATTTGCGAAATCGGTCGTTCAATCTATTCCAGACCAGAGCTGGGTTACAAAGAAGTTTTTGCCAGCGAAACAGTAAAGAAAACATTTGACGAACTGGGTCTTAAATATGAAGACGGTCTGGGTATCACAGGTGTTAAAGCTAAACTGAAAGAAAACGCAGAAGGTCCAAACATCGCTATTATGGGCGAACTGGACGCTGTTGTATGTCCTGACCATCCACACGCTGCTCCAGATACAGGTGCTGCACACTGCTGTGGTCACTTTGCACAGACAACAGCTATGCTGGCTGCTGCAATGGGCTTCTCCGCTATCAAAGACGAAATCGAAGGCGGTAACGTTACATTCCTTGCTGTTCCAGCTGAAGAATGTGTAGAAGTTGAATGGCGTAAAGATATGATTGGCGAAGGCAAAATCAAATATCTTGGCGGTAAACAGGAACTTATCCACCTTGGCGTATATGATGACATCGATATGGCTATGATGGTTCACGGCACAGGTGCTGACGACTATATCAACTGCTCAGCTAAAAACGTAGGTTTTGTTGCTAAAACAGTTAAATTTATCGGTAAAGAAGCTCACGCTGGCGGCGCACCTTGGGATGGTGTAAACGCACTGAACGCTGCTTCCCTTGCACTGATGGCTATCAACTCCATCCGTGAGACACTGAAAGACCAGGATTGCATCAGAATCCACCCTATCATCACAAAAGGCGGTACACTGGTAAATATCGTTCCTAACGATGTAAGAATGGAAATGTATGTTCGTGGTGCTACAATCGAAGCTATCAAAGATGCTAACGCAAAAGTTAACAGAGCTATCAAAGGCTGTGCTTATGCTATCGGCTGTGAAGTTGAAATCAACGACCTGCCAGGCTACCTGCCAGTAGCAGACAACCTTGACCTTGCTTATGTATTTGAAGCAAATGCAAAAGCACTGTATCCAGAAAAAATCGTTAGACATGAAGAAGGTATCGGCGGCGGTTCTTCCGACGTTGGTGACGTACAGGCTATCATCCCATGTATTCAGGGTGGTATCGGTGGCTTCAGAAATGCATTCCACTCCAAACACTTTGAACTGGCTGATGAAAATCTGGCATTTATTGCTCCTGCAAAAGTTATGGCTTGCACAGTAATCGACCTGCTGGCAGACGACGCTGCAAAAGCAAAAGAAATTATCGAAAACTTCGACAGCCCATACAATGCTAAAAACTACGATAAAATCTGGGAAGAAATTATGGGTTAATCACTCAAAATATAAGGAGGCGGTTCATCCGCCTCTTTTCACTATAGCAAACAACTCAAGGTGAAAAATGAAAAGAATCATAAGTTTTATACTCGCACTGGCACTGGCGCTGTCTATGGCAGCCTGTGGCGGTGGTGAAAGCAGTGGCGGTACCACTGAACCAACACCTACTCCTGCACCAAAGGTACTGTCTGACACACTGGCCATAAGCAAGTATGATGAAAAAATAATTACTAACGATTACACCGGGCTGGAATTCACTCTGACAGGCGGCTGGTCAATGATTGACCGCGAAACAATGTGCACATTATATATGCCCGGTGTCACAGCACAGCAGCTGGAAGAAATGAACACTGACCAGTTAAATGGGCTGATTGAAATATTCGATTATGTGACAATGGACACAAATGGCCATATAATTATGGTTGCCATTGCAAACTATGCCGCAGCAAATCTTTCTGCAGAAGAGTATCTTAACACCTTCAAAAAGAATAATTTCCCTGTTGAGGCAAATCTGACCGATGAAAAAACCGTGACTTTAAGCGGTGTGGAATACAAAAACTTTACTGCATATTATGATAATCTTGTAAATGACGTATGCTATCTTGACCGCGGTGACGGTCATCTGGTTATTGTTATTTCCCGTCTGAAAGGAAATGTTTCTCCATACTATGCCCATGCATTTTTCAATGGAGGCCCTCTTACAGACACAGACATCCACAATGTGCCCGAACTGTTTGAGTATGATGCTGATAAAGTAAGAATAATAAACACTGATGCCGCAATAGAAATAGATATTCCTGACGGTTGGACAGCCGCCAGCAGACAATTTATCGCAGAAAAATATTACAACACTGATGAAAATACACTGAACAGTATGACAGCCAGTGATCTGGCAAGATTGTCAGAAATCAATGATATTGTACTGACAAAAAATGACGGCAGTATTACTGTAATTGTAAGCTATATAAACAGGAAAGCTGATTATGCATATGGTATGTCTGCATTGGAAATGGCAAAGCATATGTATTATCAATGCAATGTAAACGAAATGTTTGCAGCAGTTACCGAAGAAATCAGTTTTTCAGGGCAGAATTATGCAGCTGCCGATATTTACAGCTTTGACAGTGACTCCACTCTGGTTTATTTCTTCAGGGAACTGAATGAAGACTATATGGTAAACGTTACTTTATACGCCAAAGGCGACCAGTTTGTCTATGACCTGCGGGAAATTTTTGATGAAGACAACGATACTGATATGCTGATAAAACGCAGCCAGCTGGTGGAAGGCAAATATCAGTACCACAACCCATACACTGATGTAAAAGTCAACTTCCTGAAAGACTGGGTAAATGCTGACCCGGCAATGATAAAACTGCTGTACAATGATGCACTTACCCTGGAAGAACTGGAAAAATGGACCGATGACCAGTATATGTCCGCATCTGTTATTCCAGACTTTGGTATATCCAGCCCGAATGGCGATACTTACCTGTTTGTTTATTATGCAAATATGAACAAAGATTCTGAGATTGAACGCAAGGATTTTTACATCTACTACCGGAATGTAGTGGCTGGACTGGAAGATTCCGGTATTGTCACAATGGAAAAGGATATTTCATACGGTTTCGACGGAGATTCAATGGAATATTATCTGTATGAAGGTCAAAGCAGTGACGGCACTGCAATAGTGCAGGTTGCCGTAGGCGATATAAGCGAAGACTATGTATTTGTGGGGCTATACCGCTCACCTATAGACAGCGGATTGCCAAAAATACCAGGTATGATAGTTAATTAAAAACATATAAAACACAAAAAGACCGCTCATTTGAGCGGTCTTTAATATTTTTATTAAGCTTTTGCAACTGTAAATGTTACGTTTTCGCCGTTTACATCCCACTGTTTTGTGTAGCCTTCACCAGCAGCGAATTCTACAGAAACAGCCAGAACATTTTCTGCGATAACAGCCTGATTTGCTTTTACGATTTCACTGATTTTGTCAGATTCTGTTACGTATACTTTGATTGTGTCTGTAACGTTGAAATCAGCTTCTTTTCTCATTGTCTGGAGTTTGGAGATGATTTCACGAACAAAGCCTTCTTCCAGCAGTTCTGGTGTGATATGTGTATCAAGAGCAACGATGATGTTGTTGTCAGATACAGATTCAAAGCCTTCTGTCTGTTTTGTTTCAATCAGCAGGTCTTCTGCACCCAGCTGGATTTCACCTGTGGAAACTGTGATGGAAACAAAGCCTTCTTTGTCCAACTGTGCTTTTGCAGCACCGCCGTCCAGAGACATAAGGGCATTTCTGATTTCACCAATCAGTTTACCGAATTTTGGACCAAGTGTTTTCAGCTGTGGTTTGAATGTATAGCTGATGTAACCGGATGCGTCAGAAATTTCTTCAACTTCTTTAACATTCAGTTCTTCTGCAAGGATTGCTTTATAGTAATCGTTGAGATGACGTTCTGCTTTGATATACAGTTTTGCCAGAGGCTGACGGTTTTTGATGTTGGATGCATTTCTTGCAGCACGTGCAAGTGTGGATGCTTCCAGTACCAGAGCCATATCTGCTTCCAGTTCTGCATCAATCATGGATTCATCGCATACAGGGAATGAACACAGATGGATTGATTCTGGTGCAGATGCATCGTTTGTGCGAACAAGGTTCTGGTAGATAGCTTCTGTCATAAATGGAATCATAGGAGCAGCAACTTTAGACAGTGTAACAAGAACTGTGTGCAGTGTCATGTAAGCGTTTACTTTATCCTGTTCCATACCTTTAGCCCAGAAACGTTCTCTTGTACGACGAACATACCAGTTGGACATATCGTCTACAAATTCCTGCAGCGCTCTACTTGCTTCCGGAATCTGGTAGTTTGCAAGGCAGGAGTCAACATCTTTAATCATGCTGTTCATTCTGGAAAGAATCCATCTGTCCATTACTGGCAGTTTGTCATATTCCAGAGCATATTTTGTATGGTCAAATTTGTCGATATCAGCATACAGCACGAAGAATGCATATACATTCCACAGTGTGCCAAGGAATTTTCTCTGATATTCAACAACTGCTTTGTCGTGGAAACGGTTTGGCAGCCATGGTGCGCTGTTAGCATAGAAGTACCAGCGGATAGCATCTGCGCCAAAGCTTTCCAGTGCATCAAATGGGTCAACAGCGTTGCCTTTTGATTTACTCATTTTCTGACCATTAGCATCCTGAACATGGCCCAGAACGATACAGTTTTCAAATGGTGCTTTGTTAAACAGCAGTGTAGAAATAGCCAGCAGTGAGTAGAACCAGCCACGTGTCTGATCAACAGCTTCAGAAATGAACTGTGCTGGGAACTGTGCATCGAACAGGTCTTTGTTTTCAAATGGATAGTGGTGCTGTGCAAATGGCATAGAACCAGAGTCGAACCAGCAGTCGATAACTTCAGATACACGTTTCATCTGTTTGCCACATTCTGGACAAGTGATAGTCACTTCGTCAATGTATGGGCGGTGCAGTTCGATTTCGTCTGGGCAGTTTGGAGACATTTCTTTCAGTTCTGCGATACTGCCGATAGAGTGTTTATGACCACATTCACATTCCCAGATATTCAGTGGTGTACCCCAGTATCTGTTACGGGAGATACCCCAGTCCTGAACATTTTCCAGCCAGTCGCCAAAACGGCGTTCGCCGATTGTAGCAGGAATCCAGTTGATTGTTTTGTTGTTGCGGATAAGGTCTTCTTTAACCGCTGTCATTTTGATAAACCATGAGTCTCTTGCATAGTAGAGCAGTGGTGTATCACAACGCCAGCAGTGTGGGTAGCTGTGTTCATATTTAGGTGCTGCAAACAGTTTGCCGCTTTCACGCAGGTCTTTGATGATTTCTGGGTCAGCGTCTTTTACAAACATACCAGCCCATTTTGTTTCAGCTGTCATTTCACCTTTCTGGTCAACCAGCTGTACCAGTGGCAGACCATAACGGCGACCAACCTGTGCGTCGTCTTCACCGAATGCAGGTGCAATATGAACAACACCTGTACCGTCTGTAAGTGTTACATAGTCAGCACATGTTACATAGAAACATTTTTCTTTAGGATTTACAAAATCCCACAGTGGTTCGTATTCTTTGTATTCAAGGTCTGTACCTACGTAAGTTTCCACCACTTCGTATTTACCTTCGCCCAGGTGCATGTCGCACAGTGCTTTTGCAAGGTAGTATACTTCGCCTTCTTCTGTTTTAACTTTTACATATTCTTCTTTTGGGTTTACACACAGAGCCACGTTGGAAGGCAGTGTCCATGGTGTAGTTGTCCAGGCGAGGATATATGCATCTTCATCTTTTACTTTGAATTTAGCGATAGCTGAACGTTCTTTTACATCTTTGTAACCCTGTGCAACTTCGTGGCTGGACAGTGGTGTACCACAACGTGGGCAGTAAGGAACGATTTTAAAGCCTTTGTAAAGCAGACCTTTGTTCCAGATTTCTTTCAGAGCCCACCATTCACTTTCGATAAAGTCGTTTTCGTATGTTACATATGGTTTTTCCATATCAGCCCAGAAACCTACTGTGCCGGAGAAATCTTCCCACATGCCTTTGTATTTCCATACGCTTTCTTTACACAGTTTGATAAATGGTTCCAGACCATATGCTTCAATCTGTTCTTTACCGTTGATACCGATGTTTTTTTCTACTTCCAGTTCAACTGGCAGGCCGTGTGTGTCCCAGCCAGCTTTTCTTGGAACAAATTCACCTTTCATTGTGTGGTATCTTGGAATCATATCCTTGATAACACGTGTGAGAACATGGCCGATATGAGGTTTGCCGTTAGCTGTTGGCGGACCGTCATAGAATGTGTAAGTAGGGCCCTGTTTTGTCTGTTCCATAGATTTTTCAAAAATCTTGTTTTCGTTCCAGAACTGTTCAACCTCTTTTTCTCTTGCTACAAAATTAAGGTCGGTTGGCACTTTTTTGTACATTATTGATTTTCCTCCTTGATGGTTTTGTTGCATAGATAAAAACAAAAGCTCTCGCCCTGTATAACAGGACAAGAGCATATAATAACGCCTTTGTTTAACCACCTATTACAACATACAGATAATATGTCTTTCTTCTAACGGGGAAACACCGGAGAGGCTTAATAGTCACCGTTCAGCCCACAGCTCAGAAGTGATATTCCCTTTTCCGGTACTCTTGTGTGGCTCTCACCGCCCCACACTCGCTATTAATTTCCCATTGGAAAAGGTACTGTCTTCGTCACAGCCTTTAAATGATTGTACCTAATAAGTATATAATATTTTTATATAAGAGTCAAGTATAGTAAAATGCTGTTGCCAATCATAAATTATGTTGTAAAATAAAATTATAAATATATTTTAAGGTGATGTTATGTATAATAAAATTTTGCTTATCGGTGATACTGTTTCCGCCTGTAAAGTGGCATTGTCTGCCATGGTACCTGTGATTGGCGCAAAAGGACACAGTGTTTACACACTGCCAACAGAAATTGTTTCAAATACCTTTGGCTACAAAAAGGTGGCGCAGATTTCTACAGGTGACTATGTGGAAAAAACCATTGCCGCATGGGAAGAACTGGGCTTTTGTTTTGATGCAGTTTTCGTGGGTTATGTAACAGATGAAAATCAGGCAAAAGCAATAATTGATTATTGCAGAAAGCTGAAAGAAAAAGGCGCTGTGATTTTCCACGATCCTATTATGGGTGAAAAATGCCATCTGTACTGGGGTATCGGTGAAGAAGTGGCAGATATTCACAAACAGCTGTTACCGCTGACAGACTACACTTTCCCAAGCTGGACAGAAGCCGCATATCTTACTGGCAGAGACTTGTCTGACGACCACACCACAAAAGAAGAAATCTTTTCGCTTATGGATGATTTAATCTCTATGGGTGCTGAAAATATGGCAATTTCCAGCTGTATAGTGGATGGAAAAGACTGTATAGCAGTGTATGACGGCAGGGAAAAACAGCTGATACCATACGAAAGAATACCTGTAAAAATCGGTGGCACAGGCGATGTTTTCAGCGCAATGATTATTGCTGATATAATGAACGGCTTTGAGCTGAAAGCCGCTGTGCAAAGCACTGTAAGCCGTATTTACACTATGATTTCCCTTGAAAAAGAAAAGGAAGAAAAACTGCGTGGTCTCGACCTTGAAAGACATCTGAAATAAAAATCACCCCTGACTTTCCGTCAGGGGTTTGTTTTATTCTGTTACAGTTTTAATCCAGTCTGCAATATCTGCAATTACATTTTCGCCTATATGCTGTTCTACGTTATATTCCTGTTTTGCCTTTAAAATACTACCATAAACAGAGTTTACAAAGGCGTGGTTGAGATTTTCATACAGTTTGAATGTTACATCTTCCCTGTCTTTGAGAATTTCTTTATACATAGCAAAATCCACATCTGCTTTAACCTGAAAATCCTTGCCCCCCTGCATAATCAGCATAGGTTTGTGATTATCTGCAAGATATTCTGCCACTGTTGGCTGCCCCATATCTTTAAAATAATAGAGTGTGGCGCCATTGCCGATTTTTATCTTTTGGGCTTCTTCATCAGGCATATCGTACATACCATCAAACTTTTTCAGCATTTTATTCACACTGCCAGAGACCAGCTTTCTTACCAATGGGTTCATCTGGCTAAGACTTCCTGCCAGCTGTTCTTTCAACGCTTCTTCAAGACGACGTGGTGTACCAGCCATAAGGATAAGCCCATGGTAGTCACCGCCTTCTGCGTCTATTCTTGGTGCCAGCATACCGCCCATACTGTGACCGATGATGAATATTTTATCACTGTCTATACGGCTGTCTGCCTTTAAAAGCTGTGTGGCAAGAATAGCATCATCAATAGTTTCTTCCTTTACTGTGATGGTCAGACTTTTGTCTGTAACCATTTTAAAGCCGTGTGCAAAGCTTCTTTTATCATAACGAATAGCCGCAATGCCGTGGTTTGCCAGACCCTGAGCAATATCTTTGAATGGTGTCAGTTTTCCCACCTTTTCATCCATATTGCTGGAACCAGAGCCGTGTACCAAAACAACAGCAGGCACTGGCACAGAAAGGTCATCTGGTAATGTCAAAATACCTTTAAGTGGATATTTTGTATCTTTACCAACTATAATGTTTTCAGCCAGCATAAAATCATCTCCGTTTTTATTTAAATTTTACGGCTGTACCATAAGCCATAACTTCTGCAGCACCAGCCATAACAGATGCTGATGCATAGCGCACACCAACAATACCGTCTGCACCCAGTGCTTCAGCTTCCTGTACCATACGTTTTGTAGCAAGCGCACGGGCATCGTTCATCATTTCATTATATGATACAAGCTCGCCGCCAACCAGAGTTTTCAGCGCCCGTCCGATATCTTTGCCCAGATGTTTTGTCTGGATTGTACTGCCTTTTACAAGGCCCAGCATTTCCAGTTCTTTACCAGCGATATAATCAGTATTTACCAAGATCATCATTTTCACCCTTTTTAATTTCTTTAATTCTTTCTTTTAATGTAAAAATCATCCCTGCTATCAGTACCACATGAATAATTATAAAAATACACTTTGTCAATATTGGCATTTCAAAAGTTGCCACTGCCCAGCCATAACCAATAAAATACAATATTACAAACAAAGATATTACCACAGGTGCAATATATGGATTTTTCTTCATTACAGCCTCCTATTTAGATGTTTTTCTAAACATATTATATCATTGCATTAAAATAGAGTCAACCTTATTTAGATATATATCTAAATAATTATAAAAATAAAAACAGCCCCATACAGAGGCTGTTTATTTTTATACAATTTTTGTTGTCCAGTCTTCCAGATTCCAGATATCTGTAACAATATCTTCGTAAAATTCCGGTTCATGGCTTACAAGGATTACTGTGCCTTTAAATTCTCTGATAGCATTTTTCAGTGATTCCTTTGCATCCACATCAAGATGGTTTGTAGGTTCGTCCAATACCAGCAGGTTCATTTCCTTCAACATAATTGCACACAGGCGCACTTTAGCATTTTCACCACCGGAAAGCACACGGCACTGTGTTTCGATATGCTGGCTTGTAAGACCACAGCGTGCCAGCGCACCACGTACTGCAGGGTTTGTCATGGATGGGTACATATCCCAGATTTCATACAGTGCTGTTTTACTGCTGCCGATATGTTCCTGTTCAAAATATGCAGGCTGTGCCAGATAATCCAGCTCTATCTTGCCGTCAAATGCAGGAATAATGCCCAGCATTGTTTTCAGCAGTGTGGATTTGCCCAGACCGTTTACACCCTTGATAGCAATTTTCTGTCCGCGTTCAACTTCAAAGTTTACAGGTTTTGTCAGGGCACTGTCATAACCCAGCACCAAATCTGTTCCACGGATAACCACCTTGCCAGGTGCACGTGAATATCTGAACTCAAAGTTTGGCTTTGGTTTTTCCTTTGCCAGCTCGATTACATCCATTTTGTCCAGTTTTCTCTGACGGCTACGGGCAAGTGTGCTGGTAGCGGCTCTGGCTTTGTTTCTTGCCACAAAGTCTTCCAGCTGTGCAATTTCTTTCTGCTGTTTTTCATAAGCCTGTTCCAGCTGGCGTTTTTTCAGCTCGTACATAGCCACAAAGTCGTCATAATTGCCTTTATAACGTGTAAGAACAGCATTTTCCACGTGATAGATTACGTTAGTAACAGCATTGAGGAAAGGCACATCGTGGCTAACCAGCATAAAGGCATTTTCATAATTCTGCAGGAAAGTTGTCAGCCAGCGGATATGATTTTCATCCAGATAGTTGGTAGGTTCGTCCAGAATCAGGATAGTTGGGTTTTCCAGAAGCAGTTTTGTCAGCAGAACTTTTGTTCTCTGGCCACCAGACAGCTGGTCTACATCCCTGTCCAGACCAATTTCGCCAAGACCCAGACCGTTGGCAAATTCGTCAATTCTGCTATCAATAGTGTAAAAACCGCCGTGGTCCAGAATATCCTGAATTTCGCCCACATCTTCCATCAGCTGTGTCATTTCTTCGTCTGTGCAGTCACCCATTTTGTTGTACATTTCCAGCATATCTTCTTCCAGCTGGTACATTCTTTTGAAAGCTGTACGCAGAACATCACGTATAGTCATACCAGCCTGCAGAACAGAGTGCTGGTCCAGATAGCCAACTGTGGCACGTTTTGCCCATGTTACAGTGCCTTCATCAGCCTGTGTAACGCCTGTGATAATATTTAAAAATGTTGTTTTACCCTCACCGTTTGCGCCAACAAGCCCAATATGCTCACCTTTTTTCATTCTGAAGGAAGCATTATCGAGAATCTGTCGTTCACCAAAGCCGTGGGTAACATTCTGTACATTCAGCATTTATACATAATCCTTTCGGTTAAAGTTTAAATTTTATTTTACCATAAAAAAAGTCTGTTCACAACAAAAAGCCCGTTTTCACGGGCTTTTCTGGTAAAATTATTCTTCCATTACGAAGTCAAGAGCAGCAAGTGCATGCAGTTCTGTAGAGTCAAATACTGGCACTGGGCTGTCTTTCTGTTTGATAAGCATCTGGATTTCTGTACAGCCAAGGATAACACCTTCTGCACCCTGTTCTTTCAGTTCTTTGATAACGTTTACAAAATATTCTCTGGAGGAATCTTTTATGATATTGAATGTCAGTTCTTCTTCAATAACTCTCATAATTTCTTCCATCTGTTCTGGTTTTGGCACAACTGTGTCAATGCCGTATACATCTTTCAGTTTTGCTTTGTAGAAAGGCTGTGTCATAGTAAATGTAGTGCCCAGCAGTGCAACTTTGCTTTTGCCTGCTTTTTTGATAGCCTGTGCTGTAGCATCAACGATATGAATCATAGGGATATTGATTCCTGCCTGAATCTGGTCAAAAACAGTGTGCATAGTGTTTGTACACATAATCACAACATCAGCACCTGCTCTTTCAAGGCTCTGTGCGATATCGATAAATTCTTCTGCCAGAGTGTCCAGCTGACCGCTTGTTACAAGATTGTATTTTCTTTCAAGGTCTGTGGAAAAAATAATTGATTCCACTGTGGATTTGTTGCCCATACGGTTGTTTGATTCTTCGTTTACGATTCTGTAGTAATCAACAGTTGACTGCCAGCTGAGACCGCCTACCATACCGATTTTTTTCATAGTCTTTCTCCTTAAAATACGTTTTCTATATAGTAATATCTTATCATCTGGCTGTGCATTTTTCAACTTTAAAATAGATATACAGCATAAAGATTGACGATTATCTTTTAATATTTTATAATTAATAGGATAAGAGTATTTAACCCCAAGAGGTGTATATGAAAGCTAGTATTATATTTCCTAATCTCAATGGTGAAAAATGGCTGAAAGACTGTATCGACAGCTGTATCAACCAGAACTTTGATGATGAATACGAAATAATTGTTATAGAAAATGCAAGTACTGACAGCTCCATGGATATTATCCGTGAATGTCAGACAAGATTTAAAAATCTGCATGTAATTGTAAACGAAACAAACCTTGGTTTTGCACCAGCTGTAAATCAGGGTATCAGAATGAGCAAGGCTGAATATGTTGTAATGTTCAACAACGATGCCTTTGCAGAACCAGACTGGCTGGCAGAACTGGTGAGAGTGGCTGACTCTGACCCACAGATTTTCTCTGTTGGCAGTCATATGATTCAGCATTTTAACCGTGATTTAACCGACGATGCAGGCGACTATGTGCCACTGTTTGGCTGGACCTGTAAACGTGGTGACGGTCTGTCAAAAGAAAGATATCAGAAACAGGAAAGAATTTTCTCTGCCTGTGGCGGTGCCGCCCTGTACAGAAGAAGTATTCTGGACGAAATCGGCTATTTTGAAGAAGCATTTTTTGCTTATGGTGAAGACGTAGACCTTGGCTGGCGTGGCAATATCCACGGATACAAAAACATCTTTAACCCAAAAGCTGTAGTGTATCACATCTGCAGTGCCACAACAGGCGGCAGATACAATGCATTCAAGGCAATCAAATCTGGTCAGAACACAGCCCTGCTGCTATATAAAAACCAGCCTTTACTGCAGCTGCTTATCAATCTGCCTTTTATCCTTATCGGCTTTTTGCCAAAATATCTGATGTTCAGACACAACGGATTTGACAAAGAACTGATTGAAGGCACAAAAAACGCATTCAGAATGCGCAACGACGTTATCCGTCCAAAGTTTAAATTCAAAAACATTCCTAACTATCTGTGGATAGAATGGAAAATGTTCCTGACCTGCTTTACCTATGTTGATTATCGTGTAAAAAGATTTCTTGGTATCAAATAGGTGAAAATATGCTGAAACGAATTTTAAATACTAACCACACAATCAAAAAGCTACCTCACGATGTGAAGAAAATTTCAATGAAGCAATCTGGTTCAAAATATTCCATCGAGGTGCATTGTGATGATATGCCACCTGTCCAGATTGGCCGTTATGACACAAAAGAAGAGGCACACGCTGCCATGGAACAGTTAAGCATATTAACAAACCGTAAAATCACAAAATAATATTACTATTTGTAATTAAATAACACTGTAGAAAGTTCTGCAGTGTTATTTTTTTGCAATAAAAAAGAGGCGCATATACGCCTCTTTAATAATATAATAACGAAAGGATTTTTCGATGATGGTGATTACAGAATTGCTTTACGTGCAATAGGTGTAGAAAGGATAATCTGTGTAGAAGTTTCACCCATCTTCTGGAACTTCATAATGAGTTTTTCCAGTTCGTTGATTTCTGTTGCGTCTACTTTAACCAGATAGCTGTATGCACCAGTTACGTGATGACATTCAATAACCATTGGTTCGTTGTTTACCAGATTCAGCAGTTTTTCTGTGTCACCTGGCTGAACAGACACATTGATGATAGCGTGTACAGATCTGCCCATTTTGCGTGGGTTTACGATAGCTGTATAACCTTCTATAACGCCATCTTTTTCCAGTCTTTTAATTCTTTCGCTTACAGCTGGTGCTGTCAGAGAAATTGTGTGTGTAATTTCTTTTACTGTAATTCTGCCGTTTGCCTGCAGAAGTTCAAGAATTTTCTTATCGATAGCGTCCATTTTTCCCCCAAAGAAATTTTAAATTTCTATAATAAACATAAGATTTATATTAAAAATTCTTTTTTTAAATAATTTTTTAATATGCATTACATTATATATATATATTTGGAGTTTGTAAAGAAAAATTATAAAGTTTGTTAAATAGTATATTTTTTTCCACTATTTCACCTGATAGTTGTTAAAAATATATAAAAACTTTTTGTCAATTTTACCTTTTACAGCTATACCTTCGGCTGTGTATTCTTCGCTGTCTACCCTGCCGTTTTCACGGATGGTATTTATCAGACCTGTCTGGCTGTATGGCAGAATCAAGTCAAGGTCTGCCATTCTTTCTGCCAGCATATCGTCAATTTTTGCCAGTAACTCGTCAAGACCATATCCGCTTTTTGCACTGGTCATCACTGCAGTAGGTGGTGCAGGCATATCGTGTTCTTTATCATATTTATTGTAAACTGTGATAACATTTTCCATTTCACAGCCAATTTCTGCCAGAACCCCCTGTGTAATCTGCAGCTGCAGGTCTCTGTCTTCACTGGCGATATCACAGACATTCAGTATAATATCGGCATATTTTGCCTGTTCAAGAGTGGATTTAAATGCTTCTACCAGTTTATGTGGCAAACGTGAAACAAAACCTACTGTGTCTACCAGAATAGCAGTCTGACCGCTTGGCAGGATAAGTTTTCTTGCTGTTGGGTCAAGTGTGGCAAACAGCATATCTTTTTCAAAGATTTCACTGCCTGTAAGGGCATTGAGCAGACTGGATTTACCAACGTTTGTATAACCTGTAAGAGCAATTACTGGTACATCGTTTTTCTTGCGCTGATTATTGAGAATATCACGGCGTTTTTCCACCTGTGAAAGTTTCTGCTTGATAAGATCGATTCTGCCCTGAATATAACGACGGTCCAGTTCCAGTTTGCTTTCACCGGCACCACGGCGTGCACCCGCGCCACCACCGCCGCCACCGCCCTGACGGGACATGGACGCACCAACACCTGAAAGTCTTGGCAGACGGTATTTCAGCAATGCCAGTTCTGTCTGCAGTTTGCCTTCGCTGGTAGTTGCCCTGCGGGAGAATATTTCCAGAATCAGCATTGTTCTGTCGATTACTTCTATTTCCAGATAATCAGAAATATTTCTTATCTGGCTGCCTGTAAGCTCGCAGTCAAAAACGCACAGCTCAATTTCATTTGCCTGTGCCAGCTGTTTTGCTTCTTCAAGTTTGCCTTCGCCCAGATAATATTTATTTTCAGGGTTGTCTCTTTTCTGCACAATGCTGAAAGAAACATCCAGTTCAGCGGCTTCGCACAGTGCGGCAAGCTCTTTTATGGAATCTTCAATATTATATTCGCCTGTATCAACGGCGGCTAACATAGTTTTTGTCAGCATAATTATCCTACTTTCTTTATTTATATGACATGATTAAAAAATATTCACCATTAATTCACTTTATTTTTTCACATATATATGTTAGAATTCATTTATAGTGAAGGAGATGATATATATATGTTTTGTCCAAGATGCGGACGTACTGTAAATGAAACTGCCAACTTTTGTGGTGGTTGCGGTCTGCCAAGAGCAGAAATCGAAAAATTGTTACAAAAAACAGCACCTGTTTCACAGCCAGAAATCAGCACAATCGATATCAATGATATAAACAGCACTATTTCTCAGCTGGAAGGTGATTTGACAGGTATCAATTCTGTAGAAAATTATACCACAGATTCAACAACAAATACAGATAAAGTTGAAAATGATTTTGAAACCAGTGACATTATTCTGGAATTTGAGGATATTACCAGCCAGCCAGAAGAACCACAGCCAGCTGTAGAACACAAATACACACCACCAGTATATCCAGAATATACAAAACCTGTTTATGCTGAAGTGGAAACTAAACAGCCAGAAAAAGATACAGTATCTACTGTAGACTTTATCTGGATGATGCTTATTTCAGGTATTCCTGTAATAGGTTTGTTCTATCTGCTTTACATGGCTTTTGGTCAGCGAGACAACGCAACTAAAAGCTCATGGGCAAAAGCTACAATGATTGTATATCTGTTTGCTTTTGCAGTGTCCCTGGTATTTTCACTGGGTGTTATGATGACATCATTTATGTTCTGGTAAAATATTGATATTAAAAGCGCTCTTGTGAGCGCTTTTATTTTTTGCAAACAAAAAAGCCGTGGTAAACACGGCTTTTTTTATAGGCATAAATTATGCTTTGTAAGCGATTGCTTCGATTTCAAGTTTAGCGCCACGTGGAACTGCTGCAACCTGGAATGCGGAACGAGCTGGGAATGCACCTTCAAAGAATGTGCCATAAACTTCGTTCATTGCTGCGAAGTCTGCGATGTCAGCCAGCAGAACTGTTGTTTTAACAACGTCAGCCATTGTGTAGCCTTCGGATTCAAGGATGTTTTTGATGTTTGTCAGAGACTGACGAGCCTGATCTTTGATATCGTCTGAAGGGAAGTTACCTGTTGCTGGGTCAATTGGAAGCTGACCGGAAACGTAGATTGTTTTTTCTGTTTTGATAGCCTGTGAGTATGGGCCGATAGCTGCTGGAGCTTTTTCGCTGAAAACTACTTTTTTCATGTTAATCATATCCTTTCGTTTTGGTATACCCATAGGGCATACTTATTTACAATAATAGTATAGCATTTTTATCCTGTTTTTTCAATACTATCTGATAAAAATCACATCTGCTATACAGTATAAAATGTAACAGCCACATTCGCAATAAATGTGGCTGTTACTATTAACTAAATCTATCGTTTATTATTTCAATTAAGTTTTTTAATATTTTTTAGATTTTTTTACCAAATAATTGGTTAGTTATTATCAAATAAACCTTATCGAACTATCGATTAAGCCAGTTCGTAAGTTGGGTTCATATGAACTTTACCGGATTTGTAGAGGTATGTAGCGATACCTGCGAATACAACGAATGCGCCGATGTTCAGACCGATAACACCGATTGTCAGACCTTTAAGGTTCATAATTGTCTGGATTGTCTGAGTTGTCAGAGCAAGACCGAGGAGCAGAGCTTTAACTGGGTTAGATACGTGGTATGGTGATTTAGCCCACTGTTCTGGGAACAGTTTGTCAATTCTGATAACAGAACCCATTGTCAGGTAGGATGT
>JAZQYH010000035.1:0-26140 GCA_045633415.1 Oscillospiraceae bacterium | reverse complement strand
TGCTGTCTCCTTTACGAAGGCTACCGCAACGGCGGTTTAAGTAAAATTTTCACCCGTTCATACTACAAACCTGAAGTTATAGACCTCAACCGTTGTGTAGGATGTGACCTGTGCGGTAAATTCTGCCCGACAGAAGCTACCTTCTATGACAAACAGAACAAGGAACTGGTGTTCAAATACGAAAACTGTATCGGCTGTGGCCAGTGCGTAAATCAGTGTAAATTTGATGTGCGCCAGATGGTCAGCGACGAACGTGACGTATTTGTAAAAACAAAGAAAAAGCCAAAGGGGAACTGATATGCATGAAGGTACCGTATGCCGTGAAATAGTGGATATAGTCACCGAGGCGGCGGCTGTCAATGATATATCTATGGTTTACGAAATAGTGGTTTCCGTAGGGGAATATTCCTGTGTAAACGAAAGCCAGCTGAATTTTTACTTTGATATAATGAAAAAAGACACCTGCATGGAAAATGCATATATCCGTCTAGAAAAAGATTTCTCCATTACAGGCAAAACTCAGATGTATGTAAAAACCTTCCGTGGAGAATAGGAGATATTATGAAAACAATTACAGTTAACAGAAATGTACTGATTAAAAACGACGAAATTGCAGAGATGAACAGGGCTACCCTGTCTGCAAAGGGTATCAGAATGATTAACTTTCTGGGTACACCGGGCTCTGGCAAAACAACAGTGCTGGAAAATGTGCTGGCAGACCCATCAATAGACAAAAGCAGAATTGCTGTTATTGAAGGTGACCTGTTTACCGACCTTGATGCACAGAGAATGGCAGAAATCGGCATCCACACAATTCAGCTGAACACAGAAGGCGCATGCCATCTAGAAGCTGATATGGTGCAGACAGGGCTGGAACAGCTGGACCTGGACGGCATTGACACTGTGGTTGTGGACAACATCGGCAATCTGGTGTGCACTGCGGCTTTCCAGATTGGCGCACATATGCGCGTGTGTGTGGCATCCACAACAGAAGGCAACGACAAACCGCTGAAATACCCAAATATGTTCCAGACAGCTGATGTGGTTGTGCTGAACAAAATGGACCTTGCTCCATATACAAATTTTGATGTGGACAGATTTATCAGCGATGTTAAAAAACTGAACCCTGATGTAGAGATTCACCTGTGCTCCGCATACAAAAAAGAAGGTCTGGAACCAGTGGTAAAAATCTTCGCAAATAAGTAAACTTTGGTTTGAAAATGGTGTAAAGTTGAATTTACAAAGCTGAAATTTATATCAAATAACCAAAAAAAATGTAAAATTTTTATGTTTCTTACAAAAATTTTTATTGCGAAAGTCAAATAAATAATATATAATAAAATATCATAAAGAAATTTATTTGGGATTTTCCCATTATTAAACGGAGGATATTATATGCTTAGTGTACGTCCAGAATCAATGGCCCGTATTAACACAAAAGAACTTGCTGATGCATATATTGCACAGCAGATCGAAGAAATCAGAGCACAGGTAGGCGACAAAAAAGTTCTGCTTGCTCTCTCTGGTGGTGTTGACTCTTCAGTAGTTGCAGCACTGCTTATCAAAGCTATCGGCAAACAGCTGGTTTGCGTTCATGTAAACCATGGTCTCCTGCGCAAAGGCGAACCAGAACAGGTTGTTAAAGTATTCCGTGATGAAATGGATGCTAACCTTGTTTATGTAGACGCTGTTGACCGCTTCCTTGACAAACTGGCAGGCGTTTCTGCTCCAGAAGAAAAACGTAAAATCATCGGCGCTGAATTTATCCGCGTATTTGAAGAAGAAGCACGCAAACAGGAAGGTATCGAATTCCTGGCACAGGGCACAATCTGGCCAGATATCCTTGAATCTGACGGCGTTAAAGCTCACCACAACGTAGGTGGTCTGCCAGAAGACATGAAATTCGGTCTTGTAGAACCAGTTAGAATCCTGTTCAAAGACGAAGTTAGAGTAGTTGGTGAAGCTCTTGGTCTGCCACACAGCATGGTATACCGTCAGCCATTCCCAGGCCCAGGTCTTGGTGTTCGCTGTCTGGGTGCTATCACTCGTGACCGCCTCGAAGCAGTAAGAGAATCAGATGCTATCCTCCGTGAAGAATTTGCTAAAAACGGCCTTGAAGGCAAAGTATGGCAGTACTTTACAGCAATCCCTGATTTCAAATCTGTTGGTGTTAAAGACGACAAGAGAACAGATGCATGGACAGTTATCATCCGTGCAGTTAACACAGTAGACGCTATGACAGCTACAGTTGAAGAAGTTCCATATGCACTTCTCCACCATCTGGTAAACAGAATTACAAGCGAAGTTGAAGGCGTAAACCGTGTTGTATTCGACCTCACACCAAAACCATCTGGCACAATCGAGTGGGAATAATGATATAGTTTATTTGAGTGGCTTGAAATCAATGGTTTCAAGCCACTTTTATATAATATTTTTTGTAATACTTTTTAATACTCCACACAGGAGGAGAGAAATATGAATCCATGGATATTCATACTTTTAGTGGCGGCAGGCGTTGTGTTTGTAATTGACTATTTGTTGAGAAGAAAAAAGTGGGCAGATAATTCCAAAGAGGAAAAAATCAGCCTGCTGTTAAATATGTTCTCTGTTGGTCCATACGTTTTCCTGTCAGCGTTAGGTATGCTGTGGGGCATTGTGGCAAACAATCCAAAAACAGCTTTTGGGAATATATTGAATGAAGTGACACTGCTGATGGCTGGCACATATTTTGTGGTTGCTTTTGTAGCTACAATTTTATCTCTTGTTTTCCGAAAAAAAGGAAAAATCAAAGGGAGTATCTGGATAAACATCATTGCTTTGGTTTACATAGCATCAGTGCTGCTGGTTAACTCGATAGCTGGCAAAATATTGTAGAGCTGATATTTTTAAGCCCTTGTCCCTACAGGACAGGGGCTTTATGTATTTTACCCACACACAATCGTTTTGTTGAAAAAGTAGAATTTGAGGGAAAATCATCGATATTACATGTTAAAAAAATCACATTTTTGTAAATTCAACCAATTATTTTTGCAAAGATTATACATTTTGCTAGCTTTAAAAACCAGATGTTTTTTGTGAATTTAATAAAGATAAAATACGAATATAGAATAATTAAATAATAGTAAAAGTTGGTATTACTTAATTTGTTAAAATGAGATATTGTGCAAACAGCTGCTGTATGGCTGGGAAAAAACGGAAGACTATGCACTTTTGTTGCTTTAAAAAGGTTACAAAAGTGTAACAAAAATAAAACTTTTTTGGTTTAATTGGTAGTGAAATGGTGTATTTGTTGTGCAAAACTGACAAAAACGACATAAAAACACAAAGAATTTATGTGTAGTGTAGAAAAAATACATTTGACACAGAATATGCAGAATACTATAATTAAATTAAGATAAAAGTTGTTTATGACAACTCATGTCATAAAAGCTTCAAGTCTCACAAAAAAAGAAAGGATTTTCCGAAAATGAAAAAATTACTTGCTCTTGTTCTTGCTGCAGTAATGGCACTGTCCCTGGTTGCATGTGGCGGTTCCGAAGGCGGCGAAACAGCTGACGTAACAACTTACAAAGTTGGCGTTGCTATCTACCAGTTTGACGATAACTTCATGACAAGCTACCGTGAAGAACTCGTTAAATACTTCGAAACAAAAAATACTGACACAGTTAAATACGAAGTAACACTGGTTGACTCCAAAAACGACATGGCTACACAGACAGACCAGATCCGTAACTTCATCACACAGGGTATGGACCTTATCATCTGTAACCTTGTTCAGACATCTTCCGCAGATGCTATCATTGACGAAGTTGTAGCAGCAGAAATTCCACTGGTTCTCATCAACCGTGAACCACTGAAATACGATGCAAACGGCGTTCCAATGGTTGAAGCTTACGAAGGTATCCTTGACAACCCAACAGTTTGCTACGTTGGTGCTGATGCTCGTCAGTCCGGTACATACCAGGGCGAAATCGTTCTGGAACTGCCAGATCAGGGCGATATCGACGGCGACGGCGTTATCCGTTACGTTATGATCGTTGGTGACCCAGAAAACATCGACGCACAGTTCAGAACAGAATTCTCTATCAAAGCTCTGAAAGACGCTGGTAAAGAAGTTGAATGTCTGGTTGAACAGGTTGGTAACTGGGCTGTAGACCAGGGTCAGACAATCGCAGCTAACGCTATCACAGCTCACGGCGACAAAATCGACGTTATCTTCTGTAACAACGACGGTATGGCTCTCGGTGCTTACGCAGCTATCGATGCAGCTAGCCTCGTAGTTGGCGAAGACCTCTACCTCCTGGGCGTTGACGCTCTGACAGATGCTATCCAGCTTATCAAAGATGGCAACATGACAGGTACAGTTCTGAACGACCACATTGCACAGTCTCACGCAGCAGTTGACGCAGCAGTTGATGTACTGGCAGGCGGCGAAATGCAGAACTACTACTGGGCTAACTACGCTAAAGTAGACAAAGCTTACGTAGACGCTAACTACTAATTTTTATTGGTTATAAGAAAGGCGAGTGACCCTCGCCTTTTTACCTATGAATCAGGATTTAATCTGAATATAGTGCAGTATTTTATGTGCTGCACCTTATTGAGACTAAATTTGTCTTTTTAACAAATATTCAATATAAATAAGGAGGATTACTCTATGCAAGAATATCGCCTTGAGATGCGCGGTGTATGCAAGTCTTTCCCGGGTGTAAAAGCTCTGGACCATGCACAGCTGCGCCTGCGTCCAGGTACTGTTCACGCACTGATGGGTGAAAACGGTGCCGGTAAATCTACATTGATGAAATGTATGTTCGGTATTTACGAAATGGATGAGGGTGAAGTTTTATTTGAAGGTAAACCAGTAAAACTCAATGGCCCACTGGAAGCTCTGGAAATGGGTATTGCAATGGTTCATCAGGAACTGCAGCCTATCCCAGCAAGAACTGTTGGTGAAAACATTTTCCTTGGTCGTTATCCAATGAAAAAACTGTTTGGTATTATCCCAATGGTTGACCATGATAAAATGTATGCTGACACAGCTGCACTGCTGAAAAAAGTGCGTATGGAATTTGACCCTAAACAGCCACTGGGCGAACTGTCTGTTTCCCAGATGCAGTCTGTTGAAATTGCAAAAGCTGTTTCTGCAAACTGTAAAGTGCTTATTCTGGACGAACCTACATCTTCTCTTACACAGAACGAAGTTGAAGCTCTGTTCAGAATCGTGGAAGACCTTAAAGCAGAAGGTGTATCCATCGTATATATCTCACATAAAATGGACGAAATCCTCCGCATTTCTGACGAAGTTACTATCATGCGTGACGGTCAGTATGTAGGTACATGGGATGCTAAAGAACTGACAACAGACCTGATTATCACAAGAATGGTTGGTCGTGAACTGGCAAACCTGTACCCACCAAGAGAAAACGTTCCTGGTGAAGTAGTATTTGAAGTTGAAGACTTCACATCTATCAATCCACGTTCTTTCAGAAATGTAAACTTCCAGCTGAAAAAAGGTGAAATCCTGGGTGTAGCAGGTCTGGTAGGTGCACAGCGTACAGAACTGATGGAAGGTATCTTCGGTATCCGTTCACATTCCAAAGGTACTATCAAATATCAGGGCAAAGAAATGAAAATCAACCGCCCTAAAGATGCTATCGACAATGGTATCGCTATGCTGACAGAAGACAGACGTGCAACAGGTATCATGGGTGTTCTCTCCATCGCAGACAACATCTCCATTGCATCCCTGAACAAATACCTTGACTTTGGTGTGTCTATCAACAACAAGAAAATTGAAGAACTGGTACAGGACAACATCAAAAAGATGAACACAAAAACTCCATCCAGCAAAACACAGATTCAGTCACTTTCCGGTGGTAACCAGCAGAAAGTACTTATCGGCCGCTGGCTGGCAAACGACCCTGATGTTCTTATTCTTGACGAACCAACACGTGGTATCGACGTTGGTGCTAAATACGAAATTTACACAATTATTGCTGACCTTGCAAAACAGGGTAAAAGTATTATTATGATTTCCAGTGAAATGGCTGAAATTATCGGTATGTCAGACAGAGTTATGGTTATGTGTGACGGCCGTGTAACAGGCTTTATCGATGGTAAAGATGCTACACAGGAAAATATCATGGAACTGGCAACTCAGTTTGAATAAGGAGGATTACATAAGAATATGAAAACTAAACAGTCTATTCCACAGAAAATTGTGGCTTATATTAAAGGTAACCCTATCGTGGTTGCTATGATACTTGTTTCACTGTATGTTGGTTTTACAGTAGACAACTTCTTCTCACTTGCTAACTTTAACAACCTTGCTTCCAACACATCAGTTCGTTTTCTGATTGCTCTGGGTGTTTCCGGCTGTCTTATCACAAAAGGTACTGACCTTTCTGCTGGTCGTCAGGTAGGTCTTGCAGCTTGTATCGCTGGTGTTCTTCTTCAGCGTGCTGACTACACAGGCCGTCTTTTCCCTAACATGCCAGAAATGAATATGTGGGTTGTTCTGCTTATCGTTCTGACTATCGGTTGTGTTATCGGTTGCATTAATGGTATCATTATTTCTATTCTGAATGTACCACCATTTATCGCTACACTGGGTACACAGACAATCATCTACGGTATTGCTCTTATCTTCACAAACGCACAGCCAATCGGTGGTTTCCAGAAAGCTTATACATCTTTCCTTAACGGCAAACTGTTCAAAACAGAAGGTTTTGCAGGTATTCCACTTTATCTGGTAGTTGCAGTTATCTTCTTTATCATCTTCAGATTTGTTTACAACAAAACAACATACGGTAAATATATGTATGCTATCGGTGGTAACGAAAATGCTGCTGAAGTTTCCGGCGTAAACACAAAGAAATCCAAAATCCTTATCTACACAGTTGCTGGCTTTATGTACGCTATGGCAGGTTACCTGCTGGCTGCAAAAGCAGGTGGTGCTTCTTCCGGTCTTGGTAACGGCTACGAACTGGAAGCTATCGCTGGTTGTACAATCGGTGGTGTTTCCACAACTGGTGGTATCGGTACAGTAGGCGGCATCCTTGTTGGTGTTCTGGTATTCGAACTTCTGAAAGTTGTTCTCCAGTTCCTGCAGGTTAACCCATACTACAACTACATCGCACAGGGTCTCGTTATCGTAATCGCTGTTGCACTTGACATCCGCAAATACGTTAAGAAAAAATAATGGAAAACAAAGAAAAGCTAGAAAATATTTCCCAGACATCTGAAGACAAAGAATTGGAAGAAGCATACAAGGAAATTGACGAACTGTATGATATGTCCAATTCCCAGCCAGCCACACCTGCGTGGCAACAGATGAAAGAAGAACAGTACGCTAAACTTAATGTTACTGTAAAACAGTTAGATACTATTATCGGCATTTGTGTAGCAGGGCTGGTAATACTGGCCATTGTAATTGGTCTGGATGCAACAGGAATTATTTAATCGTTGTTTTATATGACTGCTACTTTATTGTGGCAGTCATATTTTTTTACTATTATTATCAGAGGTATAATTATGTCCTATACAAACCCAAATTTTGAAAAAATCTTCGGTGAAAAAGCTACATATGTTTTCTCTGCACCGGGCAGAACAGAGCTTTCCGGTAACCATACTGACCATCAGCACGGTCAGGTTCTGGCAGCAGCAGTTAACCTTGAAATGCTTGCCTGGGTAAAGCCAAACGACTCTACAATCATCCGCGTAATGTCCGAAGGTTACCCAATGAGTGTAATAGATGTTTCTGACCTTGAAATCAAAGAAGCAGAAAAAAATACAACAAACGCCCTTATCCGTGGCGTTGCCGCTAAATTTATCCAGATGGGCTGTGAAGTAAAAGGCTTTGATGCTTATGTTACTTCCACAGTTCTGCCAGGCAGCGGTCTTTCCAGCTCTGCCGCATACGAAACTCTTATCGGCACAATTATCAACCATCTGTACTACGGTGCAAAAGCTACAGCAGTTGAAGTGGCACAGATTGGCCAGTGGGCAGAAAATGTTTACTTTGGCAAACCTTGTGGTCTGATGGACCAGACAGCTTCTTCCGTAGGTAGCGTTATCGGCATCGACTTTGCTGACAACTCCAACCCTATCGTTGAAAAAATCGACCTTGACCTGACAGCTAACGGCTATGCACTGTGTATCATCGACTCTGGTGCTGACCACGCTGACCTGACAGACGAATATGCAGCTATCACAGTTGAACTGAAAAATGTATGCCGCATCTTCGGTAAAGAATTCCTGCGTGAAGTTGACGAAGATGAATTCTATGCAAACATTGCAAATGTAAGACAGGTAGCAGGCGACAGAGCTACTCTCCGTGCTATGCACGTATTTGCAGAAAACAAACGTGTTGAAGCACAGAAAGCAGCCCTGCGTGCAAACGACTTTGACACATTCCTTAAATATGTAACAGAATCTGGTCTGTCTTCTTGGAGATTCCTGCAGAATGTTACACCAAAAGGACGGGATGAATATCAGGAAGTTGCTTTTGCACTGGCACTGTCTGAAAAACTGCTGGCTGGTACAAAAGGCGTATGCCGTGTACACGGCGGTGGCTTTGCTGGTACAATTCAGGCATTTGTTCCACTGGAAATTCTTGATACTTTTAAAGCAGAAATTGAAAAAGTTCTGGGCGAAGGTAAATGCCACGTTCTCTCTGTTCGTGCAGAAGGTGGCGTACTTGTAAAAGAAGGTGAATTTTAATGATTGATTCCTACATTCTCGGTCTCGTTGATTATGCAGTGAAAAGCGGCCTTGTTGAACAGGACGACTATGTTTACTGTGTAAACGGTGTGCTGGAAGTAATGCAGCTGAACAGCATCGACTTTGAAGCCAAGGCAGTAAAAACAGACAGTCTGGAAGAAATTCTGTCTGCACTGCTGAAAGATGCTGTGGAAAGAGGCATCTGCGATGACAACCAGACAGCATACGACCTGTTTGATACAAAGCTGATGGGTGTTTTCACACCATTCCCAAGCACAGTTAGAAAAACTTTTGCACAGCTGTGTAAAGAAGACAGCAAAAAAGCTACTGACTGGTATTACAACCTGTCAAAAGCTACAAACTATATCCGCACTGAAAGAGTGGCAAGGGATAAAAAATGGACTTACGACTGCGATTACGGCACACTGGACATTACAATCAACCTGTCCAAACCTGAAAAGGACCCACGCGCAATCGCCGCAGAAAAAAATGCACCACAGTCCAACTATCCAAAATGCCAGCTGTGTGCTGAAAACGAAGGTTATGCAGGCAGAATGAACCACCCTGCACGCCAGAACCACAGAATTATCCCTGTTACAATCAATAATTCTGACTGGTTCTTCCAGTACTCACCATATGTGTACTACAACGAACACTGTATCGTGTTCAACAGCCAGCATATTCCAATGAAGATTGAAAAAGCTACTTTTGGCAAACTGCTGGACTTTGTAAAGGCATTCCCACATTACTTTGTAGGCTCCAACGCTGACCTGCCAATTGTTGGCGGCTCTATTTTAAGTCACGACCATTTTCAGGGCGGCAACTACGAATTTGCTATGGCAAAAGCCGACATTGAAACAGAAATCAGCTTTGCAGGCTATGAAGATGTGCAGGCTGGTATTGTGAAATGGCCTATGTCCGTTATCCGCCTGTCTGGTAAAGACACAGACAGACTGATTGAACTGGCTGACAAAATTCTGTTGAAATGGCGTGGTTACACAGACGAAGATGCATTTGTTTATGCATATACAGACGGCGTGCCACACAACACAATCACACCTATTGCAAGAAAGAAAGGCGAATTCTTCCAGCTGGATTTGGTATTGAGAAACAATATCACTACAGAGGAACGTCCACTGGGTGTGTACCATCCAAACCCATCACTGCACCATATCAAAAAAGAAAATATCGGTCTTATTGAGGTTATGGGTCTGGCTGTTCTGCCTGGCAGATTAAGCAGAGAACTGGAAAGCCTGAAAGATGCTATCCTTTGCGGTGCAGATATCCACGCTGACGAAGTGCTGGAAAAACACGCCGACTGGGTAGACCAGCTGAAAGCACAGTATACATTTACTGCTGAAAACACAGAAGAAATTCTGAAAACAGAAACAGGTAAAGTGTTTATGCAGGTGCTGGAAGACGCAGGTGTTTACAAATGCACACAGGAAGGCAGAAATGCTTTTATGAAATTTGTAAAAGAAGTGAATAAAGACTAGTAAATAAAAAGAAAGCACAGCAAAAGCTGTGCTTTTTTGTTTGTAAGGTTTTTTGTGCGAATTGGGATTTGTCTAACAGCAGAACTCTAAAAAGGCTCCCCTGTGTAAGGGGAGGCTTTTTTTGCCATTATATAAATTCAAATTTTTCTACTCATGCAGTTCCAGTGGTAAGCCGTCTGGGTCTTTGAAAAATGTCATTTTTTTGTTTGTGAATTCATCCACGCGCACTGGTTCTGTTTCAATGCCCATATCGTTCAGCCATTTTATAACAGGCTCGATTTCTTCCACGTGAAAAGCCAGATGGCGCAGGCCACAGGCTTCTGGGTTTGTTGGGCGTGGCGGGCGGTTTTTTATACCGAAAATTTCCAGTTCGCAGTCGCCCAGTTTTAAATCCAGTTTCCAGTCGTCACGGGCAGGGCGATAGTTTTCTCTCACCACTTCAAAGCCCAGCTTGTCTACATAAAACTCTCTTGATTTTTCATAGTCAGAAACGATAATTGCAATGTGATGTATTTTGTTCAGCATATTCATATCTCCGATTTTAGTTTGATTATAGTATAACATAAAAATACCGATAGGGAAAGATGGGAAGTATGGGTGGCGATGCGGTTCTTCGGGCAATCCTTCAGTCATTTGCTATGCAAATGACAGCTTCCTTCACACAAGGGAGACCTGCTATAAGTGAGAAAATAAAAAGAGCTATCCTTTGGGATAGCTCTTTATTATTCACAAATTATTTTTTGAATGGAACTTTGTCTCTTGCAAAGTATTTGTCCAGCTGTTTTTTCATGTCGTCTGTCATGCCTGGGTCAACTGGCAGTCTTACAGCGTTTGCTGCACGGCTGATAAAGCCAACAGCCCAGTCGCCGTCTTTTTTCAGCTGTTCTGCAGACAGTGGGAACATCAGGTCCTGACGAGTGTGGATATCAGCTGTTTTGCTGCCACGGGAAAGACCGAGGGATGGCACGCCTTTGTCTGCAAATGGAGCGGAGTCAGAAGAGTGAACGCCATGTCTGATAGCAACGCTCTTACCGATTTCTCTGTTGTACTGTTCAGCAAAGTTTTTCAGGTTTTCGCCGCCTGTTACAAACACGCTGTTAGGACCAAGAACTGTACCGCACATGTCGAAGTTGAAGCACATTTTGATTTCGTTTGCAACAAGGTCTGGATGCTGTGCAATATATGCTTTAGAACCGTAGAGACCCTGTTCTTCACTGCCACACCATACAAAGCGCAGTGTGCGTTTTGGCTGGTTTTTAAGGAAGTGCTGGTAGATGTACATAATTGTAGCAGAACCTGTAGCATTGTCCCATGAACCTGTACCAATCAGAACGCTGTCGTAGTGAGCTGTGATAACGATGGATTCGCCGTTGTCTTCGCTGCCTTTGATTGTAGCTACAACGTTACGGGATGTTGTTTTTCTTTCTGTCTGGCGCAGTTCAAGGTGCAGAACTTCTGCATTGTTTCTTACCAGTTCTGTTGCGTCTTTAGCCCAGATCATAAAGCCTGGGATTTTGCCGTTTTCAGCAAAGTGTTCACGCAGGTTTCTTGGCAGGAAGTCCCAGTTTTCGCTGTTCTGGTACCATTTGCCCTGCAGAACCATAAATGCTGCTGCATTTTTTTCGCACAGCAGTTTGTATGCATCGTAGTTGAATTCGTTGATAAGAACAACTGTGTCGGACAGGTCATCGATGCCGTAGTAGTCAGCTGCTTCGCCGTTCTGTGCATACATAAATTTCAGGTCTACGCCACCTTCTGGCAGACTGCCAGACAGACCGTATGGTGCTGCTTCGATTTCCATTTCAAATGGAGCAACAACTTTAACACTGCATTTTTCCAGGTCATAGGCTGGAATTTCAAAATCTTCGATAACACTTTCGCCACCGAATTTTGCGATTTCTTCCTGAAGCAGTTTAGCTGCTTCCAGTTCTTTTTCAGTACCGCCGAATCTTACAAAACTCATGCGCTGTACTAAATCATACTGATATGTATTCATAGATATTTCCTCCTCTATAAAATTACGTTTTTTTCAGATGTTTACATAATATCACAATGTGGCATATAAAAACAAGTGTTTTTGGTGTTAATACAGGAAATTTTGTGTTTTTTTTAACAAAGTGTAAAATTAATGATTAAATTGTGAAAGTTTATATAGATTTATTGACAATATCGAACATCGATATTATACTGAAATCAGAAATAACGATATTCGATATTAAGGTGATAAAATGCCAAGAGAAAAATTTGTTACTTTAACAGAGCAGATGTTTTATATACTTTTATGCCTGCAGACAGAGTGCTGTGGCATAGACATAATGGAAATGGTGGACAAAATGACCGATGGCAGAGTAAAAGTAGGTCCTGGTACACTGTATAACCTGTTGGAACAGTTTACAGCCGGAGGCTTGACGAAGGAAACTAAAATTGTTGGCCGTAAACGTAGTTATATGCTTACTGAAAAGGGTAGACAAACACTGGAAAAAGAGTATAACCGCCTGCTGTTGCTGACACAGGACTATAGAAAGTATATGGGGAAGGGGCAGTAAATTATGTTTAGTACAAAATACCGTTTTGAAAATATCCTTTTCTATGATACAGATGCGATATCACAGCACCTTGAACAAATGGCGCAAAAGGGATGGATGATAGTAAAAATCAGCGGCAACCTGTATAAATACAGAAAAATTGAGCCTAAAAAGGTAAAGTTTGCTGTTACATATTTCCCTAAAGTTACATCTTACGAAATTTATCCTACTGAAAAACAGCGGAATTATCTGGACTGGTGTGAACAGATGGGGTGGCAGACAGTGGTTTTGCACAATCAGTTGCGGGTATTGATGAACGAAGATGTAAACGCTATTGAAATAGAAACCGAGCCTGTGACACAGCTGGACAATATTCACGGCACAGCCAAGAAAACATTTATAATGACCAGAGGAATGGCTGTAATATCTATGCTTATGGTGCTGACCAGCCTTGTACTGCGCTTTATTGCTGACCCGCTGGAATTTATAAATAACGGCATCAGCATACCGACAATGCTTATGGCTGTGTTTAATGCGGTGAAAGATACCGTTTATATTTTGAAATATATCAAGTGGCACAGGGAATCTGTGCGGACAGCGGAAATTTTGCCTGTGAAACAGAACAAAAAACTGCGTATAGCCACCACACTGGTGGGGCTGGGGTTGATGGTATGGGCTGTGTGTTGTCTGCTGGCATCTGCATACAGAAAAATATTCTTCTGCATTTTGGCGGTAATAGTTGTGGCTGAATTTGTATCAGTGTTTATCAAAAAAGACCGGCTGGAAATGGACAAAACACCAGGAGATGTAAAGTTTGCCAGTCTGCTGGCAGGTATAGTGGTGTTTGTAATAGGCTACTACGGTATTATCACAATGGACACATCAGTATCGTCACACCTGACAGACAAACAGAAAGCATATATATTGCAAATGTATGGTGATTTGGATGTATCACCTTATGTATGGTTCCCGGCTGTTCACGATGAAGTGGATGGAGAAATGAAGGATATTTTTCCGCTGGAAATGAGCGACTATAACACGGATACCAGCGAAAGAGGGCAGTTTTATTACCGAGTTTTCAAAGATTGCCTGATGCCATACACAGAAGCAAGACAGAAAGCAGGCGGTTTTACAATACAGTACAGCATTTACAATACCGAAAATCTGCCGGACCGGTTTGCACAGTATGTGGTAAAAAGAACAGTATCGGCAAATATCTTTTATGTAAATAAAAACCCAGAAGTGAAAACCACTTTTAAACAGGCAGACAGCAGTCTGTGGAAAGCAGACAGGGTTTATTATCAGCTGGACAGTCAGGGTTATAAAACAGGTATATACATAATCTGTGATGGTGACAGAATTATAAAAATCAATTTTGAAAGCCCCAATATACTGACAGATGAAAAAATAAAACAGATTGCCCAGAAGTTAGCGCTTTAAAGGAGAAAAGTTATGAAAGAGACAAGACGAAAATTAGAGTTTTTTGCACCTTATGATTATGACGGAATGACAAGCTATTTTGAACAAATGGCACTGGATGGCTGGCTGATAGTGGGTGTAAAGGGCAATCTGTGGAAATATAAAAAAATACAGCCACAGAAACTGAAATTCGCAGTAACACATTTTGAATACTTTACTGTCAACGAAGCTGCACCGGACAACGGACAGAATGAATTTGTTCAGATGTGTGCGGAGGCTGGCTGGAAACTGACAGCACATTATCAGACTATGATGGTATTTGTTTCCGACAATGAAAATATTGTTCCGCTTGAAACTGACCCTGCGGTACAGCTGAGAAATATATTTAAGTCAGTGAAACCAATGTTTGCACTTAAAAACCTGATAATACTGTCCAACATTGTTCGCAATAAAGTTATGAACGGATGGGACCAGATTATAGCAGGTGAGGCTATAAATATAAATTACACATACATAATAGTAAGTCTGGTTATGTTTATACTGATAAACATTGACACATTGGACTATATAAAATGGCATTTTAAGGCAGATGCTGTTATGAAAGAACAGGGAATATTCTATCAGCAGAGAACCAATAAACCTGTATATGTTTTACAGGCGGCAATAAGATTTGTACTGTGGGCTATAGTAGTTGCATTTTTCGCATTTCTTATATGGTTTATGGGTTACATAGCTTTCAGTGGAGAAGTGATGTTATAAAAAAATAATTATGAAAAAGGAGAAAATTATGAAACAAACAAAAAGACAGTTTAAAATGTTTTCTTTCTTTGATTTTGATGGAATCACTGCCTATAAGGAAATGTAGGCCGAAATATAAAAAGGGACGGATAGCCGTCCCTTTTTTGCTCAAGGATTTAAGCTATGGTTTAAATGATTAATAATAGTACCCTCAGCTTTTGTATATACGAAAAAAGCTCCCGTTTCAGTGGGAGCTTTTTATGTTTTTATTTTACTGCTGTGTGTTTTAAATTGATAATGCTTGTGAATGGGTCTATGTATATATCGTAAAAATAGTTTCTGTGATAGAAAACCGTTTTTTCACTGCCCATTGGTACTACCATGGCATTTTCCAGCACTATATCTGCGGCGGCTGTGATGTCAGCCAGTGCATTTGCCTGATTTGTCTGAGCTTTGGCAGTGGTTACGTGGTTTGCAACAGCACTGTCAAAGGCTGTGAAGCTGTCCAGAATGCCGTAGGCTGTGTCGTTGTCTGGTGTGACAGGCAGGAAAGCCATATCAAATTCACCTTTGGTAATGCGCTGTTTAATCTGTGAAACAGGCAGATATTCAATGGTAAAAAACTGTCCCAGATTTTTCTGCCACAGCTGATTGATGTTTTCAAAAATCAGTGTATACATACTGTCATTTGGCATCAGTATACTGCAGGCGTCCATTCTGGTTTTGCCCATCTGTGTCAGTGCATTTGTCAGCATTTCTTTAGGATTCTGCGCCATATATGCAGGCATCTGTGGGTTGTACAGTGTGTGGATATATTCACCCGAAAGGGTTATTGTACCTGGGAAAATGGATGAAACAGGCTCCACCACATTTTTGTTTGCGCCGGAATTTTCAAAGCCGTATGCATACCAGCCCAGTGCTTTTCTTATCTGTGAATTTTGTAAAATAGGTTTGTTCAGATTGAAAACCAGAGAAATATTGGCACTGTCAAACTCCATGGCAGATGTATCTTCCATTGCATATTCCTGTGTGGAATATGCAAAAAATCCGCTTATTTCATCCTTTTCATAGCTCTGTGGCTGTGTGCTTGCATCCACCTGAATCAGTCTGATACGGCTTAATTTTGTGCTGTCATCTTCTCTGGTAGATACGATGGTGGCGTTGCCATTTTCATCGTCCAGATAGTTCAGCTTAAATGGACCGTTGGACAGGATATTGTCTACGCTTAATCCGTATGCACCGCCACAAGTGGCAAAAAATTCTTCACTGCAAGGGTAAGCGGCGCTCATAGCCAGCTTTTCTGTAAAGTTGAAATCAGCCTTTTTCAGCGAGATAACCAGTGAGTAATCACTTGTGGCAGTTACGCTGTCCACATTGGAAAAATCATCATAGTAGGGAGAGTGGGTGCGGCTGTCCAGTATTCTCTGAATAGCAAACACAAAATCCTTAGCCTTTACTTCACTGCCTTCAAAGGCATCTTTTCTGGCTGTGTCACCTTTGTAATGGTACAGATTGCCCTGCCTGATAGTGATGGTGTAGGTTTTGCCATCTGGGGAAATATCACAGCTCTGGGCTATATTTTTTACTATTTCTCCGTCTCGTTTTTCAAACAGACCGTCAAAGATATTTGTAAGCACCAGAATGTCCCGACTGTTGTGTGCTATCTGTGGGTCAAAGTTTGACGGCATTTTTTCCACTGCCACTGTGAATGTGGAGATACCGCCAGCTGATGAACAGGCAGTCAGCACACAGCACAGGCAGACTGTATATATCAATGATAAGAATCTTTTCAAATAAATCACCTTTAAAACATATTATTTCAGTATATATTCTAACACAAATATATATTCCTTAAAATAGAAAAATAGCACACAAAATATAACAAAATTGTAATTTTATATTAACAGCTGATTAAATTGCAAAATAAAACAGGGTGCATTGTGTACACCCTGTTGTAAATTATTCGTAATAATGAACTACATAGCCTTCCATTTTCCAGCCTTCGATGGAAACATCCTGTTTTGTCAGGTTGCCTTGGCCATCGTATGTGTAGTTGTGGGTAATCATAGTTTCGTCGTTGCACTTATATACCCATTTCAGTATATTGCCCTCTTCATCATAGTGTGTGATGTATACAAATGTCCAGTCGTCCCACACCTCTGTCTGTGTCATTGAAGTGTCTGTATAGCTGTATGTCTGCCACAGTGTTTCGCCACCAGAATTGTAGTTATAGCTTTCGCTGATTCTGCCGTCAGTATGGTATACGTATCTTGTGCCGTAGTTCTCATCAAAAGATTCTTTTACCATATTGCCATCTTCATCATATTCGTAGTATCTTACCATTGCATAATCGGAATCACTGTAAGAAGTTGTTTTTGATGTTACATAGCCTTCAGCATTATATGTGTATGTATCAGTTTCACTGGTACCGCCCCAGCTGTCTACCCAGGTGGTTGTGTTGGAAATACGGTTGCCGTCAGCATCGTATTCATAGCTGATGTTAGCCATCAGGTTGCCGCCTTCATCATACAGTTCGCTGTAAGCTGGCACTTTTTTAGTCTGTGCAGATGGTTTACCATTCTGCTGTGGCTGGGATGTGCCGCCACCACAGGCAGTCATTGAAAGCATCAGTATTGCGCACATACATAAAGCAATAAATTTTTTCATGTTCAGTCCTCGATTCTGTTTTATATGGTTTCAGTATATCACTTTTTAAATTTTTAGTCCATAATTTATATAGCTGTCTGCAGGGGTGCAACATTGATATTTTTATCTGAAAATAGTACAATATTTGCAAATAGTATTTTAGGGTGAAATTATGTACAATATAGTTTTCAGTGCCACAGGCAGAAGTGAAAAGGTGGCAGATGCTTTTTGCTCTGCTTTTGATAATGTGGAAAAGATAGATTTAAGTCTGGCAGATTTTTCTGACATCACTCTGGCAGAAGATGATTTCTGCTTTGTGACTGCCCCTGTGTATGGCGGTGTTATACCACAGGTGGCGGCAGACAATATTATGAAAATAAAGGCCAATGGCGCAAAGGCAGTGGTTATGGCAGTTTATGGCAACCGTGCCTATGACGATGCACTGGCACAGCTGAAAGATGTGTGCACCAAGTCTGGTTTTACTGTGTGTGGTGCAGTGGGCGCAGTGGCACAGCATTCTCTTTTGCCAGCAGTGGCGGCAGACAGACCAGATGAAAATGACAAAAAACAATTGGCAGAGTTTGCCTGCAGGGTTATGGATAAAATAAAACGGGGAAATATGGCAGATTTTACGGTGCCGGGCAAAGTGCCAGGTGGAGAGGCACATTCACTGCCAGTACACCCAAAAGCAACAAAAGCCTGTGTAAAATGCGGTCTGTGTGCTGAAAAATGCCCAGTGGTTGCCATATCAAAAGAAAATCCAATGGTAACAGACAAAACAAAATGTATCACCTGTATGCGCTGTGTGGAAATATGCCCACAGAATGCAAGACAGCTTATGCCAGCAGTGATAAAAATGGCAAATCCGCTGATGAAAAAAGTGTGGGGCGCCCACAGGGAAATTGAATTTTATTTATAGGTGAATAATGAAAAAGTTTTTTATACGCAGTCTTTTGCCGGGAGATGAAGAGGCGTTTTACCGCATTTATACAGATATGGACCTGTGTCTTTCCAGTGGGTCTTTGCCTGTTTACACCATGGAAGATGCCAGAAAAAGACTGACAAAACTGATGGAAATCGGCGAAAGCTTTGCCATAGTGTCCACCGAGACCATGCAGGTGATAGGTGTTATTTCGGTGCGAAAGGATATCCACCGCTACAACAACCGTGCCTATATGCTGGGCTATGTGCTGGACAAAGACTGGCGTGGGCAGGGTATTATGCCACAGGTGGTGCAGTATATGATAAAGTACCTGTTTATGAATATGGGTGCTGATATTGTGACAGCGGCACATTTTCCTGGGAATAATTCTTCCAAACGAGTGCTGGAAAAATGCGGCTTTGTGTACGAAGGTACACTGCGCAGGGAATATACCAGATTTGATGGTAAAATACTGGACAGCTGTATGTATTCCATCACTTATGATGAGTGGCTGGGGCTGTGAAAACAGTTGACAACATAACAGTGAAGTAGTATAATAAATAAGCTGTAAAGCATGCCGGTATGATGGAATTGGCAGACGTGCTGGACTCAAAATCCTGTGGTAGTGATACCGTGTCGGTTCGACCCCGACTACCGGCACCATCAAGTAAAACTCATAGACTGATAAGTCTGTGGGTTTTATTTTTTTGTAATAAAATGAAAAATCTCCCTACTCAGAGGGAGTCGAAGGCACGGTGTTCAGTTGCAACCTGTCATTTTTTATTGTTAAAGCAGTTTGGATATGATATATTAAAATACAAAGGTGGTGGTGTAATGGCAATCAGCAAAAAAACAGCAACAAAAATATTGAATCTGTTTATAAATATGATTCCATTTGTGCTGGTTTATCTCATTTCACCATACATAGAATATCAGAATTATGACTTTCTTTATCTGGTATCTCACAGAAAATTCTGGTATATATGGGTGATACCGTTGATACTGATTATAGCTGAAAAGTTTAAATGGGGGCACATATTTACAGCTTGCACCACTGTATCAATGCTGTTTGCCCAATATACAGGTGATATTCGTTATCGGCAGGAACTGATGAAAGCACGGCAGGGCGGTTATTACCCGTATGCCAACCATTTTGAACTGTGGCTGGGCTACACTTTTATTTGTTTTCTGCGGATTGTGGCAGTACACTTTTTTATAAAATACAACAGGAGTCTGTGATTTTTCACAGACTTTTTTATAATTCTTTGATTTTTTCTGATTCCTATAGTAAAATAATATATTATATATTTTTAAAAGGACTTTATTTATGATAAACAAACATTACAAATGGGGATATCTGGTGGTGATTTTGCTGTGTGTGGCGGCTATGGCGGCTGGTGCAAAGTACGACTGGATAGCAACTGATACTCTTTACAATCCAACCAACGGCTTTGGTCTGCTGTTTGAAGCGGCGGCGTGGATACCTATCTATGCTTTTGTGCCTGTGCTGGGCGCCTGCAATATGGTGCGAAACAAAAACAACATGACCACATTTTCTTTTGGGGCAGTTTTTCTTATTGCTTCCTGCAGTGTGTTTGCATATATGATTTGCGACCATTATGTTGCCCGTGGCGTTATGAGAAAGGCAAACCCATATATCTGCGGTATTATCGGCGGTCTGGTGTCCGCTGGTCTGTTCCTGCTTATCCGCAGGCTGAAACGCTCTGTTATCCGCAAGATTCAGGCAGTATGTGCCTTTGGTGCTATTTATATGGTCAGCTATCTGGCTGTAATATTTGCACTGAAAATGGTTTTCGGCCGTGACAGATACGAAGATATTATCACTGGGGGCGAATATATCTTCGCAGAGTGGTTCAAGCCTGTGTTCTTTTCATCAGGCTCCAGTTTTCCGTCTGGTCACACAGCGGCTGCTATGGGTATAGTGATTTTACTTCTTCTGCCATTTATTTTTAAACCATTCAAAGAGATGAAATGGCCACTGTTTGTTTTCTGCTATGTTTATGCGGCGCTGACTGCTGTAAGCCGACTTATTATGGGACGCCATTTTATCAGCGATACAGCGGCGGCTATACTGATAATGACAATTATCTTTATCATTCTTACACCTAAATTTGAAAAAATCTATAAAAAAGAATTGCTGAAGGAGTAGTGCTATGAAAATTCTGGTAACAGGCTTTGACCCATTTGGCGGGGACACAGTTAACCCAGCCCTTGAACTTATCAAAAAACTGCCAAAAGAAATTGACGGCAACGAAATTATCACATTGGAAATTCCTACAGTGTTCCACAAATCATTACAGGTTATCCGTGATGCCATCGATAAATATCAGCCAGATGCAGTGCTGTCTATCGGTCAGGCTGGCGGCAGAGTGGATTTGACTGTTGAAAGAGTGGGTATCAACTGCGATGATGCCAGAATTCCAGACAACGAAGGCAATTCACCTGTGGATGCAAAGGTGTTTGAAGACGGTGACGATGCCTATCTGCTGACACTGCCTATCAAAGCTATGGTAAAAGCAATCAACTCCGCTGGTGTGCCAGCATCAGTTTCCAACACAGCGGGTACCTTTGTGTGCAACCATGTGGCATATGGCGTGGCCTATCTGGCTAAAAAATATTACCCACAGCTTAAAACAGGCTTTATGCATATACCATATCTGCCTTATCAGGTGGCAGACAAGCGTGGTGTTGCCAGCATGTCTCTGGACACATTGCTGACAGGCACTGTGGCAGCGCTGAAGGCCATTATCAACAATGAAAAGGATATACAAATGGCTTATGGTGCAGAACATTAATGATATTGAAATAAGACAGGCGGTGGCAACCGATGCCACAGGTATCGCCATTGTGGCGGCATATACATGGCTGACAGCTTATAAAGGACTGCTGCCAGACAGTGTACTGGCAGACAGGATAGACACCGTGCCAGCCAATGCACAGCGCATCCGAGGGCTGATTGAAAATGGCAAAAGTAACTATGCTGTGGCTGTGTATGACAACACAGTAATCGGTTTTGTAAACTGGGGAAAATCCAGAAACGAAGCCTTTGATGGTGGCGAAATAAACGCCTTTTACCTGCTGAAAGGCTTTAACGGTAAAGGCATAGGCAGAAAGCTGTTTGACTATGCTGTGGAACAGCTGAAAAAAGAAGGCTACAAAACAATGATTGTAAACTGTCTTGATGGCAACCCAAGTCTTGAAATTTATAAGCATATGGGTGGCAAGGTTGCAGGGCAGAGAGAAGATGATGTTTTTGGCTATATGATAAAAGAAAATATATTGCAGTTTGAGATATAGCTACAGCAATCCCTCAGTCACTTCGTGACAGCTCCCTTTGTACAAGGGAGCCTTTTTTTATTTGTTTATACGCAGCAGAGAGCGCATTCTATGGTAAATTGTTACATATTAACCCGTCGATATCTGTCACTTTTTCTGTTGACTTATACTTTTGGTTAATATATAATATAATCAAATGATTGAACAACTGTTCAAGTATACAACTATACTACTATATACGACGAGAGGGTATTACTATGAAAAAAACTTACAAAATCGAAGTTGACTGTGCAAACTGCGCACGTAAAATGGAAAACACAACAAACGCAACAGAAGGCGTTAAAGCTGCAGTTGTAAACTTTATGACACAGAAAATGGAAGTTGAATTTGAAGAAGGCGCAGACCCAAAAGCTGTTATGCCAAAAGTTCTGGAAAACTGCAAAAAAGTTGAAGACGATTGCGAAATTTTCTTCTAATTTTACATAACTGAATATCTGTAAAGCGTGTCTGGTGGCACGCTTTATCTTTACCAATAACTATTCAAGGGGATTTTTATGACTAAAAAACAAAAGAAAATGCTCAAGCGCATTATCATCGCCAGTTTGCTGATGATTGTACTGGCATTTCTTCCTGTAACAGGTATTTTGAAATTTGCACTTTATATGGTGCCTTACCTTGTTATCGGTCACGATATTTTAAGAAAAGCATTTCTGGGTGTTAAAAACAAACAGATGTTTGACGAAAGCTTCCTTATGGCAGTAGCCACTGTAGGCGCCATTATTCTGGGTGAATATACAGAAGGTGTTGCCGTTATGCTGTTTTTCCAGATTGGTGAATGGTTCCAGAGCTATGCTGTAGGCAAAAGCCGCAGAAACATCAGTCAGCTGATGGACATCCGCCCAGACTATGCAAATATTGAAGATGAAAATGGCAATCTGGAACAGGTTGACCCAGACGAAGTGGCTGTAGGTACTGTGATTGTGGTACAGCCAGGTGAAAAAGTGCCAATCGACGGTGTTATTCTGGAAGGCTCATCCACATTGAACACAGCGGCTCTCACTGGCGAAAGCCTGCCAAGAGATGTGGTGGAAGGTGATGAAATCATCAGCGGCTGTATCAATATGACAGGTCTTCTGAAAATCAGAACAACAAAAGAATTTGGCGAATCTACAGTTTCCAAAATTCTGGACCTTGTTGAAAATGCATCCAGCAGAAAAAGCCGCAGTGAAAACTTTATCTCACGTTTTGCATATTACTACACACCAATAGTGTGTTATTCCGCCCTTGCACTGGCAATTATTCCACCTGTAGTGCTTATGTTTATGGATCTGCCATCAAACTGGGGCAGCTGGATTTACCGTGCACTTACATTCCTTGTTATTTCCTGCCCATGTGCACTGGTTATCAGTATTCCTTTGTCTTTCTTTGCAGGTATCGGCGGTGCAAGTAATGCTGGTGTACTGGTAAAAGGCTCCAACTATCTGGAAGCACTGGCATACACAAAATATGTTGTGTTTGACAAAACAGGTACAATGACACAGGGCGTTTTTGAAGTGACAGATATCAAATCTGTTGACGACAATAACGAAAAACTGGTTGAATATGCAGCACTGGCTGAAAGCTATTCTACACACCCTATTTCCAAAAGTCTGCTGAAAGCCTACGGCAAGGAAATCGACAAAAACCGCATTGCTGATGTACAGGAAATCGGTGGTCATGGTGTAGTTGCTGCGGTGGACGGTGTTCAGGTGTTGGCTGGTAATGCCAAACTGATGGAAAAATATGGCATAGATTTTGAGGCGGCACAGGCTACAGGTACAGTGGTTTATGTGGCAGTAAACGGCAAGTTTGCAGGTCATATCCTTATTTCAGACATTATCAAACCAACAGCAAAACAGGCTATCAGCGACCTGAAATCCATAGGTGTAAAGAAAACTGTTATGCTGACTGGCGACGCAAAGGCTGTGGCAGATACAGTGGCAAAAGATTTGAAAATAGACACAGTTTACAGCGAACTGTTGCCTGGTGACAAGGTTGACAAGGTGGAAGACCTGCTGGAAAGCAGAAGCGAAAAAGAAAAGCTGGTGTTTGTAGGCGACGGCACCAACGATGCGCCTGTACTTTCCCGTGCTGACATCGGTATCGCTATGGGAGCCATGGGTTCAGACGCCGCTATCGAAGCCGCTGACGTGGTACTGATGGACGACGACCCAATGAAAATCGCAAAAGCAGTTAAAATCGCTAAAAAATGTGTTGGCATCGTTTACCAGAATATCTATTTTGCAATCGGTGTAAAAGTAATCTGTCTTATTCTGGGTGCAGTGGGTATAGCAAATATGTGGCTGGCAATCTTCTCTGACGTAGGGGTAATGGTGCTGGCAGTTCTCAACGCTATCCGTGCGCTGAACGTGAAAAATCTGTAAGATATAAAATGCAGGGCATAAGCTCTGCATTTTGTTGAACAAAACATTTGAATACTTGTTCAAATATTTATAGTTGAGCAAATATTTGCATTTGACAAATATAAAAATAAAGGGCTATAATATTTACATTAACAGCCAGAGGTGTATTATGACAGAAAATATGGACATCAAAAAAATACAGCAGACTATGCCTGACTATAATGCAATCGGCGCATTGTCTGACTTTTTCAAAATAATGGGGGACTCTACCAGACTGCAGATTATCCTTTCCTTACAGAATGGGGAACTGTGTGTTTCTGACATTGCCGCCTGTCTTGATATGTCTATTTCTTCTGTTTCCCACCAGTTGAAAAGCTTGCGACTGTCCCGCATTATAAAACAGCGCAAAGAGGGCAGAACAGTGTACTATTCACTGGACGATGGTCACGTGGCAGATATTCTTGCCACTTCTCTGGAACACGTTAGTCATATTATATAATCACAACCGCCGACAAACGGCGGTTTTTTGTTTGATAATCTTATTGCCCAAAACAGCTTAAAATGGTAAAATAAAAAAGTTGGCAATTAACATTTTTCATTGTTTTCAGAAAGGATTTTACAAAATGGCTGAAAATAAAATTTCAAATAAAAAAGGCTTTCATTACGGCTGGGTAATCGTATTTGTAGGCTTTCTCTCCATGTGGTTTATCACATGTATCTTCTCATCTGCGGCAGGTATGATGGTTAACCCTGTTACAGAAGAAATGGGCATTTCCCGTTCTGCATTTACTATGGCTTCCACAGCCTGTTCCATTGCAGGTATGATTATGTCCACATCCATCGGCAGAGTTTTCAAAAAATTCTCTGTTAAGAAAACAATGCTGTTTGGCTCTGCACTGTATGCCGCTTGCTATGCTGCTTACGGCATCGCACCAAACATCTATGTGTTCTATGTAATCGGCTTTATTTCAGGTTTTGCTATGATTATGTCTTCCATGGTTGCTATCTCTACACTGCTGGCAAGATGGTTTGACGAAAAACGTGGTCTGGCTGTTGCTCTGGCTTCCACAGGCTCTGGTGTAGGCGGCGTTGTAATGAACCCACTTATTGGTAGTCTTGTAACATCTATGGGCTGGAGAAAAACATACTTTGTACTGGGTGCTATGATTGCTGTGGTTATGATTCCAGCAGTGCTGTTCCTTATCAGAGAAACACCACAGGAAATGGGTCTGGAACCTTACGGCAAAAAAGAAAGCAAAGATGGTGCACCAATGGCAGAAGAATCCGGATACACAGCGGCAGAAGCAAGACTTACTCCAATGTACTGGCTGTGGATTCCTGTTGTTCTTATCGTAAGTGCAACATGTAACACAATCATGCAGCACACAGTTGCATATGCAACAGATATGGGCTTTGAATACTCTGTAGCCGCAGGTATTGCATCTGTTCTTACAGCAGGTCTGGCTATCTGGAAACTGGTTATGGGTCAGCTGTACGACTCTATCGGCAGCCGCAAAGCCGCAACACTTTCACTGTCTGTTTACACACTGGTACTTATCCTGTATGCAATTTCTTCCAAAGAAATGGCATTTATCTACTACATCGGTACAGCACTGTTTGGTATGGGTGGCTCTTTTGCTACTATTGCATACTCTGTGGTTGTACAGGACGTATTCGGCAAAAAAGACTTTGCTACAATCTACGGCAGTATCAACGTATTCGCATCCATCGGTGGTGCAATCGGCAGCCCTGTGGTAGCATCTGTATTTGACACACTGGGCACATACAAACCAGCATGGGTTGTTCTGGCTGGCATTATGTTTATGAACGTAATTCTGGTAAATATGATGTTTAAAGCTAAAGACAAATACGAAAAAGAAAACGCATAATTGAATTATGGTAAAATAAAGCGGGGGCTTATGCCGCCGCTTTTTGTTTGATATCGCAGTGTTATAGCCTGTATTATGATGTGAT
>JAZQYH010000034.1:0-59475 GCA_045633415.1 Oscillospiraceae bacterium | reverse complement strand
CCCAAGATGTCTTCGCTCTTATGAGCGTTCCTGTATTATATACCTGCTTATCACCTTTGTCAACTACCTCTTTACATTTACGGCACTATTAACAAAGGGGCGCCTCTGCGCCCCCTTTTCTTATATTCAATATGTATACTTATCTATATGTCCATATCAAAAACCATATTGTTTTTATCAATGAGACCTGTTTTTGTCTTGTAGCCCATCTTTTCTGTAAGTATTTTATTCAGCTCATCTCTGGCAGCAAGAACAACATCCAGATTTTCTTCAAAGCCGTCAAGAATAAATAAAAGTTCGTTTGTTGTGTGGTCTATTTTTCCTTCTTCGCTCTGGCGCCATATCCATCGACGTGTACGGACTTTATCTGCTGTGGCGTAAACTACTTCGTCAATATCCACTGGTTCTCTCGCTTCAGCACCAAAAGGCAGGAATGTATCCTGGGCTGTTGCTGTACGAACACAAAATTCTCCATCCATTGTATTCAGGTCGTGAGCACCAACTGGCAGATAGTATTTGAGAGAAATAGCATTACCCAAATCAACCACAGGATTTATATGTGGCATACCCTTCTTTTTTGCAATTCGTGTAAGCAACGCTTCTATACTGCTCATAAACTTGTTTGGGTTAATGCCAAGAGTCTGAAATGCAGTACGGTATGGTGCCAGCTCTTTTTCCTGTTTTACAACTTTGCCTTCAAAATAATTTTCACAGGATAATATACTTTCATCCAGCATTGTATGAATAAAATCATAGTCTGCCGTATTGTCTACAGCCTTTACACTTACAAGACCAAAAACCACATTTGGCATTTTTTCAAAAACTTTTTCTGTTACGTAGAAATTCATAAACTTACCCTCTTGTTTTAGTATACATTATTATATATGAAGAGAGCTTTTATTTCAACTGTAACAGCTTATACTCCAGCATCAACCGCTGTCTCCCGTTTAACCCAAAGAGGAACAAAGCTTCATCATAGGTACATATTCTTATAATAGCAGGCAGAGATGTGTGTAAGACTAAAATCTGTAATTTCGAAATATTTTTCAACATTATTATAGTTTTGTGTTTAAAAGTTTTTCCGTTTCGTTTTACAAGGTAGCTGTCGTCTATATAAACTTTCAATGTTGAAAGATAGCGATACAGCCAGATTATAAAAACTACAGATATAACCGATAATAACCTGTCCTGCCCTAATATATTAATAAGAATTATAATATATAGTATTACAGACATTATTATAGCTTTGCATAAAGGTCGTACAGTGAACATAAAACACCCCTTGTCATTTTAGGCAAGGGGTGTGGTTATATACATTATTTATTTTTGGATGGAAGCACAAAAAGCATAGCAACGAAAAATCCCAGCCCTGAAATCAAAAATGCTGGTAAATAAGGGAAGTATATTACAGTTTCATAAGTGAATGGCTTATAGAAATGGTCCATATCCTTGACCACCACTAAAATTGTCATCAACTTCGATGTGGCCATTGACAACAGATACCCCATCCACATCAGTTTTATATTGTCCAGCATTGTTACCACAATTGCCAACACAGCATAAACTATGCCGTGAACAGCATAAAACAATAGTGCAGATTTTGCACTTGTGCTGCCAACACCATCCCACCAGATTGCCAGCCATCCGTAAGGCAGACCATATAGAAGCATAGTTAAGCAAGTAATATATTTCTTATTCATAATTCACCTCACAGTCTGGGGTGCTATGGCTTTTTTACGATTCTTTTTAAAAGAGGTAATCCAAGCACAGCTACCAATACCACCACAGGATATACAGCACCAAGATACATTGCATAGGTGCCTATATCAAAAGCGGCTACCTCCATAAAGGCAATAATAAATATTCTGAAGATTCCCATTGCCAGCATACCAGGGATTATAAACAACATCAGCTGTGTTTTGAATGTCTGATATTTAAACAGGGCAAAACCTTTGATTACCGCCCACAGTGCTAAAAGCAGAAGAGGTATTATTGCCGCACGATAAATCCAAGTAATACCGTTCACAACCTTATAGCACATATGCTGGAATGGTGTGTAATATGGAAAATCTGAATTTTCTACTGCGGCATAGTTTGACTGCTCGTGAAGAAAATCCTGCCATATATCAATCTGACCTGTGGTAATGTCGCTGACAGTATCTTCATAACATCGCATATCCTGCCAGGAAAGTATAAACCACATACTGTGAAAACCTTCTGCAAGTACATCAGGTACATATTCCATTTTAACAGGCGGTGTTACAGATGAACGTTTGGGTAGTGCGTTTTCATCTTCAAGTCGCATAGCCTCAACCTCTGTGGCAAGCTGTGCCCACAGAGATTCTGCTTTAGTCCGGCTTTCATATATGCCCATTTCCTGAGCGGCACGTCTGAGCCCCCAATAAAGCTGACCAGACTTATAGTCGCCCAGACTCCGGGTTGAATAGCCTTTTTTAATCCGGCTTTCATCGTCGTCTATATAATCATAGAACTGAACAAAGGATGGGCAATCTTCATACATACGCATTCTTACATCTTCAGGAACAGATATAAGCGGATGCCATTCTTCGTGAGAGAGTGTGGTCATCGCACCAAAACAATCCGCAAATGCACCGTCACTGAAATCTGATAATGTAAACAAACCATAATATTCATAGTTTATACCACATACCATAAGCACAAAAACCGCTGTTATTACAGCTGGAATTGCTGTACAAGCTATTCTGATAAACTTTTTATTTAACTTTTTGTCAATTACTATATAAATTATACAAATTGTAATAGCCGCTACACCAAAAGGAACCAACCAATATCCGTCTTCCCTGCTTATCCACGCAAGGCCCAGTGCTACGCCTGCTGTGATGATATAGCCGATATTATAACGGATATCTTTTTTTAGTCGCAGTGCCCAGCCTGCCAGTGCTACAAAGAACGCAACACAAAGCACAGGGAAAATGCTGTCTCGATACACACGCAGAGTATGCTCTGCATATGTAGATGGGTTGTAAATTAAGGCTGCAAATAATATAAGGCGCCACCAGTTGCTTTTAACAACAGGGCTGAAAGCCATAACGCTGAGAACCCCCAGCCCTATCCACATCATGCAGTTTGCCACAAGATATGGTATGCCCAGTTTGTGTACTATTGCAAGGTAAATTCCAAAGAACGGATATTTGGAAAGAGTAAGGTAGTTGTACTCACCCAGCCAGTTTCCTGCCGCTATGTTCTGTGCCCATGTAAAGTACAGGTCATCATCAATAGGGGCTCCAAAAGGAAATATAAGCATCATCTGGCTGTTTGCAAGAACAAGCCTTACAACAGCCAGAGCAACAGCTATAACAATCCGTTTTTTGTAATCAATATCTTTTTTCAGCATAAAACTGATTCGCTTTCTTTAAAAATTTAATGAAACAAAAATACAAATTATTTTGTGATTTTTCTGATGTTTTCAATTACATACTGTTTGCGTGTGAACACAAGATTTAAAATCATGGACAGATATTTAAGAACAAATGCAAACAGTATAAACAGACCGAAAAAGCCTGCGGAGATAACCAGCATGGTGGTTGTCCAGCCTGCAACAGGGTTGGCTGAAAGGAACACTGCCACTGTATAAACACCTGCAAGCATAAGCACAAGTGCCATAAACACAGACAATGTGATGCTGATTTTATAACCGATATCTGTGAAAAGGATGAGACTGTTAAGTGCCAACTCCTGTTTTACAGCTTTCTGGCTGTCGCCCAGTTTTTCCACAGGCAGTGGTTTATATTCAAAATCTGCCACCGGTAAACCACAGGAAGCATAAACAGCTTTTCTGTAAACTGTTTTAACACCCATTGATTTTACACGATTTATACCGCGACGGCTGATAATTGAAAAACGCTGTGTTTTGATTTTGTACTGCATACCAGAGAATCTGTTGAACAGGTTGTAAAACAGTTTGGATGTAAAGCGTGAAACACCCTGAGGAATAGCAAACACTATATCATTGCCTTCCAGACTTTTGCGGTATACAGACATAATCATATCTGCATTATAGTCTACCACCGGGCTGTCAAATTCAAACACAAAGTCACCGATTGATATATCAAGACCTGCAACCATTGCATTTTCAACACCTTGGAAAAAGCTGGTGTTGATAAGTGTCAGGCTCTTTACACTGTTTTCTTCGCAGAAGCTTTCCACTGCTTTTACAGTACTGTCTGTAGAACAGTCGTTCACACAAACGATTTCATATTTTTCAAAATTTTCTTTAAGTAATGTATTGACAGCAGACAGAAAACCTGCCACTTCTTTTTCGTTGTTATAAAGATAAATAACAGCAGAGACAAAGTTTTTTTCTTTATTCAAGCTCACCGTCAAGTACCTCCTGTAAATCATAAACTGTATTTATTTTGCCAGACAGAACACTGACAAAAGCTGGTTTTTTATTGAATACTTTTATAAGTGTTGGGCGGCTGTCGTCAATTTCACTCATTTTCAGAATAGGTTTCATTGAAAACAGTGAATGTGAATATTCAAACTGAAATTCATCCTTAAGATATTTTCTTGCCAGCTGTGACATATAACCCCATGCACTTTCAGGCTTGTTAGGGCAATTGTTACAGTTGCCAAGATGCTGTGGTGTACAGTAGTCCTCGTTACCTTTCTGACATTCAAAGGTTGGCAGTTTGTCATAACAGGTAACGTGAGGAGTAAATGTAACACTTGTAAGTGAATGGTAGCCTGTCTTGCCAAAAGGCATTATTGAAAAGAAAGGACCATCCATTACTGTAATACCTACATCGCGCATTTCATCATTGATTTTACACAGGATGATTTCGCACAGCTCGTATTTGATAGGGAATGTTTCAAAACCAGCCATAGAGTTAATCTGGTTTACACTGGCATATGTGGAATTAAGCACATATGGAGCAGTAAACACATTGCCATCCTTAATGCTGATGTTGTAGTTTTCTCCGTCGTTTTCGATGGCTGTGATAAAGGAATTAAAGCGCAGTGTAACGTTTGGCAATTCTTTAAGGTCTGCCATAAGTATATCGCGGAGAATAGCCCAGTCATATGTATATTCCTTGGTGATAAATGTACCGTCACACATATCGTCCTTAAAATATTTTGTGTTGGAAATAGTTTCGCAAGGGATGTTTGTGTCCCTGCAGAATTTTTCAAACTGCTCTCTGTCTGTCCATGAGAAGTTTGCACTTGTGGCATAGACTTTTGTAAAGTCGTCCTTTACACTTTCAGGATAGTCTTCGCAGAAGCGGTCGAAATAGCCACGACTTTTGCCTGCTGTAGAAAGAGAGCGTGGGTAGTGATAGCCCATATGCACACGGGCCTGATTGATGTATGTGGCACGTGCAAAAGGCACACTGTCGCATTCCAGCACCAGAACTTTTTCACCTTTTTTGCCACAGTATACAGCGCTGTAAAGACCATAAAGCCCAGCGCCGATTATAATTTTGTCATAGTTCATTTTCCTAAACCCTTGTGTTTTATTTGATGAGGTAGGATAACCTCCCTGTGTTTTACAAGTTTGTGTACAGAATTTTATTTTGGATTGTATTTACCCACTGCATTTGCAAGCAGAATTTTCATCAGTTCAGAGTTACCTTTGATAGGACTGATTTTTGTAGGAATCTTGCCATCATTAGGGTATGCTCTGGTTACAGGCACTTCACAGGTTTTAAGTCCCAGCTGGGAAGCACGTGTAGAAAGGTACGCCAGCAGTTCGTATGTTTTGAAAACAGGTCTGAATGGCTGCACCTGTGGATGTGTAAGATATTTTTTTGAATAACAACGGAAGTTGTTTGTTGTATCTGTAAATTTTTCTTTAGCTGTAATGGATATTACAGGTGCGTGAATGTATTTTACAGCAAGATGGCGGGACAGTGGTGTGTTGATAGCCTGTCCACCTGCGATGAATCGGCTGCCCTGAACAAAATCATAGCCTTCATCCAGTTTTTCTATAAATTTTGTAACATCTTCGATACTGTCTTTATTGTTGCCATCAATTGTGATAATACCTTCATAACCACGTTTAAGCGCCCAATAAAAGCCCATACGCAACTGTGCCCCCTGTTTACCAGGACCGCGCTTTGTCAGCAGTGTGTTTACGCCCAGAGCTTCCATTACATCATCATCTGTGCCGCCATCAGTGGAGCCACCATCGCAGATAATAATATCTACAGCTGTGTGTACTTTGTTCATTCTGGCACGCATCAGTTCAAGACGGATGTTGTCCTTTTCATTAATTATAGGGATGCAAAGACAATATTTATTTTTCTTCTCTGCATATTCCTTACATTCAAAGTCAGGTACACCTTTTACATTTTTATAAATCATCCGAATACCTCCTTAAGGAAGATTACAGCCTGTTTTACTTTTTCTATATCATTGCAATTGCCCATTTCTACTGACAGATAACCATCATAGTCGATTTTGGACAATACCTTTTTAAGTGTTTTATATTCTGTACACTGGCTGATAACTGCCAGATTCGGTGCAGAAATATGAATATGATTTACCAGATTTTTATAAGTCTTTACAAGGTGTGGATTTTCCTTGTTGTAAATCATTGTACCCATATCTATATTTACTTTAAGACCTTCGCTGCCTATCTGTTTTACAAATTCGCAGGCATCCTTTGTGTAGTTGAGAAAGTTTGTATTGTAAATCACAGGGTTTGGCTCTATTGCAAGCACAGTGTTGTGCTCCAGAGCAAAGTCACCCAGTTCTTTGAAAAATGCCTTTGCAATTTCAAAATACTGCTTTTCATCACCTTCTGGCATATTTCTGTTTCTTGGACAGCCGAAAACCAGATTTTTAATACCCATACTTTCAGCAAAAAGAATCGCCCTCTTTGTATAATCCAGCAGATATTTTCTGTCTTCTTCTGTGCCGAAAATACTTTCTTTCACACCGTACCAGATGCTCTGCATACTGGATACTTCCAGATTATATTTGTTTTTCAGCATCCATGCATATTCGTGTGCCAGCTCCAGATTGTCATAAGGGTTTGTAAATAAACGCGTTGGTGCAATTTCAAGACCATCTATGCCCTGCTGTTTAAGAAAAGCATACATCTGGCTATCTTTTTCTGCACCCCATGCTATATTTGAAATTGAGTATTTCATATCATTTCACCCACAAATTCTTTTATATCATTATAAACAAAGTCTGCTGGCTGGATATATCCGTCCTTGCCACCAAAAAACTGTGCATGTTTCGTTCTGAAATCATAATAAGGTGGTTTTACAGCCACTTTGTTTACAAAATCTTCCCCTGTCAGGACTTTATGCAGGGTACCTATTTCGATAGGCTGTGTGGCTATATTCATCACTCTTATGTCATTTTCAATTACTGTCTGTATATCTTTATATAAATATTTCAGATTGTAATACTGAAATACACCACGGCTGTCTGTAAAATTCAGCGCAGAAAAGCCCAGATTTTTAAACATTTCTTTCAGTGAAGCACGGTCAATATCGCCTTTTACAGCCCAGAAACCATCCTCACGAAGAGTATAATATTCTTTCAGTGAAGGCTCTTTAGCAGACAATTCCGCCATTTTCTTCTCGTTGAGAAGTGCAGGAATATAGTTTATAAAGTCGTAGATAAAGTTTTTCTTGATGTTTTTTCCGTACAAACCTGGCAGACGGATAATATGATAATCCGGGCAAATTTCTTTTACCTGTTCTTCAAGCCACAGGCGGTTTTTACCATAAGCTTCCAGACCATCTGTTTCCATAAAGCTGTCTTCATCCTTGCCATTTGGCTGTTTATAAACATCAACAGTAGAGATAAGCACCAGCTTTTTAGGGTTGATTTTACGGATATTTTCCACAGCGCCCTTCATAATGGACATATCCATTTCCGGAAATTTATTAGCTATAAATTTAGCAGCAGGAACACCTGAATAAAACAGAATATCAGGATTTGTACCATATGCTTCTTTTACATTTTTAGAGTTGTACAGACCATCAAAATCACCAACGCTGGCAAGATTACTGCCAACAAAACCTGTGTAACCAACTAAAGATTTCATATATATCACCTGCTTAAAATTTGTATTTTTTCCATTAAGGCATACTGGTTTACCTTATATTATACATTATTCCATAGTTAATCGTCAATTTTTGCACCACAAAAATATATGGCTAAAGTGTAAATTTTTCCTTTCAACAATTTACATTAAAATCTGTGAAAAATCATTGTTTAACCTTATATAACGACATCAATCGACAAATTTTTCTCGCTGATAAATATATAATATAGCCATGCCAAAGGCTACTGATCAATATACAGGAGGATGTTATGGATAACTATAACCAGACTTATTATTATTTATTTAACAGAATCACAGACTTGATTGAGGAGTTGAAAAGTATTCAACAATTTGCAGAAGAAATGTTTATAACCTATGAAAACATTGAAAATGCAAATTCTAAGTTACTGTATAACAACAGTATATAAAATATAGTGTGATTCTTACCAAAAAATTCACAGCAAATCAAAAAAGCAGCGAGCTATAATCGCTGCTTTTTTGCGCCCAAAATAAAAATCCCGGACTCTTATCCAGGATATAAATCGATGTATTTATATATTTAATTATTCAAAACGATAATATTCGTTTTGAGAGTGGGAGAAAAAACACGGCAAATACCGTGTTATTTTCATGACTTAGCGGTAATCTTATGAATCACTTCAATAGCGCGCTTACTACCTGTCTGACAAACTTTGTAATAAGTCCATTTGCCTGACTCTCTGGCTTTTACTATACCAGAGCGGCAAAGAATTTTCATATGGTAAGACAATGTAGACTGTGGCATACCCATTTTTTCAATCAGCTCACAAGCGCATTTTTCTCCGCCTTGCAAGAGCTTTATAATCTGGACACGGCGCGAATCAGATAAAGCTTTAAAGATGTCTGCTATATCTTCATTTCTCATTCCCACGAACCTGTTCCTCTCTACTATTGTATATACTTTTAGTATAAGTTATAAATCTACCATTGTCAATAATTATAATTATCCTTTGCTAACCAAACAACACCCTTCCAGCATTGTTTAGGAAACCTTACGGTCAGTACTGTGTCCAGCGGGAAGGGTGTTATAAAGCTATATTAATTTGTAGCGAACTATAAATTACAGTTCATTTTTTTCGATTCTTGTTACGCCTCTCATGTATGGTACGAGAACTTCTGGAACTGTGATAGAACCATCTTCGTTCTGGTAGTTTTCAATGATAGCAGCTGTTGTACGGCCGATAGCAAGACCTGAACCGTTCAGTGTGTGGATAAGTTCTGCTTTATCTTTTGGGTTGTTTTTGTAACGAATCTGCATTCTTCTTGCCTGGTAGTCTGTGAAGTTGGAGCAAGAGGAGATTTCTTTGTAAGAGTTGTAGCTTGGCATCCAAACTTCAACGTCGTATGTTTTAGCAGATGAGAAGCCCATGTCGCCAGCGCAAAGAGCGATAACTCTGTGTGGCAGACCAAGCAGCTGGAGTGCGTGTTCAGCGTTCCATGTCAGTGTTTCAAGTTCAGCCCAAGACTGGTCTGGACGAGCAAATTTAACCATTTCAACTTTGTTGAATTCGTGCTGACGGATAAGGCCACGTGTGTCACGGCCTGCGGAACCAGCTTCTGCACGGAAACAGCCAGAGTATGCTGCATATTTGATAGGCAGTTTTGTACCGTCAAGAATTTCATCTCTGTGGTAGTTTGTTACTGGAACTTCAGCTGTTGGAATCAGGTACCAGTCTTTGCCTTCAACTTTGAACATATCTTCACCGAATTTTGGCAGCTGGCCTGTACCTCTCATAGAGTCAGCATTAGCGATGAATGGAGGGAACATTTCTGTGTAGCCATGTTCTGTTGTGTGCAGGTCAAGGTAGAAGTTGAGAACAGCTCTTTCAAGTCTTGAGCCAAGGCCTTTGTAGAAGTGGAAACGAGCGCCTGTTACTTTAGCAGCTCTTTCTGGGTCCAGAATATCCAGTTCTTTACCGAGGTCCCAGTGTGCTTTTGGTTCGAAGTCAAATTTTGTTGGTTCGCCCCATCTTCTCAGTTCAACGTTGTCGGAATCATCTTTACCGTCTGGAACAGATGCATCTGGTGTGTTAGGAATCATAAGAAGCATATCTTCCTGCAGTTTTTCCAGTCTGGAAACTTCAGCAGCGCCTTCTTTGATTTCGTCAGCCAGTTTTTTCATTTCTGCCATCAGTTCTTCTGTGTCTTTGCCTTCTTTTTTGTACTGTGGAATCAGTTTGGAAGCTTTGTTCTGTTCAGCTTTCAGTGTATCGATTTTGCTGGCCAGTGCACGACGGTCTTCGTCAACTTTCAGCACATCTTCGATAGCCTGTGTGTAATCTGTACCTCTGCGGTTAACTGCAGCGATAACTTCGTCTTTGTTTTCTCTGATTCTTCTGATATCTAACATTTTAGTTAAACTCCTTTATTTCTTCTCTAATAAGTTAGCCAGTTCCTCTAACTGTTCCTGACTATTAAATGTAATATTAAGACTGCCCTTACCGTCTTTATAACTGATACGGACAGGTGTGCCGTGCATCTGTGTAAGAGCGATTTCTATCTCTTTTACAATGGATGGCACCTTTGGCTGTTTTTCTGGCTTTGGTTTTTTAACCATAGATTTTGCCAGCAGCTCACACTGGCGAACTGACAGCTGTTTTTCTTCTGTCTGTTTTGCCAAATCTCTCTGCATATTTTCATCTGCAACAGAAAGAATAACCTTTGCATGGCCAAGACTGATTTTATCTTCTTTGACCATCTGCAGAATATCTTCTGGCAAATTGAGAATTCGCAGACTGTTTGCAATGGACGAGCGTGGGATAGACAGCTTTTTGCTGATTTCATCCTGTGTAAGATTAAAACTTTCCATCAGGCTTTTATATCCATATGCAATTTCCACAGGGTCAAGGTCTTCTCTCTGTAAGTTTTCAATCAGGGCAATTTCTTTTGCGCTCTGGCTGGAAACATCCTTTACAATTGCCGGAATTTCAGTTAAACCTGCCATTCTGGCTGCACGGAAACGTCTTTCACCTGCGATAATGGTGTATCGTCCAATACCATTTGGCATAAGAACGATAGGCTGCAGCACGCCGTGTTCGATTATGGACTGGCTAAGCTGCTCAAGACTCTGATTTTCAAAAGTCTTGCGAGGCTGACCTGGGTCAACATCTATGTCCGAAAGTTTTATGCTGGATGCCGAGGCATCCGAAATCTGCTGTTCACTGGACAGGAACAGCGAGTCTAACCCTCTCCCTAAACCTGAATTTCTTTTCGCCATGGGCATCTCCCTTTCTTAGTTATTTTAAAAATCAAATACAAATGTATCATCATTAAAAACATCTGTACCTATTTATATTACTATAAACTAATACAAATAACAAGTACTTTGTTATTTTTTTGCTAAATTGAGCAGTAAAAAATTAGAATATACAGTATAAAATGTACAAAAATTATCTGTTCCAGCTTAATACTTCATCAGCCAATGCCGCATATGCTTTTGCACCTTTGGAAGAACCATCATAGAAATTGATAGGCTCGCCATAGCTTGGTGCTTCAGAAAGGCGTACATTTCTTGGAATTGTTGTTTTATAGACTTTATTTGGGAAGTATTTTTTAACTTCAGCCACAACCTGTAATGTGAGGTTCAGGCGGGCATCAAACATTGTAAGCAGTACACCTTCAATATCAATGTACTTATTATAATGCTGTTTTACAAGGCGGATAGTGTTCATAAGCTCCGACAGACCTTCCAGTGCAAAGAATTCGCACTGAATTGGCACCAGGACTGTATCTGCGGCAGACAATGCATTGATTGTCAATAAATCCAGTGCCGGTGGGCAGTCTATAAATATGAAATCATACTCATCGTTTACCCTGTTTAAAGCAGAACGCAGTTTGGCATGGCGATTTTCCAGCATAACCAATTCCACAGCAGCACCTGCCAGTTTAGTAGAAGATGGCAGTACATCTACATTGAATCTGGTTTTAACTATAGCATTTTTAATATCATCATCGCCGAGAATTACAGAGTATGTGGAATGTTCCAGACCTCTTTTAATAATCCCATATGCAGAAGTGGTGTTTCCCTGTGGGTCAAGGTCTACCAGCAGAACTTTTTTACCTTTTGCAGCAACAGATGCCGCCAGATTTACTGCTGTTGTGGTTTTACCCACGCCACCTTTCTGGTTTGCAATTGCTATAATTTTTGCCATTATTTCCTTCTCCATTCGCCTTCTTAAAGATTATTTATATTTTATCATATATATTTCGGTTTTGAAAGCAGAAAATACAGCTATTTTATTGTACAAACCTATTAAAATGTTCCATGTGGAACATTTTAAGCTGAAACTTTTCGCATTATTCACTTATATATATCTTATTTCTTCCGCTTTCAACAAAAACATGCATTTTTCATTTATTATTTTGGCATATATTGTCTTTTACTGCGATACATTTTTCTTTAAAAAAAGCATAATTTATGATAATGTGTAGTCAAGGAAAGGATGATTCAAATGTTTGCCACTACTTTTAAAACAAAAAATGAAAACACAGTTTCGCAGATTCCTGTACATCTGATAACAGCATGTCCTTATCAGCCACGAAAGCTTTTAAACAAAGCTGCATTGGAAGAACTGGCTGAAAACATTAAAGAAAACGGTATACTCCAGCCTTTGACTGCCACAAAACTGTCAGACGGCAGATATCAGCTGATAGCAGGCCACCGAAGATTGCTGGCGGCTACAAAAGCAGGGCTTTCTACCGTACCTGTAATAGTTATGGATAAAACAGATGATGAAGTGGCTGTTCTGGCTGTAATAGAAAACCTGCAGAGAGAAGATTTGAACTATTTTGAACAGGCAATGGCTATACAGTCTCTGATGAATAAATTAAATCTTACTCAGTCGCAGGTCGGACAAAAACTTTCAATAAGTCAGCCTGCTGTGGCAAATAAACTGAAATTGCTACAGTTTTCCAAGGAGCAACAGATAAAACTACTTGCTTTTAATCTTACAGAGCGTCATGCACGTGCAATCTGCAGACTGCCCGCCGAAAAACAGGACAAAGCAATAGAACATATTATAAAAAACAATTTAAATGTGTCTGCCACAGATAAGTATGTAAACTCCGTTCTCTCTCCTAAACCAAAGCATAAGCAGAGAAAAATAATTAACATAAAAGATATAAAGCTTTTTACAAATTCTATCACAAAAGCGGTGAAGCTGATACAATCTGCAGGCGTTAAAGCAGATTATAACCAACAGGAAGATGAAAACTGTATCTATTATCAGATTACAGTACCTAAAATCAAAATTTAAGTCCCTTTATCCCACCTGATTCACAACACCAGCCGGTGTTTGAAAATAAATTTATCAAAGCTACACATTTTGCAATCCTATTAACCGCACAAAAGGCACTCATTACGAGTGCCTTTTGTGTTTTATTCTATTGAAGCTATGTATAATTCATCTGGTTGAGAGGTAAACATACCCGCCACAATCAAAATCCTTCCATTTGCAGTTAATACATTAATTTTTTTGTCATAAAATGTGTTTTCGATGTAACTTCTTTTTAAATCTTTCTCTGTCTGTTTTACAACATATATTCTGCCGCCATCTACATTTGAATATGCAAATATATCATCTCCATACCAGCTTCTGCCCTTTTGCATCCCTTCGTATTGGGCTATTGTTGTCTGCGTATTACTCTCAAGATTATATACCTTTAATTCCATAGGGCCAAACAATGCATCTTTTTCTGTGTAATCATAGTAATACACATTGTTTTCTACGACATAAACAAAATCAATGGTTTTCATAGGTATTTCAGCATATAATCCTACGCCATTTTTATTGCTGTCTGGATTAAACACCTTTTGCTGTTGTACCAATGCACCACTGTGTGCCTGCCCCACCTGCATATATTCTGGAGAATGCTCATCAATACCCTTTAATTTGTGTGCATTCAGCCCATATATATTGCCTGTATCATTTACTGATGTGTAAGTAAACATTATTTCCCGACTTTCACCATTTACACAGCCCAGCTGTAAAACTTCCTGCAGGCCTGTTTCATTGTCGGCAGGCTTTTGGTGCTTTGAAACAAACACTATATCTGCATCCTGGTCTTTAATTACATCTATTCCCAATTCGTCAAGTTCATTGTAAGGAACACTGTAAAGTTTATTTAAATCATTACCATCAGTGCTGTACAGGATTTCATATTCATTTTCTCTGCCGGAAACCACATAATACAAACATCCATCCTTATAAACACTGTCGCTTACAAAGCAATGCTTCAAGTTTAAATCGAATTGCTTTTCCACCTGTTCTGTCTCAGTGTTGTACACTATAACATGGCTGGTTTCCATACTTACGCCACCCGCTGTTTCGTCTGTAACAGGTCTTGACACAGAAAAACATACATATTTGCCATCAAAAGAATTTACAAATGTATATTCCTGGTCATATTCAGGTGTTTTAAGCTGTTTTACAGCTAAAGGTGTTTCATTATCAACTATTTTTAAGCTTTCTGTGTTATTGCACCCTACAAATAAAAGGGTTATCACAGCTAAAACTAAAGCTGTCAGTTTTTTCATTTAATTCTCCCTTTAACTGTTCCACGTGGAACAATTAATATTCAAGCAGATATAATTCAAACTCCTGTTGTGAAAGTGTGCCCACCAACAACAGTGCATTATTCTCTGTCATAAAGTAACTGTGTCTGTTTTTACCTTTTACATCTATATCTACAAGGCTTACCTTTAGAGTATTACCATTTTCTTCAAACATCAGCAGCTGTTCAGTGCTTTCACCATAAAGGTACATCAGACCTCTGTTGCGATATGTATCATAGAATCCGCCCTGCATCATAGCTACTGGTGTAATTTCTTTAGTATTCAAATCTGTAACAGCCATCCACTTGTAATCATTCATATTATCCACATTGTCTACAGGATGGATAAACATATTTTCCAGTTTCGCAAGAGAATGTCCGTGTTCGTGTTTCAGGGTTAGTATTGTTTCCTTTTCATCACCCTTCAGAATATTTACATACAGATTTTCTTCATCCTTTAAATCATATTCAGTAATAGTGAATACACCGTCTTTGTAATCTTCCACTTCGATAAGGCTATTATACTGTTGCTGTAAATTATAGACAGATACCAGCTTATCATCTGTTACTTCATAAAATTCATAATCATAATTATCAAAGGTACCTTTGTTTTTTATGTAGCACAGCTTATCACCGAAAATCTTAAGTTGTGAAAAATCAGCTGTAGTCGAAAGGGTAAAATCCTGTATCAATGTATTTAAAAAGCCGTCGTTTACATACAATTCTTCTTTCATTGAATCCCTGTACCACACATTGAAATACAGCTTGTCCCCCATTTTAGCTACACTGTTCACTTGACCGCCAGACAAGCTAGGGCTTACAACCTGTGTGATGCTATCGTTCAAGACATCATAAACAATTATTCTTACGGTTTCATTGACAAGTTTTGTATCGGCATCAATTGTGAATATAGCATACTGACCATCAAAATTTTTCAGGTAAACATTTTCGTACCCTTGCAATTTGGACGGTATTTCCAGCTTCTTTGCAGATAAAATATCGTTGCTATGTATTATCTCTGTTTTTGGTATTTCAATCTGTGTATTTTCCTGCCCACAGGCCACTACAGACACTGCCATTACAACAGCCATAATAAAACTGATAATTTTCTTCATAATATCACCTCTTTAAGTAAGTATACCATAAAAATTATAACGAAAATATAAAAATTCTTTCATTTTAGACAAAATAAAAGCTCCCTTGTTCAAGGGAGCTTAATATTTTTATCAAATTAATATTACATATTATATAGATGCATATATTTTTTTCAGAATATTTTTAACACTGGCTTTCAATTTCTGTTTTTTGTGATATTCCTTTGCCTTTTTGATATATTCCTGTGCATCACCTTTACGAAGCAAATTAACTGCATCATAATTATCTTCGGCTTTTTCCAGATAATAATTTCTGGCAAGTATAAAATTTTTATACTGTAGAGTCTCGTTAATTAAATCCGCAAGTTCATCCTCGCTTAAATGTTCTGTTGCCTGCTGAATATAATAGAAAAACCACCCTGCAACTTCGGAATATAAGATTTTTTCAATAGATTTCTTAGCTGAACCCTGATATTGCTCCAGAAATTGTAACTGATATCTTTTGATACAATCCAAATCTTTCATTGTTCGTGTTGAAAACTTGCTTGTTCCACCGTTTAATTGACAATAGCAGTACAAAATATCAGGTATAAGTTTAAAAGAATTACAATCTTTTAAAAGATGCAGATTCAGAATTAAATCTTCACCCCAAAATACCCTTTCAGCAACATCAGAAGAAGGAATATTTGAAAGTAATCTTCTGTGATAAACCTTATTCCATAAATTTGTTGTCAGATGTGAAGCATCCCAGAAGCTACACAGAAGTTTTGGATATTCCTGATTTAAGAATAAATCCCTGTCTATATCCATAGTCTGGCTTACAGCTACACCTTTTCGGCTTAAATGATTATATTTTTTCATATAACCAAACTGTATTACACTGCATTCTGAGCTTGTTATCTCTCTATGCAGAATCTCAAATGCATCTTTGCTTGCATAATAGTCATCAGCATCACAAAAGGTTATATATGTTCCCTGTGCCCTCTCTGCACCATAAATTCTGGACTGATAGGCACCGCCATTTTCTTTTTTGATATATCTGAATCTGCTGTCACTGTCTGCATATTTCTGACATATAACAGAAGAAGAGTCAGTAGACCCGTCATCTATTAAAACAACCTCAAAATCCTTATATGTCTGCCCTGCAATGGAATCAAGGCACTTGTTCAAAAATTTTTCAGCATTATATATAGGCATAACAACAGACAACCATGGTCTGTGTATTCCATTATTGTCTATGTTTAAATTTATGTCACTCATATACTACCTCAAAAAAAGAATCATTCTTCACTCAAATTATATTATCTAAAACATTATAACACTATAAAAAAATTATTTCTACAATTTAACCAATCATTAAATTATAAATATTCAAAACAAAAAGAGTGATTTCCTATCTTTTGATACGAAATCACTCATGTTTCATTTTTTATAAATCAGCTGGTTACATAAAATAACCAGTTTATACACTTTTACTTATCTGAAATAATACTTATCTTTTATTAAAGCGGTGCTTTTGCTATTTTGCCACCATTACGTGGATATGTTTCCGGGGTTTCCTTTACCTTGCTTGTAATAATCAGACAACGTTTGGATTCATCTGGCAATGTAAAAGTTTTCATTGTTTCAAATCTGCCACCCAGCTTATCAATAGCTTTCAGTGCTGGTGCCAGTTCTTTTTTGCCGTCACCTTTCATCGCAACAAAATAACCGCCCAATTTTACCAGCGGAATACAGTATTCTGAAAGCACGCGCATATCAGCTACTGCTCTTGCTGTTACTACATCAAACTGTTCTCTCCACTGTTTTCTTGCAGCTTCTTCTGCTCTTTCCTTTACCACATTGCCTTCAAGACCAAGTGTATCCAGAGCATACTGCAGGAATGTACAGCGCTTGCCTGTTGGCTCAATCAATGTAATATCGATTTCTGGCTTATAGATTTTTGTTACAATACCAGGAAAGCCAGCACCTGTGCCAACGTCTGCCACCTTACCTTTTACCAGTGGGTTTGCAGCAAACAGCAGACTGTCCAGAAAGTGCTTATTTTCAATACCTTCTGGGTCTGTAATAGCTGTAAGGTTTACTTTTTCATTGTAATCAACCAGAATTTCAGCATATTTGTCCAGCTGGTCCATCTGTTTTTCTGTAAGTTCTATATTATATTCTTTCAGAGTCTGTGCAAAACGGATTCTTTCTATCATATAAATCTCCTAACTTATATAGCGGGCAGGGATAGAACCCCGCCCGTACGTAGTTCTTTTTATGGATTATTTTCTCAAATCCTTCACTTTTAATTCAAGAAGCAGTGAAGAAACATCACTTGGGCTTACACCAGAGATTCTGCTTGCCTGACCAACGTTTGTAGGTCTGATTTTAATCAGCTTTTCTCTTGCTTCCATGCGCAGACCTTTCATCTGACTGTAATCAATATCTTCTGGGATGAGCGTTCTTTCCAGTTTCTTTGTCTGTTCAATCTGTGCCATCTGGCGTTTTACATAGCCGTCGTATTTTACATCTACTTCAACCTTACTGCCGATAAATGGTGTAACTTCTGGGTTTTCACCGATAACAGCCACCAGTTCTTCGTATGTAATCTGTGGACGTTTCAAAAATTCGTTTGCTCTTACACCTGTAGACAGTTCTGGCAGACCTTTGCTTTCCAGCAGCTGTTTAACCTGGCTAGGTTTAATTGTAATTGCAGAAATTCTTTCAATTTCTTCCTGTTTTACACGGAGAACGTGGTTGTAATAATCCCATCTTTCGTCATCAACCAGACCGATTTCCCTACCCATTGGTGTCAGACGTTCGTCTGCATTGTCCTGACGGAGATACAGGCGGTATTCACTGCGGCTTGTCATCATTCTGTATGGGTCCAGAACACCTTTTGTAATAAGGTCGTCAATCAGTGTACCAATGTAGGAAGACTGTCTTGTAAGAGTGAATTCATCTTTACCCTGCAGTTTTCTTGCAGCATTGATACCAGCAATAAGACCCTGTGCAGCTGCTTCTTCATAACCAGATGTACCGTTGAACTGGCCAGCACCGTAAAGATGTGGGTAAGCTTTGAATTCCAGAGTAGCTTTCAGTTCCAGTGGGTCTACACAGTCATACTCAATAGCATAAGCTGGGCGCATAACTTCCAGATTTTCCAGACCTTTGATTGTTTTATAGAAAGCAACCTGTACATCTTCTGGCAGTGATGAAGACAGACCCTGCAGATACATTTCATCTGTATCAGCACCACATGGTTCAACAAAGAACTGATGTCTTGGTTTATCAGCAAAACGCATAACTTTGTCTTCCAATGATGGACAATATCTTGGACCAATACCTTCGATTTTTCCACCGTAAAGTGGTGAACGATGGATATTGTCCTGAATTACTTTATGTGTGTCAAGGTTTGTATACTGAATATGGCAAGGCAGTTTGTTTTTGATTTCGTGTCTTGTCATAAATGACATTGGCACTGTTTTTTCGTCACCTTCCTGCACTTCCATTACAGAAAAGTCGATACTTCTCTTGTTTACACGGGCAGGTGTACCTGTTTTGAAACGGCGCAGTTCAATACCTGCAGCTTTCAGGCTGTCAGACAGTTTCATTGCACTGTGGTGTCCGTCCGGACCAGAGTAATAAGCCGCATCACCTACATAGATTTTACCTGTAAGGTATGTACCTGTAGCGATAATAACAGCTTTACAGTCGTACTGTGTACCCAGCTGAGTTACAACAGCAACTGGTTCATTATTTTCGTTGAACTTGATTTCACAAATTTCAGCCTGTTTTAAGTCCAGATTTGGCTCTGTTTCACAGAGTTTTTTCATGTACTTGTGATATTCCACCCTGTCAGACTGTACACGCAGGGAATGCACAGCTGGGCCTTTGCCCAAGTTAAGCATTCTCATCTGAAGGCTGGTTGCGTCAGCCGCAATAGCCATAACGCCACCAAGAGCGTCGATTTCTCTTACCAGATGACCCTTTGCGGTGCCGCCGATGGCAGGGTTACATGGCAGGTTGCCAACGCCGTCGAGAGTCAATGTGAACAGACCGGTCTTGCAGCCCAGTCTTGCGCTGGCCACAGCCGCTTCAATTCCGGCATGACCCGCACCGATAACAACTACATCATAATTTCCTAATACCATAAATAGCTCCTTTTAGGTTTGAATGTACGTTAACTTTGCAATCCCTTTCACCGATTGTAAGCAACAAAATTTTTATTGAATGTATTCTATAGAAATACAAATTGATGATTTATTTACCAACACAGAATTTAGAGAACACTTCGTTCACTACTTCGTCGGAAACATTTTCGCCTGTAAGACCATATACAGCATACAGCGCTTCATCCACTGCAACACCGATAATATCAAGGCTGTAACCTTCAGAGAATCTGTCGTAGGCATCTTTAATAGAGTTATAAGCCACTCTTACAGCTTCGAACTGTCTTTCGTTAACGATAGCACCTGTTGTCACATCAATATCAGCAACACCCAGCACTTCCATTACATCATTTTCAAATTCTTTAGACATATAAAAGTCTTTTGCAGTGATGTACAGTACTTTTTTGAAATTGTCAGCAACCTGTGAAACATCAAAATTCTGTTCAAGGTCCTGTTTATTGATAATGGCAATACTGTTCAGGTCTTTACATCTGCCAGCCAGTTCAATATCTTCTTCTGTGATGAATCTTGAACCATCGAATACGCAGAAAACAAGGTTTGCACCCTGCAGTCTGTCCAGTGAACGCTGAATACCGATAGCTTCAATTTCATCATCTGTTGCACGGATACCAGCAGTATCCTGCAGGATAAGGTTTACGCCACCCAGAATTACTTCTTGTTCAACTACATCTCGTGTAGTACCAGCAATTGGTGTAACGATGGCCTTTTCAAAACCAGAAAGTGCATTCAGCAGTGTGGATTTACCTACATTTGGTTTACCCACAATAGCAGTATTTACACCCTGTTTGATTTTAGCACCTGTATCATAGCCGTCCATCAGTTTTTTCAGACTGTTCATAGCATTTGACAGGATTTCGCTTACTTCTTCGTCAGTAACATCTTCTACTGCTTCTTCAGGATAATCTGTATAAGCAGAAATATGTCCAACCAGTACAAGTAAATCATCTCTGATTTTTGCGGCACGTTTATAAAGATGACCTTCAAGTGCGCTTTTTGCAGCATTGAGTGCCTGATTGGAAGTAGCATTAATCATTTCCATTACAGCTTCTGCTTGTGTAATGCTCATTTTGCCATTAAGAAAAGCACGTTTTGTAAATTCACCTGCGCCTGCGGCCTGTGCACCTGCTTCATAACAGGCTTTCAGCAACTGGTCCGCAACAGCAGAACCACCATGGCAGCTGATTTCAACCACATTTTCACCAGTGTAACTTCTTGGAGCACGAAAAAACAGTGCAACAGCCTGGTCTATTTCTTCGCCTTTACGCCAGAAAGAACCAAACATAGCTGTGTAACCCTTTGCTTCTTCAACCTTCTTGTTTTTATCAAAAGGCTTGAACACCTTTGCGGCAATACTGAATGCATCAGCACCTGAAATTCTGATACTGCACAAGCTTGCTTTGCCTGGTGCTGTTGCCATAGCAGCAATACAATTACTCATTTTTCTACTCCTTTTAACATACTTATCTAACTTATCATTTTATCATAATTTGCCATTTGTAACAATAGGAAAATATAAATAAAAATCAACATAAATAGTAAATATAGTGTTGTTTCTTTTCTGTTTGTAAATTTCAAAGCAAAAAAAGACAGGTAAAAACCTGTCTTTCTTATCCTATGTTTTCTTTTTTCTGCCTGCCAGTTTAATTATCAATATTATAAAACCTGCACACAGTGCCATTATAATTATTATCGGTAAAAATATCAGCAACAGATAAGGGCTGACCTTTTCTTTCTGTGGATTTTCGCTGGCGCACAGTGTAAATTCCAGTTCACCATCTGGCAGACCTATTCCTTTATAGATGTAGCCTTCTTCTGTTTTTTCAAAAATATCCTGATTTGTTTCCAATATATAGAAAGGTGTGTTTATATTGATTTCTATATCCTTGAACCGCGCCCATTCTTTCGCTGGGGACAATAAATATGTGTAATTATATTTATATGGAGTAAATCTCAAATCTATGTTAGGATAAAGTGGCGCAGTTACTGTGTTTGTTACAGTTTCTCCAGCTGGAACAGTTATTTCATACAAATACCAACAAATAAGGTTTTGTTTATAATAATAAACGTTTTCTGTGTTGATAATACCTATATTTTCATAGTAATCATCAGTTACTGCCATTGAAGAAACAAACATATTATATGTATCCATAGGGCTTACGTTCCAGTTAGTGTTAAGATTTTTACACAGTTCTGTCAGCACCTGTTCAAGAGTTGTCTGTTCTTCCAATATTTCAAGACTGCCTTCTATCTGTTTTGCATCATCTTTCCAGCTGTCATAAAAACTGTATTCTGGAAAAGATTCCAGCGGCTGGCCTATGGCATAAATAACAGCATTGTTTTTTCTTTCAATGTTTGTAGAAAACTCAGCCTTTTTGCCTTCTTCCCATTTATATCCAGAAAAGCCTAAAGGCATTATTCTGGTATATTCTGAATTATTGCCATCCCATGAAATTCTCATTTCCCGCTGATAATCTATTTCTTCATCAGTATGAGGTACAAGGGTGTATTTTGTAACCAGCATATCAGGAGAGTAGAAATCATCTTTAATATATCCGTCTGCCAGTTTTATAACTTCACTGCTGTAATCAAATTCGTAATAATCATCTGATTTTGTATATCTTATTTCTTTTTCAATTTCTGCACCATTCAATGATACTGAATATTCTGACATATCCCTTTCCAGATTTACATATTGTGGCATCGCACCCATCGGAAAAGCCAGCTGTGCGGTTAAATCCTTGTCAGTAGGGTTGTAAAAAGTATACTCTGCTGTAAATTTATCAGTGTAGTTTTTAAATTTTTCTGCATCGTTTTCACTGTAATAATCATCCAGCTGATTGTAAACATCAAAGGTCAGTATCTCTTTCTCCACAACCAATGGGCAGTTATCCCTCATTATAATGTTATAAGAATCTGTGCCATACCAAAAGGTTGGACCAGAATTTGCAAAAACAGACATACTGGATATACCAAACAATAAACCTGTCAAAATAAAAACTTTCAATACTTTTTTCATTTCTGCACCCCCTTTATAATAATTCTAGCATAAATAAATTAAAAATTAATTAAAATAAATATACAAAACAGTAACAAAAAAAGACAGATTTTACCCTGTCTTTTATTTATGGTATATACCAGTAAGAATTAAAACCATGCAAATATGTTCTGGCGCTCTTTGGCATCTGGGTAATCGCATTGAATACATTGAGAAAATCTCCTGCACCCATACTGATGCACATTGCACCAAAAGTACCCATTATTTTCCACTGTGGGTTTATCATAAACAGTATATAAGGGATCAAGCCAAATATAATATTGGGCAATAAACTCATAAAAACAAATCTGCCCTTAGACATATCTTCTGGTCCTGTTACAAAAAGTATTCCGTTTTTCAGGTTTGTATACAGATAAACCTCATCTTTAAAACACAATGCGTGAAGAATTTCATGCGGGAACAATGTCAGATAAGACAGAAATATACCCACAATACTTAAATTTCTTATACCCGCCCTTAAAATAACACCAACCAAAGCAATAATTATAATAACTGTTGCTATACCATTGGCAATCAGTCCCAGCTTTTTAGGGTCTTCTGGTTCTTTGAATTTAACAGCATTTGGTTTGTGTTCACCACAAGGTATACTGTTTACATCACCATCAAATTTTCCTCTATAAATCAGTTTCATTTTTATTTTTTAATTAGCTAAAACATTTTATCAAGTTCTTTTTTCAGCTTGTTTTTCAGTTCTTCAAGATATTCTGCTGATGGTTTATATTTTTCTGCGTACATTTCTTCTTTTGGCAGTTTCCACACTGGACCCTTGATTGGACTGTCACCTTCACGGCGAGGGAAAATATGCCAATGCATATGCACGCCATTACCTACACCCAACAGTTCATAATGAATTTTATCACAAGGAAATGCATTGTGCACACACTCTGCCACCAGACTCATTTCTTCCAGAAATCTAATTTTGAAATCTTTTTCCAGCTGGAACAACTCACTGGCATGCTGTTTACATATAAAAACAGTATACCCTTCAAATCGCTGATAGTCACCTATTACAACATACCCTGTTTCCAGCTCACGCACAAAAAATGGATTTTCACCATTTTTAGTAAGTTCAATTCTGTCACATACCATGCAATTATTCATATCAAATCCTCCAGTTTTTCACAGCCTGTAATCTGTACAGGGTGTGGTGTTTTATAGGCATTATTAAAAAACTGACCATCTTTCTGTTGGCAGGAATAAACAAAACCTTTTGTTTTTCCCTGTTTTTTCAATTCTTCGATTAGTTGATTTTTATCCTTTTTAAGACTATTTTGCACTAATCTATAATTTAAAAGTCCTATAAGACCTTTCTGAACACTATAAAAATAATAATTCATAATACAAATAGTAATATTTTAATAAAATATAAACAAAAGTAGGGGTTATGCTCACATCAAGCCTATCTAAAGGCTGATGTAGGCATCAGCCCCTACACAGATTTTAATTATTCTTCAGTTGTTTCTTCCACTGTCTGTGCTGTTTCAACTTCGTCAGTTTCAGAATTTTCTTCTTCATCTTCTCTCATAGTTACAGCAAATGTTACAGCCTTGTCGTCGCTGTCCAGACGCATTACTTTAACACCATTTGCATAACGGCTCTGTACTGCAATGTCGCTTACATGCATACGGATAATGATACCACTCATAGAAATCAGAATGATGTCGTCATCATCGTTTACAATGCGCACACCAGCTACATAGCCTGCTTTTTCAACGTCAAAGTTTCTTACACCTTTACCACCACGTGTCTGCAGACGATATTCGTTTACATCTGTTCTTCTGCCCTTACCGTCTTCTGTGATTGTCAGCAGTTTTGTGCCTTCTTTTGCAATGCCCATACCGACTACAATATCATCGTCAGTCAGTTCAATAGCTTTAACACCACGGGCGCTTCTGCCTACAAGGCGCACATCTTCTTCGCTGAATTTGATAGCCTGACCATTTTTAGTAGCAACAATCAGTTCGTCTGTGCCGCTTGTGATTCTTGTCCATGCAAGGTTGTCGCCTTCGTCCAGAGTGATTGCAATAAGACCGGACTTACGAACATTTTTATATTCTTCTACAGGGGTACGTTTGATGATACCTTTCTGTGTAACCATTACAACGTTGCCTTCAAAGCCTTCTTCTGTTGGGATAACGTTTGTAATTTTTTCATCTGGTTGCAGCTGCAGCAGGTTTACAATGTTGATACCTCTTGCCTGTCTGCTGCCTTCTGGAATTTCATAGCCTTTCATTCTGTAAACACGGCCTTTGTCTGTGGCAAACATAATATAGTTATGTGTGCGTGCCATAAATAGTTCTTGCACATAGTCTTCATCACGGCGTGTCATACCGCTTATACCACGTCCACCACGGCGCTGTGCCTGATATGTGTCTTTTGGCTGGCGTTTTACATAGCCGAAGTTTGTAAATGTAAATATACATTCTTCATCTGGGATAAGGTCTTCAATATCAACTTCACCGCTGATTGTTTCGATCTCAGTTCTTCTTTCATCACCATATTTTTCTTTGATAGCAAGAATATCAGTTTTAACCTGATTCAGTACCATCTGGTGATTTTCAAGGAATTCTCTGTAATATGCAATTTTTTCAGCCAGTTCAGCCAGTTCGTTTACAATTTTTTCAATTTCAAGACCCTGCAGTCTTCTCAGCTGCATATTGAGAATTGCTGTAGCCTGAACATCAGACAGGCTGAATTTTTCCATCAGTCTTTCTTTTGCATTGTCATAGCTTTCTCTGATAACTTTGATTACTTCGTCGATGTTATCGCAGGCAATTTTAAGACCTTCCAGCAGATGCTGTCTTTCCAGTGCTTTTTTCAGGTCAAAGCGTGTTCTTCTTTCCAGCACTTCGCACTGATGGTCGATGTATTTCTGCAGCATTGTTTTCAGGTCCATAACCTTTGGTACACCGCCGTCAAGTGCCAGCATAATAGCGCCAACTGTGTCCTGCAGTTCTGTCAGTGAATACAGGTGGTTTAGAACAATCTTTGGAATAGCATCCTTTTTCAGCTTGATAACGATGCGCATACCATCTCTGTCAGATTCATCGTTCAGGTCAGCAATGCCTTCCAGACGTTTTTCTTTTACAAGGTCAGCAATTCTTTCAATAAGTCTTGCTTTGTTTACCATGTATGGAATTTCTGTAACGATAATGCTGTTTCTGCCGTCATCACCTTCTTCAATTTCAGCACGGCCACGGAGAGTAATTTTACCTCTGCCTGTTGCATAAGCAGAACGGATACCGCTTCTGCCCATAATAACACCGCCTGTTGGAAAGTCTGGGCCAGGGATATATTCCATCAGCTGGTTGAAATCAGCTTCTGGGTTATCAATAAGGAATGCAATACCATCACAAACTTCGCTCAGGTTGTGTGGTGGAATGTTTGTAGCCATACCAACAGCGATACCGGAAGAACCGTTAATCAACAGGTTTGGAATTCTACTTGGAAGAACACCTGGTTCCTGGCGCGAATCGTCAAAGTTGTTTACAAAATCAACTGTATCCTTTTCGATATCACGCAGCATTTCGTCAGAAATTCTTTCCATTCTTGCTTCTGTATAACGGTATGCAGCTGCAGGGTCACCGTCAACAGAACCAAAGTTACCCTGACCGTCGATAAGAGGATATCTCAGTGAGAAATCCTGTGCCAGACGAACCATAGCATCATAAACAGAGGCGTCACCGTGTGGGTGGTATTTACCCAGCACTTCACCAACAGTCTGTGCTGATTTCTGGTAGCCATGGCTGGCGTCAAGGTTGTTTTCGTACATAGCATAAAGAATACGGCGGTGAACTGGTTTCAGACCGTCACGTACATCAGGCAATGCACGGGAAACGATAACAGACATAGAATAGTTAAGAAAGCTACCTTTCATTTCTTTTTCAATGTCTTTATTTATATATCTTGTATTGTCAACTATCATTTAAATTTATCTCCTAAATATCAAAGGGAAATTATGATTTTTGAAATCAATTTACTTTAACCAAATATCTGGCTGGTCATCCATTCTTTCAGGTCATATTTTTTAATAATGGATTCACATATTTCATCCAGCTGTGCCTGCTGTTTTTCATCCATGTTTCTTCTTGGAATTACCATGTATGCAAAGCCGCGCAGACTTTTTTCTTTTGACCTTTTCATCACAAATATATAAAGATGTTTTATAATTTTTATATTTTTAATTAAATCGTATTCAAAAAATCTTCTCTGTTCATTTGTCAGGTATTCGCATTTGTCTTCATGGAAATAAACCATGCCTCTTTCTGCTGTAAAAAACTCCATGGAGTCTTTGTTCTGCAGCATATGCTGTACACCCATGTTGAACTCTCTCTGTATACCCCATTTATAGTTATATACAAAGTGTAAAAGGAACATAAGCCAGAAAAAAGCAGGGAAAGCCAACGCAACTGTCATTATTGTGCCTTTTGCAGCGAGAGACGCCATAAAAGCTGTCACCACTGCAATCACCACAGTTTCTATCACAAATGCTTTTTTAATGCTTTTTTTATAAATCTGTGCATCCAGTTCCTGTTCAAGAATTTCCACTTCAATAAAATCATCCTGATTTACATTCAGTTCAATAATAAGAGGATATTCCATACTCTTCACCTATACATCCAGGTCTGTTACGTACTTGGCGTTCTTTTCAATAAACTCACGGCGTGGACCAACCTTGTCACCCATAAGAATTGTAAAAGTTTCATCGGCTTTCTGTGCGTCTTCCAGTTCAACTTTTATCATAACTCTGTTTTCAGGGTTCAGTGTTGTTTCCCACAGCTGGTCAGGGTTCATTTCACCAAGACCTTTGTAACGCTGGATTTTATAGCCTGTACCAAACTGTGCAATAATAGCTTCTCTTTCTTCTTCATCATATGCATATCTGGACTGGTTGCCTTTGCTGATTTTATACAGTGGTGGCATAGCAATGTAGATATGACCAGCTTCAAGAAGTGGTCTCATAAAACGGAAGAAGAATGTAAGCAACAGTGTTCTGATATGCTGACCGTCAACGTCAGCATCGGCCATGATAACTACTTTATGGTAGCGCAGTTTTTCAAGGTCTATTTCTTCACCGATACCACAGCCCAGTGCAGTTACAACAGGTGTCAGTTTTTCGTTGCCATAAACTTTATCAAGTCTTGCTTTTTCAACGTTTATCATTTTACCCCACAGTGGCAGGATAGCCTGATATCTCCTGTCTCTGCCGCCTTTTGCGGAACCGCCGGCAGAGTCACCTTCAACGATGTAAAGTTCACATTCAGTAGGGTCTTTTGAAGAACAGTCTGCCAGTTTACCAGGCATTCTTGCTGTTTCAAGGGCAGATTTTCTTCTTACCAGTTCCCTGGCACGTTTTGCAGCTTCTCTTGCACGCTGTGCACTCTGTGCTTTTTCATAGATAGCCTTTGCTGTACCTGGGTTTTCTTCCAGAAAATCTCTCAGTTTTTCATAAACCAGATTTTCTACAAGACCTCTTACCTCTGTGTTACCCAGTTTAGCTTTTGTCTGGCCTTCAAACTGTGCTTCTGTAACTTTAACAGCTATAATTGCTGTAATACCTTCTCTTACGTCTTCGCCAGAAAGGTTATCGTCTTTTTCCTTTATATAGCCTTTCTGTCTGCCAAAATCGTTGAACACTCTTGTCAGTGCTGTTTTAAAGCCCTGTTCGTGTGTACCACCGTCTGGAGTATTGATGTTGTTAGCAAAAGAAATAATGTTTGCATTGTAGCTGTCATTATACTGCATAGCAATTTCAGCTGTGGAATTGCTTGTTTCTGTTTTCAGATGAATAACAGGGTGCAGTACTGTCATATCTCTTTTTGTATGGATATAATCTACAAAACTTCTCAGACCACCTTCATAGTGCATATTTTCCACAACAGGTGCATCTTCATCACGCAAGTCAGAAAGTGTGATTCTTACACCTGCATTAAGGAATGCCTGTTCTCTCAGTCTTGTTTCCAGAACTTCAAATTCATACACCAGTGTTTCAAACATTTCATAGTCTGCTTTAAACTCAATTGTAGAACCTTTTTCTGTTGTATCACCGATTCTTTCCAGTGGACCATCTGCAACGCCACGTTTAAAGCTCTGTGTATAAATACCTTCGCCGTTGCGAACTGTTACACGCAGCCATTCAGACAAAGCATTAACTACAGATGCACCAACACCGTGCAGGCCGCCGGACACTTTATAACCAGAATTTTCGCCGCCGAATTTACCGCCGGCATGAAGAATTGTAAATACAACTGTAACAGCAGGAATACCCAGCTTTGGCTGAATGCCAACAGGGATACCACGACCATTGTCAGTAACACGGATAACATTATCTGGCAAAATATCCACTTCGATATGGTCACAGAAACCTGCCAATGCTTCGTCGATAGCATTGTCTACAATTTCATACACCAGATGGTGCAGACCTTTTGGTCCTGTGGAACCGATGTACATACCAGGTCTTTTTCTTACAGCTTCAAGACCTTCCAGAACCTGAATCTGCTCACCGCCGTAGTTGTTCTCTACTTTCTTTTCAATATTAGACATTTTTTCTCCGCCTTTATATAATTTCAAACCTTTTTTTCAATATCTGACTGGACAGCTCCACTACATAGACACTGCCGTCATTCATAAGGATAAAACTTTTTGGAATATCACTTACAAGATAAGTGATTTTGTTTTCTTTCTGTTTTTGGTTCAGAAAGTCATTTGTAAATTTATTTGTTGTGGTGTTATCAAGGTCAAATATCCCCACCACCTTATCTGAATCAATCAGATAATCTGTAAATATTTCTATATACATAAAAACTCTCTATGTGGTCCCTTATAAAAGAGAACTGTCAGCCATAGCTGAATAGAATAAGCAGAAGTTTTACCCTTCTGTAATTACCCCATTTTCCACATAAAACTTTTTGCTTTCACTTAACTGAATTCTCTCTATATGGCAACTTGTGATAAAAACCTGTCTGCCCTGTACATTGTTCAGCAGATAGTCCTGTCTGGCAGAATCCAGTTCGCTTAAAACATCATCCAGCAATACTGCAGGCGCCACATCTGTAACCTGCTGCATTATGTCACTTTCAGCCAGCTTCATCGCAATTACAATACTGCGCTGCTGTCCCTGACTGGCATATTCACCTGCTTTTTTACCATCAAGATAAATATCTATATCTTCACGGTGAATACCTGTGGATGTGTATCCCAGCACCCTGTCTCTTTCTCTGTTTGACACCAGTTTATTATAAATTTCATCACTGGTTTTACCCATATCTCGGTAAATAAATGTCAGCTTTTCCCTGCCGTGAGATATTTTATCATAGTAACTGCCGGCATATTCCGCCAGCAGTTCTATAAATTCTTTTCTCATCTTATATATTTCATACCCGAGGGCAGCCAGAGTAGTATCCATTGTATCAAAAATGGAATCCTGCTGGTTTTTATCATAATTTTTTATAGTTTTCAGGAAATTGTTTCGCTGGTCTATAACATGGAGATACTTTCTGTAATTCTCCATAAACCCAGGATACATTTGGCACAGGCAGGCGTCAGCAAATTTTCTTCTCAATGCAGGACCGCCGCTGATAATATTCAGATGTACAGGTGAAAATATAACCCGGTAAAAGTTACCTGCTATTCTGGATGGACTTACAAAAGCAGAATTGTTCACTTTTGCCATTCGTCCTGAATATTTAGGGTTGTTTTTAGAACAGGCTATAGTTATTTTCACTTCCTCGCTGTCATTAACCACAGTACCTTCAATGCGGAAAGTATCAGCATCAAAACCTATCATGTCCTTGTCTTTAGTACCACGAAAGCTTTTGCCGCCACTCATCAGCCACACTGCTTCCATAAAGTTGGTTTTACCCTGGGCATTTTCACCATAAATAATATTTATTCCCGGAGAAAATTCAACAGCCGCTTTTTCAATATTCCTGTAGCTTGTTATATCTATGTTTCTGATATACTGACCGGGCATATTATTCCCTTACTACTACAAAATCTTCTTCATTGAAATGTACTGTATCGCCTGGTACCAATTTTTTACCACGCATTGTGCACACTTCGCCATTAACTTTTACATAACCATCCTGGATAAAGCCTTTTGCATCGCCACCTGTGTAAACACAGCCTGCAAATTTAAGGAACTGGTCAAGTTTAATAAATTCTGTTCTAATTGCAATCTCAATCATTTTTAAATCTTACCGGCAGTACCAGATAGGTAAAGTCGTCGCCTTCCTTTGGAATAATTTTACATGGTGCAAGAGGACCTGAGAATTTAAAAATCAGTTCATCTTTTTTGCTTGCTTTCAGTGCATCAAGGATGTATCTGTTGTTAAAGCCTATTTCCATATCAGGACCAATCTGACCTACACCGATTTCGTCGTATACATCACCCAGCTCTGTAGAACACTTTACGCTGAGTGTGTTATCGCTGATTGTCATTTTTACAGGGTTTCTCAGTCTTTCTGTAATAATAAGAGAAACTCTTTCAACTGCATCCTGCAGTGCTTTTGTGTTGATAACAGCATCTGTCACATAGTTTGCAGGGATAGCTTTTTTATAATCAAGGAAATCGCCTTCCAGCAGTCTGGAAAGTACAATAAATTCGCCTGCTTTGAACATAACATATCTGCGGGAAGCAAAAATTGTGATTTTGCCGTCTTTGTCACCTGCAATTTTTCTTACTTCGTTCATAGCTTTTGCAGGAACAATCATATTGAAGCTGCCGTCAAAGTCAACTTCTCTTTCACATACAGCCAGACGGTAGCCATCCAGTGCAACCATTGTCAGCTGTCTGTTTTCCAGTTTAATCAGCACACCTGTGTGTGCAGGTCTTTTTTCATCTGTGGAAACAGCGTAGATAACATAGTCACACATTTCTGTAAACAGGCTGTTTTCAATTTTTACGCTGTTATCTTTACCGGCTGATGGGAAATCAGGGTAATCAGTGGAGTCAATACCTTTGATGTTGTATTTTGTGATACCACTTTTAATAATACAGTTCATTCTTTCATCGCATTCGATGGAGATTGTTTCATTATTTACTTTTCTTACAATGTTGCCCAGAAGCTGTGCGTTGAGAACAACATCACCTTCAACTGCTACTTCACATTCGAAAGTAGTTTTGATACCCAGTTCAAAGTCATAACCTGTCAGTGTCAGTGTATCATTTTCTGCTATCAGCAAAATACCTTCGATTGATGCCAGATTGCTTTTTGTTGCTACAGCTCTCTGAACTATAGCGATAGCTTCGTTCAGCTTGTCTCTGTTACATACAATTTTCATATTTTTATTCCTTTCAAGGTTTTTAACATTTATCTTATGCCAGAAAATTATTTTTTCTTTTTATCAGGGAAAATTTACCCAACTTGCAATATATTATAAACAGCAGTAGTAGTAGGGAACTGTGAAATGTTTAAAACTACTTTTTTCCCAGAAAACAAAGGAAATTTGTAACATTTTAACTGTTGAAAACCATGTTTACAATTTGTGGAAATCAACAGGAAAACTTTTACCCTTGTTGATAATGTTGAAAACTTTCTGTTGAATGTTGAAAACTTAGTTGAAAGTTTTTACATTCTTTTTTGAATATTTATGCATAAAAACGTATCAAATTGTAATTTGTATGCATATTTTTATAATCGTCAATATATCCGCCATGGAGATACAAATGTTTTCAACATTTAATATATGTTTATGTTTATAAATTTTGCAGCTTTGTAAAGAATAACTGAAATATGTTTAGATAGCCTTTACATTTTTAATAATATCTTCCGCTGTATCACGGTAGAATGAATCTGTTTTCAATCTCTGTGACACGTTGTTGATGGAATGAACAACAGTTGAATGGTCACGGCCATTGAATTCCTTGCCGATTTCTGCCATTGTCAGACCACAAACTTCCTTGATAATGTACATGGACATCTGTCTTGCTTCAGAAACTTCCCGTTTTCTGCTTTTGCCACGGATGTCGCTTACAGAAACATTATATACTCGGCTTACGTGAGTGATAATCTTGTCGATAGTAACAGGTGTGGACATCTGTTCGTTGAGAATATCTTTGATAGCTGCCTGTGCATTAACCATTACAGGTGGTTTGCCTTCCAGTTTCTGCATAGCGTCCAGCTTTTTAACCACACCTTCCAGCTGTCTGATGTTTGTTTTAACTTTTGAAGCGATAAATTCAATAACTTCAAATTTAATGTCCAGACGAAGCAGGTCTGATTTTCTTTTGATGATTGCACATCTTGTTTCAAAATCAGGTGGCTGAATATCTGCAATCAGACCCCACTCAAATCTGTTTCTCAGTCTGTCTTCCAGACTTTTGATTTCTTTTGGTGGACGGTCAGAAACCAGAACAATCTGTTTACCTGCATTGTGCAGGGCATTGAATGTGTGGAAGAATTCTTCCTGTGTACTTTCACGGCCTGCGATAAACTGGATATCGTCAACCAGCAGTACATCTGCCTGTCTGTATTTATTTTTAAATTCAGCTGTCTTGTTATCTCTGATAGCTGCAATAATTTCGTTTGTAAAGTCTTCACCTGAAACATACACAATGTTTGCTTTAGGGTTGTTTTTAAGTACTTCTGCTTTGATAGCATTCAGCAGGTGAGTTTTACCCAGACCACTGTCACCATGGATAAACAGTGGGTTGTAAGCAACAGATGGGTTCTGTGCTACAGCCAGTGCAGCCGCATGGGCAAACTTGTTGGAAGAACCAACGATAAATGTGTCAAATGTAAATGCATAGTCACCGCTGTTTACAGGTGTCTGCTTCACATCTTCTTCAGATGATTTAACTTCTATTTTAGGTATAAGGGTAAAACCCAGCACCCGTTCAAAACCTTCTTTTATAATAGATGCAAATCTATTTTCTATCATACCTTTAGCCCACTCACTGTTGGCGTAAAGTATGGCTATATCACCCTCCAGATTGCCAGCTTCCATCGGTTCTATAAAAAGTTCGAAAGACTGCTTTACAATTTTCTGGGAGCAATACTCTTTAACCGCTTTAAAAACGTCGTTAAAAGATTCCATTTTTACTCTCCTGTATTAAACGTTATATACCCTGTAAGTATACCACAAAAATGTTGAAAACTCAATATAAATATAATATAAATAAAAGATATTATATTATTAATATAATTATATAATATTTACTAAATGTATACTATATAATTAATCAACATTGTTATAAAAAAAATGTTGAAAACTTTTTGTTTTCAACAAAACTGGCAGGATGCAGAAACTGTGTAATTTTGTATATTCTGATGCCAAAAAACATATTGATAAGTGTAGAGGATATTTGTGTTTTAAGGCAAAGGAGTTTACTTTTGTTTGCATGCCTTGTTTCTGCTGATAAAAATTAAAAACACAATGCTTTGTCTGTTTTCAACAGCTTTGATATAAAATGTTGAAAATTCCTTTAAATTCCGACCTTTTTTACCAGATATATAAATATTTTCCCCTTGACATTTACCCTGTATTTATTATATACTCTTAAATTGCAAGGCTATGCTTGCACCTAATAAGTTGGCAGCGGGAACAGCCCGTTTGCATATATAAAATCTAAACAGGAGGACAAAAAACATGAAAAGAACTTATCAGCCAAAGAAAAGATCCAGATCTAAAGTACATGGTTTTCTCGGCAGAATGGCTACAAAAAACGGCAGAAAAGTAATCGCTAGCAGAAGATCAAAAGGCAGAGCTAAACTTTCCGTTTAATTTAGCCTTTGTTTGTTCTCTTATTTTTGTTAAATAAATGAACCGGGCCACTATAAGTGGCCTTTATTTCTATTTGTAATTATTTTGACAAAAAGGGGAACACTTCTACACACTTTTCGGAAAGAAAAGGTAAAAGATGAAATTTAAAGCAATCAACAAAAACACAGAATTTATCAGAGGTTATCGCAAAGGCACATCTTGTGTAACACCACTGTTTGTCAGCTATGTACTGAAAAACAGATATGGTCATACAAGAATAGGTATCACAGCCAGCAAAAAAGTGGGCTGTGCAGTTAAAAGAAACCGTGCACGCCGTGTTATCCGTGAAGCGTTGCGCAGCCTTAATCTGGATATGTCTCAGAATTATGACATTATTCTTGTTGCCCGCAGTAAAACTGCAAAGGCAAAAAGCTACGAAGTAGCGCCTCTGATAGAAAAACGGCTCAGAGAAGCGGGAGTCATCCATGCTTAAGAAAATTTTTATTTTCCCGGTTAAGCTATACAAAAAATACATATCTCCCCACCTGGGCGACAACTGCCGCTATTGGCCCACCTGCAGTGAATATATGATGCAGGCCATAGACATCCACGGAGTAATCAAGGGGTTACTGCTGGGTACATGGCGTATTCTGCGCTGCAACCCATGGGCAAGAGGTGGCTACGACCCTGTCCCGCCAAAAGGTATGTGGACAAACAAGAACAAGACCCATTAAATGGGCTTTGGAGGAAAATTTAAAATGTTACAGATTATTTCAATCCCACTTGGCTGGATTATGAGCAGAATCTACGAATTCGTAGGTAACTATGGTATCACACTTATCATCTTCACATTTGTAACAAAGATGATTATGCTGCCACTGACAGTAAACCAGAAAAAATCCATGATCAGAATGAATGCTTTCCAGCCACTGATCAACAACATTCAGAAAAAATACGCTAACGACCCAGCTAAACAGCAGGAAGAACTTGCTCGTCTTCAGCGTGAACACGGCTTCTCAATGACAAGCGGCTGTCTGCCAATGGCTATTCAGATGCCTATCCTGTTCGGTCTGATTGATGTTATCTACAAACCACTTCGCTACATGCTGAAAGTTCCAGCAGAACTTATTGGTGATTCCAAAGCACCAGGTGCTCTGTGGACAATTGCAGAAGGCATTGTAGAAAGCCTGTCCAAATACACACCACAGACAGATATTATCAAAGCTATCCAGATGCAGCCATCTGCATTTACAGAACATCTGTCAGCAGAAGTTATCTCCAACATTCAGGCATTCGACTTCACATTCCTTGGTATGGACCTTACAGCTACACCAAGCCTGAAAGTATTTAACATGATGCTTCTTATCCCACTGTTCTCTGTAACTTCCATGGTGCTTCAGCAGTACCTGTCACAGAAACTTAATGGTCAGCAGATGAATAACCAGACAAAAACAATGCTGATTTTCTCCACAGGTATGTTCCTGTACTTCTCATTCGTAATTCCAGCTGGTGTTTCTATCTACTGGATTTTCTCCAGCGTATTTGCTATCATCCAGGAAGCTATCCTGCACAAATTCATAAATCCTGAAAAAGAAAAAGCAAAGATTGAAGAAGAAGTAATGGAAGCTAAACGCCAGAGAAAAGAACTGGAAAAACAGAGAAGAGAAAAACAGAAAACTGTTAAAGGCGACAAATACGAAGAAGAAACAATCGAAGACAAAGACGAAGCAGAAAAAGTAAGACAGCGTCTGGAAAGAGCACGTGCTCTGGACAAAGAAAAATATGGTGATTAATCAATGAGAGAAGTTATTAAAACAGCTGCCACAGTTGATGAAGCCATCGCTCTTGCACTGGCTGAACTGGGTTTGCCTAGAGAAAAAGTAACTTGTGAAGTTCTCCAGTACCCTGAAAGAAAATTCTTCTTCAAAAAAATTCCAGCAAAAGTTAAAGTAAGCGAGCTGGAAGAAGAGTTCAGCGTAAAGGATATCTTTGCAGATAAAAAAGAGGCTGAAAAACCACAGGCTCCAAAAGCTAAAAAGGAACAGCCTAAAAAAGAAAACAAAAAAGAAAAACAGCCAAAACAGGAAAAACCTGCTAAAGCTGAACCAAAACAGGAAGTAAAAGAAGTTAAAGTTGAAACAGCTCCAGTAGTTGAAACAGTGGAAGAAACACCAGTTTCCTATGACCAGCTGTCTGACAAAGCTAAATACGCTATGGAATTCCTTGAAAGCGTTATTGGCCAGTTCCACAAAGGCAACTACACTCTTACACCTGTAAAAACAGAAACAGGCTATGTTATTAAAATCAGTGGTGACGATGCTGGTGCCCTTATCGGCAGAAAAGGCGAAACAATGGAAGCTCTTTCCTACCTGACAGGCCTTGCAGCAAACCGCTCTGATGACAGCTTTGAAAAAATCAGTGTTGACGTGGCTGACTACCGTCAGAAACGTGAAAAAGACCTTGAAGCATCTGCTAAAAAAGCAGCAGCTAAAGTACTGAAAACAGGTCGTCCATTTGGTTTTGAACCAATGAATCCATACGACCGCCGCATCATTCACGCAGCAATCTCCCAGATTGAAGGCGTTAAGAGTGAATCCAAAGGCGAAGGCAACAGCCGTCGTGTAATGGTTTATTCCACAAATCCAAAACCACGTAACAATGATAAAAAAGGTGGCAAAAAACCTTACGACAAAAAGAACAGACAGAGAAGAGAAAAACCAGCACCTCAGGCACAGAAAACCAGAGAAGAAAAGCTGATTGATGAATCCAGCTTTGGTCTTTACTCTAAAATCGAACTGTAATTTTTAGTTTGAATAAAAAGGAGTACCTTATGGTACTCCTTTTCTTTTTTATATATGGGTATTGCCCTGTCTCCCTTAAATTTTCCGCTGAAGGATATCTGACCCAAAACGGACAAACAATCCGGATAAATACAATTAAAGCTGTTTATGCCCTGTATTTTGGGCAATAAACAGCTTTCAGACAGTAAATAAAATAAAAATATCTATATTTCTACAAAATTCTGTTAAATTTCTTGCACATTACGGCTATTTGGTTTATATTTAAATTAAATATCAGCATAAAGGGAGACATATTTATGACTTTGTTTGAAATATATAAATCCAGAAAAGATAATCTTGTATTGCGCATACGTGAATCAAAAAGCCTTTATGAAACAGGCAGTGTAATCAGTGAAGCATTTGAAACAATGCAGTATCAGTACCTCAGCAAACCAGAAAACAATGGTATGGAAGAAAAACTGGCAGATTACATAAATATGTCCAAAATTTCATTTACATTGCTGGAAAGTGTAAGTAAATATAAAATGTGGGAAGATGCACAGGCAAAGCCTGTTAAAAAGAAAAGCCTTATGCCTGGCTTTATTACCCTGCTTTTAGGTCTTACTTTGATTTTTGGTGCTGTGGGCTACTACATGTTCATGTACAACGTAAGCCTTGAAAAAATGCAGAATTTCCTTATTGCTATGGCTGGCGGCAGCTTGCTTATTCTGATAGCTGGCTTTATGCTGTTCTTCCGCAGAAAAGTAAAATCCAAAGCAACAGTAGAAATTTCAGTTGACCCTGAAGATATTGTAAAACGTCTTGAAGATGTGGTTAAAAATATCGATGCTATGCTGGAAAAAGATAAAAAAGCTATGGCTGTACACAATCAGATGATGGAAAGCGCTATCAACGAAGATGAAGCACAGCTGTTCTCCTATCTTATGGAGGCAAAACTCTCTGGCGAAGCAGACTTTGCACTGGAACAGCTGGACGAAGTTGAAAGATATCTGGCAAAACAGGATGTTATGATGGTAAACTACATCAAAGGAAACGAAAAATACTTTGACTTCCTTGAAGGTGAAGAAACAAAAACTGTACGCCCTGCCCTTGTACGTGGTGGTAATGTACTGGCAAAAGGTCTGGCACAGTTGAAATACGGCGAAAAAATTTAATAAAAGGAAAGGACAGCATAAGCTGTCCTTTTATTTCTATGTTTTATAATAGCACAGGGCAATTGATTTTTTAATTGTTTGATATATAATTATTTTATAAATAAATTTTACGGAGATTATTATGGGACTGTTTTCAAGCAAACCAAAAATGAAAACAATAAAACTTAAGGGTAAGACAATTCAGTATATGGAATTTGTAAAAGGTTACCCACTGCCTGACGATGTGAATATACTGGAAAATATGGTGACGGTTTACCGCACCTATTCCACACTCCAGCCTACAAAAAGCGATATAAGAGAAGGCTACATCGAAAGGGCGGATTTCTATGATATAGTGATAAAATATTTTCAGAAGGGCGGAAGAATGGACCTGGATACCATCAGTGATGCACTGGGTGTATCCTACCTGATGATATATTATGGCATCAGCCCTGACTCTCGCTATTTTGAAAAATATATTAACCCTGAAACCATAAAAAACAAAGCCCTGGGCCTGCAGATTTACAAAAAAGCGGCAGAACAATTTCTGACCTGGCCACGTGAAGTCACTCCACAGAATAAACTGGGGACTGTATGTACATATCTGACTTTGTTCCCGGACAGCTATGAATATATTACAGGCATTATGGCACAGGCGGCAGAAAAAGAAATGGACCAGTGCATAAGACAGGGCCAGTTTATACCTGAATATCTGGGTACTACAGCCGTGCTGGAATATCTGGAACACGACTGGCCTGCTTTTTATGAAGCAGAGTTCGGCTGTCTGCCTGAAGGCGCACCTGAAACTGTGTCCGGCATACTGAAAAAATACAACCTGACCCCTGCACAGTATTATGAAAAGGCTGCAAAAGGTGGCGGCGGCAAAGACGTTATGCGAAATGCAGTGGATGTTACACCTGCCTGTGTTATAGACGAAATATTGAAGAAAGAAGCAACAGGAGATGTTTTTAATGATAGCGCCAGCAAACTGATAAACCGGTTTGACTCTCTGCTGGGCAGTAGCCTGAAAAAAGAAATATACAAAAACCAGAGAAAAGACCTTCTGGCTGATTCCTGCATACAGCATATGTTTGCAGATATAGGTCTGGCGGCATTTATGCTGGATGATCATGTTTTCCCGGACAGCCTGCCTGCATTTAAGGGCGTTATAGCTTATGACAGCAAAGGCCAGCTTGTCACATGCAGTACAACAGGGTCACTTACACAGCACAGACTGGCCACAGCAGGCTATGCAAGAATGATGCGACGCTACGGTTTCCCTGAAAGTATCTATAAAGACAATACTTTGGGTGGCGAATTTACTTTAAGCCACGTTTACAAAACACAGGACAGGGCAAATGACCTGAAAATGCGAACAAAAGCTGCAAAAAGCGTTCTGTTTGAACCTGAACTATAAAAAAGAAAATCCACTCCAAAAGGAGTGGATTTTTTATTATCTTAAATCTTCCAGACTGTAGCCCCGATTTTTAAGAATATCACGATAACGGCGCAGATGGTTTGTATTAGACATCATTTTGCCTGGAATACCTTCCATAAACAGACGTGCTATTATTTTTGTCAGTTCTATATCACCTGCAATACACAGTTGGTCCAGATAAAAGCGCAGTATAAGAATTTTTTCAGGCTGTTCAAAAAACAGTTCTACTATTTTTCTGGCAGTTTCCATATGGCCGTTTAATGCGGCCACACACAGCCAGAACCAGCCTTCCTGTTCGTTTTCATCTACACCTATGCCTTCAATATACATTTTGCCCGCTTGCAGCATTGCGGCCACACAACCTTCGTCTGCCAGATGTTCCAGAAGGGAAAATGCTTCTTCTTCATCACCATCTACCTGCAGAATCATCATGGCTTCGTTGTATCTTGCAGGCATATAGCCAAGACGACTGGCAAATCTGAAATTTTCCCTTGCTTTCACAATATCTTTTTTTGTCCCGCGGCCTGTCATCTCCATTGCACCCAGCATATTTATTGCCCTTGCAGATGCTTCCTTGTAATCATATGCCTGAAGGTATGCGTGTTGATAGTCGCCGTTTCTGTACAGCTGTTCTATTCTGTCCAGGTCATCTTTCCAGCGGTCGATGTATTCTTCTTTCAGCATACGCTGTTTTTCTCTGCCCTGCTCTGCCACAGCTTCCATATATTTCAGACGTTGTGGTGTAAATACAGTATCGGTGTTTGTTTCAGCTTCAGCCTTTGCTTCAGCTTCGGCTTTAGCTCTTGCCTCTGCTTCTGCTTTAGCCTTTGCGTCCGCTTCAGCTTTAGCTCTTGCTTCTGATTCGGCTTTAGCTCTTGCTTCTGCTTCGGCTTTAGCTCTTGCTTCTGCTTTAGCCTTTGCTTCTGCTTCCATTTCAGCTTTTACTTTGGCTTCCACTTTGGCGCGCAGTTCTGCCTTCAGTCTTTCTTTTTCAGCCTGTTCTCTTTCCAGTGCTTCTTTTTCGGCTTTTTCTTTTTCCCAGGCTTTCACATCCTGTATTTCTGCCATCAGCAGCTGTGCATTGCGGAAATCCGGCATCTCTGCCAGCAGTTCTGCCAGCATTTTTTCTGCTAAATCTATATCGCCTTTGGCACACAGGTTTCGTGCTTCCACCACAACGGTCTGTGCATTTTCCTGCATTTTTGCTTTCTGCTGTTTTTCTTTTTCCAGCTTTTCAGCCAGCTCTGCCTCTATTTTTGCTTTCAGCTCGGCTTCCATTCTGGCTCTCAGTTCTGCCTCTATTTCAGCGCGCAGCTGTTCTTCGGTTTTCTGTGGCTTCTGCTGTTCAGCTGCTTTTTCTTCAGATTTTGCCACAGCAGGCTCTTCTTTCTTTTTCAGCACTTCATTGTGCAGATAGTCCAGGTCGGCCTGCGCCTCTTTGCGGCCGTTTTTTATTGCATTGGTCAGCCAGTATTCGGCGTCAGAATACAGTTCTCTTTCTATCCGCAATAAACCCATCAGATGCTGTGCCGGGGCAAAGCCGTCAGCCGCAGGGTTCATAATAATTCGCAGGGCCCTTACAGTACTGCCTTTTTTATAGTAGCTGAGGGCTTCTTCATACAGTTTCCTGTTTTTTCTGTCGTTATTGCCAAATAATCCCATAGTCATATTCCTGTGTTCAGATTTATTTATACTCCAATTATATCCCTTATTTGCCTGCAGTGCAATTAAAATAAAGGCATACATAACAAAAACCGATGGTTTCCCATCGGTTTCATTTTACTGTGTCACCATATTTCTGCCCCCAGCATATTTGCGGCGATAATAGCCATATCGATATCTATTTTTGCGCCGGACAGGTTTGTGGTGGAAATATCAAAGGAATTGAACCTGTTGCCGCGGATATCAGCCTTGTGAAAGTTGGTGTTGGATAGCATACAGTCAGAAAAATCACAGTCTCTTATCACAGCCTTTGTAAATTCAGCATTTCGCAGGTCTGCACCTTTAAAGTTGATGCCGTTTAATTTTTGCCCGCTGAAATCACAGTAGCGCAGGTTGGAATAGCTCCAGTTACCGCCTTTCACTGTTACAGCGCTCATCTCAATTTCAGAAAAGGAACTGCCTGTTGTCTTGCAGTTGTCCAGTGTGGTGCCAAACATTCCGCAGAATTTGAAAGAACAGTTAAGAAAAGCACATTTTCTGATATTGGCAGAAGAAAACTTGCAGGATACAAATTTGCACCGGTCAAATGTTATCCCAACCAAATCACTTTCTGAAAAATCCACACCAACAAAACTGCATTTTTCAAATTTTATATTTTCCAGAACTTTTTCAGACCAGTCCTGGTCGGAAAATTTTTCGTTTACAAAACTCTGTAATTCAGACATAACGCCCTCCATAGTGTATCTACACTATATCTTATTACAGCTTTGTGTTTTTTTCAACAGCTATTGTATCACACTGTCTACCTTTGCCTGTGCATCGGGTTCGTCTTTTACTATAACGGCACAGTCATATTCCACATAGGCGGCGGCAAGGAAATTCAGTATCCTGTCCAGCCTGTTTAACCGCTGGGTGTTAATGTTGGTTATCATTGAAGAATAATTCTCTTTCATTGTTTTACCTGCTGTCTGGGGTAGTTTTTCCAGATTATTCTCCACCAGTGCACGCCGGCTATGGGTAAGAAAGGCAAGACCTATTTCATTGTCCATAAACCCTGCCGCTTTTTGTGCCGCATTTACCAGACTTTTGCCGTCCAGCTTATCTGCACCCTTTAAAATAAAGCTTTGTATACTGTGGGGCAGATTTTCTCCTATTGCACTGATTCCTATATCATCCATACCCTCCACAAGTATTGCCAGCTGACTCCAGTCGCATTGCAGATAGTAGTCTATATTTATGTCATAGGCACTTTCCATATCCAGTACACATTGCATTGCACCTGCTTTTTTGAAATTTTCTTCAAGGGTATTCTGGTTAATCTTGTAAGACGGAGAAAAAACAGCTATACCTGTGCGGTTTTCAATAGCGTTGAATTTAAACAGGAAGAAATACGGGTACTGCCCATCAACACACAGCAGGATTGTTTTGCTGTCTTCCACCCCCGGTCTGCCCATAGGCACACCTTCCTGTGCTGTGCCAGCCTGCTGGCTCCTGCCAGAGACAGCAATATATACACCACCCAGAATAATCATAACAAACAAAGAAGATATAAAAAAGCTGTATAGAAATGTTTTTTTACCGTTCATAAACCACCTGTAAAAAGTTTTTATAAGTGTTGGCTTTTACAGACAGTTTAATCAGTTACACAGTGTTGATTATTCAACATTTTTAAACATAATCAATGTTGATTTGAGAAAATAGTCCATATAAAATAATCATTTATTTCGCCACATTTCCAATTATTGCTGTGGCGTTTTACATTCTGTAATGTTTTCCACAAAGTTTTCAACACCATGTGGAAAACTATGTGTATTGGTTTTTGCCAAAATATAAGGGAAAACCACAGTTTTCAGTAAAATGGCGGTTGAAAACCACATACCTGTATTACAAACTGTAATTTCAACTAGTTATTAACATTTTCCACAGAGTTTTCAACAATTTAACTTTTTTAAAGTGTTTTCCACCTGAAATGTTGAAAACTATGTTGAAAATGTTGAAAAGCTGTGAAAATAGGGCACTTTTTCCACTAAATATAGGAAAAATAAGGGCGAAAAAGGAATTTATAGTGGAAAAGACACAAGATATAGTGTAAAATAATGATGTATAATATATGGGAAAGGCGGTGGAAATCTGTGAATAAAATACTATCACAGCACAATATTTACCATTTTGGCTGCGTAAGTTTTCAACATTTAAACATTCTGAATGTGCGTTCAAAGGCCAGAATTCCCCAAAATTGTACAGGCGCAATCGCCATAATTTTCCCATATTTCAACAAAAGTGCATTCTGTGGAAATATCAGTGCATATTGTGCAGTGGCAGATTATCACACTGTTGTAGGCCTGCAACTAAAATCCATTTGTGAACAACTGTCTGAAAAGTATCCGGACCACAGTTTTGTGCCTTTTTGCGACGCTTCCCCTGTGGATGAGGTGGATATGTGTGTAAAGGCAGGACTAGGGGTAAAAGGTGCCAACAGTCTGCTTATTACCCCACAGTACGGCAGTTTCGTATTTATAGGGGAAATTTTAACAACCTTACCGCTGGAAACAGTGTGCTTTGAAGATAAGGGCTGTCTAGATTGTGGTTTGTGCAGTAAAAATTGCCCGGGAAATGCTATCACCACAGGTGTATGCACAGAAAAATGTGCCAGTCATATCAGCCAGAAAAAAGGAGATTTATCTGAAGAAGAAACAGACATACTGAAAAAGGCAAACACGGTCTTTGGCTGTGATATATGCCAGACAGTCTGCCCTATGAATAAGAATATAAAAGAAGAGAAGAATCTTTTCAGTGACGATATACTTTCAACAGTTACAGCAGCAAATGTTGAAAAGATTTACAAAAGCCGTCCTTTTGGCTGGCGTGGGCTGAAAGTTTTGCAAAGAAATCTTGAAATATATAATGGAGAATAAAAAAAGAACCTTTTTCAAGGTTCTTTTTTGTTTATCTTTTGTTTTTGCCGAATAACAGGTTATAAATATGTCCGATGCCTATAGCACCAACCATAAGGAAAAGGCTCCACTGGTTTATCAGCTGGCGGTGGTTTGATTCCCACAGCATCATAAATATCCAGAAACCAATCAGTGAAATCTGCGGTGCAAATCTGAAAATATCCTTGTGTTTTTTAATCAGCATTATACCACAGCCGATAACAGCCACCAGATTTATAAACAGATATACTGCGTGGGAAATATTGTTTGAAAGGCTGTACAAACTGCCGTTTTCCAGCACCAGATTATATAAAATTCCCTCTGGCTGAATATTTTCTGCATAGAGGAAGCTGTATCTTAAATCAGCATTGCCACTGCCGAAAGTACGGCATGTTTTGGTGTACAGCAGTTTTAAATAGCCTGTCGGGCCCATTTCTTCCAGACGTTCTTTTATAACTTTCATGTTAAGGGCAACCCTTTCTTCAGGTGGCACAGAACAGGTGATTTCCCATTCATCATATCCACTGTAAGAGCCGTCTCCCTGCAGACCCATCATAACCCAATGGGTAAGTGGCATACTTTCGCCATCTCGGTATTCTTCCAGAACTGTTGAGTAGCTCCATTTGTCAAAGGCTGTGTTTGTAACCATTATTACAGCCAGCAAAATTACAGCAACACAAAGGTCTTTCTTTTTTACTCCCTTTACAATCCGCTGTATTGCCAGTGCAACCAGTACAATCAATGCAGTGGTTTTAATCTGCATTGCAATGCCAGCCAGAAGCCCTGTAAGGGCAGAGTAGAAAATTCGTTTTTTATTATCTTCTGTTTTTAGCGCCCTTGTGCCGTACAACAGCAGGCAGGCAGGTGCCCACGCAGACCATGTGTCTGTATAGGAAATACTGCTCTGGAAATATATTGGCAGATAAACAGCCGCCAAAAGCAGATAGAATATTGCCGCATGGGATGAAAAGTTTTCATCCAGATATTTAAACCCTGTAACTATCATTGCTGTAAACAGCAGATGACCAGTGATACAGGCTGTCATAAAGAAATTTTCTATACCCAGCCGTGGAACCACGTTAAACAGACTGTGCTGTAAAAGGAATATGCCCATCTGGTGTGGATAGTGGTGCAAATAGTTGTTGTACAGCTGAAAATCTGCACTGTTGCCCTGCAAAGTATATATTATTGCCGCATTCAATGTTTTTTCGTGGTCATATAGTACAGTTGGCACCATATTAAGACTGATAACAGTCTGCACAGCCAGCATAAACAGACACACAACAGCCAGAATTTTGTATCGGTGCTGTATAAGTATATGGTCTATCTTTTTGTAAACAGCCATAAATATGCCGAAAGCTATAACCAGCCCAGACAGAAGCACCAGCTGAAAGCTTAAACGATATGTGAAAATTACATTTTTAAAAGTGATTGCCAGAAAAATACCGCCAAACAGCAGGCAGTACAGCCCCATTGCACAAAAGGACATAAATAGGGATAAGTTCTTTTTCATAATACCTTCTTGAATACAAATATGAATTATACTTTACATTAAATAATACAATTAATATATCCTAAAGTCAAACAGTCGATTTTTATGGATTAATGTAAACAATCTGTGAAATATTCAGACCAGCAGTTGATATTTATTGTCTTATAATGTATTATATAAAAGCAATCCGACCGAACGGTCGGATATTTAAGCGTATACTAAGGAGAAAATAATGATTAAATACAGCGTTAAAAAACCATATACCGTTCTGGTAGGTGTTGTGCTGGCATTGGTACTGGGTGTAGTGTCCTTTCTGGGGCTGAACACAGACCTGTTGCCAACAATGGACCTGCCATATGTTGTGGTTTATACAATTTATCCTGGCGCCAGCCCAGAGCGTGTGGAAACAGCTGTTACACAGCCACTTGAAAGTGCTGTAGCCACCACATCCGGTCTGGAAAACATATCCAGTATATCCAGTGAAAACCTGTCTCTTATTATTATGGAGTTTTCAGGTTCCACAAATATGGATTCTGCCATGATAGAACTTTCCAATAATATCGACATGGTGGCTGGCTACCTTGACGATATGGTGCAGTCCCCTACCCTTATGAAAATCAACCCTGATATGCTGCCTGTACAGATGCTGTCTGTAGACGTAGACGGCATGGATATAAAACAGCTGTCAGAATATGTACAGACAGAACTGGCGCCACGTCTTGAAAGAATTGAAGGTGTTGCCACAGTTGATGTTTCTGGTCTTGTGGAAGACAGGGTTGATATAGTGCTGAATCAGGATAAAATCGACAGAATAAACGAAAGTATCCTGAAATCAGTTGATAAAGAACTGTACAAAACAAAGCTCGACCTTGATAAAGCACAGAGAGAACTTACAAACGGTAAAAACTCTCTTGCATCTGCACAGCAGCAGGCTATAGACCAGCTGGCAGCGGCAAGTGCTGAACTGGACTTGAATCAGGCAAAGCTTCAGGCACTGGTAACACAGAAAGATTCTCTCACAGCCCATATACAGATGCTGGAAGGTCTGAAAGGCTATGCATCTCTTGTGGCTATTGATAAGGTTATCCAACCAGTGCTGGCACTTCTTGAAGAACATGATGTAACTCTTGTTACACAGACAACAGTGGGTGATATCAAACAGGCTATTGAAAATCTGGAACTGCCAGAAAGTATGCCTTTCCCACTGCCAGAAGAAGTAATAGAAAAAATAGCAGGCTATAAAACACAGCTTCTGGACGCATTGAAAGAGCTGGAAAAAACATATCCAGACATCTATGACAAAACCATAGCTGACCTACGGGCAGAACTAACAAATCTCCTTGCCACAACACAGCAGACAATGGTTTCCATGGGTGTGTCACAGCGGACTCTGGATAGCGCAGACCTTGCTGTTTTAACCAGCCAGATTGCAATGGCAAACAATGAGCTTGCCACAGCTGAAGTAACCATCAAAACACTGGGCGATGCAATCGAACAGCTGAAACGGGGCTATATCCAGCTGGAAGCTGCCAAAATTCAGGCTACAGCACAGCTGGCATCTGGTTCAGTTCAGCTGGACAGCGCACAGCAGCAGCTGGACCGGGGCGTAAAACAGTTTGAATCCGCCAGAGACCAGGCTCTCAAACAGGCAAATATTGACGCTCTTGTATCACAGGAAACACTCTCTGCTATCCTTATGGCACAGAACTTCTCTATGCCTGCAGGCTATATCCAGAGCGAAGAAGGTCGTTTCACTGTAAAGGTGGGCGAAGTTTTTGACAATATGGAACAGCTGGAAAATCTGCTTCTGGTAGATATGAAGATGGATGGTATAGAACCAATCTACCTTAAAGATGTAGCAGATATAGCTATCAAAGACAACTCACGGGACAGCTATGTGCGCGTAAACGGCAACCCTGCTGTTTCCCTGTCTATCCAGAAATCATCCATATCTTCCACATCTGCAGTTTCAGAACTTGTAAACGAAGAAATTGCACTTATTATGGAAGAACAGCCAGGTGTACATATTACACAGCTTATGGACCAGGGTATATACATTGATATGGTTGTAAGCAGTGTTCTCAACAATATGATTTATGGCGGTATTATCGCCCTGTTTGTTCTTATTTTCTTCCTTAAAGATATAAAACCAACACTTATCATTGGCTTTGCAATTCCACTGTCTGTACTGTTTGCAATTGTGCTGATGTACTTCTCTGATGTTAACCTGAACGTTATGTCACTTTCAGGTCTTGCCCTTGCAGTAGGTATGCTGGTAGACAACTCCATTGTTGTTATCGAAAACATCTACCGCTTGAGAAACATGGGCTATTCAAAGGTGAAAGCGGCAGTAGTAGGTGCCAGTCAGGTATCAGGTGCCATTGCGGCATCCACACTTACTACAATCTGTGTTTTCCTGCCGATTGTATTTACAGACGGTCTTGCACGTCAGCTGTTTACAGATATGGGTCTTACCATTGGTTTCTCTCTGGTAGCCAGCCTTATCGTTGCCCTTACAGTTGTACCGGCAATGGCATCCAGTATGCTTAACAAAACAAAGGATACCAGCGAAGGCATCTTTGGTGCGATTACAAAAGTTTATGAAAAAATGCTGGGCTGGAACATAGACCACGGCTGGTTTGTAGTTATACTTACAGTGGGGCTTATGGTGTTCAGCGGCTGGCAGGCTACAAAAATGCCAATGGGTCTTATTCCTTCCATGGACTCTACCCAGATGCAGATGACTCTTACAGTAGATAAAGAAGTATCTGACGAAGACCTTATCAGTCAGGCAGAAACCATTGTACAGCGCGTACAGCAGCTGCCAGATGTAGTTACTGTTGGTGCTTCCATGGGCGGCAGTGGCTTGTCTGCACTTATGGGCGGCAGTGGCTCTGATGAAACCAAATCAATCTCTTTCTATGTTGTGCTTTCAGAGGATAAACAGTATTCCAACAGTAAAATGGCAGACCTGATTGAAGAAGCTACACCAGAGTTCAGCGAAACACTGTCTATCACCGAATCCACAATGGACCTTGGCGCTCTTATGGGCAGTGGTATTTCAATCCAGATTAAAGGTAACGACCTTGATACTCTTCAGGCAGAAGCGAAGAAAATCGGTCAGTTGCTGAAAGATGCGGAAGGTATCGGCGAAATCAACGATGGTTCTTCTTCCGCCGCACAGGAAGTACGTATAGAAGTAAACAAAACAGAAGCTATGAAAAATGGTCTTACAGTTGCACAGGTTTTCCAGCAGGTAAGCTCTGCACTGACAGACAGCACCACAGCCACTACACTTACATTCAATGGCACTGAAATGGATGCAATTATCCATGCTTCTTCCACATATACAATGGAAAATATCGACTCTCTGGTTGTTGCCACAACTACAGACGATGATGGTGAAGAAGTGGATGTAACACTGGGTGACATTGCCACTATCGGCACAGCCACAACACCAGACAGCATCAACCGTTCAAACCAGTCCAGATATATCACAGTATCAGCATCTATTGATGAAGGATACAATGCCACACTGATAGGCAGAGAGGTAGAATCACTTATGAAAGACTACCAGATGCCAAAAGGCTACAGCTTTGAAATGACTGGTGAAGACGAAAGCGTAAACGAAGCTATGATAGATATGCTTAAGATGATTGGTCTTGCAATTGTGTTTATCTATCTTATTATGGTAGCACAGTTCCAGTCTCTCAAATCTCCGTTTATCGTTATGTTTACAATTCCGCTGGCATTTACAGGCGGTCTGCTGGCACTGCTGATTACAAATCAGCTGCTGTCAATCGTAGCTATGATAGGCTTCCTTGTTCTGGCAGGTGTTGTTGTAAACAACGGTATCGTATTTGTAGACTATGTAAACCAGCTTCGTCTGGAAGGTGTTCCACAGCGTGATGCCCTTATACAGACAGGTAAAGACAGAATCCGCCCTATTCTTATGACAGCCCTTACCACAATTCTTGCCAACTCCACAATGGCTATGGGTGTAGGCATGGGTGCTGAACTTTCACAGGGTATGGCTGTTGTATCCATCGGTGGTCTGGCTTATGCCACATTGCTGACACTGTTCCTTGTGCCTGTTCTTTACAACATCTTCAACCGTGGTGAAATGAAAGTAATCGAGGTGGATTTTGAAGATGAAGAATAATTATTCTGAAAAAGAGATAAACATCTTCAATGGTGTGCTGAAACTGGCACGGTCTGGGGAAGATGTATCATCCCTTACAGCCCAGAAAATTGCCACAGCGGCAGGTGTGGGTAAAGCCACTATCTATGATTATTTTTCTTCCAAGGAAGAGATTGTTCAGGGGGCTATGGTTTACTCCATGTCACTGCAGAAACAGCGGTTTGAACAGGAAATGGCCCGTGTACAGGATTTTGCCCAGCGGATGAACATTATCTACAACGGCATTATCGACAGTGTACAGGACACAGGCTCTGTGTTTCGGCTGTTACTGCAGGCAATGGGTAAAGAAAAAGAAGCCTGTAATCTTTCACCAGAAATTCTCCAGCAGGTGACAGAATTTGTATCAATACTTTTCTCTGTGCTGGCAAAAGGCTATAACCAGAATGTATTTTCAATGGATGTGTATAATAAAGAAAATGAAGCTTATGTGCTTATGGCAATAGTGTCAAATGTTTTTGCCACTGTAAGCCGGGCAAAAAACAGGCTTTACCCACTGTCCAGAGAAGAGATTATAGATAATTCATATAAACTGCTGGTGAAATCATTGGCTTAATACAAAAAGGAGAGAATGTAACACCATTCTCTCCTTTTAAAATGCATAAGTTAAGGCATATTGTGTAAATATTGGCGGCTATGCTATAATTTTTACAGATATTGAATAACAGAGGTAAGGAATATGACAGAAAGAGAAAAAGCACTGGCAGGGTTAGAGTTTATCCGTGGTGACAAAGACCTGAAACGGCAGAGAGACCGCGCGGAATTACTGTGTTTTGAATACAACAATACAAATCCACAGGACAGTGAAAAAAGAGAAGAATTATTGGAACAGCTTATCGGCAAAAAAGGCGATGGCTGTTATATAAAGTCCCCTTTTATCTGTGAATACGGCAGTTATATCACTGTGGGCAAAAACTTTTTTGCAAACTATAACTGCAAACTGCTGGACGGTGGTAAAATCACCTTTGGCGACAATGTTCTTATAGGACCAGACTGTACCTTTGTCACAGCACAGCACCCAGCAAACCCAGAAAAACGACTGGCAGGCTGGCAACAGTTTCGTAATATCACTGTTGGCAACAATGTGTGGTTTGGCGCAGGTGTTACAGTTTGTCCGGGTGTTATAATAGGCGACGGCTGTGTAATAGGCGCAGGCAGTGTGGTAGTAAGGGATATTCCTGCAAACACTGTTGCGGTAGGTAACCCCTGCAAAGCTATCCGCAAAGCAGACGAAAAAGAATGGTAACTTTATCACCGAACAAAAGCGATAAAAGTTATATAATGAGATTGATAAAAAAATATCAAACTTATTAAGGAGATGTGTGTATGAGCGCTACAGGCTATATCCAATCCGTCAATCACAAAACCTTGGAAAAATGGCACCAGTATGATATACAGCTGACAAGTCGTTATGGCTGGGACTATATACTGGCCAGCGCCAGCTTTGTTTCACAGGCAGATTTGAATGGTGCAGACTCTGTGACAAAAACAAATCATATTGGAGCCAAGGAGACAGAATATATCCACAAAGTGAGAGAATGTGATAATATATCCTCCTGCCCTGACCTGCAGGCAGAGGCCAGCAGTCTCGGTGTAGCTGGTTACAGCCAGAACCTTGGATGTCCTGTAAAAATAGTATGGTTTAACCAGACAAATATTGTAAGGATTTTTACTTTCGATAAGGAAATAAAGGATATCAGACCATATATGCTTTGTATCATCAACAGATTTTTTCCGAAAAGCTTTAACAAATCATTACATAAATCAAAAAAATCAAAGACCAGCATCACACAGGAAGACAGAAGAAAAGCGGCTTTGGTACTGGTAATACTGGGTGTGATATGGCTATTGGGTGCAGTAGTCATCACCCTCACAGTGGACGGCTTTTTACCTATAGGCAGTCTCTGGTATATTATGGCAATCAGTTTTATTCTGATGGGGCTGCATTGGCGTAGAAAGAAAGAACCTGTACAGAAGAATGAAAAAGTATCAGCAAAAAAGACTATGCTTCAAAAAACTCCTGAGATAATTGATGTCCAGCCAGAAAAACCTGTGCTTTGGCCAATACTCAACAAGAACAACAGCATTTTTCCTTTTATTGAAAACGACCGCAGTGTCAGAATATATCGCAACAAATATGACGCTCAAAGGTATATAGGTGATAATTTCATTTACAACATCACCACTATGCCGCTGAATGAAGATGAACTTGGCAAGGCAGAAAATCTGTGGCTCAGATATGGTGTACAGACAGTAAAAATATATGCAGACAGTAAGAATTGTGAAAGACATAATTGTCGGGGTAACAGCACCGAATATACTGGCAGTATGATGGCAAGCCTGATACTGCGTATTATGCAGAATACTGGCGGTGATATTACTGCTGAACAGAAAGCAGACCTTGCTACATGGCACAGTGCTCTGGCACATCAGATGAAAAATATTCCGTTGCTTGTGCCTTTCAGATATGGTGATTCCGCTGATGCAGACAGCAGTGCAGACACAACACTGCACATCGCAACCAAAGGGGCTGAACTGTTATCTGTCCTGCTGAAAAACAATGCTGATTCTGTACAGCTATGGCAGGGTATGTCTTTGCTGACAAAGGGCGCTGTGGGCACAATATGGAAAGACAACCAGCTGGTTTACATAGGCAGTGAAAATGTGATTAAAAATATGCTGGAACAAAAAAACACAGACCAGATTTTTAATCAACAGCCGAAAATAATGCACTCTCTGTTTGCAGACAATGCAAAAACAGGTCTGCACGCTGTTGCGGCGTTTACAAATATGGAAGACCTGCGAGCACTTTACCTAAATGACAGGGTGGCGGCATTCAGCTTCAGTGAACTTGTTCCTCTGGCAAAAGAAGGCCATGGTCTTATAATAAACCCTGGTGTGAAAGGCTTATCTTATCTGATTAATCATAATCTTATGGCGGAAATCAGCCAAAAGATGGAACAGCCTATACAGTTTTATTCCCTGCCACGGGAATATACAGTCCCTTACAATGTGGTTTTAATGAAGATAGGTGAAAGTAAAATAGGTGCTGTAAGTGTGATACGCCGTGTAACAGGCTGCGGTCTTAATACAGCCGTGGAACTGGTGGAAAACTTGCCTGCTGTTATAAAAGAGAATATACCCCTCGGACAGGCAGAACTGATAAAAGAACTTTTTGCAAGACAAGGTGCCGAGGCACAAATTATAAAAAATGAATAGTTAAAAAAGCCAAGCTACGCTTTGTAGCTTGGCTTTTATCTTTTTAACAAATTGGAATCAGCTTACTTTGCCATATTAATCACCTTCTGCAGATTTTCCAGGAATCTGCCTGCATGGGCACCGTCCATTTGTGTATGGTGAAACTGAAAAGATATTGGCAGATAATATCTGAATCCTTTTTTGCGGTATCTTCCCCAGATAATAAATGGATTGTTGAAAATACCGCTGTTCATGCCAACAGCACCGTCAATCTCGGTATCGATAATTGCGGATGTTCCAATAACCATACAATCGCCGGACAAATCTCTGTCCACACAGGTCTTTGCCACTTGAGCGGTATATTTCAAATAATCACCGTTGAAACTTTTCAAATCCTCTGTATACAAAATATCGCAGGAGCTCACATCGCCATTTATATTTTTCACAATGGTATTTACAGCGATGTAATCATACTTAATAAGTTTTTCCCCAACCGGAAGTATATAAAACTCTTTTACAGAAACAGCGGCTTTTCCAATGCAAAAGTCCAGCAGCATATTGAATTTTATATGCTTTTTCCTTGATATTTTAATCAGATTTGTCACATCCAAGGTTTTGAAAAATGTAACCATCGGATTGGGTGCATCCATCCAGAGCCTGTATGCCGATTCCCTTGTGGTATCTTTTGGATTGATTTCTCTTGTCATTATGTTGTTTCCTCCTTATCAGCGGGATAAAAAACAAAGCGTTGTGTAGGATAGCCAAATTCTGTCAGCAGTTCCCTTTCGGCAAAGCCAAGGTTTTTAAGTAAATCACGGTGACCTGTATCCGCTTTATCACCTTGGCGGTAAGTGGTCATACTGATTTTTTGTCCGGGGAGATATATTTCCAGAAGTGCATCCAAAAACAATTTGGGAATCTCCCGGTTGCGATATTGGGGGTGAATCCCTAAAAAGTCAATGCTTCCTGTTTCCCTTGAAAATGTCATAGCTCCTATTAAAATATTTTCATCTTTTAAAAGAAGTGCTCTTTTTTCTTCCACAGCCTTTGTAATCTCATACAGATAATCATCCTCATCCATAACAGGATACCCATCAATAACCAGATGCATCAAGTCCATCCATGCAGGAATATGGCTTTTTTCAGCAATGCAGATATCTTCTTTCGTGAAAACTTTGGGACCGATATCTTTGTGCAGCACAAATCTCAGTTGCAGGGGATAAAAAGTTTTGCTGTATCGGTACTGTGCAGGCGGCACTTTATACATAGCTTTAAAAGCAGAAGAAAATGCCTGCTGGCTTTCATAACCACAGAGAAAAGCAATTTCAATAATGGGTTTGGCAGAAAATATCAATAGTTTTGCAGCCTCAGTAAGCTGACGGCGCTGTGCATAGTCGTGGATTGTCATTCCTACTGTACTGGTAAACATACGGTGCAAATGGTATTTTGAATAATGAACCGCATCGGATATCTTTTCCAAATCCAGTTTTTCATTAAGGTGAGATTCTATATAATCAATTACAAGCGCTATATCTACAATGTGGTTTGGCATATTTTCACCCCTTCCTATAAGGAATTATAACAAAGAAACAGTGTGGAGTTTTCATATTTCTTGCTATTGATGATAAATAATAAAAAACAGGCAATGTGACATTGGGTGACATTGCCTGTTTGATTTTATTCTGTTGTATGTATTATTTGCCCAGCAATTCTTTGGCTTTCAGAATAGCCACCAGAGTTTTGCCGTCTTTGATAGTGCCGTCCATACACATATTGTATGCTGTTTCAAATGGCAGTTTTACTGTTGTCACAAATTCATCTTCATCAGGGTGTGTTTCGCCCTTTGTCAGCCCTGTGGCAAGATAGATATAAATCTTTTCGCCGCAGTAACCAACAGTTGGCCACATTTCACCCAGATTAAAATAATTTTTTGCAGTAAAGCCTGTTTCTTCGCTCAGTTCTCTTTTGGCGGCTTCAAATGGGTCTTCACCTTTTTCCAGTTTGCCTGCTGGCATTTCCAGCACTTCTTCTTCAAAAGCTATTCTGTACTGGCGGATAAGGTAAACATTGCCTTCATCATCTACTGGCAGTATTGCGGCACCGCCATTGTGCAGAACAACTTCCCTGCCCTGAACTTTGCCGTTTTCCAGCTCTACCTGTCGGGTTTTTACAGTGAAAACCCTGCCAGAGAATATTGTTTCTTCGCTGAGTATTTTTTCGTAATGAGCCATATTTTACACTCCTTACAGTTTTATCTCAATGTATCCTGATATTCTTTGCTCAGGTCCATCATTGTTCTGAACAGCTGAATAGCATACTGGCGGAATTCATCGCCTGTGTTATCTGCTACTTTCTGCAGGATAGCTTCTTCTCTTTTTCTGTCCAGTGTTGGCAGACCGTTTGCTTTTTTGTATTCGGCTACCTGTGCAGACAGTTCCATTCTTCTTACAAACAGTGCCAGCATTTCATCGTTGATAGCACTTATTTCTTTTCTGATTTCTTCAAGATTAAGATTTTCCAATTTTGATATTCTCCCAATATTCTTCCAGTGTCAGGTCGTTGTCCATAATATAATGTGCCACTTCCTCGCCTACATAGCGGTAGTGCCATGGCTCGTAAACAATGCCGGTTACAGCTTCTTTTGTTTTTGGATAACGCAGGATAAAGCCGTAGTCTGCACAGTTTTCCACCAGCCATGTAAACAGTGGTTCGTCTTCAAAATACTGTTCCAGTTCACCTGTGTAGCCTTTGTTTACAATATCAACTACAAGACCCAGATTGTGCTCACTTGTGCCAGGTACAGCCACCCATTTGGCTGCTTCGCTTTCAGCTGTTGCCTGATTGTAGCCGGCATTCAGATAAGCATTAACCTTGTTGGTATACAGCATTTTCTGGTAGTTGATTGTACGGTGGGCACTTCTAATAAGTACTGGATAACCAGCGTCTGCCGCATCTTTCAGCATAGCTTCCAGATGTTCGATTACGCGCACATCGAACTGATAGTCTGTCTGTACACCATTGTTTACAATACCTCTTGTTTCCACGTCATAGTCTTCAGACAAAGGATTTGCCCGGTTTACCAGCACGGTAAAATCATTTGGCTGTGGAATTGAAGGTGTAGGCTCTGGAGTTGGCTCTGGTGTAGGCTGTGTCTGGCTGTTTTCCAGCTGGGAAGAGCTGTTTTCCACTCCTCTGCCAGTTAAAAGCCCTGTCAGCCCATTGATTGCAAAAAACACAAGAAGAGAGAACAGCAAAATAAAAACAATTCGCTGTGTGTTTCTTTTTCTGCGTCTTCTTGAATTTCTGATTTGTTTATTACTCATAAAATCTCCTATTCAAGTTCTCCCATAGAGAACATTACAAGGCTGGCGGCTGTAACAGCGGCAGTTTCACAGCGCAGGATTCTTGCCCCCAGCACTATGTTTGTTGCCCCTTTTTCCATCATCAGGTCAGCCTCTCTCTGTGAAAAACCACCTTCACTGCCTATGATAATAGCTACATTTTCACAGGAAGAAAAGTCGATTTCACTCAGCTTTTCACTGCCCTGTTCATAAAACAGCAACACTTTGTCATAGTCAGGCAGTTGCGCCAGAATTTCTTTGAAAGTGGCGGTTTTTTCCACCACCATAGGGGCACTGCGTCCAGACTGTTTGCAGGCTTCGTCGCTGATTTTCTGCAGGCGGCTTACCTTGTTGTCGTCTTTTTTGCTTTTCTGTGCCACACAGTATTCGCTTACAAAAGGCACCAGCTTCACTGCGCCCAGTTCACACATTTTCTGTGTGATAAATTCCAGTTTATCGCTTTTTGGCAAAGCCATATAAACTGTCATTTTCTTTGTTGGTTCAGCAGGGTTCTTTTCTTTTGAAACTACGTCAAAGATTATTTCATCTTTGTCGATTTCTCTGGCTACAGCAGTGTAGTCCCAGCCGCTTTTGTCAGTGAGAATAACACTGTCACCTTCTTTTATGCGCATCACCTTTACCAGATGTGCGGCTTCAGGTCCACAGACAGTGGCGGTGTTTTCATTGATTGTTGTTAAAAAATATCTATGTGCCATATTCAATAATAGAACTTTCGTCGGTTATATACTTTTATAAAAATATATGGGCAATTAATGTGTTGCTTCGATACATACCCAACCGTTCTTTTCGTGAACACGGATAATTTCAAAGCCAAGGTTTTCAAGACAAGCCAGCACTTCATCTTTTCTTGTGTCGATGATACCGCTTGTGATGTACAGGCCGCCTTTTTTCAAAAACTGTGGTACTACGCCAGACAGCATCATTACTGCATTTGCCACGATGTTTGCCACTACGATGTCGTATTCGCCGCTTGCCTGGTCTGCAAGGTCACCAACTTTAATCTGGAATTTATCTTCCACACCGTTAAGCTGTGCATTTTCGATAGCTACTTTAACAGCTGTTGGGTCGATGTCAACGCCTTCTACATCAGCGGCACCCAGCAGGATAGCACCAATGCCCAGAATACCACTGCCTGTACCTACGTCCAGCACTCTTTCGCCGCCTTTGATTTCTCTGTCCAGCACTTCCAGACACAGGTATGTTGTTTCGTGTGTGCCTGTACCGAAAGCCATACCAGGGTCCAGCTTCAGCACTTTGCGGTCTGTTTCGTAGTTTTCCCATGATGGACAAACAGCCAGATTGTTACCAATATCCATTGGATGATAGTATTTTTTCCAGCCTGTTTCCCAGTCTTCCTGATTTATGTATTCAACTTCACATCTGTATTCCACGCCCAGTGCATCCAGTCTGCTTTCCAGAACAAGTCTTAAGTTCTGTGCATCCAGTTCTGGTGAAATATAGTGGTGAACAATAATTTCGTTTCTGTTCTTTTCCAGCAGGTCTGCTTCAATCAGGTCGATATGTGCGATTTCTTCCACCTGCTGTTCAAGGTCGGAATAGTCTTCAATCTGCACACCCATAGGGCAGATTTCTGCGGAAACAAAGTCGAAGATGTCTTCAAATTTTTTATCTGTAATTACTTTAATATCAGTCCACTGCATAATTTTATCTCCTTTATAACATTACCTTATATTATATCATAAATATATGATGTTTCATAGGGAAAATTAAAACAAAGGCACCCACAGGATGCCTTTGTAATTATTCTATACATACAAACAGTAATGGTTCGTCTGTTACAGCCACTTTTTCGCAAGCGTCAACCAGTTTCTTTACAATATCAGTTTCTGGGTAATCTTCTGTAACCAGAGGTCTGGATTTTTCCAGCAAATTGCGGCGGTAGAGTTTGTTTTCAAAATAGTTGTGCATGCCCACACTTACAGCGTCATCACCGGTAAGCTTTTCTGTGTACTGTTCTTTTGTCATTGTATCAGGGCGGTACATCATCAGCGGCACACCTACCTGACTTAAAAGTGTGTTCTGCTGAACACCGATATATCCACAGCATGCCATATCAATGTCTTCTTCGCACATACCTACCATCTTTTCTGCAAAGAAAGGTGAATAGCAATGTACACTGTCTATAAAGCAGACAAAGTCGCCGCTGGCGCTGTCCAGTGCTTTTTCCAGCATAGTGGAAATATCATCAGGGCAGGTAATGTATCTGGCATTTACACCCTCGGCAGAAATTTCGGTTAAATCACGCTGACCTACTACAATAACTTCCCAGTCTTCGTGGCTTTGCAGGCTTACTGACTGCATACATCTTTCAAATGTGGATTCATCATAACAATCCATTATTATAAAACTTACTTTCATTGTGTTCTCCATAAAAATTTTATAGCTATATTATAGCATTAAAGTCTGCATATGCAACATCATAACTTTTTGAAAAAACTACAAAAAAAGTATTGACAAACTTGCAGCTTAGTGATAATATTATTAGTGCATTAGCGCTAGTAGCTCAGCTGGATAGAGTGCTTGACTACGAATCAAGAGGTCAGGGGTTCGAGTCCCTTCTAGCGCACCA